>DATKIV010000019.1:0-213766 GCA_035543935.1 Allosphingosinicella sp.
CACAGTGACTGTCCCCTTTTCCAGGGAAACGCGTCACCGCTTCCGGCATCGCCGCGCCCGTCAAGCGGGAATTGTCGCGACGGTCAGGGAAAGGGGGACTCGTACGAGTGCGCAAGGGAAAGGGGGACACATACGAGTACCTGTCCCCCGAGGGGGCGGAAAAGGGGACAGTTACAGTGACTGTCCCCTTTTCCCGAGTATGTGTCCCCGATCCTGGCGGTGAATCAGACGAAGATGTAACCGGGGTCGGCCAAAGAGGCGTAATTCGGATTGATGGAATAGCCGAGGTCGGCGAACGAAGCCGCGCTCATCGCGGTGAAATAATTCTCGCCCTCGTTGATGTAGCCCGTCATCAATTCGTTGTCGAAGGTCTCTTCGTCCCAGTGCGATCCCGCGGTGCCAGCGCCGCCGTCCTGCTCCACCGGAATGCCGGAACCGGATCCGCCCATCGCCAGAAATTCCTCGAGGGCGTTGGCGCCGGTGTAGAGGCCGTTGGTCACCAGCCCCAGCCGGTCCCAGATCGAGCCGAAGCCGAGGCTGTGCGCCATCTCGTGCAGCACGACGTCGGCGAAGACGTCCAGCCCCATCGCATTCACGTCGACGATGTCGAACTTCATGGTCGCGGTGGCTGGCAGCGAGCCGTTGGTGCGGACCGCCGTCGGCCCCGCCTGCCCGAGAATGCCGTTCAGCCCGTCGATATTGCCGAGCTCGGCGGTGATCAGGATGTCGTCGACCGTCTTGGGCCCGCCTTTCCCGCCGTAGACGGTGACGTTCGGAAGGTCGCCGATGATCAGCTCGGTCAGCCGGTCGGCCGCGCTGACGAAGATGTTGTAGAGATCCTGCGTCCAGGTGCCCTTGAACTCGATCGTGATGTTGTAGCCGGCCGAGGCCGTGGCCGGGCCGCTGGTATAGGGCGCGAAGCTGGTGCCGCCGCCGCCGCCGCCGCCGCCGCCGCCGCCGCCGCCGCCGCCTTTCGCCGCGGCGACGTCCGAGGCGTGGACGACGTGCGTCAGGTCGATGCCGATCAGCTCGTTGGTCGTGTGCGGCAGCTCGGGCTTCAGGTCGAGCCCGCGCGGGTGGCCCTGGCCGAAGCCCGAATTGCCCTGGAGGTGAATGTAATTGGTGTAGTCGAGGTCATGTTGGGTAAAGTCGAAGCGGCCTTTTGGCATTACAGATATCCCCATTATGGCAACCGGCTACGTGGCCGATCGCAGTTGTTGGCAGGCGGAACTTTAATCGAGCGAGCGGGCTTGGCAAGCCCTTGTTTCGGCAATATTTTTTTGGCGCGAGTTACCGTGGAATTACGGTGACGAGCGCTGATGCGGCGGCATTTACGGCAAGGCCGCTCCGCCTCCTTCGCGATGACGGTAAAAGGGAAAAAGGGGACAGTCACAGTGACTGTCCCCTTTTGATGAATTCTGTGGCGTCATTCGTCATAATCGGTTAGTTTCTCCTTATGCCGAGAGCCGCCCGCCTCGTTCTGCCGGGGATGCCGCACCATGTGACCCAGCGGGGCAACCGGCGGCAGCCGACCTTCCTCTGCGAAGCGGATTATGCGCTCTATCTCGCCCTGCTGCGCCACTGGAGCCGCAAAAGCGGGGCGGCGGTCTGGGCCTGGTGCCTGATGCCCAACCACGTTCATCTCGTCCTCGTGCCCGCGCGCGAGGACGGCCTCAGGGCCGTGCTGGCGCCGGTCCACAGGCGCTATACCTGGGAGATCAACCAGCGCGAGGGCTGGCGGGGGCATTTGTGGCAAAGCCGCTTCGCCTCATTCCCGATGGACGACGCCCATGTCCATGCCTGCCTGCGCTATGTCGAGCTAAACCCGGTGCGAGCGGGCCTCGTCGCCCGGGCGGAGGCTTGGCCCTGGTCGAGCGCGCGGGCCCATCTCGGGGTGGCGGCGGACGGCCTCACCGCCCTGGCGCCGGGGCGCGAGCGGGTCGACGACTGGTGGACCTTCCTCGATGCGGGCCTCGAGGACGAAAGCTACAAGGCGATCCGCGCGGCGGAACGGACGGGACGATTGAGGCTCGGAACGGCGACGGTGAGCGATTGAAAAGGGGACGGTTCCTTTTCAAAAGGGGACAGTCACAGTGACTGTCCCGATTCGGAGGGGAAAAGGGGACAGTCACTGTAACTGTCCCCACATAGCGCCTATCTGGTGAAATGTGTTTGCGATGTAGGAAATGCACTGGTTAAATTCCCGGTTCGGCGAATCGGGAAGGCGTGGGCATGGCAGCAGGCGGGCGGCGACGGCCGAAGGTGCGGCGGTTCATTGAAGCGCGGCGGGCGGTCTATCTGGCGACGTTGCGGCGGACGGGGAATCCCGGGCTCTAGCAAAGGGGACAGTTACTGTAACTGTCCCCTTTGCTAGGGTGAAAAGGGGACAGTTACAGTGACTGTCCCCTTTTGCTCATGTCGCGGCGGCGGCGGGCCGGGGGGCGGCCGGCGCGGGCCGCGGGTTGCGGGGCGGCCCGCAGCCGTGACGCCAGCATCGCGACGGCGCCAAGGGTGCCCGCCATCGAGGCCAGAGCGCCGGCATGGAGCCAGGCCTCGTTGCCGCTGAGATAGGCCTCGAGGGCCATCGCCGATCCCGCCTGGACCGCGACCAGGATGAGCCGGCCCGGCCAGCCCGGCCGGCAGGCGGCGAAGGCGAAGGCGAGGGCGTCGGCGAGGAAGAAGAAGCGCTCGTGCATCCTCGGCAGCAGGCCGGGCATGATCAGCGCCGAAACCAAAGCGGCCAGCACCAGGGTCGGCCCGTCGAGGCGCCGCCGAGCCACCGCCAGGACATAGAAGAGCGCGGCCAGCCCCGCCGCCGCGAAGGCGAGCCGGACGAAGTCCCCGCCGCCGGTTCCCGGCAGCTCCTGGACCAGGGCCCACAGATTGGGCGCGTTCCAGCTGAGCGGCGAGGGATGATCCGCCTGGCGCAGATAGATGGTGGCGAGATCCGCCGCCGGCCAGCCCGCGAGAAGGGCCGGCAGAAGCATCGCCGCATAGGCAAGGAGCGGCAGCAGCCAGAGCCGGAGCGGCACCTTCTCGGCGATCAGATAAGCGAGCACGAAGGGGGCGAAAAACATCGCCTGCGCCTTGAAGGCGAAGGCGATTCCGGCCCAGACCAGCATCGCCGCCGGCTTTCGCCTGATCGCCGAGGTCAGCGAGGCCAGGCAACAGGCGGTCCACATCGCGTCGCATTGGGCGAGCATCGCGGCATTGGTCATCACGGTCGGATGCAAAGGCAGCAAGGCGACCAGCCGCAGCGTCGGCGCCGCGCCGCAGGCGGCGAGCAGCCGGTAGACCGAGAGGCCGAGCGCGAGCGTGCCGGCGACCGATAGAGCCTTGATCAGCGACACGTCGTCGACGAGCCCGCTGAACAGCGAAGCGAAGGACATCAGATAGAGGTAGGGCGGGTTGTAGTTGGAGAAGGGGATTGCGAACGCGCCAATCCGGCCGTGCTCGCGAATATGGTCGAGCCAGGGCAGCAGATAGGCCGGGATGTCGATCGGCCGGGACGGCCAGAAATAACAATGGCCGGCGATCACCGCGGTCAGGGTCAGCGCCAGCGGCGGCAGCCACCGGCGGCGCGGCGGCGGCGGCGGCGGCCCGGCCGCGGGCCCGTCGTCCCGCGCCGGCTTGCGCGCTCGACGCGGGCTGGCCCTTGATCGTATCGAACGTGTCAAAGGCTTGCTCTCGAATTGAGCCAAAGCGGCCGGGCCGGGATGCGGGCCGAGTCATCCTAGCACCAGCCGCGAGGGGAGCAAGGCGGCTGGGAGGGGACGGCTGGGAGGGGACAGTTACAGTAACTGTCCCCTGGCCCCGTCCCCTTACCCCTAGAAGTCGACGGCGGCGCGGGCGTAGAGGAAGCGGCCGTTGAAGCCGAACGGCGAGAAGCCCGAATAAGGCAGATAATATTGGTTGATCGGGTAGACGCCGCCGCCGGCCGCGGCCGGGCGCGCGCCGAAGGGCGAGCGGTCGGGATAGACGTCGAAGACGTTGTCGGCGCCGATCGCCAGGTCGAGATGGCCGAACGCCCGGTAGCGAAGCTCGAGATCGGTGATCCACTTGGCGCCGAGGATGATGTCGTCCGGCCCGAGCAAGGTGAGGCTGGTCGGATCGGCGAGCGGCGCGGTCGCGCCCGGCGCGATCACGTCGCCGAAGCGGGTGGTCCGAACGGTGAAGCCGAAATCGCCGAACTCGCCGTCGGCGCTAAGCACGATCTTGTCGCGCGGCTGGCCGTCGGTGAAGCGGATGCCCTCGACGCGGCCGAACAGGACGATGCCGGGGATGGTCGCGAGCGGGCCGAGATTGTTGAGCCGCCGCTGGATGTTGGTGCGGTTGTAATTATAGGCGGCGGTCAAGGTCCAATTGCCGAGGCCGGCGGTGCGGAAGCGGTAGGCGGCGACGGCGTCGATGCCGCGCGTCCTGGTGTCGAGGCCGTTGACGAAGAAGCGCGCGGCGCCGACGCTCTGGAAGCCGTTGGCGTCGAGCACCGCCTTGACCGCCGCGTTGACCGCCGCCGTGCCGCTGCCGGCGGCGCCGAGATTTTCGGTCAGCACGATGCGGTTGTCGATGTCGATCCGGTAATAATCAATCGTCAGCGTCAGGCCGGAAACCGGGTTGGCGGTGGCGCCGAAGCTCAGGTTGAGCGACTTTTCGGGCTCGAGGTCGCGCGAGCCGAGCGCGCGCGCGACCGGGCTGTTGACGGCGAGCGTCGAGATGTCGACCGGCAGGCCGTTGATGAAGTTGGTCGACGTCGTGGTGAAGAATTGCTGGTGGAGCGAGGGCGCGCGGAAGCCGTTGGAGATCGACCCGCGCAGAGCGTAGCCGGCGACGGGCTCGTAGCGAAGGGCGAGCTTGCCGTTCACCGTGTTGCCGAAGTCGGAGAAATGCTCGAAGCGGCCGGCGAGGACCGCGGTGAAGCCGGTGAAGAGGTTGGCGTCGAGCTCGACATAGCCCGCATAGCTGTGGCGGCTGGCGTCGGTGGCGCTGATCGCGGGGATGCCGGGGAAGCCCTGGGCGCCGGCGGGCGCGGCGCGGCCGGGGAAGCTGCAGATGTTGGTGACCGCGTTGAAGACGCCCTGCTGGGCCGTGCAATTGGCGGCGGTGGTCGTGATCGAGGCGCGGAACAAAGGCCCGGTCGCGTAGGATTGGAGGTCGCCCGGACGGATCTTGAAATTCTCGTTGCGATATTCGGCGCCGACCGCGACCGAAAGCGGCGTCGCGAGGCCGATGTCGTACTGGCGCGAGAAATCCATGTTGGCGACGGTCTGGCCGTAGCGCAGGCCGCCGGCATCGAACTCGCTCTGGCTGGCGGTGCCGAAGGAGGTGTTGAGGCTGTTCCTCACCATATAGTCGAAGCTGTTATGGCCGTAGCCGACCGAGAAATCGGCATGCCAGCCGGCGATCTCGCCGCGCAGGCCGAGCGTGCCCGCATAATCCTGCAGGTCGGTGTCGATATAGGGCAGGAAGCCGTCGGGCGTCAGCGGCACGAAATTGGCCGCATTGGGAGTCTGATTGGGCGCGAGCGTGCCGAAATCGCGGTTGGCGGCGGCGTTCTGGTTGCGGTAATTGGCGGCGCTGAGGCCGTCGCGCTGGCCATAAGAGCCGAAAGCGTAGAGCTCCCAGCCGCCGCCCACTTCGAAGCCCGAATTGAGGAAGAAGTTGAGGTCTTCGGTCTTGGCGTCGCCATAGCGGAATTCGAGGCGGTTGAAGGTCAGCTCGCGCGGATCGAAGGCGGGGGGCGCGGGGCGGTTGTAATTCGGCCTCAGATCGTAGCCGGCGCGGTTGGTCGGGTTGCGGTCGCGATATTCGACGGTGAGGTTGACGAAGCCGTTCGGGCCGAGCGGCAGGCCGATATTGGCGCCAAGCGTGTACATCTGGCCGTCGCGGGCGTGGCGCTCGCCGTCGGCGGTGGCGGCGAAGACGCGATTGTCGGTCGGGTCGAGGACCGGCTGGCCGGCTGCGGTCTGCAGGCCGGTGATGTTGGCGACGTCGCTCAAGGTGGTGTGATAGCGGCCGTAGGTCGCGGTGGCGCGGCCGCCATGATTGGCGCCCCTGAGCTGGATGTTGATGACGCCGGCGATCGCGTCCGAGCCATATTGCGAGGAGGCGCCGTCGCGCAGCACCTCGATGCGGCTGATCGCGAGGCCGGGGATCAGGTTGAGGTCCACCGCCGCGCTGCCGCGGCCGACCGTGCCGTTGATGTTGAGCAGCGAGGAGACGTGGCGGCGCTTGCCGTTGACCAGCACCAGGGTCTGGTCCGGGCTCAGGCCGCGCAATGTGGCCGGGCGCAGCGCGTCGGTGCCGTCGGCGATCGAGGGCTGCGGGAAATTGAACGAGGGCACGAGATTGTTGAGGATCTTGTTGGTCTCGGTCTGTCCGCTATTTTCGATCGCCTCGGTGCCGAACACGTCGACGGGGACCGGGCTGTCGGCGACCGTGCGGTCGGTGCGGCGGGTGCCGGTGACGATGATCGCGGTGTCGGGCGCGGGATCCTCGTCGGCACCGGCGGCCGCAGCCGCGGGCGGCACGTCCTGGGCCAGCGCCGGCGCGGCGGCCAAAGCGAGCGAGGACAGCGTCGACAAAAGGACGATGCGCTTAAGGTCGGACATCTGTTTTCCCCCCGAAAAGCCTGGCCTTCGAAATAGCCCAAGAGACCCCAGCTTAGGGCAATTTCAGTTTCTGCAAAGCATGTTCTTGCCGCGCGCTAAAATAGGTTGGAGCGAGCCGCCGGCGAGCGGGGTGGAAAGGGGACAGTCACTGTGACTGTCCCCTCGACTCCGAGCCGCCGGCGAGCGAGAATGGTCACTGGCGACCTCCTTCGAAGACTGCCCCCTCGACTCAGAGGCGGGCGGGCGGTTAGGAGCTGCGACACCAGCATATGAGCGCGCCGTCCCACAACAACCGCACCCTCCTGATCGCCTTCGCGGCGAATCTCGGCATCGCGGTCTCCAAGTTCGTGGCGGCCGCGTTCACCGGCTCCTCGGCGATGCTGACCGAAGGCATTCACAGCGTCGTCGACAGCGCGAACCAATTGCTGCTGATCTGGGGCCGCCGCCAATCGCGCAAGCCGCCCGACCCGCAGCATCCCTTCGGCTATGGCCGCGAGCTCTATTTCTGGAGCTTCGTCGTCGCCGTCCTCGTCTTCGCGCTCGGCGCCGGCGTTTCCGTCTACGAGGGCGTGATCCATATCCTCGAGCCCGAACATGCGGTCTCGCCGCTCATCGCCTATGGCGTGCTCCTCGTCGCCTTCCTGCTCGAAGGCGGCTCGACGATGGCCGCGTTCAAGGAGTTCCGCGCCGCCAAGGGCGGGCTCGGCTGGTACGAGGCGGTGCGCCATTCCAAGGACCCGCCCGCCTTCATCGTGCTGCTCGAGAACGGCGCGGCGATGGCGGGCATCCTGGTCGCGGCGATCGGGCTGGCGCTGTCGCAGGCGACCGGCAACCCCTTTTTCGACGGCGCCGCCTCGGTGGCGATCGGGCTGATCCTGGGCGTCACCGCGCTCGTCCTCGCGGTCGAATCCAAGGCGCTGCTGATCGGCGAGGCGGCGGACCCGGCCTTGATCGAGTCGATCCGCGCGGCGGCGGCCGGCCGGCCCGGCATCGTCGGCGTCGGCCACATCCTGACCGTGCACAGCGCGCCCGACCAGATCACGGTGGTGATGAGCGCCGATTTCGACGACGCGATCACCGCCGGCGACGTCGAGCGGATCATCGCCGAGATCGAAGCCGAGGTCGAATCGCTCTGGCCCGACGTGAAGCGGCTCTACATCCGCCCGCAGCAGGGTGCCGGGCGGATCGCAGAGAACCCCGCCGGCTGACGGGTCCCGTCATTCCGGCAAAAGCTGGAATCTCCCTTTTTCGGGGAAGAGGGGACAGTCACTGTAACTGTCCCCATCGGCATCACGGGGAAAAGGGGACAGTCACTGTGACTGTCCCCATCGGCATCCCATCGGCCGTCATTCCAGCGAAAGCTGGAATCCCGCTTCCTTTTCGGGCAGCAGCCGGAAGAAGGGAGATTCCGGCTTTCGCCGGAATGACGAAGGGGGCCTCTCATGCTGAGATACTTCGCCGCCGCCGCTTTGGCGCTGCTGGGCGCGCCCACCGCCGCGCGGGCCGAATCGGTGGTGGTCACCGCGGGCCGGATGGTCGACGTGCTCGCCGGCCGGGCGATCGAGGAGCCGGTGGTGGTGATCACCGACGGGCGCATCGTCGCGGTGGCCGGGCGGGGCGGCGCGCGGCCGCTCATCCCCGAAGGCGCGCGGCGGATCGACCTCCCCGGAATGACGATCCTGCCGGGCCTCATCGACATGCACGTCCACCTCGATTCGAGCCCTTATTACGGGCCTTATGAGTCGCTTCGCTTCACCGATCTGTTCCAGACCGTGATGGGCCCCGGCCATGCCCGCGACACGCTCGAGGCCGGCTTCACCACGGTGCGCAACGTCGGCTCGGACAATTATGCCGACGTCGCCTACATGCAGGCGATCGACGAGGGCCGGATCGTCGGCCCCAGGATCATCCCCGCCGCTCATGCTTTGGGCGCGACCGGCGGCCATTGCGACGAGACCTTCCTGCCGCCGCGCTACCATGTCCCCTCGCCCGGCGTCGGCAACGGCCCGCAGGAGCTCAGGAACCGGGTCCGCGAGCAGCGCATGCGCGGCGCCCAGGTGATCAAGGTCTGCGCCACCGGCGGCGTCTTCTCGCGCAACACCGAGCCCGGTCAGCAGCAGCTCTCCGAGGAGGAATTGCGCGCGATCGCCGAGGAGGCGCATCTGTGGGGCCTCAAGGTCGCCGGCCACGCCCATGGCGCCGCCGGCATCCGCGCCGCGATCCGCGCCGGCATCGACACGATCGAGCATGCTTCGCTGATCGACGCGGAAGGGATCCGCCTCGCCCGCGAGCGCGGCACCTGGCTGGTGATGGACATCTTCAACACCGATTATACCCAGGCCGAGGGCGCCAGGAACGGAATCCTCGAGGACAATCTCAGGAAGGACCGCGAGATCGCGCAGACCCAGCGCGACAATTTCCGCGCCGCCCACCGCGCCGGCGTGCGCATGGCCTTCGGCTCGGACGCCGGGGTGATGCCGCACGGCACGCAGGCCGGCCAGTTCCGCTACATGGTGCAATATGGGATGACGGCGATGGAGGCGATCCAGTCCGCCACCCGCAACGCCGCGCAGGCGCTCGGGCGCGAGGCCGATGT
This sequence comes from Allosphingosinicella sp., assembly GCA_035543935.1. Taxonomy (GTDB): domain Bacteria; phylum Pseudomonadota; class Alphaproteobacteria; order Sphingomonadales; family Sphingomonadaceae; genus Allosphingosinicella. The sequence continues at coordinate 9,205 of DATKIV010000019.1, forward strand.
CGGCGCGATCGCGGCCGGGCGCTATGGCGACATCGTCGCGGTCGCCGGCGATCCGCTCGCCGACGTCCGGCAGCTCGAGCAGGTGGCGGTGGTGATCAAGTGTGGTGTGGTGGTGGTGGACCGGCGCGGGCGCTGAGGCGCCGAATGGGGACAGTCACTTTCGCGCGCGGCGGCGGGAGGCGAGACGCCTCGGCGCGTGAAAGTGACTGTCCCCTTTCCTAGGGCTGTGCATGGGGACAGTTACTTTTCGCACGGTCGCGTCAGGACGGGATGCGCCGGCGCGTGAAAGTAACCGTCCCGTCGCCGGGGGACAGTCACTTTCATGCGCGGCAGTTGGAAACGAGACGCCTTAGCGCGGAAAGTGACTGTCCCCATCCCGCACCGCGCATGAAGGGGGACAGTTACTTTTCGCACGGTCGCCTCAGGACGGGATGCGCCGGCGCGTGAAAGTAACTGTCCCCGCCCGCACCGCGCATGAAGGGGGACAGTTACTTTTCGCACCATCATATCCGGACGGGGCGTGCCGGCGCGTGAAAGTAACTGTCCCCGCCCGCCGCCCGTGCTAGAGGGCGCGCATGGAAGAGACCGAAGCCAGGCCGTCGATCACCGGCGGGATCGTGCTGCTCGTCGGCGCGGTGCTGATCGTCGTTGCGGTCGGCTTCCTGACCTTCGGCCTCTATTCGCTGATCCGCTTCGGAATCTGGCCCCATTATCCGGCCAGCAAGATGCTGTCCGAGATCGGCATCGGGCCTCCGCGGCTGTCGTGGGAGGCGGGGCAGCGCGCGCTCGAATGGCTGTTGTCGCTGAGCGCCTGCATCTTCCTGTTCGCGATCGGCGGCGCCGTCGCCGCTCTGGGCGCCTGGATGATGGCGCGGCACGACCGGCGTCAGAAGCTCGCCCAGGCGTCGGCCTGACCTCAAAAGGGGACAGTCACTGTGACTGTCCCCTTTTCGCTAGGGCCGCGCGCCGTTCGCGGCATAGGCTTCGATCAGGGGCTGGAACCCGTCGAGCTCGGGCAGCGTCGCGAAGCTGTGCTTCGCCGGAGTCGTCGCCCAGGGCAGCTTCTCATCGGTGAAGGTCTCGATGAAGGGCGCGAACCAGCCATGCGCGTCGAGCATCGTCGGGCGCAGGTTGACGAACCAGTCCAGCCCAAGCGGGCGGGTGAACATCCAGGTCATGCAGGCGGGGCAGAAATGATGCATGTCGCGGCCGAGCCCGCCCATGACCGTCTCGCCCCTCACGACCTCGAAGCCGTCCGCGGGGATGGCGAGCGACAGCGAGAAGGCGCTCGCGCTCATCGACTGGCAGCCCGTGCAATGGCAGGCCGCGGCCAGCAAGGGCGGCTTGGTGACCCTGAGCCGCACCGCGCCGCAGCGGCAGCCGCCGTCCCAGGGGAGCTTCCATTCGTTCATCGCCGGGCCTCCAGCGGACAGTCACTTTTCCGCGCCGCGATGTTAGCTTGACGAGGCAGTGCGGAAAAGTGACTGTCCCCATTCCGTGCGGAAAAGTGATTGTCCCCAAAGCCTCGACAAGGATAAGGCCATCGCGATTTCGCGGGCGCGGTGAACATGGGCGCGGCGGAGCTCGAGGCGTGGCTGGAGAGCGAAGAGAGCCGGCGCGTCGGCTTCATCCGCCGGCATCGCGCCCGGCGGCCGGACAATGAGGTCGCCTCGCGCTGGCGCTACAGCCTGATGAACCGGGGCCACGACCCGATGAAGGACAGAAACGCATGAAAGGCTATGTCGACAATATCGAGACGGCGACGCTCGCCGGCGAGGATTTCCGCCGCGTCCTCTATACCGGCAAGCATCTCCAGCTGGTGCTGATGACGCTGCCGCCGGGCTGCGACATCGGCGAGGAGGTGCACGAGGACCGCGACCAGTTCTTCCGCATCGAGGAAGGCGAGGGCGAGATCCGGATCGACGGCGTCGGCAACAAGGTCGCCGACGATTTCGCCGTCATCGTCCCCGCCGGCGCCCGCCACAATGTGATCAACACCGGCAGCGCGCCGCTCCGCCTCTACACGATCTACGGCCCGCCCGAGCATCGCGACGGAATCGTCCACAAGACCAAGGCGGACGCCGAGCGCGACCACGACACCGACCATTGGGACGGCGGGACGACGGAATGATTGGAAAAGGGGACAGTCACAGTGACTGTCCCCTTTCATTCGGAATGAGGGTCACCCGCCACCCAGCCGCTTCGCCCAGTCGATCCGGGCGAGGGCGAAGAGGGCCAGCAGCATCGCCACCTGGATCGCGATGCCCCAGGGGCTGGTGACGGCTTCGCGGAAGGTGTCGCCGAGGCTGGTGGCGCGAAGGCCGGCGGCGGTGAAGACGTAGATCGAATAAGAGACCATCCGGCCGAGGAAGAAGGCGGCGGTGAACGGGAGCAGGCGGACGCCGGCAAGGCCCGCCGCCTCGAACAATTGCGCGGACGGGACCGGCGACAAGGCGAACAGGCCGAGCGCGAGGATGGCGCGCCTGCGGTTCTTCTCAAGCGCCGCGCGGGCGGCCTTGAGGTTGCGGCGGTATTTGGCCGGCAGCTTGCCGCCGAGCATGCGGAAGGCCAGAGCGAGCAGGAAGCGGCCGAGCGCGGCGGCCACGGCGGCGATGAGGATCAGCGGCAGTGCCGGCAGCTGGCTGTTGAGCACGTAGAGGACGAGGATCGCCCAGGTCGGCGGGCCGAAGGCGGGCAGGAGGTTCACGCCGAGCACGATCGCGAACAGGGTCAGATAATCGGTCACGTGCGGCTCTCTATCCGGGGCATCTGAATGGGGACAGTCACTTTTGCGGGCGCTGGAGGGACAGTCACTTTTCCGCACCGAGGCCCAGGTCGAGTGCGCCGCGTGGAAAAGTGACTGTCCCCATTCTCCCTGCGCCGTGCGGAAAAGTGACTGTTCCCGCCCTTGCCAAGGTCCGAACGAGCCTTCACCTTCCCGCCATGGCGCAGAGCATGCACGACGGCGCGGGCGATCCGCGCAATGCGGAAATCCTGATCAGCGTGAACGGCGCGCTTCGCAAGCGGGCCGAGGCGATGGTGTCGGTGTTCGATTCGGGCTTCATGCTCGGCGACGGCGTCTGGGAGGGGATGCGCGTCCATAACGGGCGGATCGCCTTTCTCGACCGCCATCTCGACCGGCTCTACGAAGGCGCCAAGGCGATCGCGATGGACGTCGGCCTCGACCGCGCGGCGCTGATCCGGCGGCTCTACGAGACGCTCGACGCCAATGAGATGACCGACGGCGTCCATATCCGGCTGATGGTGACCCGGGGCCTGCGCTCGACGCCCTATCAGGATCCGCGCGTCGTGATCTCGCCCGCCACCATCGTCATCGTCCCGGAATATAAGGCGCCGCTGCCCGCCATCGTCGAGACGGGCATCACGCTCTTCACCGTCCATGTCCGCCGCGGTGACCCGGCGGTGCAGGACCCCAAGCTCAACTCGCACTCCAAATTGAACTGCATCACCGCCTGCATCCAGGCGATCCAGGCCGGCGCCGACGAGGCGCTGATGCTCGATCCGCACGGCTTCGTCGCGACCTGCAACTCGACCCATTTCTTCATCGTGCGCAAAGGGGAGGTGTGGACCTCGTCGGGCGATTATTGCCTCGGCGGGATCACGCGGGCGAACGTGATCGAGATTTGCCGCGAGGCGGGCGTGCCCGTCTTCGAGAAGAATTTCTCGCTGACCGACGTCTATGGGGCGCAGGAGGCGTTCACCACCGGCACCTTCGCCGGCCTGGTGCCGGTGCGCGCGGTCGACGGGCGTCAGATCAGCGATGGCCGCGGGCCGATGGTGGAGCGGCTGCAGGGGCTCTACAAGGCGCGGATCGAGGCGGACGTGCAGGGACAGTTACTTTCACGCGGCGGCATCTGAATGACAGACGCGGCGGCTGAAAGTAACTGTCCCCCCTCGCCCCTCCGCATCGCGATGTGGTCCGGGCCGCGCAACCTTTCGACCGCGATGATGCGCAGCTTCGGCAATCGCGCCGACACGTTCGTCAGCGACGAGCCTTATTACGGCGCCTTCCTGAAGGAGAGCGGCGCGCCCCATCCGATGGCGGCGGAGGTGATCGCGGCGATGGACTGCGACTGGCGAAGCGTGGCGCGGACGCTCGCCGGGCCGGTGCCCGAGAATAAGCCGATCTGGTACCAGAAACATATGTGGCACCATATGGTCGGCCCGGTCGGCTATGAGGATTTCGCCGGCTTCACCCATGCTTTCCTGATCCGCGACCCGGCCCGGATGATCGCTTCCTATCTGCGTAAGCGCGCGGCCGCCGCGTTCGAGGATTTCGGGCTGGCGCGGCAGGCGGACTTCTTCGCGCGCGAGGCGGACCGGCTCGGCCAGGCGCCGCCCGTCGTCGACGCCTCGGACGTGCTCGCCGATCCGGAAGCGACGCTCGGCGCGCTGTGCGCGCGGCTCGGCATAGGCTGGGACCCGGATATGCTGCGCTGGCCGGCGGGGCGCCGCGCCACGGACGGCCCCTGGGCGCCGCATTGGTATCAGGCGGTCGAGGCCTCGACCGGCTTCGGCCCGCCCGACCCGCCGCCCGCCGCTCTGCCCGACGCGGCCCGCCGCCTCGCCGAGCGCTGCCGCCCCTTTTACGACCGCCTCGCCGCGCACCGGCTTCGCTGAACGGGCCAGTCACCGGGGACAGTCACCGGGGACAGTCACTTTCGGCCGCCCCGCTTAACCAGGAGACACCCGCGCGTGAAAGTGACTGTCCCCTTTCCGCCGCCAAACGCGGCAGTCGCCGGGGACAGTCACTTTCGGCTGCCGCGCTCAACCAGGAGGCGCCGGCGCGTGAAAGTGACTGTCCCTTTTCGTTGGCGCACCGGCTTGCCGCCCGCGCGGGGCGGTGACAGACTGAGCGGGAAGGGAGAAAGACGGGCGATGCGGGCGAGCGCAATGGTCCTGGCCCTGGTGCTGGCTGCTTGCGGGCGCCCTGACGAATCGGGCGAACCGGTCGCCGACGCGGCCGCGGCCGGGGCCAGCCTGCCGGAGGCGGGCGCGACGCTGGCGCTGAGCGCTGTGGGCGCGGACGGCTGCGCGGCGCGGTGGAACGGCGAGGCGGTGACCCGCGCGCAGCTGCTCGACCGGGCCGGCGCCGCCATCGAGCGCGCCATCGCCGCCGCCGGCGGCGTCCAGAATATCAGCGCCGAGACGATTCCCGTCGTCCGCGTCGAGGCGCCGGCCGGGATGGGGTTCGCCTGCGTCGACGCGATGCTCGCGGCCGTGCGGCGCGCCGGCTTCCCGAGGGTGATCCTGGCGCCCGCCGGCGAAAACGAGGCGGAGCTCGCCGCTTTCCCGCTCACCGAGGTGGGCGCGCCGCCGCCGACCATCGTCGTCCGGATCGCCGCGGCACGCATGACCTGGAACGAAGAGGCCGTCGATCTCGCCCGCCTGACCGAACGGGCGCGGGCGATCGGCGGGCTCGACGTGGCGCCGGCGGCGCCGGGCGAGCTCGAAATCCGGCCGGCGCGGGAGGCGAGCTTCGGTTCGGTCCACGCCGCAATCCGGGCGGTGCGGCTGGGCAATGTCCAGCCCACGCTGCGGCCGCCCTCGGTCGCGCCGCGGCCGTAAGGGCGCTGAAGGGGGGACCTGAAGGGGGACAGTTACTTTTCCGCACTGCGGTGCCAGAAAGACGATGCCGTGCGGAAAAGTAACTGTCCCCATTTCCGATGCCGTGCGGAAAAGTAACTGTCCCCGGTCGGGGCGAAAAACCGCTTGCGGTTGACGCAGCGTCAAGCGCTACAGCCGCGTCATGGACGAATGGATCGACATCAGGGAAGTGGTCCGGCGGACCGGGCTGACCTCGCGCGCGCTGCGCTTCTACGAGGCGCGCGGGCTGCTGGCGCCGCTGCGTACGAACAGCGGGCGGCGGCTCTACGGCGCGGCGGCGCTCGAGCGGCTCAACCAGATCCTCGCGCTGAAGCGCGCCGGCCTGACGCTGGCGCAGATCCAGCGCCTCTCGGGACGCGCGCCGATCGACCTTCCCCGGCTGATCGACGCGCAGATCGAGGCGATCGAGGCGCAGGCGCTGGGGCTCGAAGAAGCCCGGGCGCTGCTCCTCGCCGTCAAGTCCCGCATCGACCGCGGCGAGCCCGTCGATGTCGCGACCTTCTGCTCGCTGATCAGGCAAGGAGACACAGTGATGGAACAGGAGAATTGGAAACAGGTCGCGGACCGCTATTTCAGCCCCGAGGAGCAGGCCCATTGGGCGGAGCGGCGCGAGGCGCTGCCGGCGGGCTTCGACCAGGAGGCCTATAGCCGGCAATGGGCGGACCTTGGCGGGCGGATCGCCGCGGCGCTGCCGCTCGACCCGGCGGGCGCGCAGGCCCAGGCCTTTTACGACGAATGGCAGGCCCTGCTCGCCCCGTTCAAGGCGGTGGCGACGCCGGCGATGATGGCCGGCGCCGCCAACCTCTACAACCGCATGGACGAATGGAAGGGCGACCAGCAGCCGCCTTTCTCGGGCGAAGTCTGGGCGCTGATGCAGGCGGCGGGGAAAGCGCGCGGAGGCTGAGGGAAAAGGGGACAGTCACAGTGACTGTCCCCTTTTCCTTTTCGTTCGCGTGACCTGGATCACGCTCCCCACCGAGGTCGTCATGCCAGACGTGCCGCCTGTGCCGCGATCGTCGGCGGCGCAATCGGCTTGTTCATGACGACAATTCAGGTGGGAGAATTTCAGATGATTAAAATTCGTTCCGTTCGCCGCCTGGCCGGGCTGATGCTGCTGCTGGCCGGCCTGCAACCCGCGCCGACGTCCGCGCAGCCGCGGCCCGACATTCCGGCCGATGCGATCCGCGTGCCTTGCTGCCGCTGCCTCGACGGCCACCAGCAGGTTGTCAACATCAACACCCGCACCGCGCCCTGGCAGGTCGGGTCGCCGGGCTCGACCGGGGTCCAGCCGGTGGTCGCTGCCGGCAACGTCTCCTGGTACCCGGTGCCGCCGGCCGGCTGGGTCGGGCCGCCGGGCAACCCGACGGCCGTCGGCGACTACACCTATTTCATCCGCATCTACGTGCCGCGCTGCACGATCCCGGGCCGGGTGATCCTGTCCGGGCGGTTCGGCGCCGACAACAGCGCCCGGGTCTTCCTCGACTCGGGGCAGATTGCGGCGTCGCAGGGCACGCCCAATTACGGCTTCCTGCAGGGCAGCATCACGCCCTTCTCCACCCCGGTCGGCCCGGGAGTGCACACGTTGCGCGTGGTCGTCCGAAACATCGGCGGCCCGACCGGCATGATCCTGCAGGGCCAGCTCACCTTCACCTGCCCCAGGGACCTGGAGCAGTGAGCAATGGGGACAGTCACTTTTCCCGGCGGCGGCTCCCTTATTGGATCGGTCGTGCGGAAAAGTGACTGTCCCCATTCGTGCCGCCCTTCACAAACGCGGTGTGTTGACCCATATGCGCCTCGCGGTTATAGGCCGCCTCGCTCGCGGGCTGGTGGTGGCTGACAAGCCAGACGCTTCCCGCATGGGCGTTTTTTGAGCTGAACACTGCTGTCATGTGAAGCAAAGGCCTGGGGGGCCGGAAGGCCGCCTAGCCTCCTTTGCGCATTTTGCATGGCAGTAGAGTAACTTAGATAAGGTGAAGGGCTTCATGCCGACGATCAACCAGCTGGTCCGCAAGGGCCGGGAACCGCAGAAGGCCAAATCGAAGGTCCCTGCGATGGAGCAGAATCCGCAAAAGCGCGGCGTCTGCACCCGCGTCTATACGACGACTCCGAAGAAGCCGAACTCGGCGCTGAGGAAGGTGGCCAAGGTCCGCCTCACCAACCAGCGCGAGGTCATCTCCTACATCCCCGGTGAAGGCCACAACCTTCAGGAGCACTCCGTGGTGCTGATCCGCGGCGGCCGCGTTCGCGACCTGCCCGGCGTCCGCTACCACGTGCTGCGCGGCGTTCTCGACACCCAGGGTGTCAAGGATCGCCGCCAGAGCCGTTCCAAATACGGCGCCAAGCGTCCGAAGTAAGCCCCGGCTACGTGCCGGAACAGGCTGAAGAGAAAGGAAGAATTCAATGTCTCGCCGCCGCCGCCCAGAGAAGCGCGAAATCCTGCCCGATCCGAAGTTCGGGGACATCGTGCTTTCGAAATTCATGAACAACATCATGCTCGACGGGAAGAAATCCGTCGCCGAAGGAATCGTCTACGGCGCCTTCGAGACGATCGAGAGCCGCGCCAAGAAGGACCCGCTCGGGATCTTCCACGACGCGCTCAACAATGTGAAGCCGGGCATCGAGGTCCGCAGCCGCCGCGTCGGCGGCGCCACCTATCAGGTCCCGGTCGAGGTGCGCACCGAGCGCGCCCAGGCGCTGGCGATCCGCTGGCTGATCTCGGCGGCGCGCGCGCGCTCGGAGAAGACCATGGCCGGCCGCCTGTCGGGCGAGCTGATGGACGCGGCGAGCAATCGCGGCAACGCGGTGAAAAAGCGCGAGGACACGCACCGGATGGCCGAGGCCAACCGCGCCTTCTCGCACTACCGCTGGTAGGAAATTCACGGAACTGGGCAACCAGCTCCACCGTTCGCCCTGAGCCTGTCGAAGGGCCTTCCTTCTTCGGGCGCCCAAGAAAGGGCAGGGCTTCGACAGGCTCAGCCCGAACGGGTTGGGGTTGCAACATTAGGGTTTGATCGCCGGATTTGCCGGCAATTGGAGTTAAACGTCATGGCCCGCAGCCATCCGCTCGACAAATATCGCAACATCGGCATCATGGCCCACATCGATGCCGGCAAGACGACGACGACCGAGCGAATCCTTTATTATACCGGCAAGTCCTACAAGATCGGCGAGGTCCATGAGGGCACCGCCACGATGGACTGGATGGAGCAGGAGCAGGAGCGCGGGATCACGATCACGTCCGCGGCCACCACCTGTTTCTGGAACGACCACCGGATCAACATCATCGACACGCCGGGCCACGTCGACTTCACCATCGAGGTCGAGCGCAGCTTGCGCGTGCTCGACGGCGCGGTCGCCTGCTTCGACGGCGTCGCCGGCGTCGAGCCGCAGTCCGAGACGGTGTGGCGCCAGGCCGAGAAATACAGCGTGCCCAGGATGTGCTTCGTCAACAAGCTCGACCGCACCGGCGCCAATTTCGACATGTGCGTCGGCATGATCAAGGATCGCCTCGGCGCCCGCCCGGCCGTGCTCTATCTGCCGATCGGCATCGAGGGCGGGTTCAAGGGCCTCGTCGACCTGGTCGAGAACCGGGCGATCATCTGGCTCGAGGAATCGCTCGGCGCCAAGTTCGAATATCAGGACATTCCGGCCGACCTCGCCGACGCCGCAGCCGCAGCCCGCATGGAGCTGATCGAGATGGCGGTCGAGCAGGACGACGACGTCATGGAGGCCTATCTCGGCGGCGACGAGCCCGACGTGGCGACGCTGAAGCGGCTGATCCGCAAGGGCACGCTGAACTTCTCGTTCGTGCCGGTGCTGTGCGGCTCGGCGTTCAAGAACAAGGGCGTCCAGCCCTTGCTCGACGCCGTCGTCGACTATCTGCCGAGCCCGCTCGACGTGCCCGCCATTCAGGGCCTGAAGCTCGACGGCGTCACCGTCGACGAGCGTCCGGCCGACGACAATGCGCCGTTCGCGGCGCTTGCGTTCAAGATCATGAACGACCCCTTCGTCGGCACCCTGACCTTCGCCCGCATCTATTCGGGCAAGCTGGAGACCGCGAGCCAGGTCACCAACTCGGTCAAGGACAAGAAGGAGAAGGTCGGCCGAATGCTGCTGATGCATGCCAACGACCGCGAGGACATCCAGGTCGCCTATGCCGGCGACATCGTCGCGCTGGCGGGCCTCAAGGACACCACCACCGGGGATACTTTGTGCGCCTCCAACGCGCCGATCATCCTCGAGCGGATGGAATTCCCCGATCCGGTGATCGAGCTTTCCGTGGAGCCCAAGACCAAGGCCGACCAGGAGAAGATGGGCATCGCGCTCAACCGCCTGTCGCGCGAGGATCCTTCCTTCCGCGTGTCGTCGGACATCGAGAGCGGCCAGACCATCATCAAGGGGATGGGCGAGCTCCACCTCGAGATCCTGGTCGACCGCATGAAGCGCGAGTTCAAGGTCGAGGCCAATGTCGGCGCGCCGCAGGTCGCCTATCGCGAATATCTTGGGCGTCCGGTCGAGCTGACCTACACCCACAAGAAGCAGTCGGGCGGCTCCGGCCAGTTCGCCGAGGTGAAGGTGAAGGTCACGCCGGGCGAGCGCGGCTCGGGCTTCGTCTTCATCGATTCGGTCAAGGGCGGCAACGTCCCGAAGGAATATATCCCGTCGGTCGAGAAGGGCATGCGCGAGACCGCGGAAACCGGGTCGCTGATCGGCTTTCCGATCATCGATTTCTCGGTCGAGCTGGTCGACGGCAAATATCACGACGTCGATTCGTCGGCGCTGGCATTCGAGATCTGCGCGCGCGGCGCGATGCGCGAAGCGGCCCAGAAGGCCGGCATCAAGCTGCTCGAGCCGATCATGAAGGTTGAGGTCGTGACCCCGGAGGACTATCTGGGCGACGTCATCGGCGACCTCAACAGCCGCCGCGGCCAGATCCAGGGTACGGACAGCCGCGGCAACGCCCAGGTCGTCGAGGCGATGGTGCCGCTTGCGAATATGTTCGGCTACGTTAATGAGCTTCGCTCCTTCAGCCAGGGGCGCGCCCAATATTCGATGCAGTTCTCGCATTATGACGAGGTGCCGGCGAACGTCGCGGAAGAGGTCAAGGCGAAGCTGGCGTAGGAGCCCCGCTCCGTTCGCCCTGAGCCTGTTGAAGGGTTGTCCTTCTTCGGGCTCCTGGAGAAGGACAGGGCTTCGACAGGCTCAGCCCGAACGGGCAGTGGATAGATCAGGATCAGCCCGAAAGGGCGGTGGTTAGAAGACGAGGAAGAAGCAAAATGGGTAAGGCTAAATTCGAGCGGAACAAGCCGCATTGCAACATCGGCACCATCGGTCACGTCGACCATGGCAAGACGTCGCTGACGGCCGCCATCACCAAGGTGCTCGCCGAGACCGGCGGCGCGACCTACACGAGCTATGCGAACATCGACAAGGCTCCCGAGGAGCGCGAGCGCGGCATCACCATCTCGACCGCGCACGTCGAATATGAGACCGAGGCGCGCCACTACGCCCACGTCGATTGCCCGGGCCACGCCGATTATGTGAAGAACATGATCACCGGCGCCGCGCAGATGGACGGCGCGATCCTGGTCGTCTCGGCCGCCGACGGCCCGATGCCGCAGACCAAGGAGCACATCCTGCTCGCCAAGCAGGTCGGCGTGCCGAACATGGTCGTCTACCTCAACAAGGTCGACCAGGTCGACGATCCCGAGCTGCTCGAGCTCGTCGAGCTGGAGATCCGCGAGGAGCTTTCCAAGCGCGATTATGACGGCGACAACATCCCGATCATCATGGGTTCGGCGCTCGCCGCGCTCGAGGATGGCGACGCCGAGACCGGCCGCGGCTCGATCCTGAAGCTGATGGCCGCGGTCGACAGCTGGATCCCGCAGCCCGAGCGTCCGCTCGACAAGCCGTTCCTGATGCCGATCGAGGACGTGTTCTCGATCTCGGGCCGCGGCACGGTCGTCACCGGCCGCGTCGAGACCGGCATCATCAAGGTCGGCGAGGAAGTCGAGATCGTCGGCATCAAGGACACCAAGAAGACGGTCGTCACCGGCGTCGAGATGTTCCGCAAGCTGCTCGACCAGGGCCAGGCTGGCGACAATATCGGCGCTCTGATCCGCGGCGTCGGCCGTGAGGAAGTCGAGCGCGGCCAGGTCCTGGCCAAGCCCGGCTCGATCACGCCGCACACCGATTTCTCGGCCGAGGTCTACGTCCTCTCCAAGGACGAGGGCGGCCGCCACACGCCGTTCTTCGCGAACTATCGTCCGCAATTCTACTTCCGGACGACCGACGTGACCGGCGAGGTCGTCCTCCCCGAGGGCACCGAGATGGTCATGCCCGGCGACAATGTCAGCCTCAACGTGAAGCTGATCGCGCCGATCGCCATGGACCAGGGCCTCAGGTTCGCGATCCGCGAGGGCGGCCGGACCGTCGGCGCGGGGGTTGTCGGAACGATCACGAAGTAGTAGGGGACCGCTTCCGCCCGGTTCGAGAGATTCGGGCGGTTTCGGTTTTTGGTAGTGAGCTTAAGCCCTTCGGGGTGGTTCTTTCGCATCGGTAGTGGACATGGAAACGCAGAATATCCGCATTCGCCTCAAGGCGTTCGATCACAGAGTGCTCGATCAGGCCACAGGCGACATCGCCGACACCGCTCGGCGCACGGGTGCGATGATCCGCGGCCCCATTCCGCTGCCGACGCGAATCGAGAAGTTCACCGTCAACCGGAGCCCGCACGTCGACAAGAAGTCGCGCGAGCAGTTCGAGGTTCGCACCTACAAGAGGCTGCTCGACATCGTGCAGCCGACGCCGCAGACGGTCGACGCGCTGATGAAGCTCGATCTCGCCGCCGGCGTCGATGTTGAGATCAAGCTCGCTTAAGCGAGCTCTGTGTCCCGGCGAAGGCCGGGACCCAGGCTGGACCCCGGCCTTCGCCGGGGAACAGGAAGACAAGGGATACCGCACGGACATTCCGTGGTCTGCGTCCCCCGTCCTCCCCGCTCAGGCGGGGAATTAGCCCAGACGGGGCACGCATATTTTTCGGGCTAACACGCCCCCGGCGACAAGTCGGGGGCCTCTGTATGAGGAGTTTGGTCATGCGCACCGGCGTGATCGCGAAGAAAATGGGGATGACCCGCCTGTTCCAGGACGACGGCCGCCACGTGCCCGTCACCGTCCTGGCGCTCGAGAATCTGCAGGTGGTCGCCCGCCGCGAGCAGGGCCGCGACGGCTATAACAGCGTCCAGCTCGGCATCGGCACGGCCAAGGCCAAGAACCTCACCAAGCCCGAGCGCGGCCATTTCGGCAAGGCCGAGGTCGAGCCCAAGGCGAAATTGGTCGAGTTCCGCGTCGACGAGGACGCTTTGCTCGACGTCGGCGCCGAGCTGACCGCCGACCATTTCGTCGCCGGCCAGCTCGTCGACGTCCAGGGCGTGACCCAGGGCAAGGGCTTTGCCGGCGCGATGAAGCGCTGGGGCTTCAAGGGCCTCAGGGCCACTCACGGCGTCTCGGTCTCGCACCGCTCGCACGGCTCGACCGGCAACCGCCAGGATCCGGGCCGCGTCTTCAAGAACAAGAAGATGGCCGGCCATATGGGCGCCCGCAACCGCACCCAGCAGAATCTCGAGATCGTCCGCACCGACGCCGCCCGCGGGCTCCTGTTCGTCAAGGGTTCGGTGCCCGGCTCGAAGGGCGGCTGGCTGCTGGTCAAGGACGCGGTCAAGGTCGCCCGTCCCGACAACATCCCCTATCCCGCCGGCTTGAAGGAGCTTGGGCGTGCGATCGAGCATGAGGAGGCTCCGGCCGGCCTGGTCGAGGAGGCCGCGGTGCACGAGATTCCGGCGCTGCCCGGGGACGACGAGGTCGCCGCCATCGCCGCCGAGCAGGAAGCCGGCGCCGCCGCCGCTGCCGCAGAGGCCGACGCCGCGCCCGAGGCTCCGGCCGCCGACGAGAGCAAGGAAAGCTAATCATGAAGGTCAAGGTTCAAAGCCTCGACGGCAAGGCCGCCAAGGGCGCCGACATCGAGCTCAACGAGGAGGTGTTCGGAGTCGAGCCGCGCGCCGACATCCTCCACCGCGTCGTCACCTGGCAGCTCGAAAAGCGCCGGGGCACCGCGCGCGGCGCCCGCGAGCGCTCGGATGTCGCCCGCACCGGCAAGAAATATGGCCGCCAGAAGGGCGGCGGCACCGCCCGCCACGGCGATCGCCGCGCTCCGATCTTCATCGGCGGCGGCAAGGCCCACGGCCCGCGCGTCCGCGACTTCAATCCGTCGCTGAACAAGAAGGTGCGCGCATTGGGCCTCAAGATGGCGCTTTCGGCCAAGGCCAAAGGCGGCAATCTGGTCGTGGTCGACAATCTCGACATCAAGGAAGCCAAGACGGCGGCCCTGAAGGCGCAGCTCGCCAAGCTCAATTTCGGCAAGAACATATTGGTGATCGACGGCGACGCGCTCAACGTCGGCTTCGCTCTGGCCTCGTCGAACCTCTCCGAGATCGACCTGCTGCCGGCCGTCGGCGCCAACGTCTACGACATTCTCAATCACGAGACCCTGGTGCTGACCCGCGCCGCGGTCGAGAAGCTGGAGGGCCGCTTCAATGGCTAAGGCAAAGAAGCAGGCCACACCGGCGGTCGACATCAGCCATTACGATGTCATCGTCGCGCCGCACATCACCGAAAAGTCGACCCTGCTCTCCGAGCACAACGCGGTCGTGTTCAAGGTCGCGAACTCGGCCTCCAAGCCGCAGATCAAGGCGGCGGTCGAGGCGCTGTTCAACGTCTCGGTGACGAACGTCAACACGATGAACGTCAAGGGCAAGACCAAGAAGTGGAAGGGCCGCCCCTATACGCGGTCCGACGTCAAGAAGGCTGTCGTGACGCTGGCTGACGGCCAGTCGATCGACATCACCAGCGGGATCTGAGGCCATGGCGCTCAAGAAATATAATCCGACCACGCCGTCGCAGCGCGGCCTCGTCCTCGTCGACAAATCGTCTTTGTGGAAGGGCAAGCCCGTCAAGGCTCTGACCGAGGGCAAGCGCAAGACCGGCGGCCGCAACAATAAGGGCCATGTGACCTCGCGCGGAATCGCCGGCGGCCACAAGCAGAAGTACCGCTATGTCGACTTCAAGCGTCGCAAGTGGGACGTGCCGGCGACCGTCGAGCGGCTGGAATATGATCCCAACCGCACCGCGTTCATCGCGCTGGTGAAATATGAGGACGGCGAGCTCGCCTACATCCTCGCGCCGCAGCGGCTCGCCGTCGGCGACGCGGTGATCGCCGGCAAGAAGACCGACGTGAAGCCGGGCAATGCGATGGAATTGTCGCAGATGCCGGTCGGCACCATCGTCCACAATGTGGAGATGAAGCCGGGCAAGGGCGGCCAGATCGCGCGGGCCGCCGGCACTTACGTCCAGGTCGTCGGCCGCGACCGCGGCATGGTCATCGTCCGCCTGAATTCGGGCGAGCAGCGCTACATCCGCTCCGATTGCATGGGAACGGTCGGCGCGGTTTCGAACCCCGACAACCAGAACCAGAATTTCGGCAAGGCCGGCCGCACCCGCTGGCAGGGCCGGCGTCCGCTGACCCGCGGCGTCGCCAAGAACCCGGTCGATCACCCGCATGGCGGCGGCGAGGGCCGCACCTCGGGCGGCCGTCATCCGGTCACGCCGTGGGGCAAGCCCACCAAGGGCGCCCGCACCCGTTCCAACAAGTCGACGGACAAGATGATCATCCGGTCGCGTCACGCGAAGAAGAAGAGGTAGTCATGGCCCGCTCCATCTGGAAAGGACCGTTCGTCGAGCTGTCGCTGCTGAAGAAGGCGGAGACGGCGCAGGAGGCCGGCGGCCGCGCCCCGATCAAGACCTGGTCGCGCCGCTCCACCATCCTGCCGCAGTTCGTCGGGCTCACGTTCAACGTCTATAACGGCCGCAAGTTCGTGCCGGTCAGCGTCAACGAGGACATGGTCGGCATGAAGCTCGGCGAGTTCGCGCCGACCCGTTTCTTCCCCGGCCACGCGTCGGACAAGAAGGGCAAGAGATAATGGGCAAGCAGAAATCCCCGCGCCGCGTGGCGGAGAATGAAGCTTTGTCGGTCGGCGGCCAGATCCGCGGCTCGGCGCAGAAGCTCAACCTCGTCGCCGCCCTCATCCGCGGCCGCAAGGTCGAGGAAGCGCTCAACATCCTGACCTTCTCGCCCAAGGCGATGGCGCGGGACGTGAGGAAGGTGCTCGCCTCGGCGATCGCCAATGCCGAGAACAACCACAATCTCGACGTCGACAGCCTCGTCGTCGCCGAGGCCAGCGTCGGCAAGTCGATCTCGATGAAGCGCTTCACGCCGCGCGCCCGCGGCCGGGCAAGCCGCATCGTCAAACCGTTCAGCAAGGTGCGCATCGTCGTCCGCGAGCAGCAGGAAGCTTAGGAATATGGGTCAGAAAAGCAATCCGATCGGGCTTCGGCTGCAGATCAACCGGACCTGGGACAGCCGCTGGTATGCCGACGGCGCGGATTACGGCCGGCTCCTCCTCGAGGACCTCAAGATCCGCAAGTTCATCATGAAGGAGCTGCCGCAGGCGGCGATCTCCAAGGTGGTGATCGAGCGTCCGGCGAAGCTTTGCCGGGTCTCCGTCTATGCCGCGCGCCCAGGCGTGATCATCGGCAAGAAGGGCGCCGACATCGAGAAGCTCAGGAAGAAGCTCGGCGAGATGACCTCGTCGGACGTCTCCTTGAACATCGTCGAGATCCGCAAGCCCGAGATCGACAGCCGGCTCGTCGCCCAGGGCGTCGCCGACCAGCTCGAGCGCCGGATCGCGTTCCGCCGCGCCATGAAGCGCGCCGTCCAGTCGGCGCTGCGGCTGGGCGCGGAGGGCATCCGCATCACCTGCGCCGGGCGCCTGGGCGGCGCCGAGATCGCGCGCACCGAATGGTATCGCGAGGGCCGGGTGCCGCTGCACACGCTTCGCGCCAACGTCGATTATGCCGAAGCCACCGCGCACACCGCCTACGGCGTCTGCGGCGTCAAGGTGTGGATCTTCAAGGGCGAGATTCTCGGCCACGATCCGCTCGCCCAGGACCGGCTGATGATGGAAGCGCAGACGTCCGGCGTCCGTCCGGCGCGCGACGACCGCCGCTAAGGAACCAGAGACATGCTGCAACCCAAACGCACCAAGTTCCGCAAGGCCCATAAGGGCCGAATCCATGGCGACGCCAAGGGCGGCACGTCCTTGAACTTCGGCGCCTACGGCCTCAAGGCCCTGGAGCCCGAGCGGATTACCGCGCGCCAGATCGAGGCGGCCCGCCGCGCGATCACCCGCCACATCAAGCGCCAGGGGCGCTTGTGGATCCGCATCTTCCCGGACGTTCCGGTGTCGACCAAGCCCGCCGAGGTCCGCATGGGCTCGGGTAAGGGCAGCCCCGAATTCTGGGTGTGCCGGGTCAAGCCGGGCCGCATCCTGTTCGAGCTGGACGGAGTCCCCGGCCCGCTCGCCAAGACCGCTTTCGAGCGGGCGGCGGAGAAGCTTCCGATCAAGACCAAGGTGATCGCACGCCTTGGCGAATCCGTGCTCGAGGACGCGTAACATGGCGCAGATAGACGATCTCAAGACCAGGACTGACGACCAGCTCGTCGAGGAGCTGGCCGAATTGAAGCGCGAGCAGTTCAACCTGCGCTTCCAGGCGGCCACCAACCAGATGGAGAAGCCGGCCAGGGTCCGCGAGGTGCGCCGCACCATCGCCCGGATCAAGACGCTTCAGGGCGAGCGCTCGCGCGCCGCGCCCCAGGCTTAAGGAGTATAAGATGCCCAAGCGCGTCCTGACCGGCACGATCGTGTCCGACAAGACCGACAAGACCGTCGTGGTCAGCGTCGAGAGGCGGGTCAAGCACCCGCTCTACGGCAAGATCATCAAGCGGTCGAAGAAGTACCATGCCCACGACGAGGCCAATGCGTTCAAGGAAGGCGAGATCGTCCGCATCGAGGAATGCCGGCCGATCTCCAAGCTGAAGACCTGGACCGTGCTCGGCCGCGTCGACGGCGGCGCGGCGGCGGACAAGGCCGACGCGAAGCCGGCCAAGGCGAAGAAGGCCAAGGACGAGGCGCCCGAAGCCGAGACCGCCGAAGCCTAAGAGTTTCAACTGATCGCCGGGCGGGTCCCGGTTGAAGTGAAGAGAAGGAATTGGATCGATGATCCAGATGCAGTCCAATTTGGAGGTCGCCGACAATTCAGGCGCCAAGCGCGTCCAGTGCATCAAGGTGCTGGGCGGCTCCAAGCGGCGCTTCGCAGGCGTCGGCGACATCATCGTCGTCTCCGTCAAGGAGGCGGCGCCGCGCGGCCGCGTGAAGAAGGGCGACGTCCACAAGGCCGTGATCGTGCGGACCGCCAAGGACATCCACCGTCCGGACGGCTCGACCATCCGCTTCGATTCGAACGCGGCGGTGCTGGTCAACGCGAACTCGGAGCCGATCGGCACCCGCATCTTCGGCCCCGTGGTCCGCGAGCTGCGCGCCAAGAAGCATATGAAGATCATCAGCCTTGCGCCGGAGGTGCTGTGATGGCGTCCGCTAAGATCAAGAAGGGCGACAAGGTCGTCGTGCTCAGCGGCAAGGACAAGGGCCGCCACGGCGAAGTGACCAGGTCGATGCCCAAGCTCGGCAAGGTCGTCGTCTCGGGCATCAACGTCCATGCCCGCCACACCAAGCCGACGCAGGCGCGGCCGCAGGGCGGCATCGTCCGCACCGAGGCGCCGCTGCACGTGTCGAAGGTCGCGATCGAGGATCCCAAGACGGGCAAGCCGACTCGGGTCCGCTTCGAGGAGCGCGACGGAAAGAAGGTCCGGATTGCGGTCCGGTCCGGGGAGCTGATCAATGGCTGAGTCCAAATATGTGGCGCGCCTTCGCGCCGAGTTCGACGAGAAGATCGTCCCCGCGATGATCGAGAAGTTCGGTTACAAGAACCGGATGGAGGTCCCGCGCCTCGACAAGATCGTCATCAACATGGGCGTCGGCGAGGCGACCCAGGACAAGAAGAAGGTCGAGACGGCGGCCCAGGAAATGGAGCTGATCGCGGGCCAGAAGCCGGTGATCACCAAGGCCAAGAAGTCGATCGCCCAGTTCAAGCTGCGCGAAGGCATGCCGATCGGCGTCAAGGTCACCCTGCGCCGCGAGCGGATGTACGAGTTCCTGGACCGGCTGGTCACGATCGCGCTCCCCCGGGTGCGCGATTTCCGCGGCCTGAACCCGAAGAGCTTCGATGGCCGCGGCAATTACGCCATGGGCCTCAAGGAGCAATTGGTGTTCCCCGAGATCAACTATGACCGCATCGAGAAGGTGCGCGGCATGGACATCATCGTGACCACCACCGCGAAGACGGACGACGAGGCGCGCGAGCTGCTGCGCCTCTTCAACTTCCCGTTCCCGAAGGTGGAAGAAACCCAGAAAGAGGCGGCTTAAGTCATGGCGAAACTGAGCTCCATCAACAAGAACGAGCGTCGCAAGAAGCTGGCCAAGAAATATGCCGGCCAATATGCGAAGCTGAAGGCGATCGCGAACGACAAGTCGAAGGACGAAACCGAGCGCCTGATCGCGCGGCTGAAGATGGCCGAGATCCCGCGCAACGGCAATCCGACGCGCGTCCGCAACCGCTGCGAGCTGACCGGGCGTTCGCGCGCCGTTTATCGCAAATTCCGACTGTCGCGCATCATGCTGCGGGAAATGGGCAATAAGGGCCTGATCCCCGGTCTGACCAAGTCGAGCTGGTAAGGTAGAGCTATGCCATTGACCGATCCCCTGGGTGATATGCTCACCCGCATCCGCAACGGCCAGCAGGCGAGGAAGGACAGCGTCCTTTCGCCGGCGTCGAAGCTGCGCGCCCGCGTGCTCGACGTGCTCCAGCGCGAAGGCTATATTCGCGGCTATCGCGAAGAGATGCTCGGCGCCCATCCGGGCCTGCGCATCGAGCTGAAATATTTCGAGGGCCAGCCCGCGATCCAGCACGTCTCCCGCGTCTCCAAGCCCGGCCGCCGGGTCTATTCGGGCGCGCAAGAGCTGCCGAGGATCCGCAACGGCCTCGGCATCACCATCGTCTCGACGCCCAAGGGCGTTCTTTCGGACGCCGAAGCGCGTTCGCAGAATGTCGGCGGCGAAGTGCTCGCGGAGGTGTTCTGATGTCCCGTATCGGTAAGAGGCCGGTGCCGCTGCCTTCGGGCGTGACGGCGACCACCGAAGGCCAGATCCTGTCGGTCAAGGGGCCCAAGGGCACCTTGACGCTGCAGATGCGCGACGAGATCAGCTACGACATCGGCGACGACCAGATCAGCGTCCAGCCGGCCAATGCGACCAAGCAGGCGCGGGCCTTCTGGGGGATGCAGCGCACGCTCGTCCAGAACCTCGTCACCGGCGTCTCCGAGGGCTTCACCAAGGTGCTCGAGATCACCGGCGTCGGCTATCGCGCCGCCGCCCAGGGCAAGAAGCTCAGCATGAAGCTCGGCTATTCGCACGACGTCGACATCGACATCCCGCAGGGGATCGAGGTGAAAACGCCGGACGCGACCACGGTGGAGATTTCCGGCATCGACCGCCAGCAGGTCGGCCAGGTCGCCGCCGAGATCCGCCGCTGGCGCAAGCCCGAGCCCTACAAAGGCAAGGGCATCAAATATCGCGGCGAATATATCTTCCGCAAAGAAGGCAAGAAGAAATAGGCCATGGCGAGATTCAACCCCTTCGTTAAGCGCGCCCAGCGCGTCCGCACGGCGATCCGGCGCAATGCCGGCGGCCGCCCGCGTCTGTCGGTCCACCGCTCGGGCCGCCACATCTACGCGCAGGTGATCCTCGACGGCGAGGGCCGCACCGTCGCCTCCGCCTCGACGCTCGAGAAGGAAGCCCGGGCCGCGACCGGCGCGACCGTCGCTTCCGCGCAGGAAGTGGGCCGCAAGATCGCCGAGCGCGCCAAGGCCGCCGGCGTCACCAAGGTCGTGTTCGACCGCGGCGGCTTTCTGTTTCACGGCCGCGTCAAGGCGCTGGCCGACGCCGCCCGCGAAGGCGGATTGGAGTTTTGATGATGGCTGACGAAACCAACCCGACCCCCGAGACGCCGGCCGAGGCTCCCGCGGCGGCTCCGGCCGCTCCCGAGGCCGCGCCCGAGGCCGCTGCTCCGGCGGCCCCCGAGGCCGCTCCTGCGGCGCCCGAGGCGGCTCCGGCGGCCCCCGAGGCCGCTCCGGCGGCGCCCGAGGCGGCTGCTGCCGAAGCGCCGGTCGCGGCCGGCAGCGCGCCTCCCGAGGGACGTCGCGAGCGCGGCGCCCGCGGCGGCCGCGGCGGCCGCGACAATCGCGGCGGCGGCGGCAATCGCGGCCGGCGCGACGAGCGCGGCCGCGGCCGCGGCGGCGACGACGAAGGCGGCGAGGAGCTGATCGAGAAGCTCGTCCACATCAACCGCGTCTCCAAGACCGTGAAGGGCGGCAAGCGCTTCGGCTTCGCGGCTCTGGTCGTGGTCGGCGACGGCAAGGGCCGCGCGGGCTTCGGCCACGGCAAGGCCCGAGAGGTGCCCGAGGCGATCTCCAAGGCGACCGCGGCGGCCAAGAAGGCGATGCTTCGCGTGCCGCTGCGCGACGGCCGCACCCTGCACCATGACGGGCTCGGCCATTTCGGCGCCGGCCGCGTCTACGTCCGTTCGGCCCCGGCCGGCACCGGCATCATCGCCGGCGGCCCGATGCGCGCCGTGTTCGAGAGCCTCGGCGTCGCCGACGTGGTGACCAAGTCGATCGGCACGTCCAACCCCTACAACATGATCCGGGCGACCTTCGAGGCGCTCAAGGAACAGACCAGCCCGAAATCGGTCGCCCAGCGCCGCGGTCGCAAGATCGCCGATCTGATGGCGCGCCGCGAGGGCGTGGCCAGCGCGGCGGAGGCTTCGGCCGAAGCCGAGGCGGTCGCGGAGTAATCGATATGGCCAAGATCAAGATCACCCAGACCGGATCGCCGATCCGCCGCACCGACGATCAGCGTGCGACCTTGAAGGGCCTCGGGCTCAACAAGATGCACAAGAGCGTCGAGCTCGAGGACAGCCCCGAAGTCCGCGGCATGATCCGCGCGGTGCGGCATATGGTGTCGGTGGAGGGCTGACGAAAAGGGGACACGTACTTTTTCGCGAAAAAGTACGTGTCCCCATTCCAGCGCGACAAAAGCGAAAGCGAGTGCACGACATGAAACTCAATGAAATCCGCGACAATAAGGGCGCCCGCAAGAGCCGGGTGCGAGTCGGCCGGGGCATCGGCTCGGGGCTCGGCAAGACCGCCGGCCGCGGCCAGAAGGGCCAGAAGAGCCGCTCCGGCGTCTCCGTCTTCGGCTTCGAGGGCGGCCAGATGCCGCTCCACATGCGGATCCCGAAGCGCGGCTTCAACAACATCTTCGCCAAGGACCATGCCGAGGTGAACGTCGGCGCGATCCAGAAGGCGATCGACGCCGGCAAGCTCAACGCCACGGGCCTCATCGATCATGAGGCGCTGAAGGGCGCCGGGCTGGCGCGCGGCGGCAAGGACGGCGTCCGCATCCTCGGCAAGGGCGAATTGAAGGCCAAGCTCAACGTCAAGGTCGCCGGCATCTCGGCGGGCGCGCGCAAGGCGATCGAGGACGCCGGCGGCGCGGTCGAGGTGATCGAGGTCGTCCCGGCCGCCGACAAGGCCAAGGCCAAGAAGAACAGCGTCAAGAAGCGGCCGGCCGCGGCCTGAACCTTCCTCGCCGACGGTTGCAGGCTGACAAGCCGGCGGGGCTCACTATATAGAGCCTCTCCCGCTCATCCTGAGTAGGGGCTGAGCCTGGCGAAGACCCGTATCGAAGGATCCTTCGATACGCCGGTTCGACAAGCTCATTGGCTACTCAGGATGAGCGGCCTGGATTTCCGGGGTGGGCAATCCTCCCCTTTGAACGCGCATAAGGTCGAACGCTCCATGGCATCCTCCGCCGAACAAATGGCCTCCAACATCAGCTTTGGCAGCTTCTCCAAAGCGACCGACCTCAAGAAGAGATTGTGGTTCACTCTCGGGGCGCTGGTCGTCTTCCGGCTGCTCTCGTTCGTGCCGCTGCCGGGCATCGACCCGCGCTCGCTCGCCACCTTGTTCCAGAGCACCCAGGGCGGCGTGCTCGATTTCTTCAACATGTTCTCGGGCGGCGGCCTCGAGCGGATGAGCCTGATCGCAATGGGTGTGATGCCCTACATCACCGCGTCCATCGTCATGCAGCTCGCGACGACCATGTCGCCGCAGCTCGCCGCGCTCAAGAAAGAGGGCGAGAGCGGCCGCAAGAAGATCAATCAATATACGCGCTACGGCACGGTCATCCTGTGCATCATCCAGGGCTATTTCATGGCCGTGGGCCTCGAAGGCTGGGGCGCGCAGCAGGGCCAGTCGGCGGTGCTCAGCCCCGGCATGATGTTCCGCATCACCACCGTCATCAACCTGGTCGGCGGCACCATGTTCCTGATGTGGCTCGGCGAGCAGATCACCAGCCGCGGCATCGGCAACGGCATTTCCCTCATCATCATGGCCGGCATCGTCGCCCAGCTGCCGACCGCGCTCGCGCGCATGTTCGAGGGCGGCCGCTCGGGCAGCCTCGACGCGATGGTGATCATCATGATCATCGTCATGGTCGCGATCCTCGTCCTCTTCATCTGCTTCATGGAGCGGGCGCAGCGCCGGGTGCTGATCCAATATCCCAAGCGTCAGACGGCGCGCGGCCAGATCCAGCAGGAGCGCTCGCACCTGCCGCTGAAGGTCAACACGTCGGGCGTGATCCCGCCGATCTTCGCCTCCTCGCTGCTCCTGCTGCCGCTGACCCTGGTCCAGTTCGGCGGCCAGCGCGTGGCGGGCGAAAGCGCCTGGGGCGATTTCATGATCACGGTCACGACCCTGCTGCAGCACGGCTCGCCGCTCTACATGTTCCTCTACGGGGCCGGGATCATCTTCTTCTGCTTCTTCTACACGGCGGTGGTGTTCAACCCCGAGGAGACGGCGGAGAACCTCAAGAAATATGGCGGCTTCATCCCCGGAATCCGCCCGGGCAAGCGCACCGAGGAATATCTCGATTATGTGCTGACCAGAGTGACCGTGGTCGGTGCCGCCTATTTGACCGTGATCTGCCTCGTCCCCGAATTCGCCATCGCCAGGCTCGGAATCCCCTTCTATCTCGGCGGCACCAGCCTGCTCATCGTCGTCAACGTGACGATGGATACGGTGACCCAGATCCAGAGCCACCTCATCGCCCATCAATATGGCGACCTCATCAAGAAGGCGAAGCTGAAGGGCGGCCTCGGGAAACGGTGAGGATCCGGCGATGAACATCATATTGCTGGGGCCGCCGGGGGCCGGCAAGGGCACCCAGGCGAGCCGGCTGGTCGAGCAGCGCTCGATGGTCCAGCTCTCGACCGGCGACATGCTCCGCGCCGCGGTCGCCGCCGGCACCGATGTCGGCCGCAAGGCCCAGGCGGTGATGGCGGCGGGCGAGCTCGTCTCCGACGAGATCGTCGACAAGATCCTCTCCGACCGCCTCGACGAGCCCGACATCGCCCGGGGCTTCATCCTCGACGGCTATCCGCGCACCGCGGTCCAGGCCGATTCGCTCGACCGGCTGCTCGCCGAAAAGGGCCTCCACCTCGATCATGTCGTCGAGCTCGACGTCGACGAGGATGCCCTGGTCGAGCGCATCGCCGGCCGCTTCTCCTGCGCCCGATGCAACACCCCCTATCACGACACCTTCAAGCAGCCGGTGGCGGCGGGGGTCTGCGACGTCTGCGGCTCGACCGAGTTCAAGCGCCGCGCCGACGACAATGAGGAGGCGGTGAGGACGCGCATGGCCGAATATCGCGCCAAGACCGCGCCGATCCTGCCCCATTACGAGGCCCAGGGCATCGTGCGGCGCGTCGACGGCATGGCGCCGATCGGCCAGGTCAGCAAGGCGATCGACGCGGTTCTCGACGGCTGAGGGCTGAAGGGGACAGTCACTTTTCCGAGGGCTGAAGGGGACAGTCACTTTTCCGAAAGCCGTGCGACGTTGAACCCCGCCGTGCGGAAAAGTGACTGTCCCCATTTCCGCCGGCGATTGACTCCTGCCACGGTGCAATGTACTTTGCTTTCCAAAGTAGGAGAGCAAGACGATGCGCGTGACGTCCCTGATCGCTTTGGCGCTGGTCGCGACCACGCCGCTGGCCGCCCAAACCCGGCCCGACCCGACCGCCTTGCTCGACGCCCAGCGTCAGGCGCTGGCGCCGCTCGCGCGCCTGGACGGCGTCTGGCGCGGGCCCGCCTGGACGATCACGGCGAACGGCCGCCACGACATCACCCAGACCGAGCGGATCGGTCCCTTCCTCGGCGGCTCGGTGCGGGCGATGGAGGGCCGCGGCTACAATGCGGACGGCAGCGTCGGCTTCAACGCGCTCGGCATCGTCTCCTTCAATCCCGCCACTCGCGCTTATACTCTAACCTCCTGGGCGCAGGGCTATAGCGGCGTCTTCCCGTTCCGTGTCACCGCCGACGGCTATGAATGGCAGGTCCCCGCCGGCCCCGGCGCCACGATCCGCTACACCGCCACCATCGGCGACGGCACGCTGCGCGAGGTGGGCTATCTCGTCGCCGGGGACGCGCCGCCGCGGCAGATTTTCGAGATGAACCTGCGCCGCGTCGGCGACACAAGCTGGCCCGCCGGCGACCCGGTGCCGATGCGCTGATGGGGACAGTTACTTTTCCGCACGGCGGCGCCAAGCAGTCGCCCACCTTCGGAAAAGTAACTGTCCCCTTTCCCCCTCGTCGCGCCCGGCGTCACGCTCGTCGCGGAGCGGGTTCCTTCGCCGGAAAAGCTGTTATGGTCATCGTCTGCGCGACTCCGACTCCGCAGCCGGAGCCGCGCCGCGATCTTGGGGAGGCGATGAATGAGCAGGGGCGAGGGCGTCACGCGCGATTCCGAATATGTCGATCTGGAAGGCTTCATGGCCGGAGTCGAGCGGCGCAATCCGGGCCAGACCGAGTTCATCCAGGCGGTCCGCGAAGTCGCCGAGGACATTTTCGAGTTCATCGAGGGCCGCGAGGATTATCACCGCTGGCAGATCTTGCGCCGAATCGCCGAGCCCGACCGCGTCGTCTCGTTCCGCGTCTCCTGGGAGGACGACAATCACAATATCCGCGTCCAGCGCGGCTACCGGGTCCAGAACAACAATGCGATCGGCCCCTATAAAGGCGGAATCCGCTTCCACCCCTCGGTGAACGAGTCGATCCTCAAGTTCCTCGCCTTCGAGCAGACCTTCAAGAACGCGCTGACCGGCCTGCCAATGGGCGGCGGCAAGGGCGGCTCGAACTTCAACCCGAAGGGCAAGAGCGACGGCGAGATCATGCGCTTCTGCCAGAGCTTCATGACCGAGCTCTACCGCCATATCGGCGCCGACGTCGACGTGCCGGCGGGCGACATCGGCGTCGGCGGCCGCGAGATCGGCTATATGTTCGGCCAGTATAAGCGCATCACCGGCGCTTGGGAGGGCGTGCTGACCGGCAAGGGCATCGAATATGGCGGCTCGCTGATCCGGCCCGAGGCGACCGGCTATGGCGCCGTCTATTTCCTCGAGAACATGCTGAAGACCAGGGGCCAGGACCTGACCGGCAAGCGCGCCTTGATCTCGGGCTCGGGCAACGTCGCCACCCACGCCGCCGAGAAGATCAACCAGCTCGGCGGCAAGGTGCTGACCCTGTCGAACTCCGAAGGCTTCATCCACGACCCCGACGGCATCACCCAGGAGAAGATCGACTGGGTCAAGGCCCACAAGACCAGGCGCCGCGGCCGCATCTCGCAATATGCGGACGAATATAAGAACGCGACCTTCCATGCCGGCAAGACGCCCTGGGGCGTCGAATGCGACGTCGCTCTGCCCTGCGCGACCCAGAACGAATTGCTCGGCGAGGACGCCCGCACCCTGGTCAGGAACGGCTGCATCGCGGTTTCGGAAGGCGCCAACATGCCGACCGATCTCGAAGGGGTACATGTTTTCAAGGATGCCAAGCTGCTCTACGCGCCCGGCAAGGCCTCCAACGCCGGCGGCGTCGCCGTCTCCGGCCTGGAAATGAGCCAGAATAGCGAGCGGCGCTCCTGGAAGGAGGCCGAGCTCCAGGCCCTGCTCAGGGAGATCATGGACGGCATCCACCAGCGCTGCCTCGAATATGGCGACCGCGGCGGCGGCTATATCGATTATGTGAAGGGCGCCAACATTGCCGGCTTCAAGAAGGTCGCGGACGCGATGCTGGCGTTCGGGGTGGTCTAGGTCGCGACGGCGGGCCGCACCGTGACGGTCGTCACGCGCCGCGCCCGACCGCCGGGCTAGAGGAAGCCGACCGGACCCCGGGATCGCTCCGATGCGATCCCGGCGCCGATGACATCATGCCGCGCGAGCATGCGGCGGCGGAAGGAGCGAGGCCATGGCGAAGCAACCCAAGAGCGAGAACAAGAAAGCGGCAGGCGCGGGCGCTGGCGAGGCGGCGGCCGGGGGCGCGGCCGACGGCTCGACCGGGCTCGAAACCTTCCTGGCGACGGCCGGCTCGCTGACGCCGACCGAGCGGCTGGCGATCGTCAACCAGGCGATCCTGCTGCTCGAGGGCTTCTACGTTCACCTGCCGCTGAAGCGCGCCATGCACGCGGTCGATCCGCTGCAGCGGCTGCGCCTCCTCCGCCACCGGCTCGACCAGCTCGGCGGCGAGACTCGCTTCCACGCCGAGATGACGTCGATCTTCACCAGCGTGCGCGACCTTCACACCAATTATATGCTGCCGTCGCCTTATGCCGAGGTGGTGGCGATCCTGCCGTTCCGGGTGGAGGCCTGTTTCGAGGCGGGCAAAAGGCGCTACATCGCCGTCACCGCGGCGACCGAAACCATGCCCGATCCGGCGTTCAAGGACGGCGTCGTCCTCACCCATTGGAACGGCGTGCCGATCGACCGCGCGGTCGCCGCCGCGGCCGATCGCCACGCCGGCAGCAACCCGGCCGCCCGGCACAGCCGCGGCCTGGCCGGTCTCACCCAGCGGCCGCTGATCGTGGTTCCGCCGCCCGACGAGGAATGGGCGAGCGTGAGCTATATCGGGCTCGACGGCATCGCGCGCGAGGCCCGCTTCGAATGGCGGACGCTCGGGCTCCCCTCGGTCATCACCGGCGCCGACCCGGACGCCGTCTCGGACCAGGCGACGGCGCTCGGCTTCGACCTGGAGACGATCGCGGTCCAGCGCGCCCGGCAGGATCTGTTCGCGCCGCACGTCGCCGAGGCGCAGCTCGCCATCGCCGCCGCCGGCGGCGATTCCACCCAGTTCGTCCAGGGCACCGCCTCGACCATGCCCGACGTGTTCACCGCAAAGCCGGTCACGACCGCCAGCGGCACGTTCGGCTATATCAGGATTCGGACATTTTCGGTGAACAGCGACGAAGCGTTCGTCCAGGAGTTCGTCCGCCTCGCCGAGCTGATGCCGAAACAGGGGCTGATCATCGACGTTCGCGACAATGGCGGCGGCCTCATCTATGCCGGCGAGCGCCTGCTCCAGACGCTGACGCCCAAGACGATCGAGCCGGAGCGGCTCCAGTTCATCAACACGGCGCTGACCAAGACGCTGTCGAGCCTGCACGGCGCCGGTTCGCAGATCGACCTGTCGGCCTGGGCGCCCTCCATCGCCCGCGCGGTCGAGACCGGCGCCTCCTTCTCGTGCAGCTTTCCGATCACGCCGCCGGAGCGGTGCAACGACATCGGCCAGCGCTATCACGGCCCGGTGGTTCTGATCACCAGTGCGCGCTGCTACAGCACGACCGACATCTTCTCGGCCGGCTTCCAGGATCACGCCATCGGCAAGGTGCTCGGCGTCGACAACAATACGGGGGCGGGCGGCGCCAACGTCTGGACGCATGCATTGCTGCTGCAGCTGCTCGGCGTGGGCGGCAATCCGCCTCCGCTCGCGCCGCTGCCCCGGAACAGCGGCATGCGCGTCGCCATCCGCAGGACGCTTCGAGTCGGCCGGCAGGCGGGAACCGAGCTCGAGGATCTGGGCGTCGTTCCCGACTTCGAGCACAAGACGACCCGCCGCGACGTTCTCGAAGGGAATCTCGACCTGATCGACAAGGCGGCGGCCCTGCTCGCCGCGATGCCGCGCTTCACGCTCGACGCGACCGCCGCGAAGGTGGCCGGCAAGCTGCGCGTCAACGTCACCACCGCCAATGTCCAAAGGCTCGATTTCGAGCTGGACGGGCGCCCGCAGCGCTCGGACGACGTCACCGACGGCAGCCGCGTGATCGACCTGCCGACGGCGCTCGCCCATGGCAAGCTGGCGCTCAGGGGCTATCGGAACGGCGAGCTGGTCGCGGCGCGGCGTCTGACCTTCTAGGCCCGCGCTCAGCCCCGCCGCTTCGGCCCGCCGCGGAACGGCCTGGCTTTGTGGCGGGGTGGGGGCGGGCCGGGTGAAGCGCGCCAACATCGCCGGGTTGAAGAAGGTCGCGGACGCGATGCTGGCCTTCGTGGTATAGGGGCCGTGCCGCTCGCTAATAAGCGTGGAGCAGGCCCCCCTCGACCGGGCCCCGGACGACCAGGGCGAAGCCCACCTTGTGATCCATCAGCGCGAGCGGGCGGATCTGTACCTCGACCTTGCCGCTGGTCCTGCCGAGCCGGACGACCTGCAGCTCGTTGGTGCGGTCGAGGGCGTCGCCGAAGGCGGGATAGTTTCTCTTGATGGCGCAATCGTTCCCGAGACGGCGCTTGCCTCCCTGGGGCTGGACCTGGACTCGAAACGCCACCCCGCCCGAGCCCGGCTCGGGGTCCAGATAGCAAAACGCGATGTCGACCTCGCCTTCGCCCTCGCAAAGGAAAAGGTAGCGCCGCTCATCCGCCTCGTTCGAAAAGGGCGCGGCCGTGCCCTGGCTCAGCGTGTGGGAGACGGTTCCGTCGGCGTGAACGTCGACATAGCAGAGACGGTCGCCGGGCCGCGCCAGGCCCAGCGCGTTGCGCACGTCGACGCGGCCGAAACCCTGATCGAGATTGGCGCAGGCGTTGGCGGGGATCTTGGGGACAGCGTTGGCGGCGCCGGCGCCGTTCAGCCAGACGGCGCCGTTGGCGAGAGTCGCCCGGAGCAGCGCCGAGGACGGCGCGACATGTCCCCGCTGCCGGTAATATTGCCGAACGAGCGCGGCGCAGCCGGCGACGACGGGCGCGGCCATGCTCGTCCCGCCCGAATAGAGATAGCCGGGAGAATGCCTGCCCCACAGGGCGCCGTTCGGTGAACCGGCCGCCCGAGCGGCGACGATATTGGTTCCCGGCGCGACGAGATCGGGCTTGATCCGGCTCTCCTGGCTCCAGCCGCGTCCGCTGAAGGCCGCCAGCCGGGAGGCGTCGCCGGATACGCTTTCGCCGCCGGTCGGCGGCGACGCGAACCGCGTCGAATCGTAGCTGGCCCAGTCGGCCGCATGGCCCTTGCGGGCCCGGTCGCTGCACGACGCGCCGACGGTGAGAGCGTTCTTGGCGACGCCGGGGGCGCTGACGCTTTCCAGCCCGACATGGCCGGCGGCGCGATCCTGGGGCTGCGCGGCCGTCGCGCGGTTGCCTGCGGCGATCACGATCAGCATGTCCGGCCGCCTGATCGCGAAGGCGTCGATCTCATTGGCCCGGTGGGAATAGAAAGCGGGAGGGCCGTTCTCGTCCAGGCTGAGGTTGAGGATGCGCGCCCCGTCCTGGTAGCTGCGCTCCAGCATCGCGCCGAAATTCACATCGAGGTCGATGCCGCCGTCGGCGCGGACGGCCAGCCCCTGCACGGACAAGGTCGCGGCCGGCGCGATGCCCCGGTACTTGCCACCCGAGCGGGTTCCATCGCCGGCGATGATCCCGGCGACATGGGTGCCGTGCGCGCTTGGCGGAGTCGCGGAGCCGAAGATCGTCCGCACCCGGCCGGCCAGATCGGGGTGATGCTCGTCCACCGCGCCGTCGATGATCCCGACCACTTCCCCGGCGCCGTCGAGGAGTCCGCCAGGCCCCGCCAGCGGCGGGTCCGCGGCGGTCGCCGGCAGGCCGACCAGCGGGCGGACATGGTCGAGGCACAGGAAGGTGCCCGGCACGGGCCGAACGTCGTGGACGGCGTCGAGCTCGTCGGCTTCGTCGAGCAGGGGCGAGGTGTCGACGATCCGGATCCGCACCCTGTCCTCGGCCGTGCCGAGAAGGGTCAGCGCTGCCCCCTTGGAGTGGACCCAGGTTTCGATTTCGGGCCTTCGGCCGGGCGAATGGGCGATCAGGTCGAAGTCGCGGACCTCGCCGCTGGTCGGGGCGACCGCCTCGCGCTCCCTTTCGCTCAGCGCGTGCTGCGGCATCCGCACCGGGCTGTGGTTGAACGGTAGCACCTCGATCCGCTCGTCGGCCTCCAGCACGTCACGCTGACGCGGCCGCAGGCGGGCGACCGCAAAGCCGTTGATCGAACTCCTGTCGAGATGCACCGAGATCGGCGCGAGCACCTCCGAAAAATCCGTCTCTGGGCCGTTCAGCTTCAACGCGAAGGTGCCGGCCTTGCGCCGCGACGGGATCGCCGGCGTGCGGCCGTCCGGCGCGACCGGCGCGCCGATACTTTCGAGGGCACCCCAGTCCAGCGTCGCCGAGGCGCGAAACAATTGCTCGGGCTCGGCGGCGGCCGCGCTCGCCTGTTCGACCGATTCGACGATCAGGTTGTTGAGCCGCAGCTTGCGGATCTGGGCCGGGTCGGCCCATGCCCGGACGATCGTCTTGCCGTCCCTGACGCAGCCGGGGCCGAGGATCGCCTCCGCCTCGTCGGTCTCCGTCTCCTTCATCGTGTGAACGAGGATTTCGCGCTTCCCGGCCATCGTCCGCGTCTCCGTCCCGGCCGCGCGGCGCGCGGCCGGGATCTTTTCGATTACAGGTCGATCGGAACGTCCGGCACGATCACCGCCGGGTCGCCATCGTCGTCGTCGGCATTGTGCAGGGCGGCCGCGACATGGGCTTCCTTGGCCTTGACGATCTTCATCGTCGTGTAGCGCCCCTGATCGAAATCGAGGCGGACCACCTTGACGCCGAAGGCGAGCGAGGTGTCCTTCGACTTATAGACGATGGTGGAGCTTTTGGCCCCGGTCCCCGAGACGGCGATATTGCCGCCGGCCAGTTGCTGGACGACCGGAACGTCGAGCTCCAGGCCCGCGCTATTGTCCTTGGTCGCCGCCACGGAGATTTCCTTGGCGTCCAGCGTGGCGACGATGATGTAGACCTCGTCGGCGTCGAGCAATTGCTTCAGGAAGGGGCCGGCATTGCCGGCCACCGACGCGGTGCCGAGGAACTGGTCGAGGTCCGCGATCGCCACTTGGTCCTCCATCACGTCGCCGAACTCGAACTCGACCTTGCGCGCATCCTTATAGGCGGCCTTGATGCCGAGCGCCGATCCGGCGAGGGCACCGATGACGGTGCCGAGGATGTTGATGCCGATCTTGGCGTCGATGCCGCCGGACCGCGAGCCGCTCACCGGTGCGGAAATGCCGCGAGTCGGCGTCGGGACCGGCACGACGCCAGGTCGGAAGGTGCTCGTCAACGGGCCGATCGGCGTCAGCCGGCCGTCATTCCGGGTGAGCATCAGCAGCGGCTTGATCGACGCCCTTGGCAGGGCGATCGTTCCATAGCCATAATCTTTCAGGTAGTTGCGCGTGTCGCCACAGTTCAAAAGTCCCATGTCTTCCTCCATTCGACGCGTGACACCCGATGGCCTCAGCGTGATGGAGATGTTTCGCCCTGCCGCGACCGGCGTCTGTGGCATTTGTCACTTGCGGCGGCGGGCGGCCTAGCCACGTCCGCGATGCGGTCGTTGCGTCCTTTCGCGGAACGGCTTCGCCTTGTGCCGGGGCGGCGGCGGGCCGGCGCGCCTGTTCTCGCGCGCCGCGTCGCGCGGCTTGCCTTCGACCGCCTCGATGCGGATGCCGCCTTCGCCGTCGGCGTCGCCGCCCGCGGTGCGCTTGAGCGCCGCGGCGAACTTGCCGGCGGCGGCGCGCGGCACCTCGAACAGGGTCTCGCCGGCGGCGATGCGGATGGCGCCGATCTCGCTCTTGATGATATGGCCGCGCCGGCAGAGCAGAGGCAGGATCCAGCGCGGATCGGCATTGTGCCGCCTGCCAATGTCCATGCGGAACCAGATCGTGTCCTCGAAGCCCGGCCGTGGCCCCTCCGGCCGCCCGCGCGGGGCCGCGCCGGCATCGGCCAGCTCTTCGGCCGCCGGCATGCGGGCGCGGTGGACTCGGACCAGGGCGGCGGCGATCTCCTCGGGTGTCTTGCGCTCGAGCAGGCGGGCGGCGAGCTCGCGATCCTCCTCCTCGATCTCGGTGGGTTCGAGCAAGGCGGTCAGCAGCCGCTCATGGTCGTTGCGGCTTATATCCTCGGGTGTCGGCGGCTTGATCCATTCGGCCTCGATGCGGGCGCCGCGCAGCACCGATTCGACTCGCTTGCGGCGCGGATAGGGGACGACGAGGACGGCGATCCCCTTCTTGCCGGCGCGCCCGGTCCGGCCGGACCGGTGCTGCAGCGTCTCGGCGTCGCGCGGCAGCTCGACATGGACGACCAGCGACAAATTGGGCAGGTCGATGCCGCGCGCGGCGACGTCGGTCGCGACCAGCACGCGGGCGCGGCCGTCGCGCAGGGCCTGCAGCGCCTGGTTGCGGTCGCTCTGGCTGTGCTCGCCCGAAAGGGCGACCGCGTTGAAGCCGCGCTCGGTCAGGCTCGAATGGAGGCGCCGGACATTGTCGCGGGTGGCGCAGAAGAGGAGGGCGGAATCGGCCTCGTGCAGCCTGAGCAAATTGACCACCGCATGCTCGATCTCGGCCGGTGCGACCGCCATCGCCTGATAGGCGATATCGCCATGGCCGCGCTCCTCGCCGACCGTGGAGATGCGCAAGGCGTCTTTTTGATAGCGTTTGGCGAGCGCGACGATCGGCCGCGGCATGGTCGCCGAGAACAGCAAGGTGCGCCGCTCTTGCGGAGTCGCGTCGAGAATCTCCTCGAGATCCTCGCGAAAGCCCATGTCCAGCATCTCGTCGGCCTCGTCGAGCACGACCGCCTTGAGCTGGGTGAGATCGAGCGCGCCGCGTTCGAGATGGTCGCGCAGCCGCCCGGGCGTGCCGACCACGATATGGGCGCCGTGCGAGAGGTTGCGGCGCTCCTTGGAGGGATCCATGCCGCCGACACAGGTGGCGATGCGCGCGCCGGCCTTGCCGTAGAGCCAGACCAGCTCGCGGCTGACCTGGAGCGCCAGCTCGCGGGTCGGCGCGATCACCAGGGCCTGGGGTTTGAGCGCATAAGGAAGGGCGCCCGACGCATCGAGCAATTGCGGGGCGATGGCGAGGCCGAAGGCCACCGTCTTGCCGGAGCCGGTCTGCGCGGAGACGACGAGGTCGCGGCCCTCCGCCTCGGGCTCGAGGACGGCGGCCTGGACGGGGGTGGGCGTGGCATAGCCGCGCGCGGCGAGCGCTTCGCCGAGAAGCGGGGGAAGATTTTCGAATGTCATATCAGGTCCAGATGGGGAGGGCGGGCCGCTTCGCAAAGGGTTTGCGGCTAAAGAACCTGCCCGGCCGCCCACCCACTAGCCCAGGCCCATTGGAAATTATAGCCACCCAGCCAGCCGGTGACGTCGACCGCCTCGCCGATCGCGTAGAGTCCCGGCACAGCCTTCGCCTCCATCGTCCGCGAGGAGAGATCGGCGGTGCTGATCCCGCCCAGCGTAACCTCGGCCTTGGCGAAGCCTTCGCTGCCGTCGGGGCAAAAGCGCCAGTCGGCGAGCCGCTGCTGCGCCGCCTTGAGCTTGTCGTCGCAAATATTGGCGAGCTCGCTCCACAGGCCGATCTTCTTGGCGAGCGCCTCGGCCAGCCGGCCCGGCAGCAATTCGCCGAGCAGGGTGTGGAAATGGGTCTTGGGCCGCGCCCGTTTCGCTGCCACCGCCCAATCGGTTGCCCGGCCGGGCAGGAAGTCGATGCCGATCTCCTCGTCCTCGCGCCAATAAGAGGAGATTTGCAGGATCGCCGGGCCGGAAAGGCCGCGATGGGTGAACAGGGCGGCCTCGCGGAAGGCCGCCTTGCCCGCGCGCGCCTCGACATCGGCCGAGACGCCCGACAGCGCGCGGAACAATCGGTCCTCCTCGCTCAGGGTCAGCGGCACGAGGGCAGGGCGCGGCGTCACCACCGCGAGTCCGAATATCCGCGCCAGATCATAAGCGAAGCCGGTCGCGCCCATCTTCGGGATGGAAGGGCCACCGGTGGCGATCACCAAGGCCGGCGCCGTCGCGGCCTCGTCGCCGTAGCGGACGCTGAAGGTCCCCTCCGCGTGGGTCACCTCCGCGATTGGCTTGCCGAGCGAGATCCGCACTCCGCCCTTGGCGCATTCCTCCATCAGCATATGGACGATCTGCCGCGCCGAGCCGTCGCAGAAGAGCTGGCCCAAGGTCTTTTCGTGCCAGGCGATGCGGTACCGATCGACCAGCGCAATGAAATCCTCCGGCCGATAGCGGCCGAGCGCCGATTTGGCGAAATGCGGATTGGCGGAGAGGAAGCGGTCCGGCGCAGCGTTCACATTGGTGAAATTGCAGCGCCCGCCGCCCGAGATCAGGATCTTCTTGCCCGCCCGATCCGCATGGTCGATCAGCAGCACCCGCCGCCCGCGCTGCCCCGCTACGGCCGCGCACATCAGCCCCGCCCCGCCCGCGCCGAGAACGATCGCGTCGAACGTCCGCCCATTGTCGATCATTGGAAGCCCATGCCACAGTGCGTGGAGCAGGGGACGGGCAATTGGCAAGCGCGGCGCACCAAGGGTGGCCCAGAGCCGCCCGCCAGAGCGGCCGCCTCGTCATTTTCGTGCTCGCCGCCTCCGCTGCGGGCTTCGCGGCGGGGACAACTATAGGCTTCAACTGCCCGATCATCGGCGAGGCGCTCGCCGCCGTGCCGGGACTGGCGCTCCTGCCGGAGAAGTTCGGACGCAAGATGGCGGTTTGAAGGACTTGCCGCAACGCGGCCCCCAAAGCGAGGGAGCCGGCGCTTGCCGGCTCCCTGCTTTCCGATTTCGCGGCTGCCGATCTAGTCGAGCGTCGCGAGCAGCGGATCGGTCCACTCCGGCGCCGCCGGGGGCGGGCCGCAGGCATTCCGGCACAAATGCCAGAGTTCGCTGCCGTAAGCGTAGTATTTATTGCAGAGCCTGATGCAGTCGGTCCAGGGGTCGCCGCTTTGGGCCATAGACGGCCCACTTGCCCCGGCCAACAGCGCAGCGGCGAACACAACGCCACGGATACTAAACCTCTTACGCATTCTCCATCTCCCACTGGTGAGAATTTGAGGCTATGCCTGTCGGCAGCGCGCGACAAGTGCTGGATAAGTAAACGCGATGTAATTGCGACGTGCGGTGTTATTAAAGCGACGAGCCCGCTGGAAAATACTCTTACGGTCATGCTACATAGGGTAATTACCGTAAATGGACTGATATCTCCCAACTGCATCTAAGCGGTTCGAGCCGGCGCCGACAGAAACGTGCCCGCGGCTGCGTCATGGCGCCCGCGCCCGTTCCTGGCCCCGGTCGCCATGGCAACGCGCGTATTTTTCCGGCTGTTCCGCCGCCTCGGCCGTTGACATAGCTATCACCAGACCCTATTTCGCGCTCATCCCGCTAACCGGTTGCCCGGCGGCGCATTCGTGCGCCCGTCGGCTTTGTCTGTTTTCGGGGGACCACGAAGCGCTGAGATGGGCCGTTCGCCACGGGCGGCCCGTGGAGCAGGAGAAAAATCCATGGCACGTATTGCTGGGGTGAACATCCCGACCAACAAGAGGGTCGAGATCGCCCTTACCTACATCCACGGCATCGGCCGCACCAAGGCCAAGCAGATCGCCGACAAGCTCGGCATCCCCGCCGAACGCCGGGTCCAGGACCTGACCGACCAGGAGGTCCTCCAGATCCGCGAGACGATCGACGCCGACCACCAGGTCGAAGGCGACCTCCGCCGCGAAACCGCGATGAACATCAAAAGGCTGATGGACCTCGCCTGCTATCGCGGCCTCAGGCACCGCAAGGGCCTGCCGGTCCGCGGCCAGCGCACCCACACCAATGCGCGCACCCGCAAGGGCAAGGCCAAGCCGATCGCCGGCAAGAAGAAATAAGTCCGGTCCTTCGATACGGGCCTTCGCCAAGCTCAGTCCCTCCTCAGGATGAGCGGATGACGGAGAAGGCTCCTCGGGATGATCGGCTTCAGGATTAGGTAGGAAAACAGACTTATGGCACGCGAACCTCAGCGCATCAGACGGCGCGAGCGCAAGAACATCACGGCGGGCGTCGCCCACGTCAATGCGAGCTTCAACAACACGATGATCACCATCACCGACGCGCAGGGCAATGCGATTGCGTGGAGCTCGGCGGGCATGATGGGCTTCAAGGGGAGCCGCAAGTCGACGCCCTATGCGGCCCAGGTCGCCGCCGAGGATGCCGGCAAGAAGGCCGCCGAGCATGGCGTCCGCACCCTCGAGGTGGAAGTCAAAGGCCCCGGCTCCGGCCGCGAATCGGCCTTGAGGGCGCTCCAGGCGGTCGGCTTCCAGATCACCTCGATCCGCGACGTCACCCCGATCCCGCACAACGGCGTCCGCCCGTCGAAGCGGCGCCGCGTGTAAGTTCGGGGACACGCTATTGCGTGTCCCCCTGCAGTATCGGGGACACGCAATAGCGTGTCCCCCCAGAATAATTGGGAAGCACCTCTCCCGCTTCTCCAAAAACCAAGGGAACATCATGGCCGTCAACGCAAAGAACTGGCAGGAAATGAAGAAGCCCAACGCGCTCGAGAAGAAGGCCAGCGGCGATGCCCGCCGCAAGGCCACGTTCGTCGCCGAACCGCTCGAGCGCGGCTTCGGCCTCACGCTCGGCAACTCGCTGCGCCGGGTGCTTTTGTCGTCGCTCCAGGGCGCCGCCGTCACCGCGATCAAGATCGAGGGCGTGCTGCACGAGTTCAGCAGCCTCGCCGGCGTGCGCGAGGACGTCACCGACATCGTCCTCAACGTCAAGCTGATCGCGCTTCGGATGGAAGGCGAGGGCCCCAAGCGCCTCCAGCTTTCCGCCACCGGCCCCGGCGAGATCACCGCCGGCCAGATCGCCACCACCGGCGACATCGAGGTGATGAACCCCGACCTCGTCATCTGCCACCTCGACGAGGGCGCGACGCTCAACATGGAGCTGACCGCCGAGACCGGCAAGGGCTATGTCCCCGCCGCGAGCAACCGCCCCGCGGACGCGCCGATCGGGCTTATCCCGGTCGACGCGCTCTACAGCCCGGTCCGCCAGGTCAGCTATAAGGTCGAGAACACCCGCGTTGGCCAGGAGCTCGACTACGACAAGCTGACGCTGACCGTGGACACCGACGGCACGATCTCGCCGGACGACGCCATCGCCTACGCCGCGCGCATCCTCCAGGACCAGCTCCAGCTCTTCGTCCACTTCGACGAAGGCATGGTCCAGGTCCCGACCATGGCCGGCATGGCGGCGCCGTCGGCCGCCGAGACCGAGGCGGACGCGAACCAGCTCAACCGCTATCTGCTCAAGAAGGTGGACGAGCTGGAGCTTAGCGTGCGCAGCGCCAACTGCCTGAAGAACGACAATATCATCTATATCGGTGACTTGGTCCAGAAGACCGAGGCGGAAATGCTCCGCACGCCGAACTTCGGCCGGAAGAGCCTCAACGAGATCAAGGAAGTGCTCGCGAGCATGGGCCTTCGCCTCGGAATGGATATCCCAGGCTGGCCGCCGGAGAATATTGA
This sequence comes from Allosphingosinicella sp., assembly GCA_035543935.1. Classification (GTDB taxonomy): domain Bacteria; phylum Pseudomonadota; class Alphaproteobacteria; order Sphingomonadales; family Sphingomonadaceae; genus Allosphingosinicella. The sequence goes on from DATKIV010000019.1 coordinate 47,619, forward strand.
GGAGATGGCCAAGAAGCTCGAGCAGGAGCTTCTGGGGTAACGCCGACGCCTCATCCGGTTTCAAACCAAAGGAAGGGCCGCCGCGAGGCGGCCCTTTTCTTTGCTTGTGCATCCCGGAAGGTTCGGCTTTGTTGAAATCATGTCCCTGGAAGTCACCGAGGCGCTCGAGCGCTACGCCAAGCGGGTGCGGGAAACACTTCGGGGTGGGGTGACCCATATCGAGCTGGCACTTGCGCCGGCCTTTAAGACGCTGGTCGACGAGCTTCTCCCGATCATTCCCATGGGCGCCGGTCTGGTGACCGTCCCGGAGTACGCACAAGCCAATGTCGGTCGACCGGATATCGCGCTGGTTCGGCAGGGCGAGCTCCCACGCGCGTTCATCGAACTCAAGGGGCCGGGAAAGACGCTTGATCCGACCCGCTGGCGCGATCCACATGACAAGCGTCAGTTCGCCAGATTCCGGGAACTTCCGACTTGGGCACTGGCCAATTTCCGCGGCATCCAGCTCTATCGTCGCGATGAGCAGGAGGGACAGGCGCGCATTGTTCCCGACCGCGCGCTGGAACCGGAAACCAGCGACGCCAAGGCGGCAGCCCTGATTGCGGGGCATGATCCAGACGCGTTCCTTGAGATTCTACGTAAACTTGCAGCGGCGCAGCCGCCCTCGCCTTCAAACGCGTCCCAGCTTGCCGAATACCTTGCCCATGCGGCCAGGCTCGTGCGTGCGAGCGTGTTGGAGCGCTTGGGCGAGCTCGCCGCCGCTAAGGAGAAGAGCCGACCCCTTCAATGGTCCGCGATGAGTTTCGCGAGGTGCTCTATGCCCATCCCGAGGCGGGCGGTTACCGCGGTGAGTTCGACACCCTGTTCTCGGCCGCCTTCGCCCAGACGCTCGCATTCGGCCTCCTGCTCGTCCGCGAAGCCACCAACAAGCCGGTGGACAAGACGGCTTGGGATCACATGCCGGCAGAACATCCACTGATGAGGACGGCGCTACGCGTATTGAGCGAACCCGAGATTGTCCTTCAAATCGACCTCGGCTTTGAGATCCTGCTCGACACTGTGAATAGCTTCGAGACCGCGATTCTCACTCCAAAGCCGGGCGGCCCAGATCCGATCCTCTATTTCTATGAGGACTTCCTCGGGATATTCGATGCCGACGCGAAGCAGCGCTATGGTGTTTATTACACCCCGATCCAGGTCGTCCGGTACATGGTCGGCGCGCTCGACCGCGCGCTCCGCGACAATCTCGGTACGGAGGGCCTGCGGGACGACCAAGTGACAATCCTCGATCCTGCCGTAGGAACGGGGACATTTCTGCTGGGCATCGCGGAACGCGTGAAGGGCGACGCAGCTGCGGTCGCCGGCCCGGGGCCGCGATGCCCGCACTTCGCCAACTCGCCAGCCGAATGTTTGGGTTCGAGCTGCTCATCGGCCCTTATGCTGTCGCTCACTATCGGCTGCACCATACATTAGCGGAGAAGCCCGAACCTAACCAACCTCCGCCGCCGCCGCTACCGCGCCTGGGCGTCTATCTCGCGGACACGCTTGCTGAGCCTGGCGCAAGCGCGCCGATGGGCAAGCTCGGCTATACGGCGGCGCCGATCCGCGATGAGCGCAAGGAAGCGGACCGTATCAAGCTCAGTCAACCGATTCTCGCAATCATCGGCAACCCGCCTTATTGGCGCTTCGAAGGCGTCAATTCTCATGAGATCGTCGGACGGTTCGTCGAGGGCCTTTGGGAAGACCTCAAGGCTCCGGTGCGTGACGCAGGCTGGGCGAACCAGCTCAACACGTTTCCCGAGTTTTCGATCGCTTTTTGGCGCTGGGCGCTCTGGAAGCTCTTCGAAGCGGACAACGCCCCGCAGAAGGGCGTAATCACATTCATCTCCAACCGCACATTCCTGGCAGGAAAGCCCTACGCCGGCTTGCGCAAGATGCTGCGGGAGCGTTTCGACCGGATTGAGATCATCGACCTGCGCGGTGACCTGCGCAAGGGCGCCCGTGCGGGGGTCCATGGCGACACGGGCGTCTTCAATATCAAGGTCGGTACGGCCATCACCCTTGCGATCGCCGACGGCAGCAAGGCCGAGGGTGCGCTTGCGGAAGTGACGTATACGGACACCTGGGAAGAGGGACTGTTTCCGCGCGAAGCTAAACTGCAATGGCTGCAGGCGGGTGCCAGAGCTGGAACTCGCCCAGGCGGTGTCCCCGTCAATCGCGCGCCACTCGACCCGCTGCGCCCGCCCGCTTTCGGAAGTGTAAACTGGCCTCCATTGTCAGCGATATTTGGGTTCTTCCTGTCCGGTTTGCAGACTAAGCGAGACCATTTCATCTATGCCGTGGTTAAACCCAGACTTATCGAGCGCCTAAGAGACTTTAAAGATTCGGACGACGACGAGGCGCGGTTGGCCTTTCACGACAGTCGAGATCGGAAGTGGAATGTCGCCCGTGCCCAACCAATCGAGGAACATAGAGTAATTCCGGCCGCGTATCGGCCATTGGATCGAAGGTATCTCTACAATCATCCGGCGTTCGGAGATTTCCTGCGACCCAGCCTGCAACAGGCTTGGGGCGCGTCCAACGTCGGACTATACGCCATGCCATTCGGGACCGGTTCAGGACCGGCAGTCTGGTGCCACTCTTTGCTCCCTGACTATCATTCGTTCAGCGGTCGCGGTGGATACGCGTTCCCGCTCTATGATAGGCGGCCGGGCCATGGGCCGCTTAACATTTCCTCAGAGCTGCTCGACAATCTCGCACTTGCGTTTGCCTCTCCGGTCGCGCCTGATGACGCTTTTGACGCGATCCTCGCACTCCTTTCCGCAAGCTCATACACCCTGCGGTTTGCGGAAGATCTGGAGGACGCGTTCCCGCATGTGCCGTTTCCGGCCGATCGTGCCGTTTTCGAGCGTGCCGCCAAAGTTGGCGCCGCAATACGGGAGTTGGAGACCTTCGCCCGGCCTCCCAACTCCGCCCATCTGCCTTCATCGCTCGCTAGCTTCGAGACGACGCCTAACGGAAGGCTCGCGCCGAGCGAGTGGGACGACGGTATGATCACGCTTTGCAAAAACGGTTCCGGCAAGGTGATTGGCATCCCAGCGGCGGTGTGGGACTTCGCTGTGAGCGGCTATCGGGTTCTTCCGCGATGGCTCACCGCGCGGGAGGGCCTGCAGGTCGATCACGCCTTCGTGAAGGAATTTCGAGATATCAACGGAAGGATCAACGAGCTTATCCACCATTTCGACGCGGCCGACCTTGTCCTCCAAGAGGCACTGAAACATAGTCTGACGCGCGACGAGCTTGGGCTTGCGCCTGCTCCGAGCGAGGACGAGGATGAGCAAGTCTGACCTGTTCGAAGACTTTGCCCCGCAGGGGGACCTCTTTTCCAACGAGCCCGCCCAGCAGCGTAAGGTTGTCGATTTCCCTTCGGAAGCCCGTGCACGGCTTCTAAAACTGCTCACTGAAGCCCGAGCTGCAGCCACCTTGCCGTGGAGCGAGCGAGACGCCCGCAAGTGGGAAATCCTGTTCCCGCAAATGGCCGAATGGCTTCCGGACGACGAGGCCAACCAGCTCTGCTTCGAATTCGCCCAAGAGCTGGAGCGGCTGCGGAACGCAGCTTAGCGCCGACGCCAGCTGTCGGACCTTTTGACGAAGTCAGGTTTCGTAGCTACATAAAGCGAATGAGCGAGAGAGAAAGAGATACGAAGGGCAATTGGATCGACCCGGATGACGCACCCGAATGGCCGGACGAGGTCTGGGAGCGGGCCCAGATCTCGGTCGGCGGCAAGGTCATCCGCGAGGCGACGGGCACGCTCACCAGGCGCGGCCGGCCGCCCCAGGGCGATGCGCCCAAGCAGCAGGTGACGCTCAGGCTGCCGCGCCATGTGCTCGATCATTTCAAGGTGGGCGGGGCCGGCTGGCAGACGCGGATCGGCGAGGTGCTGGAGCGGCATGCCGAGAAGGCGAAGCGTAAGTCGGCCTGATTCCGGAAAGAACCAGAATGGTTCAATCTCTTTGCCAGTTTTCTCCCAAATGTAGGAAATCATCTGTCATCCCAATTCTCACCTAAGGAGAATGAAGGAGATTCCAGCTTTCGCTGGAATGACCCTTCAACCCCGCTCAGGACAGGCGGATGGCATGGCAGGCAAACGCAAATCCCCCCTCTGGCGCAAGGTCTTCCTGCGCGCGCTCGCCCGGACCGGCAATGCTAGGGCTTCGGCGGTGGAGGCGGGGGTGGATGTGGGGACGGCTTACGATCATCGGATCAAGGATCCGGGGTTCGCGAAGCAATGGGCGGCGGCGCTGGCGAGGTTCAAGGCGATCGCGGCGAGGAAGCCGCGACCCCTCCACCACCGCGCTTCGCGCGGCGGTCCCCCTCCCCGTTCCGGGGAGGAATTGGTGCTGCGGCGGACGAAGCATGGCGACAAATTGGTGCGCGCCGCGCCGGGGCGGTGGTGCGCGCGGGTCGAGGAGAGCTTCTTCGACGGGCTGGAGCTGACCGGCTGCGTGCGGACGGCCGCGGCGGCGGCGGGATTTCGACCAATGCGCTCTATGCGCGGCGCGAAAATCATCCCGAATTCGCCGAGCGCTGGGACGAGATCGTGGCGCGGGCCGGGCAGCAATTGGCCGGGCTGCTGCAGAGCGCGGCGGTGGCGAGCCTTGGGCCGGAGGGCGGCGCCGGCGGCGGTGGGAAACGGCGCGGGCGGGCGCGCCTGCCCAAGGTCAATGTCGACCAGGCGATCCGGATCAGGCTGATCAAGGGGCTGGGCGGGACAGGGCCGGGCGGGACAGGGGCAGGCGGGCCCGGCGGCCGCGGCATCCGGCCGAAGGTGGCGACCAACGCGGAGGTGAAGGAGGCGCTGGCCAAGTCGCTGGACGCATTCCGGGATCGGGTGCGCGCCCGCCACGCCGCCGAGGGCTGGACCGAGACCGCGGAGGGCCATTTGATCCCGCCGGGCTGGATCTATGTCGGGACCGGGGAGGAGCGCGGCGCGGCGCCGGGGGATGTAGGGACGGACGGAAGTGGGGGACCAAGCGGACAATGGGGACAGTTAGCGAGTAACTGTCCCCGGCGCTCGCCATGGTCGCGGCCGGCCGCCTCGCAAGGAGATGGCGAAGAGGCTCGAGCGGGGATCGCCCGGCCGAATGCCTCGTGCGGACGCGGTGCTTTCACCCCGTCGAGAGACGGGACGGGCGGCCGAGCGGCGCCGGGAGGCGGCCCTTCTCTTGGCCATTTTCGGGTGGCAGCGAGGGCGCGCCGCGAGAGGCGGGCCGAACAGGCTCTTGTCGCGCGATCGTGAGGCGATCAAAAGCGTCCGGCGGGGAAGCGCGGGATGTCGGAGAATTTGCAGACAAAGCAGGCCGTGGCGACGGACGCCGCCGCGCTTGGGCGGCTGCACGGCAAAGTCTGGCTGGAGACCTATCGCGGCCTGCTTCCCGACGCGGCGCTCACCGCGATCTCCGCCGGGCGGCGAACGGAGATGTGGCGGCGCTTTCTGAAGGCGCCCGAGCGCGGCGGCAGCGAACGTGCCTATCTGCTTCTGGACGAAGGCAATCTCATCGGCTTCGCCTCCTGCGGCCCGCAGCGTCAACCGGCGCTTGCGGGGATGGGCTATAGCGGCGAGCTCTATGCCGTTTATATTCTGAAGGCCTTTCATGGCCGATCGGGCGGAAGATTCCTGTGCCGGGCAAGCGCCGCCGATCTGGTTTCCCGGGGACATGATCGAGCCTCGGTCAGCACCTTGAGCACGAACCTGGCGGCGCGGCGCTTCTTCGAGCGTCTGCAGGCGACCGAGCTCGATCTTCGCGAGCCTCCCGTCTTTTGGAATATCGCTCAGACAGTCCTTGGCTGGGACGCGCCGCGGCTCCGGCAGCTCGCCGGCATGAAGTGATGTCTACCGGCCCGCATCCCCTGTGGGAATTGGCTGCGGCCCGGGCGGTGACCGGGCCTCGGCGGTGACCGGGCCTCGGCGGTGACTGGCACGTACCTGTCACCGCATGATCGGGTTGAGGGGCGGCGCCGGAACGGGGCGGGGCGGCGAGAGGGGGCGAGAGGGCCGCCGCGGCCGATGCCGTGCCGCGCCTCGGCCTGGGGAAGATGTGGGAATAAGAGCGTTCGTTCGCCGTGGCGTCGCGCACGCGTGCCGACATGGACGATCCCAGGGATCGCGCCCGGCGGATGCCGATTTTCCGAGGCCGGAGTCCGCGAAAGGTCGCCGTGAGGCGGCCTTTCTCCTGCCGATCCGATTCGGATCGCCGCAGGGCCCCGGGAAATCGCGGACGCGCCGCCATCAGATCCACGCAATCCTCAGGCTGCCGGATCGCCGCCACCGGGGACAGGACCAGGAAAAAGCCCGCCCGACGTGCTGCCAGCGCGCATTTCGTCGCCACCATCGCCGCAGCAAGCCACAGGGACGCGTTCGCGGAATGGCCCATTGGCCTGGGAACCAGAGGCGCCTACGGGCCCAGGGACGCCACCAACCCGAACTTACCCGGCTCATCGCATCTCTCCTCGTACATATTATGTACATTTGAGACACTAATTTGTCCTTTTGGCCTTGTCAATAGCCATTTTATAGATATATTGGTCCTGTGAGTCAAGATAGAAGGCGCTTATATGCGACCCAATCAGGGTGCCGGCCGACGGTCGGAGACGGAACGGGCCGGAGCGATTCCGGGCCGGTGCGGCCGGGCAACGGCCTCGCCCGCGGAAGCCCCCGGGCCGCGCGGGCAATCGCCCGCCGGACCGATGAAGCGGGCGCCGCCGCGCCGGCGACATCCTGGAACATTTGTAAATTATCGCGGTTTTTCCACCACTATTTGTAAATTTTTAATTCCCTTCGACGTAGATTTGTGCAAGAGTATAGCCGCCTCCGACCATGAGGCGATGGGAGGAGCCTTTCTTGTGTTGCGGCGAAAGCTGTCCAAGGGAGCAGGGGGCGGCGGCGATTGCGCCGCAAGCTCCATCGCGCATCATCGGGGCGACGCGACGCCCACTCATCGGTCTCCGCACGTCGGCGCGAAAACGCCTATGCTGCCTGGGCACCGGGGCAACAACCTGGTGTCGGCGAGCTTCTCGCATGGCCCATTGCGAAGGAGCTTAGGATGAAATTTCTCGGGAAACGCAGGGTCGAGCGCAAAGTCCTCGATCAAGTCATCGCGGATCCAGAGATCGCAGATCCGGACATCGTCGTGCCGGACGACATCGAGGGCCTCGCCGGCCTGCCGCCGCTGCCGGCATCCGGCGCGATCGCGGACGATCGCCAGCTGCTCGTCCGGCTCGGCCTCAGCGACGTCGACACCGCGATGATCCTCACCAAGACCCGCCAGGCGCTCAACAACCAGCTTGGGCCGAAGAAAGCGCCCGCGGGCCAGCAGCGGCCGACGAACTATTTCCGGATGGGCGAGATCGCGCTTCTGGTCGGCGGCGCGCGTCAGCTCGACCGCCCGATCGATGTCCCCGCCATCAAGCATTATGTCGCGGCGACCCGGTCCGCCGAGATCGGCAAGCCCGCTTATCAATTGCTGATGAAATCGCTCGAGGGGGAAAGCGAGGAGATCGATCTTGCGGATGCGAGCACGGTCGTATTCCTGCTCCCCGCCTTTGCCGACCTCAGGGCCGCGCGCGGCGATGTCGCGATGAACCTGCTCTATCTCGCCCACGCCTTGCCGCGCGGCGAGGAGGCACCGGCGGTGTTCGTGCTGTCGTCGACGGAGATGCAGGCCCGGATGGCCGGGCAGTGGCTGGGCCTCGACACGGGATCCAATTGCTTCGGGCGCGATATCGTCGACCATTATCTGCCGACCGTGCTCGTCTATTGCCGCGATCGCGACGAATCGCGCCCCTACGTGCTCACCGAGCGCGGGACGTTCGAGGCCGCGCCGAAGTTCCGCAGCAACATGATCGCCGATTGCGTGCGCTCGTTGATGCCGAGCGAGATGCGGCCCTATCTGAGCCCGGCGGCGCCGGACGCCTAGACTCGATAGATTGGCGGATAGCCCGGTCGGTCCGGGTAGGTGGCAAGGCGCGCGTGCAAATCCTCGCCTGCCGCGTCGAGGGAGCGGTGAAGGCCGGCGACCATTTGCATGGCCCTGAGGAACGCCCCGGCGCCGGCCAATATCCCGGCGTCGGGCGGCGCATCGCCGGCAGCGGCGCGGCCGGTGAGGCGGCTCCACAGAGTCCGGACCCCGCCCAACAAAGCGCGACTGTGGCGCTTGGCCTGCAGCCGTTCCATCAGCGTGTTGCAATAAGAGACGGCCAGAATCAGGTCGCGATCAACGCTGTCGACCACCTTCAGCGCGGCTTGCGCGTTGACCGGGCCCTTCAATACATCCCGCTCGATCTCGCTTGCGACATGCCCCAGCGCATTGATGATTTCGCGGACGAGCATATCGTTCGAAACGCGATCGAGATCGTCCGGCCGCGGCGCCGGCGGGAGATCGTCCCCGGCCGGGTCCGGCTTTGGCGGGATCGGCTCTTCGGAGGTGTGGAAGGCGCGGAAGTCCTTTTGCAACCGCCGAAAGGGATTGGAAGCGGAAAGATCGACCTTGGCGAAGGGGCCGTCAGCGGCTGCGGCATTTTTGAGTTCCGCTCTCAGCTCGTACATGTCCTGGATCTTGGCCAGAAAATAGGCCGCCCCCGCATTCAGGCTCCGATAGGATCTCCACCGCGATTTGGTCAGCTGCCTTCTCAGCGGCTCGGTCTCGCGCAGAGACTTGAGCATCGCTTCGCGCTGCCACTCGATGACGTCGTCGAGATAGTCCGGTCCTTCGGTGACCAGATCGGCCACGCCATGACCGGCGTCCAGCAAGATCGCCGAAATGCCGGCGTCCCGTGCCTGCTGGAGGTGGGCGACGGTGATGATCGGATTGTCGCACGGATTGGCGGCTTGCGGATTCGCGATCACCTTCACGAGCACGCATTCGAGCCCGTCCCGGCTGTGATAGTCCCTATATTGCTGAATCAACTGGCTGGTCGTGAGGAACGGATTGCGGCCGCGATCCGTCTCTTTCTCCCCTTGCAGCCAGATTCCGGTGAACCGCGCCCAATCGCCGGAATCGCGTCGCGTATAGAGCAGCGGCGCCGTGCCCTGCATGTCCCTGAAATTGAGGTCGGTGGCGAGGGTCTTGCGCGCCCTCGCCGCGACCTCGTGAAACCGCCTGGGCGCGTCGGGCTCCCCACCGAGACCTGGAAAGGCATGGGTCAGCCAATCTACCTTCACGCCCTCAAGCCCTTGCAGCGCGGCCTGAAGATCCTTGACGAAGCCCCGATTCTGCGCCGCCCGGCCAAGGCGGCCCAGCGCCCACGCGCCGTCGGTCTCGTCCTGGGCCTCGGGGAACAGCCATCCGACCATCGCCACGTTGGCATGCTCGCGCAGCCACAAGGACCCCTGGCTGCCGGCCACCGCGATTCGGACCTTCTCGGTGGGCCGGAGGTCGAAGCGCTCACGGGCGAGGGCCACGATATCGGCAAGGGCACGCTTCGTTTCACGCACAATCTCGGGATAGTGCCTTTCCATCCCCGGGAGCAGCGCCGTTCCGGAAAAGGAGTAGATTGCGGGCTCGGCATCGGGCGATGCGGCGGCGGCCTCGCGAGTGGCGAAGTAGATCGGTGAACTGGCGACCCGGGCGGAGAGCACCAGCGGCTTGACCTCGCACTGATCCCACAGCCGCTTCGTCAGATCCGGCCGGCCCTCGATCAGAATGTGCGGAGCAGTCGCGTTATCGGTCAATCGCCCCACGCCATCTCCAATCGGTACCGCCGCCGCCGACTTGCCGGATACCGCGCCCCAATTGCGATACGGCATGAGCAACCGGTCCGACCAGATTGTTCAACGACCGCTCGCGCCGCCTTCTAGGTTAATGTTCCCGACTTGGCAACGGCCCGTCAGGACTGTGCGCATCGGGGTGCGGTCCTTCCTTGAACAGCGGGTTATTCTCTCATTGCTGCGCCGTCGGGCATAGCTACAGGCGTCGGCATATATATGAAATGCGCCGGCGGAGGGCGGGGGGTGCCGGAAATGCGGGGACGGAAGAGATAAGGCGGTCGGGCGGGATAAGGGGACAGTTGCGAGCAACTGTCCCCCGGGCATGGACAGTCGGGTGAATGGGGACAGTTGCGAGCAACTGTCCCCGGACATGGACAGTGGGGTGAATGGGGACAGTTGCGAGCAACTGTCCCCGCGCGTGAGGTGAATGGGGACAGTTGCGCGCAACTGTCCCCGGGCATGGTCAGGCGTCGGCAGCTTCCATGCGATGCTTGAGCGCGCTCGCCGTGTCGTGGCCGGCGCGGACCGACTGATAGGCGGTGCGGATCGCCTCGCGGGCGGTTTCCGAGAGCTCGGTGTCGGCGAGCGCCTCGTCATATTTGCCCTTGAGATAATCCTCGCCGCGCTCGACCTCCATGATGATCGCCCTGTCGCCGCCGCCGCCCGACAAGGCGGCGCGCAGATCGACCCAGCGGCGGTGCAGATCGGCCTTGAGCGAGCCGTCGTCATCGGCCTCCCCGCCAAGCGCGCGGACGGTCTGTTGGAGCTCGGCGACGACGCCGCGGCGCTGGCCGGCAAAAGTCGCGGAACATGGCGGCGAAATTGCCCGCTTTGGCGTCCTCGGCGGAGCGCTCGAAGCCCAATGCGCTGTCGATGGTGGTGGTGATGAGGCTGTTGAGGACCTTGATGTCGTGATCGCTGCCCATGAGGGACTCCTTGTTTTCGAGGGACTTGGCGCACAACGAGCGGCAGCGGCGATGGTTCAGCGCGGGAGCGGCGGGGCGGTTGCGGGCGGCGGTGGGGCGGTGGGGCGGGTCCGCCTAGGCGGGCCCACCCCTGCCGGACGCGCGCGTAGCCATGGCCGTGGCGCCCTGCATCAATAACATGGGTTAGAACGCGCGGGTCAGCAGTTTGGTTCACGCCGGCGCGTCCGAAACTTGACTTTCCGGCGCCGATCCGCTTTGGGAGCGCCACGAGGCGGGCCATGGGCCCGTTTTTGTTTGGGGTTTGGGCTGTCCCCCGCATGACCGCCTGGCCATGGCTACCTGATACGGGCCTTGGGCGAACGAAGGAAAGACCATGCGCCATCGCGTCGGCGGCCGGAAGCTCGGCCGCACCTCCTCCCACCGCACCGCCATGTTCCGCAACATGGCCGCCGCGCTCATCAAGCACGAGCAGATCACGACCACGCTTCCCAAGGCGAAGGAGCTCAGGCCCTATGTCGAGAAGCTGATCACGCTCGCCAAGAAAGGCGGCCTCTCCAACCGGCGCCTTGCCCATGCGCGGCTGCTCGACGACGCCCAATTGGTCAAATTGTTCGACGTGCTCGCCAAGCGCTACCAGGAGCGGGCCGGCGGTTATACCCGCGTGATCAAGGCCGGCATCCGCGTCTCGGACGCGGCGCCGATGGGGATCATCGAGCTGGTCGACCGCGACCCCGCCGCCAAGGGCCAGGATTCGGGCCCGGTCATGGGCCAGGACGAGGACGCGCTCGAAGCCGCGGCTTGAGCGCGCTGAAGGGGACAGTTACTAGTAACTGTCCCCGCGCTGAGCGTAAGAGGAAGGGTCGCCGCTGGCGGCCCTTTTCGTTTGGGGAATGATGTGATGGCGGAGCGGTTCGAGCGGCATCGGCAGGCCTGGACCAGCGACGAGATCCAGAAGCTGCATCTGCTCGCCGGCAAGGGCATGGCGCTGAAGGCGATCTCGAAGGCGATGACCCGCTCGGAAGAGTCGATCCGCGACCGCGCCAAGGCGGACAAGCTCAAGATCACCAAGCTGCGCTAGGATGGGGACAGTCACAGTGACTGTCCCTCGCTTCGCCTAGGCGCCGGCCTCGTGGACCAGCAAATCGCCGGGCTGGCACTCCAGGAATTCGCAGATCCGCTCCAGCGTCTCGAAGCGGATGCCCTTGACGCGGCCGGACTTGAGCAGGCTCAAATTGGTTTCGGTGATGCCGACGAAGGCGGCGAGGTCCTTGGACTTGGCCTTGCGGAGCGCCAGCATGACGTCGAGGCGGACGACGATCGCCATCGGCCGCCTCAGACGATCTGGCTGTGGTCGTCGGCGAGGCGCTGGGCCTCGTCGAGCAGCCGCGCCACGAAGAAGAGCAGGCCGGTGACGAGCAGCATCAAGGCGGCGCCGGCGCCGAGCGCCACATTGACCCGGTCCGCGCCGCTCGCGGCCTGGATCAAGGGCGGCGCGAGCACCGAGGCGAGCACGGCCAGGAACAGATAGCGGGCGAAGCCGCGCAGGCCGGCCGAGGCGAACGGCGCGCCGCCCTCGATCCGGCGCAGCATCGCCACCAGCTTGAGCAAAGCGAGGGCGAGGAGCAGGCCGAACAGGAGGAGGATTCCAGCGGCGGGCCAAGGCGCGAGGCCCGCGGTCCTGATCTCGAGCGCCGGGAAATCGGCGGCGCGGCCCTCGACCAACACCCAGGCGGCGAACAGGATGAAGAGCTCGGTGAGCGCGATGCCGAACAGGATGAAGAGACGCAGCCGGCGCGCCGCGCGGCGGATCGAAGGAGGCGTTTCGCTCATCGCTTGACAGCCATTTCTTATCGTTATACGTAAAGATATAGTCGCGCGGCGATGTTATGCTTTTGTCGCGCCACAGGCAAGCTCTTATCGGAAAAGGATGCGACCTCATGACCCGGACCCGCTTTCTCCCGCCGCTCCTCGCCGCTTTGCTCGCGTTGAGCGCCGCCGCGCAGGCGCAGGCGCCCGCAGCGCCGTCGGCGATCGAGGCGGCGTTCGAGGCCGCCGAGCGCGGCGATCTCGGTTCGGCCGAGCGGGCGCTGGCGACGGCCCTGGGCGATTCGGCGATCCTGCTGCGCGCGCGGCTGGCGGCGGCACGCTACGATCCCGCCGTGGCGTGCGACCCGGCGCTGGCCCGGCTCGCCGAATCGGGCGACCGGGCGCTGCGCGACGCGGCGCTCTCGATCCTGACCTCGGCGAGCTTCGCCGAGGGCGATTATCGCGCCGCCGAGGCCTGGGGCCGCCGCCTGGCCGAGGCGCAGGCCGCGCGCGGCGATAGGGAGGGCGCGGCCGGGACCGAGCGGGCCTGGCGGCTCGCCGCCTTGCTCGCCGGCAGCCCGGCTTTGGCGGTCGAAGGCGAGGTCGGCGAGGGCGAAACCGCCGCCCGCCTCGACCGGGTCGGCCTGCCGCGCATCGACGTCGCCGTGAACGGCGCGGCGCAGGAGGCGGTGTTCGACACCGGCGCCAACCTTTCGGTGCTCTCGGCCGAAACCGCGCGGCGGCTCGGCGTCAGGCTGCTCGACGGCGCCTCGAACGTCGGCAACGGCGTCCAGGGGATTGTGGCGATCCGCGTCGGCATCGCCGACCGGCTGACGATCGCCGGCACGATTTTGCGCAACGTCCCCTTCCTGATCATCGACGACGCCCAGCTCACCTTCCCGATACCCGGCGGCTACGACATCAAGGCGATCATCGGCCTGCCGGTGATGCGGATGCTCGGGCGGATGCGGATGGCGGCCGGCGGCGGGCGCTTCGCCGTGCTGGCGCCGGCCGAAGCGCAGCCGGCGCCGCCCAATATGAGCGCGAGCGGCAACAATATCTTCGTCAGGGTCGCGATCGATGAGCGCGACGTGCCGATGCACCTCGACACCGGCGCCAACCCGACCCGGCTGAGCGCGCTTTATGCCGAGGCCCATCCCGAGGCGGTCGCCGCGCTGGCCCGCAGCCAGACCGGCCTCGCCAGCGCCGGCGGCGCGGTCAGGGCGAGCGTGGCGACCTGGCCGGAAGCGCCGCTGGCGCTGGCCGGGCGGACTTTGGTTTTGCCGTCGCTGCAGGTCGCCTTGCCCGGCGCGGGAGGCCCGGCGCCGCGCTTCATGGGCGTGCTCGGCTCGGACGTTCTGACGAGGTTCGAAAGCTACACGCTCGATTTCCGGACGATGCGGCTCGAGCTGGGGGCGCCGGTTCAGCCGGCGGCCGCGCGCTGAAAAGGAGGGACCATCCTCTCTTTCAGCGGAAGCGGGCGGGGATCAGGGCGACCGGCACGAGGAGGTCGAAGGGGGTCCAGCCCAATGCGGCGATGACGTCGTTGCTTTCCTTCGCCTCGCGGCCCGCTTCGAGCGACCAGGTGACGTGATAAATCGAGCCGTCGGGCCGGTCCGCGGTGCCGTCGATGCGGACCACCATCGCCTCGACGCCCTCGCCGTCGTCGGCGCGGCCGACGATCTCGCCGTCGCGTTCGTCGGGCAAAGCGGCGTCGCTCGCGGCCTTGCTCCGGAGGGTGACGTGGTCGGCGACCGCATTGGGGTATTTCGGCGGGAACATCAGCAGCAATTCGGCGCGCTGCCCCGAGTCGAGCTTCCAGCCGATGACGCTGTCGCCGAAGCCGGCGCGGGCGGAGGCTTCAGTGGCGGCGGGCATGGGTGCGCATCCATGTCGTCAATGCCTTCTGCTCCGGCCTGGTCATCTCCAGGCCGAGCTTGGTACGGCGCCACAAGACGTCCTCCGCGGTGCGGGCGAATTCGGTGTCGATCAAATAGCGGACCTCGCGCTCGTAGAGGCCGGCGCCGAAATGGCGGCCGAGCGCCTTGATCGAGGTCGCGCCATCGAGCAGCCGCGCCAGCCGGGTCCCGTAGGAATGAGCGAGGCGGCGGACGACGGGCTCGGGCATCCAGCGGGCGAGGTCCCCCAGCGAGGCGTTGAAGGCGGCGTCGATATTGCCGCCGGGCAACGTGGAGGTGGCGGTGAATTTGAAGCCCTTGACGCCGAGCGCGTCGAGCGCCTCCAGCGCCAGCGCGCGCGCCGTGGTGATCTTGCCGCCGAAGACGGAGAGCAATTTCGGGCCCGGCGCGTCGTCGAGCTCGAGGCGGTAGTCGCGGGTGACGTCCTTGGCTTGCCTCGCGCCGTCGTCATAGAGCGCGCGGACGCCGGAATAGGACCAGATCATGTCGGCGGGCGCGATCTGCGTCCTGAAATAGGCGTTGGTGGCGGCGCAGAGATAGGCGATCTCCTCGGCGGTGACGACCGCCTCTTCGGGGCTGGCGACCGGCACGTCGGTGGTGCCGATCAGGCTGCGCGCGCCATAAGGAAGCGCGAAGACGACGCGGCCGTCGCCTTGCTGGAGGATATAGGCATGATCGCCCTCCCACAGGCGCGGCACCAGGATGTGGCTGCCCTTGATCAGGCGGACCCTGCTCTCGGCCTCGGTTTCGAGGCGCGTGTTCAGGATCTCGGCGACCCAGGGGCCGGCGGCGTTGACGATCATCTTCGCGGTGACTTCGCGGCCGCCCGAAAGCGAGGCGGTCCAGGCCTCGCCGCCGCGGCGGGCGGAAAGGAATTCGGTGCGGGTGGCGATCTCGGCGCCGCGCTCATGGGCGTCGAGCGCGTTGAGCACGACCAGCCGGGCATCGTCGACCCAGGCGTCCCAATAGGTGCCGAGCCTGAAGCCGCCGGGCTTGAGCGGCGCGCGCCAGGGATTGTCGCCTTTGCCGAGGCCTTTCGAGCGCGGCAGCGCGCCGCGCCGGGCGAGGAGGTCGTAGAGCAAAAGGCCGAGGCGGATCATCCACCAGGGCCGGCCGCCGGGCGGATCGGGCAGGACGAACTGGAGCGGGCGGACGATGTGCGGCGCGGTGGCGAGCAGGATCTCTCGCTCGTGCAGCGATTCGCGGACCAGCTTGAACTCATATTGCTCGAGATAGCGCAGGCCGCCGTGGATCAGCTTGGACGAGGCCGCGCTGGTATGGCTGGCGAGATCGTCCTTCTCGACCAGCAGCACGTCGAGCCCGCGCCCGGCCGCGTCGCGCGCGATCGCCGCGCCGTTGATGCCGCCGCCGATGACGAGGAGGTCGAAGGAGTCCATGACCCACCCCTACGTCATTCCCGCGAGAGCGGGAATCTCACTTCCTTCTCCTTTCTCCGCGATCTCTGCGTCTCTGCGCGCAAAAACAGGAAGTTGGGTTCGCGCAGACACGCAGAGATCGCGGAGGAAGGGGCGAAGGGGAGAAAAGAGAGATTCCAGCTTGCGCTGGAATGACGGGAAGGGGACGATGGCGATATGGCCGGCGACACCATCCTCGTCATCGATGCGGGCACGACGAGCACGCGCTCGATGCTGTTCGCCGCGGACGGCGCCTGCCTGGGGGTCGAGCAGCGCGAGCTCGCCCAGCATTATCCGCGGCCGGGGTGGGTCGAGCATGATGCCGACGAGATCTGGCTATCCTCGCTCGCCTGCGCACGGGCGATGGTGACGAAGGCGGGCGGGGCGGATCGGATCGCCGGGATCGGCATCACCAACCAGCGCGAGACGATCGCCTTCTGGTCGCGGCGGACGGGCGCGCCGCTCGGGCGGGCGATCGTCTGGCAGGACCGGCGCACCGCGGACCTCTGCGCGGCGCTGAAGGCGCGGGGCGAGGAGCCGGCGCTGCAGGCGCGGACCGGGCTGCTGCTCGACCCCTATTTCTCGGGCAGCAAGATCGCCTGGGCGATGGCCAATATGGAAGAGGTCGGCGCGGCCGGGGACGATCTGTGCGTCGGCACGGTGGAAAGCTGGCTGGCGTTCAAGCTGACCGGGGGCCTTCACGTCAGCGACGCCACCAACGCTTCGCGCACCGCCTTGATGGACATCCACGCCGGCGCCTGGGATGCGGGGCTCGCCGGCCTGTTCGACGCGCCGCTCCACGCTCTGCCGGAGATCGTCGATTGCGCCGGGCGTTACGGGGCGACGCTGGCGGAGCATTTCGGCGGCCCGATCGCGCTCTGCGGCATGGCCGGCGATCAGCAGGCGGCGGCGATCGGCCAGGCCTGCCTCACGCCCGGCGAAACCAAGGCGACCTATGGCACCGGCGCCTTCGTGCTCACCCATACGGGCGAAGCGGCGCCGGTGTCGCGGAACCGGCTGCTCACCACAATCGCCTGGCAGTTGGAGAGCGCGCGCCGCTACGCGCTGGAAGGGTCGGTGTTCGTCGCCGGCAGCCTGATCCAGTGGCTGAGGGACGCGCTCGGGCTGCTCGTCACGGCGGCGGAGAGCGAGGCGCTGGCGCGTTCGGTCGCCGACACGAGCGGCACCTATCTGGTGCCGGCGCTCGCCGGCCTCGGCGCGCCTTATTGGGCGCCCGATGCGCGCGGGGCGATTTCGGGCCTGAGCTTCGCCACCGGCCGCGCGCATATCGTGCGCGCGGCGCTGGAGGCGCAGGCGCACCAGACCCACGATCTGATGGCCGCCTTCGCCGCCGACGGCGCCGCCTGGGAGTGCCTCAAGGTCGACGGCGGGATGAGCGCCAATGACTGGCTGGCGCAGGATCTGGCCGACATGCTCGCGCTCGAGGTCGAGCGGCCCGATTTCGTCGAGACCACCGCGCTCGGCGCGGCGATGCTGGCGGGCGTCGGCGCCGGCCTATTCGGATCGCTCGAGGAAGCGGCGGCGATGCGCGGCGCGGTGCGGCGGTTCAAGCCGGCGATGGCGGAAGCGGCGCGCGCGGGGCGGCTGGCGGGGTGGAAGAAAGCGGTGGCCGCGGTGCTGAACTAAAAAGGGGACACGTACTTTTTCGCGAAAAAGTACGTGTCCCCTTTTCCGCAAAAAGTACGTGTCCCCTATTCCGGCCGCTCCGGCTTGGGCCAGCTGTCGTCGATCATGCGGATGATCGCGGAGAAGTCCTTGCCGCCGCCGCCGAGGTCGGCGAAGCGGGCGTAGAGGGTTTCGGCCTCGGCGCCCATCGGCGTGTAGGCGTCGACGCTCTGCGCCGCCTCCATGGCGAGGCGCAAATCCTTGAGCATGAGCGCGGCCGCGAAGCCGCCTTCATAATCGCGGTCGGCGGGCGTCTCCGGGCCGACGCCGGGGACCGGGCAATAGGTGGTCATCGACCAGCATTGGCCCGACGCCTTGGAGGAGATGTCGAAGAAGGTCTGCAAATCGAGCCCGAGCTTCCTCGCCATGACGAAGGTCTCGCAGGTGGCGGCCATCGAAGCGCCGAGCAGCATGTTGTTGCAGATCTTGGCGGCCTGGCCCGCGCCGGGCGCGCCGGCGTGGATCACCGCCTTGCCCATGATCTCGAGCAGCGGGCGGGCGCGCTCGAAGGCCTCGTCGCCGCCCCCGACCATGAAGGTGAGGCTGCCCGCTTCGGCCGCGGCGATGCCGCCCGAGACCGGGGCGTCGACCATCTGGTAGCCCGCGGCCTCGGCCTTGGCGATCTCCTCGCGGGCGGTGGCGACGTCGATCGTGGAGCAATCGATCAGGATGGCGCTTGTGGGGGCCTCGCCGATTACGGCACTTTCATAGACGTCGCGCACATGCTCGCCGGCCGGGAGCATGGTGATGACGGCCTCGGCGTCCCGGACCGAATCGACCGCCGAGCCCATCGGCAGGCAGCCATTGGCCTTCGCCCGGTCCAGCGCCGCCTCGGCAAGGTCGAAGGCGCGGACCTCATGCCCCGCTTTGGCGAGGTTCGCGGCCATGCCGCCGCCCATATTGCCGAGGCCGATGAATCCTATTCTCGCCATTTTCGCCTCTCACACCGTTCGCCCTGAGCTTGTCGAAGGGCTTTTCTTTTCTGCCGAGAAAGAAGGGAAGGGCTTCGACAGGCTCAGCCCGAACGGGTGAGTGTCTTTCCTTCCCTTTACTTGCCCTTCCAGTCCGCCGGGCGCTTCTCCACGAACGCGGTCATCCCTTCTTTCTGGTCCTCCGTCCCGAACAGGCCGTGGAAGAGGCGGCGCTCGAAGACGATCCCTTGCGCCAGGCCGGTCTCGTAGGCCGCATTGACCATCTCCCTGGTGGCGATGGCGGCGAGCGGGGCCATGCTTGCGATCGCCGCGGCGGTCTTCAGCGCCTCGGCGAGCAGGTCGGCGGCGGGGACCACGCGGGCGACGAGGCCCGAGCGCTCGGCCTCCTCGGCGCCCATCATCCGGCCGGTGAGGCACATCTCCATCGCCTTGGCCTTGCCTACAGCCCAGGTGAGGCGCTGCGACCCGCCCATGCCGGGCGTGACTCCAAGCTTGATCTCGGGCTGGCCGAATTTGGCGCTGTCGGCGGCGATGATGAAATCGGCCATCATCGCGACCTCGCAGCCGCCGCCCAACGCAAAGCCCGCCACCGCCGCGATCCACGGCTTGCGCGTCGCCGTCACCTGCTCCCAGCCGGCGAAGAAATTGGCGGCGTACATCGAGGCGAAGCCCTGGCCCGACATCTCCTTGATGTCGGCGCCGGCGGCGAAGGCTTTTTCCGAGCCGGTGAGGACGAGGCAGCGCTGCGCGTCGTCGGCGTCATAAGCGGCGAAGGCGGCGATCAGCTCGGCCAGCACCTGCGAATTGAGCGCGTTCAGCGCCTGCGGACGGTTGAGCGTGACGAGCGTGACCGCGTCGCGCCGCTCGACCAGGATGGTTTCGTAATCCGCCATTCCAATGTTCCTTCGAATGGGGACACGTACTTTTTCGCGAAAAAGTACGTGTCCCCTTTTCAGCGCATGCGTACGTAGCTGCCCGGGGCGGGCTCGATCGGCTTCTTGGGCTTGCGGGCCTTTACCCGCTCGCCCCCGTCGCGGACCAGCCATTGCTGCCAGTGCGGCCACCACGAGCCTTCGTGGCGGGTGGCGGTCTCGAGCCATTCCTCCGCCGTTTCCGGCATCTTCTCGTTGGTCCAATAGCCATGCTTGTTGGCGCTCGGCGGGTTGATGACGCCGGCATTGTGGCCGGAGCCGCCGAGCAGGAAGCGCGTGTCGCCGCCGAGGAGCCGCGCCCCGTCATAGGTCGCCTGCCAGGCGGAGACGTGGTCGTCCTTGAGCGAGATCACCATGGCGGGCGCGTCGAGATCGAGCGCGCCGGGCTTGGCCAGCGCATTGTCCCTCAGGATCTTGTTCGTCCAGTCGAGCAGGAAGGCCCTGGGGATATGGGCGCCGTCGGCGAACCAGTGGAGGATGTCCGACGGCGGCACCTCCTTGTCGAGCAGATAATGGCTGACCACCGAGGACCAGATCAGATCGTTGGCGCGGACGACCGAGAACAGGGCCTGGAGCTCGTGCGCGGCGAGCACGCCCTTGGCCTCGAGATGGCGCTCCATCGCCTTGATCTGCTTCGGCTCCTTGAAGGTCGACCATTGGCCCATGCGCGCGAAATCGAACATCGAGCCGATCGTGGTCAGCGAAGCGATGCGACCGGGCGCGGCGCGGGCGGCGGCCATGGCGGCGAGCGTGCCGCCCATGCAGAAGCCGAACAGGTCGACCTCTTTTTCGCCGGTGGCCTTTTCGATCGCGTCCATCGCCGCGGCGGGGCCGAGGTCGAGATAATCGTCGAGGCCCTTGCCGGCGAGTTCCGGGCCGGGATTGATCCAGGAGATGACGAAGAGACTGTGGCCCTGCTCGACGAGCCAGCGGATCAGGCTCGATTTGGGCTGGAGGTCGAGGAGGTAATATTTGTTCACCAGCGGCGGCACGTAGAGGAGGGGACGCCGGTGCACCGTCTCCGTCATCGGCGCATATTGGATGAGCTGCATCAGCTCGTTCTGGAAGACGACGCTGCCCGGCGTGGCGGCGATGTCCTTGCCCAGCTCGAACTGGGCGCTGGCGCGGCGCTTCGGCAGCTTCGCCTCGGTGGCGGCGTCGGCGAGGAGGTTGGCAAGGCCCGAGAGCAGGCTGATCGAGCCGGTGTCAATTGCGCGGCGGATCGCTTCTGGATTGGTGAAGGCGAAATTGGCGGGGGAGAGGGCGCCGAGATAGGCATTGGTGAAGAATTCGGCGCGGGTGCGGGTGTCCTCGTCGATCCCCTCTGTCTTCGAGACGAGGTCGGTCGCCTGGCGGCTGGCGAGCAGATAGGCCTGCTTGAGATAGTCGAAGACCGGATCCTCGCTCCAGGCGGCATCGCCGAAGCGGCGGTCGCCGCGCTCGGGCGCGATCATCGGCTCGACCTGCTGGCCCGCGGCGCGGCGGGCGGCCGTGCTCCACAATTCGGCCCATTCCGACGCCGCCGCCTGGCTCGCCTGAAGCACCGCCATCGGATTGGACCAGAGCTGCCGGGTGAAATCGGCCATGGCGCGGGCCGGCGCGGTCGGATCGAAGGCGAGGCTCGGCGCGGCGCTCGCGCCCGCGCCCGCGCGCATCGCGGCGATGCCGTTCTCGACGACGCGGGTCCAGGCTTTGGCGAGCTCGGCCGGATCGGGGGCGGATTCCGGGAGCTTCCAGACGCGGGAGTCGGTCATATTGATTTCCACAATCCTCGTTCGTCCCGAGCGTAGTCGAGGGGCGCACATGATGAGTCAGTGCCAACGCCCCTCGACTTCGCTCGGGACGAACGATGCTGGGTTGCGGTCATCTGTCGTGCTCCAAAGGCGTCCACGCCTCTTCCGGCGGCAAAGGCAGGAAGATGCGGTCGATCATCTCGTCGGTTACGCCCTCGGGCGTCGCCGGGTTCCAGCGCGGCGCATTGTCCTTGTCGATCAACAGGGCGCGGACGCCCTCGATGAAGTCGGGATGGCGGAACATGCGCACGACGATGCCATATTCCAGCCGCATCTCGTCGAGGAAGTGGAATTGCATGGGGCTTTCGACGAGCAGCCGGAGCGAGACCTTGCAGGCGGTGGGCGATTTGGCGCGCAGGGTCGCCAGCTCCTTCATCGCCCAGTCGGAGCCTTCCGCCTCGAGCGCGGCGATTATGTCCTCCAGCCTGTCGGAGGCGAAGCAGCGATCGATGGCCGCATAATTGCCGACGATCCGGGCCGGCGGCGGCTCGACGCTGGCGGCGCGCAGAATCGCCTCGACATGCTCGGGGATCTCGATCAGCTTGCGCTTCACGTCCTCGAGCCGGTCCGAGGGGATATAATGGGTGGCGAGGCCGAGCGCGACGCACTCCGCGCCGTCGAGCCGGGCGCCGGTCAGCGCCAGGAACTGGGCGATGCGTCCGCGCAGGCGGGAGAGGTAGCGCCCGCCGCCGACGTCGGGGAAAAGGCCGATCGAGGTCTCCGGCATGGCGAAGATCGTCCGCTCGGTCGCGATCCGATATTTGCAGGGGCAGGCGATGCCGACGCCGCCGCCCATCACGATCCCGTCCATGAACACGACCCCGCGCTTGGGGTAAGTGTACATGAGGTGGTTCATCCGATATTCCTGGAAGAAGAAGGCCTGGCCGGCCGCGCCATGGCCCTGGCTCGAGCGGGCGATGGTGACGACGTCGCCGCCGGCGCAGAAACCGCGCCCCTCCGCATGGTCGATGAGGACGAGCTTCACCGCCGGATCGGCGAGCCAATCCTGCAGCGCGCGCGTCATGGCGCGGACCATGTCCAGATCGAGGGCGTTGAGCGCTTTGGGGCGGTTCAGGCGCATGCGGCCCGCGCGTCCCTCGACGCGGGCGATGATCGAGTCGGTCATGCTTTCTTGTTCCCCGGCGAAGGCCGGGGTCCAGGCCCAACAAGAAAAGTCTGGGCCCCGGCCTTCGCCGGGGAACAGTCAGAGTTTCTGGTCACTGCCGGGTCAGCTCCCGCCCGACGATCATCCGCATGACCTGGTTGGTGCCTTCGAGGATCGAGTGGACGCGAAGGTCGCGCCAGAAGCGTTCGATCGGATAATCCTGGAGGTAGCCGTAGCCGCCGTGGAGCTGGAGGGCGCGGTCGACGATCGACGAGCCGGAGTCGGTGGCGAGGCGCTTGGCCATGGCGGCGAACCTGGTCTTGTCGGGGGCGTTCTCGGTGACCTTCACCGCGGCGACGTAGAGCAACATGCGGGCGGCCTGGAGCTCGGTCTCCATGTCGGCGAGGGTGAACTGGGTGTTCTGGAAATCGGCGATCGCCTGGCCGAATTGCTTGCGCTCCTTGGTGTAGCTCACCGCCTCGTCGAGGCAGCGCTGGGCGCCGCCCAATGAGCAGGCGCCGATGTTGAGGCGGCCGCCGTCGAGGCCCATCATCGCGATGCGGAAGCCCTCGCCCTCGCCGCCGACGAGATTGTCGGCCGGCACGCGGACCTCGTCGAAATTGACCTGGGCGGTGGGCTGGGAATGCCAGCCGAGCTTCTTCTCCTGCGCGCCGAAGCTGACGCCCTTCATGTCCTTCTCGACGACGAGGCAGGAAATGCCCTTGGGTCCGTCGACACCGGTGCGGACCATGCAGACGTAGATTTCGTTCTCGCCGCCGCCCGAGATGAACGCCTTGGAGCCCGAGACGACATAGTCGCCGCCGTCCCTGACCGCCTTGGTCTTGAGCGCGGCGGCGTCGGAGCCCGAGCCGGGCTCGGTCAGGCAATAGGAGCCGATCCGCTCCATCGTCACCATCGAGGGGAGATATTTGTCCTTCACCGGCTGCGACCCGAAGCGGTCGATCATCCAGCTCGCCATATTGTGGATCGAGATGAAGGCCGAGGTCGAGGGGCAGCCATAGGCCATCGCCTCCATGATCAAAGCGGCTTCGAGCCGGCCGAGGCCGATGCCGCCGTTCTCCTCGGAGACGTAGATCGCGCCGAAGCCCAATTCGGCCGCCTGGCGGATGGTGGCGCGCGGGAAGATATGCTTCTCGTCCCACTCGGCGGCGTGGGGCGCGATCGCATCGGCGGTGAACTGCCGCGCCATCTCCTGGATCTGGCGCTGCTCGTCAGTGAGGTCGAACTGGCTCATCGGGGCGCTCTAGCGCGGGTACGGAAAATCGCAACGGGAGCGTTCAGGAAAGGGAGCGCAGCAGGATGCCAATCATGGACAGCGCGATGTTGAAGCCCGCCATCCATTTCAGCAGCTTCACATCGCTCCCGAGCGTCGAGAGCCGATGCTCATAATTGGCGACCGCCTCCGCCGCGGCGCGCAATCGCTCCTCGGAGGCGCCGGCCTCGCGAAGGGCATCGTAGAGCCATTAGCGCCGTCGTCATCGTGGCCAACTTAGTCCGTCCGACCTTGTCCTTTGGTCACCAATCCAAGGACGCTGATTGCGCAGGAGCGTTCAGGAAAGGGTGATCAGTGTCCCCAGAATGGCGATCGTCGCTCCGAACATCACCCCCATGCGAAGCGTGAGCCGCAAATCGAGATCCTTGATATCGCCTTTGAGCTCAGCCTTGTTGGCCTGGGCTTCGGATCTCAGGCGTCCTTCCAGGCCGTCGAGGTCGGGTCTCGTCGCAACCTCGTTGAATGCATTGGCGGTGAGCGCCTCCGCCAGAGCCTCTGCTTGGCGCGCGTCCCAACCGCCCGCTGACAGCCGCTTGACGAAGGCCAGGGAGTCGAAGCCGAACTGCGCGATCATAAAGGTCCTCATAGCCCATTTTCATTTCCGATGAAAGACGGAAGTCACTCCACTCTTTTCGTCGAATGCGATTATCGCGCCGCCGTCTCCCCCAGCACCCGCTCGTTGAACAGCCGCAGGATGGTCGCCTCCTCGTTGAGCGCGGGCACCAGCTCGCGTGGGGGCCGGCCGGCGGCGTTGGCGATGGCGGTGAGGCGGCCGCCGCCGAGATAGCGGGCCTCGGGGGTGACGCGGGCGATCGGGTCGCGATAGGCCTGGTCCATGGTGGCGATCCGCCAGCCGCGGCGGCGCAAGGCGGCGATCGCGTCGGGCAGGAACATCGCCTCGAGGTCGGTCTCGTGCATCAGCACGACCTGGACGGGGCGGCGCCCGAGGGTCTGCACCGCGAGCCGGTCGGCGAATTCGGCGGTCTCGACGACCATCTCGACATAGAGATCGCGCAGCGCCGCCATGTCCATCGCCCGGCCGGCGGCGCGGGCGCGATTGGCGAGATCGTCGAGATACCAGTCGTAGCTGTCGATTGTGACGTAGCCGTTGGCGAGGCGGCGCTCGGCGAGGCCGGCGCGGACCGCGTCGCGGGCGCCGGGCTCGGCGCCCTGGCGCGTGCCTTCGTCGAGAAAGGGGTAGCGGAACCAGGGCCGGTAACCGCGCCGGCCCGCGAGCCAGGCCGCGGCGCGGTCGAGGTCGGCGAGATAGGCCTGCGGGCCGATCCGGCTCAGCCAGCGGTGGGACCAGCTGTGATTGGCGATGACGTGGCCGGCGCGGACATAGGCCGCGATCCGCGCCTCGCCGCCGGCGCCATAAGGCTCTTCGAGATGGCCGGGCGTGAGGAAGAAGGCGGCCTGGCGCACGCCCGACCGGCGCAGGGCCGCGATCAGGCGCTGGGTGCGCTGCTCGGAGGTCATGAACGCGCCCGGCCGGCGCG
Source organism: Allosphingosinicella sp. (assembly GCA_035543935.1). Lineage (GTDB taxonomy): Bacteria > Pseudomonadota > Alphaproteobacteria > Sphingomonadales > Sphingomonadaceae > Allosphingosinicella. The sequence goes on from DATKIV010000019.1 coordinate 72,693, forward strand.
GCACGTCGTCGAAGCTGAACGCGATCCGCTTTTGCGCGTGGACTGGGGTGGCGAGGGCGAAGAAAGCGAGGAGGAGGGCGAGCCACCTCACCGGGCGGGGCTCGGCCGGGGGCAGGCGGCGGCGAAGGCGGCGCCGACCCGCAGCCGGTCGCGGATGCGGCTGCGCGCCTTGGCATCGGCGCTGCGGTTGTCGTGGATCGCGATCACGTCGGGGAAAGAGAGGCCGGTGCGGATTTCGTCGTCATGGGCCATCGGCGCATTGCCCTCGTAGATGAGGAAGGGGCCGTCATGGGCCTGCGCGTAATAGAGCAGGAAATCGATGCCCGGATCGCGGCGCTCGACGCTCTCGCCGGCGGCGATGCGCAGCGCGAAGGCCTCGCCGCAGACGAGCGCCGGGCCGGTGAAGGTCCGCGTCGAGGGCTGGGCGAGGGCGGGCGCGGCCGCGGCGAGGGCGGCGAGCAGAAAGATACGAGTCACGGCTACCTCATGAAGTCATGCTGAACTTGATAGTTCGCGTCCGGCTTCGGCAAAGGCCGCCACCGCGCGCTCCAGCTCGTCGCGGGTATGGGTCGCGGAGATCTGGGTGCGGATGCGGGCCTTGCCCTTGGGGACGACCGGGTAGGAGAAAGCGATGACGTAGACGCCTTTCTTCAGCAGCGCGTCGGCAAGCGCGGCTGCGCGGCGGGCGTCGTGGAGCATGACCGGGATGATCGGGTGCTCGCCGGGGAGCAGCTCGAAGCCGGCGTCGGTGAGGCCGTCGCGGAAGAAGCGCATATTGTCGCGCAGTTGCGCGCGCAGGCCGTCGCCCGCGGCGGCGAGCTCGACCGCCTTGACGGCGCCGGCGACCATCGCCGGAGCGACGGTGTTGGAGAAGAGGTAGGGGCGCGAGCGCTGGCGGAGCAGCTCGACGATCTCTTCTTTGGCGCTGGTGAAGCCGCCGCTGCCGCCGCCCAGCGCCTTGCCGAGCGTGCCGGTGACGATGTCGACCCGGTCGATCACGCCGCAATGCTCGGGCGAGCCGCGGCCGTGCGCGCCGACCACGCCGGTGGCGTGGCTGTCGTCGACATGGACGAGCGCGCCGTAGCGCTCGGCGAGGTCGCAGATCCGGGCCAGCGGGGCGATATAGCCGTCCATCGAGAAGACGCCGTCGGTGGCGATCAGCTTGAAGCGCGCGCCGGCGGCGTCGGCCGCCTGCAGCTGCGCCTCGAGGTCGGCCATGTCGGCATTCCTGTAGCGGTAGCGCTTCGCCTTGCAGAGGCGGACGCCGTCGATGATCGAGGCGTGGTTGAGCTCGTCGGAGATCACCGCGTCCTCGGGCCCGAGCAGGGTCTCGTAGAGGCCGCCATTGGCGTCGAAGCAGGAGGGATAAAGGATCGTGTCCTCCATCCGCAGCCAGTCGGACAGCCGGTCCTCCAGCTGCTTGTGCACCGCCTGCGTGCCGCAGATGAAGCGGACCGAAGCCATGCCGTAGCCCCAGCGTTCCAGCCCCTCTTGCGCCGCGGCCTGAACGCGATCGTCCTGGGCCAGCCCCAGATAATTGTTCGCGCACAGATTGATCACGTCCTCGCCGGTCGCGACCGCGACATGGCTGCCTTGCGGCGTCGTGATCACGCGTTCTTTTTTGTAGAAACCCGCCTCGCGGATCGCGTCGAGCTCGGCCGCGAGATGCTGCTGGAACTTGCCGTACATTCGATGACCTCTCAGACGGGGACAGTTACGAGTAACTGTCCCCCCTCCTTATTCGAGTAACTGTCCCCCCTCCTTATTCGTCCCCATTCTTATTCCCAGTTGAGCACGACCTTGCCGGTGCCGCCCTGGAGCATCGCCTCGAAGCCGGATTCGAACTCCCGATAAGGAAGGCGGTGAGTGATGATCGGGGTGAGATCGAGGCCGGACTGGATCATCACGCTCATCTTGTACCAGGTCTCGAAAATCTCGCGGCCGTAAATGCCCTTCAGGGTCAGCATGTTGAAGATGACCTTGTTCCAGTCGATCGCGACCTCGCCCTCCGGGATGCCGAGCATAGAAACCTTGCCGCCGTGCGCCATATTGTCGAGTAGATCGTGGAGCGCGGACGGATTGCCCGACATTTCCAGGGCGACGTCGAAGCCCTCGGTCATGCCGAGCTCCTTCTGCACATCCTTGAGCTTTTCGTTGGCGACGTTGACGGTTCGAGTCGCGCCGAGCTGCTTCGCCAGCGAGAGGCGATAATCGTTGACGTCGGTGATGACGACGTGGCGGGCGCCGGCGTGGCGGCAGACGGCGGCGGCCATCGCGCCGATCGGGCCGGCGCCGGTGATCAGCACGTCCTCGCCGACCAGATCCCATTGCAAGGCGGTGTGGGTGGCGTTGCCGAACGGATCGAAGATCGAGGCGACGTCGAGATCGATGCCGTCGGCATGGTGCCAGACATTGGCGTTCGGAATGACGATATATTCGGCGAAGGCGCCGGGGCGGTTGACTCCGACGCCCCTGGTGAAGGGACAAAGGTGGCGGCGGCCGGCCATGCAGTTGCGGCAGCGGCCGCAAACGATATGGCCTTCGCCCGAGACGATCATGCCGGGCGCGTAATCGTTGACGTTGTCGCCGACCTCGACGATCTCGCCGACGAATTCGTGGCCGACCACCATCGGGACGGGGATCGTCTTTTGCGCCCATTCGTCCCATTTGTAGATGTGGAGATCGGTGCCGCAGATCGCGGTCCGCTTCACGGCGATCTTGACGTCGTTGATGCCGGGCTCCGGCTCGGGCACGTCCTCCAGCCACAGGCCGCGCGCCCGTTCCTTCTTGACCAGCGCCTTCATGCGCCAAGCTTTTCGATCACGTCGCCGAAGAGGGCCTCGTCCGACGGCAGCTCCTTGGGCACCGCCAGCGGCTTCGACACCCAGGTTTCGTTGATCAGGTCGCGCCAGTTGATGTTGTTGCTGGTGCCGGTGCCGCCCCACGAGCCGCAGCCCAGCGAGAAGGTCTGGCGCATGCCGTTCCACAAATTGCCGCTGTTCGACGCGGCCTGGGGCTGGTTGACCATCACCCGGCAGGTGCGGGTGGCCTCGGCGAGCTTCATGATGTTGGCGTCCGAGGTCGAATAGATGCCACAGCTGTGGCCCTGGCCCTGATAGGCCTGGATCTTGTTGGTCATCGCGACCGCCTCGTCGATGTCGGCGACGCGATAGAGCGTCATGGTGACGGTCAGCTTCTCGCCCGAAAAGGGAAAATCGGGGCCGGTGCCGGTTTCCGGGACGATGAAGAATTTGGTGCCGTCCGGAATGTCGAAGCCGGCCATTGCGGCGATCGTCTCGGGCGGCTGGGCGACGATCTTGGGGTTGAGCGCGCCGTCCACCCAGAGCACGGCCTGGAGCTTCGCCTTCTGCTCGTCAGTCAGGATGAGGCCGCCTTTCTCCTGCAATTTCGTCAGCATCTCGTCGTGGATCGCGTCGACCAAGAGCACGCTGTTGTCGGACGAGCAGGAGGCGGCCATGTCGAGCGTCTTGGAGACGCGGATCTTCTCGGCGGCGTCGTCGAGATCGGCGGTTTCGTCGACCGTGATCACCGCATTGCCGGCGCCGACGCCGAGCGCTGGCGTGCCGCTCGCATAAGCCGCCTTCACCATCGGGCCGCCGCCGGTGGCGAGGATGCGGTCGCATTGCTTCATCAATTCATTGGTCTTTTCGAGCGTCGGCGTCTCGATCGCGATGACGAGGTCGGCCGGCGCGCCCATCCTGACCAAAGCCGCGCGCATCTTGTCGACGACCAGCTTGTTGGTGAGCTTGGCGCGCGGATGCGGGGCGATGACGATCGCGTTGCGGCCCTTGACCGCGTTGATCGCCTTGATCACCGGCGTCGCCTCGGGGTTGGTCGACGGCGACAGCGCGCCGATCACGCCCACCGGCTTGGCGAAAACGACGATCTCGCGCTCGGGATGTTCCTCGATGATGCCGACCGACTTGTCGTCGATGATGTCCATCAGAGCAGCCCGGGTCTTGCGGAAGATCTTGAGATATTTGCCGTCATAATTGCCGAGCTGGGTTTCCTCGACCGTGTGGCGGGCGATCTCCTCGGCGACGCCCGGGCGGGCGACCGACCAGACCATCGCGCGGATCAATTCGTCCACCCGCTCCTGCGACGCATGCTCGATCTGCGCCTGGGCCAGCCTCGCCCGTGCGATCAGGCCGGCGATCTCGGCGGCGGCTTCCGCCTGCTCGTTGCTGGCGAAGATGCGTTCCTGCTTGCCCATTCGAAAGCTCCTGGCGGCGACCAATGCCGCGTCGATATGTAGGGCGCCACTAGCCAAGGGTGAAGGGAAATGCCAGTGGACCCGCTCAGTTCGTCGTCATGCCGGACTTGATCCGGCATCCACCTTCTCCCTATCGCTGAAGGGAAGGTGGACCCCGGATCCCCGGATCAAGTCCGGGGCAGGCAAGTCCGGGGTGACGGTTGGAGAAGCGAATGAAATTGGGTTCCCTCAAACAGGGCCGCGACGGGCGGCTGGTGGTGGTGAGCCGCGACCTTGCCTGGTGCGCCGATGCAGGCCATCTCGCGCCGACCCTGCAGGCCGCGCTCGACGATTGGGAGCGGATCGCGCCGCAGCTGGAGCTGCTCGCCACCGACCTCGAGCACGGCACCATCCCCCGCGACCGCTTCCACGAGCGCCAGGCGGCGGCGCCGCTGCCGCGCGCTTATCAATGGGCGGACGGCTCGGCCTATGTGAACCATGTCGAATTGGTCAGGAAGGCGCGCGGCGCCGAAATGCCCGAGAGCTTCTGGACCGACCCGCTCATGTATCAGGGCGCGTCTGACGAGATGCTCGGGCCGCGCGACCCGATTCCGCTCGCCGACGAGGCCTGGGGCTGCGACCTCGAGGCTGAGATCGTGGTGGTCACCGGCGACGTGCCCCGCGGCACCAGCGCGGCGGACGCGCTCGGCCACATCAAGCTGGTCGGGCTGGTCAACGACGTCTCCCTGCGCAATCTGATCCCGGCCGAGCTCGCCAAGGGCTTCGGCTTCCTCCAGTCCAAGCCCGCCTCGGCGCTGTCGCCGGTCCTGGTCACCCCGGACGAGCTCCGCGGGGCCTGGCAGGGGGGCAAGCTTTCGGGCGTGCTCAAGGTCGACCTCAACGGCGCCCCGTTCGGCCGCGCCGATGCCGGCGAGGACATGACTTTCGATTTCGGCACGCTCGTCGCGCATCTGGCGAAAACGCGAAACCTCGGCGCGGGCACGATCATCGGCTCGGGAACGGTTTCCAACCGCGACGCCGACGGCGGTCCGGGCAAGCCGGTCGACCGCGGCGGCAGAGGCTATTCCTGCCTCGCCGAGGTGCGGACGGTGGAGACGATCCTCGACGGCAAGGCCGCGACGCCGTTCCTCGAGGCCGGCGATCGGGTGCGGATCTGGATGGAGGATGAAGCTGGGCGCTCCATCTTCGGCGCGATCGAGCAGGAGGTTGTGGCGGCCTGAGCGCCCTCGCGTCTCAATACCAACCGCGGTCGAGATTGTAGCGGAAGACGCCGCGCGTCGGCACCGGATTGCCGAACACATCCGTTGGATCGACCGAACTGATCTCTCGGATCAGCGACTGGCAGAGCCACGCGTCGAGCGCGGCATTGCCGCTGGGATTTACCGCCCGGCAGGAGCGGAGCACGCCGTCGGAGCCGATCTCGTAGGCAAAGTCCGCCTGGGCATTGCTGTAGTCGCATCGGCCGGCCGCCCCACCTCGGACGGGCGGACTAGGGTGACCGGGACTCGCGATGGGCGCCTGACCGGCCGCGAGTCGGCGGGGTCGCGCAGCGGATCGTTCCGATCGCTGCTATACTCGCTCAGCAACGGGAAGCGGATGTGGCTGCCCCGCCGCGCCCAGACGATTTGCAGCGGCAGGCGCTCCGGACGGCAGGTCGTGTCGCAGGGCTCGAAATAGTCGAGCCGCACGCCGCGCGCGACCTCGCAGGCCAGCGCGTCGAGCATTGGATTGCCCGAGCTCGCGCCGACTTCGCAGCCGGTGACGCCGAGCAGCGGATCGACCAGCAGGTCGAGCCCGACAATGCCTTGGGCGGGCCGGCCGGCGCGCGCGGGCCAGGCGGACTGGATCGCGGGTATCGCGCCGGGCCGCAGGCTGCTGGACCATATCATGCGCGGCCAGACCCGGTCCCAAGGGCCTTGGCTCAGAGCGCCGGGACCGCTCGCCATCGGCACCGGCGGCGCCATGAAGGGGCCGCGCCTGCGCTCGGCATGGGTTTCGGCGGTTACCGTTTCCCAGCGCACCCGATAGCCGATGGTCACGGCTACCGGGCGGCCGGGGCCGGCCCGGCTAATCGGAAACCGCCCCCGTACGGGGAGGAGCGCGCAGGCAAGGGCATCGAGGCGCGGCTCGCTGCTCGGATGGAGGATGCGGCAGCTGACCCCGCCGGTCTCGTTCACCTCGACGCCGATGAAGGAGGTCACGTCGATCAGGCGGCCGCGCAGGTCGGCGGGCATATCCTCCGGCGTGATCCAGCCGTCGGTCGCGTGCTCGCCGATGAAGCGATATTGCGGCGGCGAGAAATCGCCCTGCAGCAGCCGATTGTCCCTGTGGACGTTGATCTCGCTCGCCAGCTGCTGCCGCGGCTGGGCTATTGCGGACGCGGAGGCAACGAACGCTGCCGCCGAGGCCGCCAGCAGCCGGATCCTGTGTCGCATGATTCCCCCCCGGAGCGACGTTAAAGAGCGGACATTCAAGGCGATCCAGCGTCGCCGCGCAAGCTATTCCGCGACGTAGCGCCAAGGCGCGCCGGGGCGGTCGCGGCGCCACACCGTGAAGAATGGGAAGCTTGCGCTCTGGCCTTCCGGGACGGGGCCGTTGCTGCGGATGGTGCCGATCGAGACTCCCAGATCGCCGGACGAGGCGATGAAGCTGCGCTCCATGCCCCAGGAGACGGGGCTGGTCGTCTCGCCCGCGGGAAAACCGGCGGTGAGCGCGTCGAGGCCGATGGCGATCGGGCCGGGGCCGCCCATGTTCATCGCGTCGGGGCGACCATATTCGCGAAAGGCGGCGCGCAGGCCGATTTGCTGTGCGCGGCCGGAGAAGGCCTGCTCGGCGGCGTGGAGGCTGGCGCGGTGGCGTTCGATCGTCGCGCGGCTCGCGGTCGGGCGCGCGGCTAGAGCGGGAAGCGAGGGCGGCAGCATCGCGGTCGGGACCGGGCCGGGCGCTCGGGGCAGCTGGCGGTAGGCGGCCACTCGCCAGCCGGCGGGGCGGCGGATCCAGTAAGCGAGATATTTGCGGTTCCGGCGCGCGGGATCGCCGCCGGCCAAAGTGAGATAGCCGTAAGTGAAGCCCTGCCTGCCATCGGCCGAGATGCCGCCGCGGATCGGGCTCCAGGAGACGCTGCCCGCGCGGAAGGCGGGGCTGTCGCGCAAGGCGGCGATGACGGCGTCGCGGCCGGTGGCGAAGCCGCTCGCGCTGCCGGGCAGCGGCATCACGGCCTCGGCGTCGAACATCGGCGCGAAGCCGTCGGCGGCGCTGGCGGCGCGCGCGGCGGCGGCGGCGAAGGCGCGGTCGGCGGCGAGCAATTGCTCGAGCTCCGCCTGGCGCGGCAAAGCGAAGGCCGGTCCGGCGAGGAAGAGCAAGGCGAGGATGAGGAAGCGGGCCATGCAAGGCGGCTAATCGGGTCGCGCAGGGCCGTCGCCGGCGCTTCGACCAAGGCCCGGGCCGTCTCGACCAAGCGCTCGCTTGCTTATCCTCCCGGCCCGGTCCATCGCGGCGCCCATGAAGACGCTGCTCCCGATCGCGGCATTCGCCGCCGCCGCCGCTTCCCCCGCTTTCTCGCAATCCCCGCCGCCGGCGCCGCTGCGCGCGCTCGCCGGTGAGGTGTCGGAAGCGCGGCTGCGCGCGACCGTGGAGCGGCTGGTCGGCTTCGGCACCCGCCACACGCTTTCGGCGCGCGACCATCCCACGCGCGGGATCGGCGCGGCGCTGGGCTGGACCCAGGCGGAGTTCGAGCGGATCTCGCGCGGCTGCGGCGGCTGCCTTCAGGTGGTGCGGACGGGCGACACGGTCACGGGCCGGCGCATCCCCAATCCGACTTTGGTCGAGAATGTCGTCGCCATCCAGCGCGGCACCTCCGATCCCGACCGCGTCGTCATCATCACCGGCCATATCGACAGCCGCGTCACCGACGTGATGAACGCGACCGCCGACGCGCCCGGGGCGAATGACGACGGCTCGGGCACGGCGGCGGTGATCGAGGCGGCCCGCGTGCTCTCGCGCCACCGCTTCGCGGGCACGATCGTCTATGCGGCGCTGTCCGGCGAGGAGCAGGGGCTGGTCGGCGGGCGCATCCTCGCCGACTACGCCAGGGCGCAGGGCTGGCGGGTCGAGGCCAATCTCAACAACGATATCGTCGGCAATAGCTGCGGCTCGGACGGGGTCTGCGACGACGCCCATGTCCGGGTCTTCTCGGAAGGGCCGCGCTGGCAGGGGCGCGAGGACCTCGCCGCGCGCCAGCGCAGCCTGGGCGGCGAGAATGACGCGCCGGGGCGCAACCTCTCGCGCTTCCTCGACACGCTGGCGGACGGGCTCGGGATCGGCCTCGACGTCCGCCAGATCTGGCGCAACGACCGCTTCGGGCGCGGCGGCGACCATACCGAGTTCCTCAACGCCGGCTTCCCGGCGGTGCGCTTCTCGGTCGCGATCGAGAATTACGATTGGCAGCACCAGGATCTCAGGACCGAGAACAGCACGGTCTATGGCGACACGATCGACCATATGGATTTCCGCTATCTGCGGCGCGTGACGCAGTTGAACGTCGCGGCGCTCGCCGCGATGGCCCGCGCGCCGATGCCGCCGGAACCGGTGGTGGAGGGGGCGGTTTCGACCGATACGACGCTGACCTGGCGAACCGTCCCTGGTGCGGCTCACTACGTGGTTCGATGGCGACGCACGGACTCGGCTCAATGGCAGGAGAGCGAGCGCGCGCAACGGAGCGTTCCCATTATCGTCAGCAATCGTCCGCTCACCGCCACTTATGCGGTCAACGGCGAGGAACATCGCTTCGTGCTGAAACGCATTCGCGTCGACGATTGGGTGTTCGGCGTTTCCTCGGTGGCTGAGGATGGGTCGGAAAGCCCGGTTGCATCCGCGGTGCCGGGCGGCGCGTTCAGGCCCTACACGCCCCCGCCTCCGGCGCCGCAGTAGGAATTGATGGCCAAGCGACCACCCCGGCAAGACGGCCTCCCCAGCCGCGAGCAGATCCTCGACTTCATCGCCTCCGCTGACGAGCCGGCGGGCAAGCGTGAGATCGCGCGCGCGTTCGGGCTGAAGGGCAATGAGAAGATCCAGCTCAAGGCGTTGCTCAGGGACATGGCCGACGAGGGCCTGATCGATTCGGCGGGGAGCGGGCGGGCGTTCCACAAGCTCGGCGGCGTGCCCAAGGTGACCGTGCTGCGGGTCGTCGAAGTCGACGACAGCGGCCGCGCCTTCGCGGTGCCCGAGCGCTGGGAAGCCGAGGGGGAGCCGCCCAGGCTTCGCGTGTTGGAGCGCAAGGGCCGGGGCGCCGCGCTCGGCGTCGGCTACCGCATCCTGGCGCGCACCGAGAAAGGCAGGAGCGGCTGGATCGCCCATCCGATGAAGAAGCTGCTGAAGGGCAGCGAATTGGTGCTCGGCGTGGTGCATCGGGAAGGCGCGTCTTATTGGCTTCGGCCGGTCGAGAAGAAAGAACGGCGCGAGCTGCCCATCTCCGATCTCGGCGAGGCGCAGGCGGGCGACCTGGTGCTGGCCGAGAAGGTCGGTCGGCCGCCGCGGCTGGCGGCGCGGGTCGATCGGGTGCTCGGCGATCCCTTCGCGCCGAGGAGCTTCAGCCTGATCGCGATCCACAAGCTCGGCATTCCGCACGAATTTCCCGAGAGCGTGATCGAAGAGGCCGAGCGGGTCGCAGAGCGGGATTTGGGCGAGCGCGAGGACCTCACCCATATTCCCATCGTTGCGATCGACCCGGCCGATGCGCGCGACCATGACGATGCGGTGTGGGCGGCGCCGGACGAGGATCCCAGGAATGCGGGCGGCTGGAAGGCGCTTGTCGCCATCGCCGACGTCTCCTTCTACGTCCGGCCCGGCTCGGCGCTCGACAAGGAGGCGCGGCGGCGCGGCAACAGCGTCTATTTCCCCGACCGGGTGGTGCCGATGCTGCCCGAGAGCCTGTCGGCGGAGATCTGCTCGCTCAAGGAAGGCGAGGATCGGGCGGCGCTCGTCTGTCATCTCCAGGTGACCAAGGACGGCCAGCTCAAATCCTGGCGCTTCGCCCGCGCCCGGGTGCGGATTGCGGCCAACATCGCTTATGAAGACGCGCAGGCCGCGATCGACGCGGACGCACCGGTGGAGGTCGCTTCCTCGCCGTGCTCGATGCCCGAGATCGAGGGCGGGATAATCGATCACCTCAGGCCTCTCTGGGACTGCTGGCGGGCGCTTTATGCGGCGCGGGAAAAGCGCGGGCCGCTGGAGCTCGATCTGCCCGAACGGCGGGTGGTGCTCGACGAGAAGGGGCGGATTCTCTCCGTCGCCCCGCGCGAGCGGCTCGACGCGCACAAGCTCATCGAGGATTATATGATCGCGGCCAATGTCGCCGCGGCCAAGGCGCTGGAAGGAAGACGAGCGCCGGTCATGTACCGCGTCCACGAGCCGCCGAGCCGCGAGAAACTGGTCGCGCTCAAGGATTATCTGAAGACCTTCGGCGTCGAGTTCGCGCTCGGCCAGGTGGTGAGGCCGGCGACCTTCAACCGCCTGATCGAGCGGGTTGGCTCGATCAGGCGCCCCGGCGAAGGCCGGGGCCCAGAAAGGAAGGAGAAGCTGGACCCCGGCCTTCGCCGGGGAACGGAGGAGGAGTCGGCGATCTTGCCCCAGATCATGGAGCAGATCCTGCGCAGCCAGACCCAAGCTTATTACAGCCCGCAAAATCAGGGCCATTTCGGGCTGGCGCTCGGCTCCTATGCGCATTTCACCTCGCCCATCCGCCGCTATGCCGACCTCGTCGTCCACCGCGCCCTGGTCCGCGCCTACAAGCTGGGCGAGGGCGGCCTGACCGACGAGGAAGCGGCGGCGATGGAGGTGACCGGCGAGCTCATCTCCAACCTCGAGCGCCGGGCGATGATCGCCGAGCGCGAGACGCTGGACCGCTATGTCGCCGCCTTCCTGTCGGAGAAGGTCGGCGAATTGTTGCCCTGCCGGATTACGGGCGTGCAGCCCTTCGGCTTCTTCGCCACGGTGGAGGAGCTGGGCGGCGACGGGCTGGTGCCGGCGGCGACGCTCGGCCACGAATATTTCCGCTACGACGAAGCGAGCCAGACCCTGATCGGCGAGGAGAGCGAGACGACCTTCGCGCTCGGCCAGCGTCTTACCCTTAGGCTCGCCGAGGCCAATCCGGCCAGCGGCGGCCTGCGCTTCGAACTGCCGGATGGGCAGGCCGGCGGCAGGTCTTCGGCCCGCGACGAGCGGCCGCGGCGGCCGATGCAGGGGAAGCGCGGCCGGCCTTCGAACATCCGGCATCAGGGGCGGCGGCGCTGAGCGATTGATCAAAGCGGGCGGGTGCCCCGCCCGGTGATGAACCCCCAAGTCATGATCCCGGGCAGATATAAGGTCTTTGAATCGAACCGGAAATAGGCCAGGCTCCGAGCCGGACCGGAGCGGGGAGCCGAAGATGTTGGGGATTCAGGGGGTGATAAGCGCGCTGCTGTTCGCGGCGCAGCCGGCGGCGGCGGAGCCGCCGGCGGCCCAGGCCGCGCCCGCGCAGCCTCCCGCGCGGGAGCGCTCGGTCGCCGGCTTCGCCGCCTTCCTTCAGGAGGGTTTTCCGCACGCGTTCGAGGGCTATACCGGCGTCTCTGCCCGCGCCGAAGGCGATCTGCTCGTCCTCACCATGGACGGCCGGCGCGGCTGGCGGCGACGCAAGAGCAATGCCGAAGTGACCGGCGAAACCATGGCGGGCTTTTGCGGGCCGGAAGGGAATTTCCTGACCACCCTGAACGGCGGCAGCCTTCGCGTCGATACGCTCGAGGACGGCGGCAACCTCGAGCGCGGCACCGTGATGAGCGAATGCCCGGCGGCCGGCGGCGCGCGCTGACGGGCCGCCGCCCGCGGCCGCCTTCGTCGGGTACGACGGAATGGAACGCCGCCGAGCCTCGCAGGTTGTTTTTCCTCACGACAGGCTGGTCAAGGCGTGGACATGGCTTCGCTGTTCAAGGGTTTTGGTTATCTCCTCTCGACGATCAGCGTCTTCCTGCTCGGCGTCGTCAGCTGGAAGAGCGCGTCGGAGCATCCGTGGCTGCTCGCCTGCCTGATCGCCGGCATCGCGGCGTCGGTGCTCGGCATGAGCTTACGCTGGATCTCGCACCGGATCGAGCAGAAGGAAAAGGAGGCGATCAAGCGGCAGGCGAACGCCTGAACCGGCGGATCGGAGCGATGGATTGCAAAGCCGCGCGCCCGCCCGCAAGATGGTTAACAATCATCGGGCGAGTCGCGAAACATGGGTGCTTTCTCCTTAGCCGCCGTCGCTTTGTCGCTGCTGGGATCGGCGGCGCCGCGCGCGTGCGGCGACAGCTACACGGTCGCCCGCCACGACACGCTTTACAGCATCGCCCGGCGCTGCGGCCTTGGCGTCGGCGCGATCGCGCGCGCGAACCGGATCGATCCGACGCGGATCGCGGCCGGGCAAAGACTGTTCCTGCCCGGGGGCAATGAAAGCGGGAGCCGGATCTACCGGTTCCGGCATGGCGACACGCTCTATTCGCTGGCGCGCTGGGCGCGGGTCGATTTGGGCGCGCTGCTCGCCGCCAATCCCCGCATCGACCCGCACGATATTGACGCCGGCGCGGCGATCCGGCTGCCGGCAGGCGCCGTGCGGCCCGAGCCGGCCCGGCTGCGCGAGCGCGGGAGCCCGCATGCGGGGCGGGAATTGCCGCGCGTCCTAATCGCGCCGCCGCCGCCCCAGGTCCGCCCGCCGCCGCCGCCCCAGCCGCCGCGCGCGGCCCCGCCACCGCCTCCGCGCGACGACGGCGTCGATGACGAGGAGGGCAAGCCCGATGCCGGTCCGGACTCCGGGAGCGAGGACGACGAGCCCGAGGGCCTGTAGCCGGCGACCGTCTGAAATCCTCCCCGTACCGGGGAGGATCTAGAGTTTCGGCAGCGTCACGCCCTTCTGGCCCATATATTTGCCGGCGCGGTCGGCATAGCTGACCTCGCAGGGCTCGTTGCCCTGGAGGAAGAGGAACTGGCAGGCGCCCTCATTGGCGTAGACCTTGGCCGGCAGCGGCGTCGTGTTCGAGAATTCGAGCGTGACATGGCCCTCCCAGCCGGGCTCCAGGGGGGTCACGTTGACGATGATCCCGCAGCGCGCATAGGTCGATTTGCCGAGGCAGATGACGAGCACGTCGCGCGGCACTCGGAAATATTCGACGGTGCGGGCGAGCGCGAAGCTGTTGGGCGGGATGATGCAGATGTCGGTCTTGCGGTCGACGAAGGAATTGGCGGCGAAGTCCTTGGGGTCGACGATCGCGCTGTCGACATTGGTGAAGATCTTGAATTCGTCGGCGACGCGCGCGTCATAGCCGTAGGAGGAGAGGCCGTAGCTGATGCAGCCGTCGCGGCGCTGCGATTCGACGAACGGCTCGATCATGCCGTTGGCCAACGCCTGCTCGCGAATCCAGCGGTCGGAAAGGATGGACATGGCTCATCGAATGCGGGGGCGACGGAGCCCAGTCAAGGCCGCGCCACGTTCCAGTCGACGCGGCCCGATATGCCGTCGAGGCGGCGGACGTTCGACGCCTGCCAATAGCGCCAGGGGCGGGCGCCGAAGCTCGGCGCGAAGACCAGGCTCCTCAGCCAGAGCGGCCGGTTGACGCGCGCGCTCACCCGATAGGCCTCGTCGAACTCCGCGGTGAGGTAGAGGAGGACGGGCTTGCGGTAATGGGCCTCGACCGCCGCGATATAGGCGGCAAGCTCGGCGTGGAAGGCGTCGGCCGTCGCGGGCGGCCCGCAATTGCCCATATATTCGAGGTCGACGGCCGGCGGCAGCGCGTCCGGATCGGCCGGGACGGCGGCGATGAAATTGGCGGCCTGGTCGGCGCCGGGGCGGCAGAGCGTGAAGAAATGATAGGCGCCGCGCCGCACGCCGGCCGCGGCGGCGCCGCGCCAATTCTCGGCGAAGCGGGTGTCGCGATGGTCGCCGCCCTCGCTCGCCTTGATATAGGCGAAGTCGACGCCCTGGGCGGGAAGCGCGGCCCAGTCGATCGCGCCCTGATGGTGGGAGACGTCGATACCCTGCCGGGGATAGGCGGCATCGGACGGGTGCCAGTGCGGCGCGTAGAGGAAAAGGCCGGCCCCGGCCAGCGCCACGCCAAGCGGCAGGCCGACGGCGATCCGCCAGCGCGTCATCCTGCTAGCGCGGCGCCCGCTCGAGCAGCCGGCCGCCGCAGCCGGTCAGGGTCTGACCGCCGACGGTGACGCGGACATTGTCCTCATAGACCTCCTCGCCCTCGGTCTCGCAGGGGCCGGGGCGCGATTCGACGGCGATCGCGCTGCCTCCCTGCTCCGAGCGCCAGGTGCGGACGCCGCCGACGGTGCGCGGCAAGGTGCGCGGCCAGGAGCGCTCGCCCGCGAAGGTGGACGAGCGCAGGACGATGCGGCCGTCGCCGATGGCAAGCATCCAAAAGGGCTCCGCCCCCATCGCCTGATAGGCGACGTCGCGCACCGGGGCGTAGGGCCGCCCATTTGCCGCGCAGCCGGCGGCGAGGAGGAGCGGCAAAGCGAGGGCGAGTCGTTTCATCCCGCTCTGGATGCGGGGCCGGGCTCGTGGCTGTCAACCGCGCTCGTCGATTGTTTGATATGGAGGACGCAGATCAGGGTGAAGAGGCGCCGGGCGGTGTCGAAATCCATCTCGACCTTGCCGGCGAGGCATTCGCGGAGGAGCTCCGCCGCCTCGTTGTGCAGCGCGCGACGGGCCATGTCGATCGGCTCGATGCCCCGGGCGCCCTCGCTCCTGACCGCGCGGAAATAGCTCTCGCAGATCTGGAAATAGTCGCGGATCGGCCGGCGGAAGCGGGCCAGGCCCATGCGGATCGTCTCGACCGCAATGCCCTCGCCGCCGAGCAATTCGATGGCGAGCCGGCCCTCCTCGACACGAAGGCGGACGCGATAGGGGCCGTCATGGCCGGCGACGGCGAAGCTGTTCTTCTCGATCAGGTCGAAGATGGCGATCTGCCGCTCCTGCTCGATATCGGCGTTGCGGCGCAGGATCGAGCGCTCGTCGAGTTGGATGTCGATGATCCGCGGGTCGGCCATGGCGGCGTGTTAGCGGGTGCAGCATCGCTTATCCACACCAGTTCCACAGGGTTGCTGGCTTGAGCCCGGTCGCCGATGGGTTCACAGCATGTGAACCATGCTTCAACCGCTCAGCCTCGTCGACACGCCGCCCGCCGCCCAGTCGCTTCCCCAAAATGTCGAGGCCGAGGCGGCCCTGCTCGGCGCCTTGATGATCGACAATAGGCTGGCGGAGGACATCCAGCTTAAATTGCGCCCGGAGCATTTCTTCGAGCCGCTGCACGGGCGGATCTACGAGCAGATATTGCGCCTGCTCGACAAGAACATGATTGCCTCGCCGGTGACGCTGAGACCCTTGTTCGAGGCGGACGAGGAGATGAAGGAGCTGGGCGGGCCGGCCTATCTCGCGCAGCTGACGGGGAGCGGGGCCGCGATCATCGGCGCGCGCGATTTCGCCGAGCAGGTCTACGATTTGGCGTTGCTCCGCGCTCTGGTCGGCGTCGGCCGCGAGATGGTCGAGCGCGCGCTCGACACGTCGGATGAGGTCGAGCCCAAGGCGCAGATCGAGGAGGCGGAATCGGCGCTCTACCGCGTCGCGGAAGAGGGCGGCGGCGAAAGCTCGGTGAA
Organism: Allosphingosinicella sp.; assembly: GCA_035543935.1. GTDB lineage: Bacteria > Pseudomonadota > Alphaproteobacteria > Sphingomonadales > Sphingomonadaceae > Allosphingosinicella. The sequence continues at coordinate 88,591 of DATKIV010000019.1, forward strand.
GAGCTTCGCCCAGGCGGCGACTTTGGCGGTGAAGATGGCCGAAAAGGCGCTCAACGCCGGCGGCGGCCTTTCCGGCATCACCACCGGGCTCGAGTCGCTGAACGCCAAGACCGGCGGCCTCCACCATAGCGACCTCGTCATCCTCGCCGGCCGGCCGGGCATGGGCAAATCCTCGCTCGCCACCAATATCGGCTTCGCCGCCGCCTCGCGCTACCTCAGCGATCTCGAGGACGGGATCGAGCCGGAGAAATCGGCGGGCGCCGCGGTCGCCTTCTTCAGCCTCGAAATGTCGGCCGACCAGCTCGCCACCCGCATGCTCGCCGAGCAGTCCCGGATCAGCTCCGAGGTGCTGCGCATGGGCAAGATCACGCAGGAGGAATTCCGCAGCCTCGCCCGCGCCTCGGCCACCTTCCAGAACCTGCCTTTCTACATCGACGACACGCCCGGCCTCACCATCGCCGCGATCCGCACCCGCGCGCGGCGGCTCAAGCGGCAGAAGGGGATCGGGCTGATCATCGTCGACTATCTCCAATTGCTGCAGGGGGCCGGGCGCTCGAACAACGACAACCGCGTGCAGGAGATTTCGGAGATTTCGCGGGGGCTGAAGACGCTGGCCAAGGAGCTCAACGTGCCGGTGCTGGCGCTCTCGCAGCTCAGCCGCGCGGTCGAGCAGCGCGAGAACAAGCGCCCGCAGCTCGCCGACCTTCGCGAATCGGGCTCGATCGAGCAGGACGCCGACATCGTCATGTTCATCTACCGCGAGGAATATTATCTCGCCTTCCAGAAGCCGACCGAAACCACCGACGGCGACGACCCCAAGGACGTCGCCGCCTTCCAGAAATGGCAGGAGGACATGGCCAAGAAATACGGCCTCGCCGAGCTCATCATCGCCAAGCAGCGCCACGGCTCCACGGGCACGCTCGACATGCACTTCGAGGCCCGCTTCACCCGCTTCTCCGACCGCGCCAATCAGGATCGCATGGCCGAGCCGCGCGGTTAGCTGAAAAGGGGACAGTCACCGTAACTGTCCCCTCTGGCTCCCCTCTGGCTCAAAAAAAGCAATTGCGGCCATTTCCTTTCCACGGCCCGCCCCCTAGCGTCCCGCGCGAAATGGGACGGAGGGGATTATGCGTGCGCGTGCGATATTCGTTGCGGGACTTCTGGCGGTGACGGGCGTTGCGGGAGTCGGGGCGGCCCAAAACGCTCGGGCGCCGGCCGAGGCGCCGGCGGACGATCCGTTCACCTGGCTCGAGGAGATCCAGAGCGAGCGGGCGCTGACCTGGGCGCGCAACGAAAATGTGCGGACGTTGGGCGAGCTCCAGAGCGACCGCCGCTACCAGCAATATTACGACCGCGCGCTCGCCATCCTCCAGGCGCGCGACCGCATTCCGAACGTCTCCTTCCGCCCCGACGGCCTCTACAATTTCTGGCAGGACGCCGAGCATGTCCGCGGCATCGTGCGGCGAACGACGCTCGCGAGCTACCGCACCGACGCGCCGGCCTGGGAGACGGTGCTCGACGTCGACGCGCTTGCGGCGGCCGAGGGCAAGTCCTGGGTCTATCAGGGCATGAACTGCCTGCCGCCCGAGGAACGCTATTGCCTGGTCAGCCTGTCCGACGGCGGCCGCGATGCCAATGTCGTGCGCGAATACGACCTTCGCGAGCGCCGCTTCGTCGAGGGCGGCTTCGCTTTGCCCGACGGCAAGCAGAACGCGACCTGGGAGGATCGGGACACGATCCTCGTCGCGCGCGACTGGGGCCCGGGCACGATGACCGCTTCCGGCTATCCGTTCGTGATCAAGCGGCTCCGGCGCGGCCAAAGCCTCGATCAGGCGCAGGAGGTCTTCCGCGGCACGCCGCAGGACGTGCGCACGGCGCCGATGGTGCTGCGCGACAGCGACGGCCGCGTGCACGGCGTCGGCGCCTTTCGCGGCGTCGATTTCTTTCACAACCAGTTCGTGCTGTTCCGGCCCGGCGGCAACGTCATCCTCAACATCCCGCAGCGCGCCTCGCCCGCCGGCATCGTCGACGGCCGCCTGCTGGTCACGCTTGACGAGCCCTGGGACGCCGGGCCGCGGCTGCGCTTCGCGGCGGATTCGATCGTCTCCTACGACCTCGCCGAATGGACGCGCGATCCCAATGCGGCGCGGCCCAGCCTGGTCTGGGCGCCGGGGCCGCGCCAGACGTTGAGCGGCATCGCCACCACCCACGGCAAATTGCTCGTCTCGATCCTCGACAATGTCCGCGGCCGCGCCTTCGCGATGGATTATGCGGGGGGGAGCTGGCGAACGACCGAGATCGCCTTGCCGCGCAACGCGACGATCGGCGTCGCCGCGGCGTCCGACCAGGACGAGCAGGCGATGTTCAGCGTCACCGACTATCTGACGCCCTCGACGCTCTATCATTATGACGGCGCCACCAACGGGCTCCAGGTCCTGAAGACGACGCCGCCGCGCTTCGACGCCTCGCGCCACGTCGTCGAGCAATTGGAGGCGGTTTCGCGCGACGGCACCCGCATTCCCTATTTCCTGGTCCGCCCGCGCGAGATGCGCCGGGACGGCTCAACGCCGACCTTGCTCTACGGCTATGGCGGCTTCCAGAACGCCCAGGTCCCGGCTTATTCGGGGACGATGGGGCGGCTCTGGCTCGAGCAGGGCAATGCCTATGTCGTCGCGAATTTGCGCGGCGGCGGCGAGTTCGGGCCGGAATGGCACCAGACCGCCCAGCTCGCCAACAAGCAGCGGACCTGGGACGATTATATCGCGGTCGCCGAGGATCTGATCCGGCGGCGGATCACCTCCCCGCGCCGGCTCGGCGTGATCGGCGGCAGCCAGGGCGGGCTCCTCGTCGGCACCGCGATCACCCAGCGGCCGGAGCTGTTCAACGCGGCGATCATCCAGGTGCCGCTCTTCGACATGCTGCGCTATCATCTGATCGGCGCGGGCGCGTCGTGGATCGGCGAATATGGCGATCCGCGCATTCCCGAGCAGCGCGCCTGGATCGCGGCTTATTCACCCTATCAGCGGCTGCGCGCGGGCGTGGCCTATCCGATGCCGTTCATCGAGACGTCGACCGCCGACGATCGCGTCCACCCGGCGCACGGCCGCAAGGCCGCCGCCCGCCTCGCCCAGCTCGGCGCGCCTTATTATTATTACGAGAATATCGAGGGCGGCCACGCCGCGGCGGCGAATTTGCAGGAGACCGCGCGAAGGCTGGCGCTGGAATATACCTATGCGACGAGAAGGTTGGTGGACTAGCGCTGAGGGGACAGTCACTTTCACGCGCCGGCGAGGAACGGGGACAGTTACTTTCAGCCGCCGTGATCGAGTTTTCATGCCGCTGTGCCGAAAGTAACTGTCCCCAATCGGCACCGCCGTGCCGAAAGTAACTGTCCCCAGTCGCGGCACCGCCGTGCCGAAAGTGACTGTCTCCTTTGCTACCCCTCGAGATTCTCCGCGCTCGCTGCGTAAGGATCCGCGAGGCCCACCGCGATCGTCGCCCGCGGGCTTTCGGCTTCCGAGCTGGTCACCGGGTAAGCGCAATAATCGGCGGCGTAATAGGCGCTGGGGCGGTGGTTGCCGGAAAGGCCGATGCCGCCGAACGGGGCGGTCGAGGGGGCGCCGTTCGTCGGTTTGTTCCAGTTGACGACGCCGGCGCGGATATTGGCCCAGAAGCGGTCGTAAAGCTCGGGGCTGCCGCCGACCAGGCTGGCGGCGAGGCCATAGCGGGTGGCGTTGGCCTCGGCGATGGCGGCGTCGAAATCCTTGACGCGGACGATCTGCAGGACGGGGCCGAACATCTCCTCGTCCGGCCGCCGTTCGACGTCGGTGACGTCGATCATCGCCGGCGTCAGGAAGGGCCGCTCGTCGGACTTGCGGTCGAGCCGGCGGATGGCGCGGCCGCCCTTGCCGAGCAGATCGAGGAAGGCATCCTGGAGATGGTCGGCGGACGCATTGTCGATCACCGGGCCCATGAACGGCGCCGGGCTGGCATGGGGATGATCGACGATCAGCCGGTCCACGAGCTTGCCGATCGTCTCGATCAGCGGCTCATGCTGGCCGTCCTCGACGATCAGCCGGCGCGCCGCCGTGCAGCGCTGGCCGGCGCTCATATAAGCGGACTGGACGGCGATCGCGGCGGCGGCGTGGATGTCGCGCGCGTGCCAGACGACGAGCGGATTATTGCCGCCCATTTCGAGCGCGAGGATCTTGTGCGGCGTCTCGGCGAACTGGCGGTGCAAGGCGAGGCCGGCGCGCGCCGAGCCGGTGAACAGGAGGCCATCGAGCCCGGCATGGGCGGCGAGCGCCTTGCCGGTTTCCGGCCCGCCCTGGACGCAGCGTATCGCGCCCTCGGGCACGCCCGCCTCATGATAGAGCGAGACCAGAAATTCGCCGACCGCCGGCGTCTTCTCGCTGGGCTTGAAGACGATGGCATTGCCGGCGAGCAAAGCGGGGACGATGTGGCCGTTGGGCAGATGGGCCGGGAAATTATAGGGGCCGAGCACGCCGAGCACGCCATGTGGCTTGTGGCGGACGGCGACGCGCGCGCCCATCGCGCCCTCGAGCCGGCGCTGGGCGGTGCGGTCGGCATAAGCGGCGACCGAGATGTCGACCTTGTTGACGACCGCATCGACCTCGGTGCGCGCTTCCCAGAGCGGCTTGCCGGTTTCCCGCGCGATGAGGTCGGCGAAGGGCTCGGCCTTGCCGCGCACCACATTGGCGAAGCGCCTGAGCGTCTCGACGCGAAAGGCGAAGGAGCGCGCCGCCCAGCCGGACCAGGCAGCGCGCGCGGCGGCGATTTCGGCGTCGACGTCGCCAGCCGCGCCCGTCCACAGCGTCGCGCCGGTAGCGGGTTCTTCGGAGGCGAGCGTGGCGGCCATTGGCGCCCTACATGCCCCGGCGGCCGGATTTTTCAAGCATTTGCGTGGCTCACCCCACTCGCGCCCGGATTGCCCGCGGCAACGATGGGCGCGGCGTCGCGCCGCGGGAAGGTCGTCAGGCAATCCCGCAGCCGCCCGATCGCGCCGCCGCCGCCGGGGAGGATCAGCCGCTCGGCAATCCGCCCGTCGCGATAGAGGTCGAGGCGGCTCGCATGCGCAAAAGCGTCAAGCAGATCGCGCGCGTCCGGTTGCGCCAGATTGAGGGACACCACGCCCCGCTCCGCGTCCTGGAGCGTCCTGATCGGACCGCTCCATTGGCCCGTCGTACCGACGAGCTCGAAGCGGTAGGCGACGGTGTCGCCTTCACGGACGGCCCAGTTCGGGCTGCTGACCATCAGGGTCAGCGGAACGCTTGACCCGTCGGCGCTGTGGAAGAGGGTGAGCGCGGTCGCGCCGGGCCCGCCATAAATCTTGTGCATGAAGCAGCCGTCCGTCCGGCGGGCGATCGCCCAGCCGTCCGCCGTCTCGTCATAGATGGTGTAGGGCGTCGTCTGCGCGGCGGCCGGGGCGGGCATCAGCGCGCTCAGGATTGCGGCCCATGTCCAGCGCATCCAAGGTCTCCGCATGCGCGCCATGTTAGAGCAATCCGGATGCCGCGCCATCCCCGGCGCGATGCGCCTCGCCCATGCGACGGATGGCGGCGATCTTGGCCTCGAGCGGCGACCAGTCGTCGGCCGCATCGATCGCCGCCCAGATCGCCTCGACCTCCTCGATATGCATCGAGCATGGTTCGGGATCGGACCAATACGGATGATCGAGCGCGCCGGGGGCGGGCTCATAGCCTTCGACCGCGGCGATCTCCTCGAAACCTTCATAGCCCGGAGGCCGCCTGCCGCCGCGCCAGTCGAAGAAGAAGCGGTCGATGGCGACGGACTGGCGGGCCAGCGCCTCCTCGATCGCGACGACGAGCCTCATGTCCGCGACGAGGTCGCCCGGGCGGAGGCCCAAGCGGGTGAAGAGCGCGTCGCGCAGCGCCTCCTGAAAGAGACGCGGGAAGCTCTCCAGCTTCGGCGTCAGCGCGTCGGCCTCGGCGATCAACCTCAGCGACAGCGCGAGCTGGACGAGGTCCCAGTGGATCGCCTCGGGCTGGCGGCCGAAGCTGTAGAGGCCCTGATGATCGAAATAAGCCGCGGTGAAATGGCCGTCCCAAACCGGCGCGAAACGCCACGGGCCGTAATCGAAGCTCTGCGCGGTGATCGCGATATTGTCCGAATTGAGCACGCCGTGGACGAAGCCGGCGGCGATATAGGAGGCGGCGAGCCGGGCCGTCTGGGCGGCGACATGGCCGAGCAGCGCGGCGGGATCGCCGCTCTCGTCGCCATAATAATGACGCAGGCAATAAAAGGTGAGCTTGCGGATATTGTCGGCCTCGCCGAGCGTGGCGAGGCGCTGGAAGGTGCCGATGCGGATATGGCTGTGCTGGAGCCGTACCAGCACGGCGGCGCGGGTGGGGGAGGGCTCGTCGTTGCGCTCCAGCGCCTCGCCGGTTTCGATCAAAGAGAAAGTCTTCGAGGTTTCGACGCCAAGCGCTTCGAGCATCTCGGTGGCGAGGATCTCGCGCACGCCCCCCTTCAGAGTCAGCCGGCCGTCGCCGAAGCGGCTATAGGGGGTCTGGCCCGAGCCCTTGGTGCCGAGATCGAGCAGGCGCCCGTCCCAATCCCGCAATTGCGCGAACAGGAAGCCGCGGCCGTCGCCGATATCGGGATTGTAAACGCGGAACTGATGGCCGTGATAGCGCAGCGCCAGCGGCGTCGTCAGGTTGTCCGGCAGCGGCTGGAAGCGCGCGAAATGGTGGATCCACGCGTCGTCGCTCAGGCCCTCCAGGCCTATTGAAGCCGCCGCGCGGTCGTTGCGGAACCTGAGGATCGCCTGCGGGAAATCGGCGGGCGCGACCGGATCGTAAAAGGCGTCGCCCAAAGCGAGGATGGCGAGCTCGGGACGATAAGCGGGCGGGCGCGCTCCAATCATCTCAAAATTCTTCATGAGCTGTCAACGCGCGACGGAAGGCGCCGGGTGTCATGCCGGCGCAACGGCGGAACGCGCGGTGGAAGGCGCTGGTCTGAGAATAGCCCAGCCGGAAGGCGATCCGGGCCAATGCCAGCCCCGGCTCGGCGAGCAGCTCCCTCGCCAGCGCGACCCGCGCTTCGTCGGCGACCGCGCGGAAGGTGAGCCCGTGCCGGCGCAGGCGGCGCTGAAGCGTGCGCCCCCCAATCCCCATGGACGCCGCCAGGTCTGACATGGAGACGGGCTGGGCGGCGAGGATCGCCGCCGTCACCCGGTCGCGGAGCTGATCGGCAAAGGGCTCGCGCCGCCCCTGCTCGGCAAGCGCGGATTGGGCCTGCTCGCGCATCAACCGAGCGAGCGTCGCGTCCGCTTCGGGGATCGGGAGAGCGAGCGTGGTCGCGGCGAAGACGATCTCCGTGGCGGCGGCTCGGAACCGGATCGGTGCGCCGAAAATGCGGCGGTGCTCGCCAAGGTCGGCGGGCGCGCGATGCTCGAAGCGTATTTCGGTCGGGTTCAGCGCAATCCCTGCCGCCCGCCGGACGAAAACGAGCAAAGCGGCCAGCATCTGCTCGCTTTCCTGGCGCCGGGCTTCGGGAGGCACCTCGCCCTTGTGCCAGTAACGCAGGCTCGCCCCATCCCGCCGGCGGCGAACCTCGACGCCCGCCGCGCGCGTCCAGAGAGGTTGATATCGGGCGAGGCTGACCAGGGCATCGTCGAGGCTGGCGCTGTTGGCCACGATATAGCCGAGCGATCCGTACATGCGCGGCGCCGTCAACTCGCCGACGTGCAGGCCGAAGGCGTCGTCGCCGGTGAGGCGGGCCGCCTGCTCGTAAAGCGCGCAAAGCGAGGCGAAACCGATCCGCCCGCCGGCGTCGTCGATCCCGGCGGCAGCGAACAATGCCTGCCGGGGAATGCCGGCCGCCCCGGCCGCGACCAGCGCTTTTGCCGCGGCCTCGATGGGCAGGCTGGGGAGCGGCTGTGGCATGAACAGGGCCTTTGCGGTGTCGCGTTCGGTAAATCAATGGCGTGCACCGTCACTGCTTCGCGATTGTCGGGCGTTCGCTCGCGGCTAAGCTCTGGCAGCGGCGGGCGCGGGGACAGCGGGTCGCCGATGCTGCGGTTTCGATGGGGTTCGTGATGCGTAAGGGATATGTGCTGCTTGCCAACATGCTCGCCCTCGCCGGCGGGCTTCCCCCTTTTTCGGTTTCCGCGTCGCCGCCGGCGCCGGCGCAGGCGGCCGGCCAGCGCCTGCAAATGTTCGACTATGTGTGGAGCGAGATCCGCGACAAATATTACGACCCGTCGTTCAACGGGGTCGATTGGGAGGCGGTGCGCGTCAGATACCGTCCGAGGGCAAGCGCGGCCGGGAGCGATGCCGCCCTCCGCGCGCTGTTGCGCGCGATGACGGGCGAGCTGCGCGACGCCCACACCCGCGTGCTGACCCCGCAGCAGGCGCGGGACAGACGCGAGGGTCAGGCCACCTCCGCCGGCGTGATCCTGTTCGAGGTCGAAGGGCAGCCGGTGGTGTTCGACGTGCGCCCGGGCGGCGCGGCGGCGCAGGCCGGTCTGCGCCCCGGAATGCGCGTCCGCGCCGTCAACGGCACGCCGATCGGCCAGGCTTTGGCGGAGGCAGGAGCGGACGTGGGGCCTTCCTCGTCGGATCGGGCCGCCTTGGTGCTGTCCTATCTGCGCCTTGTCTCGGGTCCCGCCGCGGAGCCGCTGCGCCTGCAGCTCGAGCGCGAAGACGGCACTCCGTTCGATGTCGCGCTCGCCCGCCGCGCGTTCGACACAGCACCGCGATTCGAAGCGCGCCGGCTGCCGTCGGGGCATCTCTACGTGCGGTTCGATCGATTCCGCGCGCCGGTCGCGCGCCAGTTCCGCGCCGCGCTGGAGGCGAACCGCGACGCCCCGGGCGTGATCCTCGACCTTCGCTCCAATACCGGGGGCGACGGCAAGGAGGGTGGACGCACGATCACGCCGCTGCTCGATCGCCCGACCATCGTCGCGCGGCTCGCCACCCGGACGGGCAGGCCGCCATCGGCGCTGATGGGCCTCGTCCGCCTGCCGCTGCAGTTGAGCGCGGGCGGGGCGGGCAGCCTGGTTTATGGCGGCCCGCTGGTTATTCTGACCAACCAGGGTACGGCAAGCACGTCGGAGGTGATCGCGGCTTCCCTGCAGGAGCGGGGACGGGCGCGGGTGATCGGGACGCGATCCTGCGGCTGCGCGCTTGGCGTCTTGAGGTATCGCCGCTTGCAGGATGGCGGCGCTCTCGCAATCAGCGAAGTGGGACTCGTTTCAGGGCTTGGCCGCCGGATCGAAGGTGAGGGGGTGCGGCCCGACACGCCAGTGGCGTTGCGCCTCGCGGATTTGCGGGAAGGCAGGGACGCGACCCTCGACGCGGCGGTGCGCGAGCTTGCCGCGATGGGGCGTTGACGGCGCGCGGATCGCGCTGGCCCCCAGATCGGGCTTTTCGCCATTTGCCCGATGCCCGAAGATCGTGGATAGGGGGCCCGACTTCAGGGGGCGCGCGTCTATGGTCGAATGGTCCGATGGCTATTGGGAATCGAACGATGGCCTCAAGCTCCACTATCGTGACTATGCCGGGGACGCGAGCCGGCCGCCGATCCTCTGCATCCCCGGCCTGACCCGCAACGCGCGGGACTTCGAAGGGGTTGCGGCGCGGCTCGCCGGCGACTGGCGATTGATCTGCGTCGAGCTGCGCGGCCGCGGCGACAGCGCTCATGCCAAGAACCCGATGAGCTATGTGCCGCTCACTTATCTGGAGGACGTCGAGGCGCTGATCGCGACGCTCGGGCTCGAGCGCTTCGTCCTGTTCGGCACCTCGTTGGGCGGCCTTATCACCATGCTGCTGGCTGCGGCCGGCAAGGCGCGGATCGCCGGCGCCCTCTTGAACGACATCGGCCCGGCGATGGAATCGCGCGGGCTCGAACATATCCGCTCTTATGTCGGCCGCTCGCAGAATTGGCCGACCTGGCTGCACGCCGCCCGCTATCTCGCCGAGGCCCATCGCGACCGCTATCCCGATTGGGAGCTCGACCAGTGGCTGGTCTACGCCAAGAGGCTGTGCAAGCTGACCCCGACGGGCCGCGTCGTCTTCGACTATGACATGCGCATCGCCGAGCCGTTCAAGCTGCCGGCGGGCGAGGCCGGCTTCGACCTGTGGCCCACCTTCCGCGCGCTCGCCGGCATCCCCTCGCTCGTCGTCCATGGCGGCATTTCCGATTTGCTCAGCGCCGAGACGGTGGAGAAGATGAAGGCCGAGGTGCCGAGCATGGAAAGCGTTACCGTCCCTCGCGTCGGTCATGCGCCGACGCTCGAGGAGCCGGAAGCGGTCGAGGCGATCGATGAATTGCTGAAGCGGATCAGCGCGTAAAGCCGCCGATGGCGGCAGCGGCGGCGACAAAGCCGGCCTGAACCGACGCGGCGGCGAGCGCCGCCCGCGCCTTGCTGAAGCCCAGAGCCTGGAGGCGGAGCGCGCTGTGATCCGGGCTTCCCCGCCAGAAGGGGATGCCGCGGCGCATCCGGATGAAGACGAGCAGGACGAGCTCGATCAAGGCGACGCCGAAGCAGGCGATGGCCGCGGCGCCCGACCAATGGCGGTGGAACGCCGCCACGACCAGCAAGGCGCCGGCCATGCCCAACACCTGGACCCCGGTCTCGCCCATATAGATTCGTGCGGGCGGCCAGTTCCAGGCGAGAAAGCCGACGCAGGCGCCGCCGACCGCAACCGCCGCGCCGGAGTCCCCGAACCAGGCCAGCCCGACGAACGAAACCGCCGAGATGGAGGCGGCGTAGCCGTCGCTGGCGTCGAGGAAGTTGATCGCGTTGACCAGGGTCATTCCGAGCAGGACGCCGGCGAGCATCAGGCCAGGATTGCCGGCCGGCGGCGTTCCCGCGAACGCCACCGCCACGCCGAGCGCCGCCGCCAGGGCCTGGAGCAGCAGCTTGGTCAGCGGCCGGAACGGGCTGATATCGTCGGCCAGGCCGACGATCAGCGCGGGCAGCAAGGCGGCGCCGAAGCGCAACAGCGGCGCGCCGGTCGCCGCCGCCGCCGCGGCGAGGCCGGCGACGATGCCGATGAAGAGCGCGACTCCGCCGCCGAGCGCGGCGGGCTCCCGCTGCTGCGGAACGACCGGGTTGAACGGCGCGGTGAAGCCGATCCGGCGCGCCAGCGCGGCGCCGATCCCGGTCGCGAGCAAAGCGGCGGCAGCCGCCGCCGCCAGCGTGATCAGACCCGGGCTCAGCGTCAGCGCCACCCGGTCAGTCGCCCTGTCACGGCCGGACGGCCTTCAGCGCCGGGCGGCCAGCGTCCGGCGAGAAAAGCTTGCACCGCGGGGAAGAAGGCGTCGGGCCGTTCGAGGTGGACGAGATGGCCGGCGCGCTCCAGCACCAGCAGCCGTCCGGCCGGATAATGCGCCGCCCAGTCGCGCGAGGCGGCGAGCGGGATGACGTCGGCGGCGCCGTGGATGACGAGGACCGGCGCGGCGACGCGCTCGACGGCGGGGCGCAGATCGAAGTCACCGAGCGAGCGCCAGATCGCTGCGTTGACCCATTGCTGGCGACGCACGGCCTCGCGCGAGCCGGCGCAGACATTGCCGCGGAACGGGATTCGCGCCGCTGGGTCGAAGCGGTAGAGGAGGAAGATGTCCGCCATGAATTCCCGGCAGGTGGCGACGGGGTCGGCCGAGCCGAGCCAATATTCGGGCCCGTCAATCTCACTCAATCGGCGCCGTCCCGCTTGGTCGAGCCGTTCGTTCGCGCGCGCGTCGATCCGCGCGCCCATCTCGCGCAGATAAGCGAGGGTCGGCGGCGCCGGCGCGTGCAGGATCATGCGCCCGACCCGCTCGGGATGGGCGGCGGCATAAGCCGAGACGAGCAGGCCGCCCCAGCTGTTGCCGAGCAGGACCATGCGGTCGAGGCGGAAATGGCGGCGGATCGCCTCGAGATCGGCGATATGGCGGGAGATTGCGAGGCGGTCCGACCGGTCGATCAGGCTGGAGCGGCCGTTGCCGCGCTGGTCGTAATAGATGACTCGCCGGCCGCGCGCGAGCGGCGCGAGGTCGAGGCGGACCGATTCGAGCGAATTGCCGGGGCCGCCATGGACGACGACCAGGGTTTCGCGGCCGGCGCCCTCGACCCGGTAGAAGAGCCGCGCGCCGTCGTCGGCGGCGATGGTCCCCTCCCGGGGCGGCGCCGGCGCGGCCAGGAGCGCCAGAAACAAAAGCAGCCAGTTCATACGGTTTACCTAGCATCGCGGCCTAACCGCGCGAAGCACGTTTCCCTGGGCCCGTCGCGGCGCCATAAGGGCGCATGGCCCCGGTGCGCATCCTCCATTGCCATTCGACCTTCTCGCTCGGCGGCAAGGAGGCGCGCGCGGTGCGGCTGATGAACGCGTTCGGCGATGCGGCCGAGCACAGCATCCTGAGCGCGATGCCGGACAAGCTCGCCGCGCGCGACGCTATCGCCAAGGCGATCGAGGTCGATTTTCCCACCGGCGCGCCGCCGCTGACCGGTCCGCCGATGCCGCGGCGGCTGTGGCGGCTGGCGCGCTACATGCGCAGCTTCGATCTGGTGCTGACCTACAATTGGGGCGCGTTCGACGCGGTCATGGCGAGGCGCCTTTTCGGCGGCCCGCCGCTGATCCACCATGAGGACGGCTTCAACGAGGACGAGGCCGAACGGCTGAGCCCGCGCCGCAACCGCTACCGGCGCCTCGGGCTCGGCGGGGCCCATGAGCTGGTCGTGCCGTCGGAGCGGCTCGAAAGGATCGCGCGCACCTATTGGGGCCGCAACCCGGTGCGCATTCCCAACGGCGTCGCCGTCGCCGCCTTCGCCGCGCCACCCGAGCCGGGCGCCATTCCGGGCTTCGAGCGCCAAAGCGACGAGGTCGTGATCGGCACCGTCGCCGGGCTGCGCGCGGTCAAGAACCTGCCGCGCCTGGTCCGCGCCTTCTCCCGCATGAGCCACAAGCCGGCGCGGCTGGTGATCGTCGGCGAGGGGCCGGCGAGCGAGCGGATCGCCGCCGAGGCGCGGGCGCGGGGCGTGGCGGCGCGGCTGCTCATGCCGGGCTTCCTCGCCGAGCCGTCGCGATGGATCGGCCATTTCGACATTTTCGCGCTTTCGTCCGACTCCGAGCAATTCCCGCTCTCTCTGGTCGAGGCGATGGCGGCGGGGCTGCCGGCGGTCGCGACGCAGGTCGGCGACATTCCCTTCATCGTCTCCGACGACAACAAGCCCTTGATCGTCGACGCCGCCGACGAGGCGGCTTTCGCGGCCGCGCTGGATGGGCTATCGGACCGTCCCGACCTGCGCAGCGCGATCGGGCAGGCCAATCGCGAAAGGGCCGCGGCGGAATTTGATGAAAAGGCGATGATCGCGCGTTATGGGCGCCTGTACGGTGAAGCCATTGACCGCCCGGACGCGTTTACGGGGTCCGTGTTAGTCTAATTTCCTGACTCATGTTATGAACCCGGAGCGGGCCGGCTTGGAGGAATGATGTTCAAGGGTATCAGTCCGATCCTTTATGCGGGCCGCGAGGTGCTGCCGCTGATCGAGGGCGGCAAGGGCGTCTCCGCCACCAACGGCTTCAGCTCCGGCGCCTGGGCTGCCGCGGGCGGCATCGGCACCGTCTCGGCGGTCAATGCCGACAGCTACGATCCCGAAGGCCGGATCATCCCGCAAATCTATCATGCGCTGACGCGGCGCGAGCGGCACGAGGAGCTGATCCGCTACGCAATCGACGGCGCCGTCGCGCAGGTCCAGCGCGCTTATGACATCGCCTCGGGGCGCGGCGCGATCAACATCAACGTGCTGTGGGAGATGGGCGGCGCCCAGCGCGTCCTCGAAGGTGTGCTCGAAAAGACCAAGGGGCTGATCGCGGGCGTCACCTGCGGCGCCGGCATGCCCTACAAGCTCTCCGAGATCGCAGCCTCGCACAAGGTCAGCTATCTGCCGATCATCAGCTCGGCGCGCGCGTTCAGCGCCCTGTGGAAGCGCGCCTATCACAAGGCGGCGGAATGGCTGTCGGCCGTGGTCTACGAGGACCCCTGGCTGGCGGGCGGCCATAACGGCCTCAGCAACGCCGAGGATCCGCTCGCCCCGCAGGATCCCTATCCGAGGGTCAAGGCGCTGCGCGAGACGATGCGGACCGGCGGGATTTCCGATTCGGTGCCGATCGTCATGGCCGGCGGCGTCTGGAATCTGAAGGAATGGGATCATTGGATCGACAATGAGGAATTGGGCCAGATCGCCTTCCAGTTCGGCACCAGGCCTTTGCTCACCAAGGAAAGCCCGATCCCGGACGAATGGAAGGCGCGGTTGATGACGCTGGAGGAAGGCGACATCCTCCTCCACCGCTTCTCGCCGACCGGCTTCTATTCCTCGGCGGTGCGCAACCCCTTCCTGAGGAACCTGGAAGCGCGCTCGCACCGCCAGATCGCGTTCACCAAGGAGCCGCTCGGCGATCACGCCTTCCCGCTCGATGTCGGCGTCATGGGCAAGAAGAATTACTGGGTGACCAAGGGCGACCTGCTCCACGCCCGGACCTGGTATGCGGAAGGCTATACCGAGGCGCTCAAGTCCCCCGACGAAACCTTGATCTTCGTCACGCCCGAAGAGAAGCATCTGATCCGCAAGGACCAGTCGGACTGCATGGGTTGCCTGTCGCAATGCGGCTTCTCGTCCTGGGCGGACAATGAGAAGAACACGACCGGGCGCCTGGCCGACCCGCGCAGCTTCTGCATCCAGAAGACGCTGCAGGAGATCGCCCATGGCGGCTCGACCGAGGAGAACCTCATGTTCGCCGGCCACAGCGCCTTCCGCTTCAGGAAGGACCCCTTTTATTCGAACGGCTTCGTCCCGACCGTGAAGCAGCTCGTCGAGCGCATCCAGAGCGGCGACTGAGCGCGAACTAAATGGGGACAGTTACTATAACTGTCCCCGGCCCAGCGGCTTGAAGAGGCGGTGCCAAGCGGCTTAAGAAGGCGCCCGAAAGGGATTCCAATGCCGGGTCGAATAGCCGCCGCCCTCCTCGCCTGCGCGCTGTCGCTGTCCTTCTCGGCCGCTTTGGCGCAACCGCCGCGCCCCACCCCTTATATGGCCTCGATCGCGTCCGGGCGGGCGATGATGCGCCGTGGCCCCGGCCAGACCTATCCCGGCATCTGGCTCTATGTCCGCCGCGACCTGCCGATCCGCGTCCTGCGCATCCATGGCGACTGGCGCCAGATCCGGGATCCCGACGGCACCACCGGCTGGATGCTGGTCAGCCTGCTTTCCGACCAGCGCACCGCCATCGTCCGCGGCGAGGGGCTCGCGCCGATGCGCGAGGCGCCGGACGATGCGAGCGCGATCCGCTTCCGCGCCGAGCCCAATGTCGTCGGCCGGGTGTCGCGTTGCGGCGGGGGCTGGTGCAATTTCGACGTCGGCGGTCGCGCCGGCTATATCAGGGTCGACCGCATCTGGGGTGTCGATCCGGGGGAGACGATACGCTGATGGACCTTTCGCGTGAGATGAATCTGGCCGATTTCTCGGGCCGGGTCGGCAAGATATTCAACGTCCACGTCGCCGGCCAGGTGGTGCCGCTGCGCCTCGATGCGCTGCAGGAATTGCCCGGCTCCAAGCGTCAGGGCGGCTCGTTCCGGCTGGAATTCATCGGCCCGCTCAATCCGCAGCTCGGCCAGGGCGTCTTCCCGTTCCTGATCGGCACCGATCAATATGCGATCTTCATCGTTCCGCTCGGCCCGCGCGAGCAGGGGATGCGCTACGAGGCGGTCTTTTACTGAGCGTCCGGCCGCCAGGCCATGCGCAGGTACAGGGACTCCTCCTCCTCGATCCGGAAGCCGAGCCGCTCGTAGAGTCTCAGCGCCGGATTGAAGCGCTCGACATGGAGCACGACCGGCCTGGCCGCGGCCCGGCCCATGGCGAGCACGTCGCGCACGATCGCGCCGCCGAGCCCGGCCCCGCGCTGCTCGGGGATCAGCGAGATGTCGATCAGGAGCAGCGCGTCGCCGTCCCGGCCGATGTAGAGGCGGCCGACCGGCGCGCCGCCGCGCTCGACGATCAGCCATTCCGCGTCCGTGTAGGTCGCCCGATATTGGGCGTGCTGGACGCGGTGCTGCTGGTCGCAAAAGGCGGCCTTCATCGCCTCGGGCCAGCCGGTCGCCTCGAGCTCGCGCGCGCGGGTGGTCGCGTAGAGCGCGGCTACGAACGGCAGATCGTCGTCCTTCATCTCCCGATAGGCGATGCCGAAAACGGCGGCGGCCTCGACCGGCGGCGGCATCGGCCTGCGCTAGTTGAAGACGGCGAGCATGCGGCCGGGCGTGCGGGGATCGCCGGTGGCCGACAGGAAGAGCGGCAGCGGTCCATATTGGGCGTGGTTGGCCATCTGGATGAGGTCGGGGGCGGGGCTCCGGCCGCCGGCCGCGTCGAACAGCGCCACGAACGCCCGGTCGCGGCCGCCGCGGGGCCGCAGTCCCGCGGACGGGAAGGCGCGCACTCCGGCCAGGGTCAGGCGGGTGCCGTCGCCGAGCGTGAACACCGAGCCGACCTGCGCCGCCCATTCCTCATAGCCGGCATTGGCGAGCGAGACGAAGCCGCGCCCCAATGACGTGCTCGTCAGCACCCGCCGGGCGGTGGCGGCGATCTCCTCGCGGAACGGCGCCGCGATCAGCGCGCCGGCGCCGGCGATTGCGCCGCCTGTCATCAACATCATCCTGCGACGGGTCAGCGCCGCGTTGGTCTTTTCCATGATTCTCGTCCCCCGGCAGGCGATGTCGGCGTTGGCCGTCGTCGAGGACGCCTGCGCGTGCCCCGACGTATAGCGAAACGGTACGCAGGTGAAACATCCGTTTTGGGGGAATTCCCTCCGGCAATGCCCGAAAAGGGACGCAAATTCGGTATTTTTCGATGGCGGCTTGAGCTTTGCCGCGCCGCTTGCCACGGGAGGGCATGGCCAGCCCGCTGCCACCGCCCCCCGCCTTGCTCGAGAGCGCCGCCTTGTTCCTCGACTTCGACGGCACATTGGTCGAGCTTGCCGACGCGCCCGACAGGATCCGCGTGCCCGCGGGCCTGGCGCCGACGCTCGAACGGCTGCGCCGCCGGCTCGGCGGCCGGCTCGCCATCCTCAGCGGCCGCTCACTCGCCGACCTCGAGCGCCATCTGCCGCTGCACGGCATCGCCTTTTCGGGCTCGCACGGGCTCGAGCTGCGGCTCGCCGACGGCACCAGGCTGCCGCTCAGCGTGCCGATCGGACTCGACGACGTTCGCGCCCGGGTCGAGGCTTTCGCCGCCGGCACGCCCGGCCTGATCGTCGAGGAGAAGCCGGCCGGCATCGCGCTCCATTACCGGCTGGCGCCGCGCGAGGCGGCGCGCGCCGACGCATTCATGGCGGCGCTCGCCAAGGAGCGCGGCTTCGACGTGCAGCGCGGCGCGATGGTCGCCGAGCTGCGGCCGAACGGCGCGACCAAGGGCGACGCCCTGAAAGCGTTCATGACGGAACCCGAGTTCATCGGCGCGCGTCCTTTGTTCATGGGCGACGATCTCACCGACGAGCACGGCTTCGCCGCGGCGGCGGACCTCGGCGGCGCGGGGATATTGGTCGGGCCCGAGCGGGTCAGCGCGGCGCTCTACCGGCTCGATTCGGTTGGCGATGCCGCGCGCTGGCTGGACGGCGCGTTGCGATGAGCGATCTCGACCTGTGGCCGATCGGCAATTGCCAGGTGAGCGCACTCGTCGACGGCGCGGCGGGGATGGCCTGGGCCTGCCAACCCCGCGTCGATGGCGATCCGATGTTCTGCGCGCTGCTCGATCCCAAGCCGCTCGATTCCGGGGGCGAGAGCCCGCTCCCGCGCGGGGAATGGCGGATCAGCCTCGAGAACCAGGTTTCGGCCGAGCCGCGCTACCTCAAGAACACGCCGATCCTCGCCACTCGCCTCACCGACGCCGAGGGCGCCGTCGCGGAAGTGTTCGACTTCTGCCCGCGCTTCGAGCGCTCGGGGCGGATGTACCGGCCGGTCGCCTTCATCCGCATCGTCCGGCCGCTGGCGGGGACGCCGCGGGTCAAGGTTTCGCTCAACCCAGCCGCCGACTGGGGCGGGCGCGACGCGGAGCGGACCAGCGGCACCAACCATATCCGCTTCCTGCTCGATCCGCAGCCGATGCGGCTCACCACCGACGCGCCCGTGCTGCACCTGCTCGAAGGGCGCAGCTTCCGCCTGGAAGAGCCGCTGCATTTCTTCCTGGGGCCGGACGAGCCCTTCGTCGGCAACGTCAACCAGACCCTGGCGATGATGCTGCACCAGACCTCCGATCATTGGCGGGACTGGGTGCGCGGCCTCGCCATCCCGCTCGAATGGCAGCGCGTCGTCATCCGCGCCGCGATCACTTTGAAGCTGTGCCAGCACGAGGAAACCGGCGCGATCGTCGCGGCGATGACCACTTCGATCCCGGAGGCGGCGGACAGCGGCCGCAACTGGGATTATCGCTATTGCTGGATTCGCGACGCTTATTACACGGTTCAGGCGCTGAACCGGCTCGGTGCGCTCGACGTGCTGGAGAATTATCTCTCCTACCTCAGGAACATCGTCGACGAGGCCGAGGGCGGCCAGGTCCAGCCGCTCTACGCGGTCTCGGGCGAGCCGAGGCTGGAAGAGCACGCCGCCGAAGCGCTGGCCGGCTATCGGGGGATGGGCCCGGTCCGGGTCGGCAACGCCGCCTACACCCAGGTCCAGCATGACGCCTACGGCCAGATCATCCTCTCCAACGCCCAGGCCTTTTTCGATGAACGGCTGCTACGGCCAGCGGGGGCCGAGGATTTCGCGGCGCTCGAGAAGGTCGGCGAGCGCGCCTTCGCGATGCACGACCAGCCCGATGCCGGCCTGTGGGAATTCCGCACCCGCACCAGCGTCCACACCTATTCGGCGGTGATGAGCTGGGCCGCCTGCGACCGGCTCGGCAACATCGCCGAGCGGCTCGGGCTCGATGCGCGCGCCACGTTCTGGCGCGAGCGGGCGGCGGCGATCCGCGCCGCCATCGAGGCGCAGGCCTGGCACGAAGCAGGGAAGCGATTCGCCGCGACCTTCGGCGGCGACGACCTCGACGCCTCCTTGCTCCAGCTCGTCGACATGCGCTTCCTCGAACCCGGCGACCCCCGCTTCCTCGCTACCTTCAACGCGGTCGAGACGGGCCTCAGGCGCGGCGAGCATATGCTGCGTTATGCTCATGAGGACGATTTCGGCCTGCCCGAAACCGCCTTCAATTTCTGCACCTTCTGGCTGATCGAGGCGCTTCACCTCGCCGGGCGCAGCGAGGAGGCGAGGGCGCTCTACGAAAAGATGCTCGAGCGGCTGACCCCGGCAGGCCTGCTCTCGGAGGACACCGACTTCGAAACGGGCGAGCTCTGGGGCAACTATCCGCAGACTTATTCGCTTGTTGGGTTGATCAATTGCGCGGGGCTTCTGTCCCGACCCTGGAGTAGCGTGCGGTGAGCCGGCTGATCGTCATCTCCAACCGGGTCTCGGTGCCCAAGGCGCGCAGCGCCGAGGGTGCGCAGGGCGGGCTGGCGGTGGCGCTGGGCGCCGCGCTCAGGGAATCGCGCGGCCTGTGGTTCGGCTGGTCGGGCGAGAAGACCGACCATTTCACCGGCAAGATCGACCTCCAGCGCCACGACGGCGTGACCACCGCGACGATCGACCTCGAAGAGCAGGACGTCGACGAATATTATAACGGCTACGCCAACCGGACGCTCTGGCCGCTCTTCCACTATCGCATCGACCTGGCCGAATATGACCGCAGCTTCGGCGCCGGCTATGAGCGGGTCAACGAGCGCTTCGCCGAGACGCTGGCGCCCTTGATCGAGCCCGACGATCTGGTCTGGGTCCACGATTATCATCTGATCCCATTGGGCCAGCAGCTGCGCCAGCGCGGCATCGCCAATCGGATCGGCTTCTTCCTCCACATCCCCTGGCCGCCGCACCGGCTGATGGTGTCGATGCCCTATCACCAGCGCCTGGTCCGCTCGATGCTCGCTTACGATCTGATCGGCTTCCAGACCGCCGAATGGCTTGAGAGCTTCCACCATTATATCGAGCGCGAGCTCGGCGGCACGGTGGCGGCCGACGGCACGATTCGGGTCGGCGACCGCGAGGTCCGGACCGCGGCCTTCCCGATCGGCATCGACGTCGAGGAATTCGAGAACGTAATGACCGCCGCCGACGCCCGCAACGCCTTCGAGACGCTGCGGACCAGCGCCGAGGGCAAGAAGGTGATCATCGGCGTCGACCGGCTCGATTATTCGAAGGGCCTGGCCGAGCGCTTCCTAGGCTATCGCCGCTTCCTCGAGGAGCATGACGATTGGCGCGGGCGCGCCTTCCTGCTCCAGATCGCGCCGCCCTCGCGCGGCGAAGTCCACACTTACGAGCATATCCGCGAGCATCTCGACGAGCTTTCCGGCCGCATCAACGGCGAGTTCGCCCATGTCGACTGGGTGCCGATCCGCTACGTCAACCAGGGCTATCCGCGCGCCGGCCTCTCCGGCTTCTACCGCGCCGCCGACGTCGCCTTGATCACGCCGCTGCGCGACGGCATGAACCTGGTCGCCAAGGAATATGTCGCCTCGCAGGACCCGGCCGATCCCGGCGTGCTCATATTGTCGCGCTTCGCCGGCGCCGCGCACCAGCTCAAGGAGGCTTTGCTCGTCAACCCCTACAGCAAGGACGACATTTCCGACGCGATCCGCAAGGCGCTCGACATGCCCAAGGAGGAACGCGTGCGCCGCTGGCAGGCGCTGATCGAGAACGTCCGCCGCGAGGACATCCTCCACTGGCGCCGCTCCTATGTCGAGGCGCTGCAGGGCGAGACGGCGCCGTTGATCCAGGAGCCTGTGCCGGCCTGAGCGCGGACGGGTACGGCAAGCCCGGGCCACAGTTGAGAAAGAGCCGCGATCCGGCCGCGCGGCCGAGTCGGAACCTGGATGCCGGACGAAATCCTACATTGGAAGGCCGGTGACAGGATTGCCGGCCTGTGGCACCTTTCGCCGGCACCGGGCCGATCCGGTGGGCGAACGCGGGGGGTGATCGATGAGACTGGGTCTGGGTATGACGTGCGCGATCGCGGCGCTCGCGCTGGCGGGCTGCAAGAAGGAGCGGACGCGCGACCCGATGAGCGGGCTCGATCAGAAGAGCCGCGACATCCTCGAGAAGGCGAACATCCAGGTCGACACCGAACGGCTCAGCCAGAACTGCCTGAGGCCCGGTGACGCCTATCGCCCGATATCCGACTTCACCGAGACCCAGCGGCTCGAGCTGATCGCCTGCGCCAATCGCGAGGTCGTCCGGGTCATGACGCCACGGCTGCCGCTCCGGGTCGATGCGCTCACCACCTTGACCTCGGTCGTCTCGACCGGTCCGCTGCTCACCTACAATTCGCGGGTCAGCATCGACGCGTCCCAGCTGGCGCCGGCCCAGATCCAGCAGCTCCATCAGGCGACCCGCGCCAACGTGTGCGGCCAGGCGGCGATGCGCCAGACGATCTCGCTGGGCGGCTCCTATGCCTATGTCTGGATCGACCGCAACGGCCGCAGCCTGCCGCCGCTCCGGATCGATTCCTGCTGAGGCGGCGGGGGCGCCGAGTTGCGGCGCCCCGGCCTTTTCCCAGCCTAGCGGCAGCGCATGTCGCTGTTGCGCTCGACCTCGCGGCCGACCAGCGCGCCAAGCACGCCGCCGACCACGGTGCCGGTGGTGCGCTCGCCGCGCCTGTCGATGCCGCGGCCGACCAGGGCGCCGACGCCGGCGCCGACGACGAGGCCGGTGGTGCCGTCGCTGCGGCGGCAATAATAGCGCCCGTCCTCGCCGCGATAGACCTCATCCTCGGCGGCCAGCCGGCGCTCCTCGGCGCGCGGATCGTCGCGATAATAACGGGACGGCTCCCAATCGTCGCCGTCTTTCCAGCCATAGCGGCCGCCGCCGCTATTGCCGCCGCCATAGCCGGCGCCGCCATAGCCGCCGCCGCGCCGGCCGCGCCGGGTCGATTCGTAGCGGTCGCGCTCGCGCTCGTAGATCGCGCGCTCGGTATCGAAGCGGCGCTGCGCCTGCTGCCAGCGGATCTCGTCGGCGCGGGTCTGGCCGGACGCGGGCGCGGCGAGGACGATTGGGGCCATGGCGATGGCGGCTAAAGCGAGCAATCTGGTTTTCATGTCGATCTCCTGGGGCGGTAAGATGAACTGAACGCTCTATGGCAGATTTCGGGTCCGAAAGGAATTGCGGGTTGCGCTTAAAGGCCCGCAGGCACAAGAAAGTTTGACGGCCCGGCCCGGAGCGCGCAAGATCGCAGGCAGCGAGTTTGAGTAGGGATTGCGATGCGCAAGGCTGTTCGGGATGCCGAAACGACACCGGTGCTCCACGATCATGAAGCGGATATCGTCCGCTCGGTCGCGGTCGAGTTCATCAACGGCAAGCCGGTCTTCACGCTCGATCAGATCATCAACCAGCTGACCAGGGCCGACATCGCCTGGACCGGCGGGGCCGGCAACCCGACCCCGCGCGCGGGGGTCGGCACGATCACCTACGCTTTCTTCAACACTGCCGGCGAGGTCTATTCCTCGGAGGCCAGCGAGTTCCAGCCGCTGAGCGCGGCCCAGCGCGACGCGGTGCGCAGCGCCTTCGCGATCTGGGGCGATTTCATCAACGTGACCTTCGTCGAAGGGACCCCCGGCACCGCCGACATCAACATCGGCAACCTCAACACCAGCGAGGATCATTTCTCCGCTTATGCGAACTATCCCGGCTTCTCGCTCGTCGCCGGCGACATCTGGATCAGCACGCTGGCCGCGTCCAACCAGGAAATCGGGCTCGCCGGGCCCGGCTTCAGGACCCTGATGCACGAAATCGGCCATGCGCTCGGAATGTCGCATCCTGGCAATTACAACGCCGCGCCGAACGTCACCCTGACCTACGAGGCCAATGCCGAATATTATCAGGACAGCTTGCAATATACGATCATGTCCTATTTCGCGTCGAGCTCGACCGGCGCGGTCCGGACCTCCTTCGCCGCGACTCCGATGGCGCACGACATCGCCGCGATCCAGAGCCTCTACGGCATCAACATGACGACGCGGACCGGCGACACCCATTACGGCTTCAACAGCAATGCCGGACGGGCGGCGTTCGATTTCTCGCTCAACACGGCGCCGGTGATCGCGATCTGGGACGCCGGCGGCATCGACACGCTCGATTTTTCGGGCTGGAGCAGCCCGTCGCGGATCGACCTCAATCCCGGCGCGTCGAGCGACGGCGGCGGCCAGACCTTCAACGTCCAGATCGCCTTCGGCGCTTTGATCGAGCATGCCACGGCCGGCGCCGGCGACGACCGGCTGACCGGCAACGACGCCGGCAACATCCTGCGCGGCGGCGGCGGCAACGACATAATCCAGGGCGGCCTCGGCGGCGACCGCCCGGAAGGCGGCACCGGCGCCGACATCTTCGTCTTCGGCGGTCCCCTGGACAGCCGCGAGCGCGGACCGCGCTCGGACGGCAGGAAAGCGATGCCGGACCAGCTCCCCGATTTCGTCTCGGGCACCGACAGGATCGATCTCAGCCAGATCGACGCCAATGCCGGCACGGCGGGCGACGACGCCTTCACCTTTATCGGCGCGGGCGCCTTCACCGGTTCGGCGGGCCAGCTCCGCGCGGCGGTCATCGGCGGCCAGGTCCATATTTACGGCGACATGGACGGCGATGCCGGCGCGGACCTCCACATCATCGCCAGCGGCACGCAGATCCTGGTCACGGATTTCATTCTTTAGCACGCGGCGAGCGCAAAATAAGTTGAGGAAGTTGAGGCTTGCCAAGAGGCGGTCATCCTTCCTCACCGGCGGATCCGATCGGCCCGGCCAGCTCGTCCCAGAAACGCGCATCGGCGCGGTCGAGAATTCCGCTCATATGCGCGCGCCCCCATTGCTCCTCGGTCCAGTCGTCCATCTCCCGGAGATCGAGGTCGGTCGTGTCGATCTCCGCTCCGGCCCGGTGACCAGCGGGAGAGCCGCCCGGCGCGGCGCCGGTTTCAATAGCGGCGATGGCGGCACAGATTTCCGCTCGAAAGCGCAGCGGCGAGCCGGGGCCGGGAATGAAGTCCGAATCCTGCGTCCGGCGTGACAGCCAGTCGAGGAAGCCGCTGCGCAAGCCGCGGATCCACTGGTCCATCGTCCAGCTCTCCTTGCGGCCCGGATCGAGATCGGAGACACTGATATCGGCCGGGTCGATATTGCGATAGTCCGGCACGTCCGGCAGGCGAACCAGATGGTCGATCTCGGCCTCGTGCTGCCCGCCCTCGCCAAGGTCCGGCCCGGGACCCGGCTCGACGGGCCGCCGCGCCTCGACGAAGGCGTCGAGATCGCCGCCCTCGGCCACGCAGTCGATGAACGCGTCCATGTCCTCGGAAAGCGCGCGCAGATGCGCCTCGCTGTCGGCCTCCTTCTCGGCGAGCCGGTCGAGGCGGGTCAGAACCGCCGTGGCGAGGCGGTTGTCGTAATAATGATATTCGCTGACCACCAGGCCGTCGCGCTTGCGCACGCTGACGCAGCCGTTGATCGCGCGCGACTGATTTTCGGCGGCGATACGGGCGCGGGAGCGGTGGATCAGGATCGCGTCCCACATCCGCGCGAAGGCGCGCCCCTCGCGGCGGTTGCGGAAGGCATAAGCGGCGGACGCGGAAAGGCCGACCGCGTCGGCGGCATGCTCGACCACGCCGGAGGCGGCGAGATGCCTGAGAAAGCCGCCGACCGCCTCGGGCGTGAAGCCGTCATGGCGCGGCTTGCGGTGGCCGGGCGGAAAGGTGTCGGTGAGGCAATCCGAGACCAGCGGCTCGACGAAGCCGGGTCGATCCGGGGTGTTCACCTTAGGGGAGGCGGGCTCATTGGTCGGCGCCTCGGGTTCGGATGCGCTTTCATTCGCGAATCGGTTCTTTGCCATTTGGCAGTATGAACCATAAGGGTTAGGCTGTAGGAAGCGGAATTTTGGTCGCCCGTGAAGGGACGCACCCGGCAACCGACTGCCCGATCCGCCTTCATGTCATTGCGTCGCGCGAAAAGAGGGACTGTCCCTCTTTAGTCTTCTTCGCGTCCTTCGCGGCTTCGCGTGACAAAAAAAGAGTTGTTTCACGCAAAGACGCGAAGACGCAAAGCTCTAGG
Source organism: Allosphingosinicella sp. (assembly GCA_035543935.1). Taxonomy (GTDB): domain Bacteria; phylum Pseudomonadota; class Alphaproteobacteria; order Sphingomonadales; family Sphingomonadaceae; genus Allosphingosinicella. The sequence continues at coordinate 113,733 of DATKIV010000019.1, forward strand.
CTCGCTTTGCCCAGCGCGACCGGGAGCGCTATGAAGCCGGCATGCACCCTCGCGGTGACAGGTACGTACCTGTCACCTACCCGGGTGCGTGCCTGTCACCGGCCACGGCCTGCTGAGCCGGCAGGGTGATCTCTCACGAGGCGGTGCGGCGCTGGCTCTCCTCATGGGGCAGCGCGAAACGGCTGCCGAGGCCTCGCGTCGGCGACTGACTTGAAGATCGTCTGGACCGACGAGGCGATCGAACATCTCGAAGCGATCGTCACCTACGTCTCGGTCTACGATCCGGCGGCGGCGGAACGGCTCAGTCTGCCGACAGGTACGTACCTGTCACGTACCCTGGGACTACCTGTCACCCGGGTAGGCGTCACCGAGAAGGCGCCGAGAGATTAGGCTAAAGCCTTGTCGGCTTCGACCAACAGGACAATCGCAGCAGCGGTTTGATGCAATTGAAAGGCTGCGAGATGCGGAGGAACTGAACGAGGTGTTGAGCCGGTGCCGTGGCCGCCGCTACGGTTTCGGATAGTGGGGACACCGCTCTCCAGTAGGGAGCGAAGTGCCTGAAACTCTCCATTTAGATATTCCGGAACAAGACCGTTGGTGAATACACAGTCGAGCAACGTCTTCGCCGTTGCTTTGTCGCTGATACTCCAGCCGCGGCGCTGCGCAATTATCTTGAGAACACTTTCAAACGCCTTACCGCATTCTGTCAGTGCCTGCTCATAGTCTCCTTGGCGATAGTGGCCGTGGGCATCTAGAAATTCTTTCTGGGGTCCGGCAAAGACCGGTTCGGCAAGCAGACTCAGTGCGGGCTTCACAACTTCGGCATGAATTAATCTGCTATCAACCCTAACGATCTCATTCGCAGCGGTTTCATACTGATATCCAATTCCCGCCTCGGTAAATCTGGCATTAATTTCGATTATTGCGGCTTCCGCCCCTCCTTGTCGATTCTCATATCTCCAAGGCTCATTGCTTACTTTATTCTGCAGAAATCGACAAACAAGTTCCACGCAGTCTAAACAAAAATCCGCATTCTGTTCGCTAAGGAACCATCGCCGCAGTTCTTCATCATTTTCGACAAGTTCATAATTATTACACAGGCCGAAAACGCCCCGTTCTCGTCGTATTATTCGTACCAAACCTGCGATTGCGTCAGCTCCATGAGAGCTTGGGCGATTCAAACCTAGCGCTTGCTCCCAGATTTGTATCAGCTGCACTCGCAGTGGGTTTGGAATTGTATCGTAGGAATACACGTCATCTGAACCAGCACGTTCCCGCTGGCGTTTCCGACGTGAAAATGTGTCGATTAGCGACAAGTGAGATATCTCCGCGATCTCATCGGTTTGGGGTCTTCCAACATAGCACTCGTGTTGTCTCTACGGGATACGTTTGGCCAGAACCCACACGCGCATATAATTCAGATTCAGTTCGCGCACGGCGGTTGGTCTAAGTCTAGTCCATAAGCTCCACCGCCATCGCCGTCGCCTCTCCGCCGCCGATGCACAGGCTCGCCACGCCCTTCCTGCCGCCGCGCGTTTCCAATGCGCTGAGCAGCGTCGCAAGCACGCGGGCGCCGCTGGCGCCGATCGGGTGGCCGAGCGCGGTGGCGCCGCCGTGGACGTTGATCTTCTCGTGGGGGATGCCGAGGTCGCGCATGGCGATCATGGCGACGCAGGCGAAGGCTTCGTTGACTTCGTAGAGGTCGACGTCGGCGGCGGTCCAGCCGGCCTTGGCCAGCGCGCGGTTGATCGCGCCGACGGGGGCGGTGGTGAACTTGGCGGGGGCGTGGGCGAAGGCGGCGTGGCCGGCGATGCGGGCGACCGGCTTGAGGCCGAGCCGGTCGGCGACGCTCTGGCGGGTGAGGACGAGGGCGGCGGCGCCGTCCGAGATCGAGGAGGCGTTGGCGGCGGTGATGGTGCCGTCTTTGGCGAAGGCGGGCTTGAGGGTGGGGATCTTGGCGGCGTCGCCCTTGGCCGGCTGCTCGTCCTTGTCGACGATATTGGGGCCCTTGCGGCCCTTGATCTCGACGGCGACGATCTCGCGGTCGAAGGCGCCGCTTTCCTGCGCCGCCTGGGCGCGGGTCAGGGAGGCGATGGCGTAATCGTCCTGCGCCTCGCGGGTGAACTGATATTCGGTGGCGCTCTCCTCGGCGAAGCTGCCCATCAGCCGGCCGGTCTCATAAGCGTCCTCGAGGCCGTCGAGGAACATATGATCATAAGCGGTGTCGTGGCCGATGCGGGCGCCGGAGCGGTGCTTGGGGAGGAGATAGGGGGCGTTGGTCATCGACTCCATGCCGCCGGCGACGACGATGTCGGCCGAGCCGGCGTCGAGCGTGTCGGCGGCCATGATCGCGGCCTGCATTCCGCTCCCGCACATCTTGTTGACCGTGGTCGCCTCGACATGGTCGCCGAGCCCGGCCTTGATCGCCGCCTGGCGGGCGGGGGCCTGGCCCAAGCCGGCCGGGAGGACGCAGCCCATGTAGATCTTCTCGACATCCTCGGCGGCGACTCCGGCGCGCTCGACCGCGGCGCGGACCGCGGCCGCGCCGAGCTCGGTGGCGGTGGCCCCGGCGAGCGCGCCCTGGAACGAGCCCATCGGCGTGCGGGCGTAGGAGAGGATGACGATGGGGTCGGATGCGATGGCGGTCATTGGGCACTCCAGAGTTCGTTCGTCCCGAGCGCAGTCGAGGGGCGCTGGCGCGGACTCATCACGAGCGCCCCTCGACTTCGCTCGGGACGAACGGTGATGATTGTGGTGGGCACATAGTCAGCCCGGCCGTCTTGTTCAAATCCTCGGGGCTCTGCTACGGGCACCCCCGAACAGGAGAACGGACATGTCCGAGCTTGGCCTCGACTTCGACCTTGGCGAGATGGCCGATGCGATCCGCGACACGACGCGGCGCTTTGCCGCCGACCGGATCGCGCCGCTCGCCGCGAAGATCGACGCCGAGGACTGGTTCCCGACCGATTTGTGGCCGGAAATGGGCGCGCTCGGGCTGCACGGGATCACGGTGTCGGAGGAGGATGGCGGGCTCGGGCTCGGCTATCTCGAACATGTCGTCGCGCAGGAAGAGGTGGCGCGCGCCTCGGCCTCGATCGGGCTTTCCTACGGGGCGCATTCGAACCTGTGCGTGAACCAGATCAGGCGCTGGGCGAGCCCGGAGCAGAAGGCGAAATACCTGCCGAAGCTGATCTCGGGCGAGCATGTCGGCTCGCTCGCAATGTCGGAAGCCGGGGCGGGCTCGGACGTGGTTTCGATGAAGCTCAAGGCCGAGGCGGTGCAGGGCGGCTACGTGCTCAACGGCACGAAGTTCTGGATCACCAACGCGGCTTATGCCGACACGCTCGTCGTCTACGCCAAGACCGGCGACGGCTCGCGCGGCATTACCACGTTCCTGATCGAGAAGGGCATGAAGGGGTTCTCGATCGGCCAGAAGCTCGACAAGATGGGGATGCGCGGCTCGCCGACCGCCGAGCTGATCTTCGACGATTGCGAGGTGCCGGAGGAGCAGGTGATGGGGCCGCTCAACGGCGGCGTCGGGGTGTTGATGTCGGGGCTCGATTATGAGCGGACCGTGCTCGCCGGCATCCAGCTCGGGATCATGCAGGCTTGCCTCGACGTCGTCCTGCCTTATGTCCGCGAGCGCAAGCAGTTCGGCCAGCCGATCGGCAGCTTCCAGCTGATCCAGGCCAAGGTCGCCGACATGTATGTCGCGCTCAATTCGGCGCGCGCTTATGTCTACCAGGTCGCCCGCGCCTGCGACGCCGGCAGGACGACGCGCTTCGACGCGGCCGGCGCGATCCTGCTGGCGAGCGAGAATGCGGTGAAGGTCGCCGGCGAGGCGATCCAGGCGCTGGGCGGGGCCGGCTATACCAGGGACTGGCCCGTCGAACGCTATTTCCGCGACGCCAAATTGCTCGACATCGGCGCCGGTACGAACGAGATCAGGCGGATGCTGATCGGGCGGGAATTGATCGGGGCCTAGGGACAGTTACTTTCACGCGCCATATCGCGACCATGAGGCGCTGCGGCGTGAAAGTAACTGTCCCCATTCCGGCGCGCGAGGGGACAGTTACTTTTCGTTCGCTCGTGCGAAACCGCGCGCCGCCGTGCGTGAAAGTAACTGTCCCTTTCCTGCAGATGCCGGCGCACGAGGGGGACAGTTACTTTTCGTTCGCTCGTGCGAGACCGCGCGCCGCCGTGCGTGAAAGTAACTGTCCCTTCACCAGATCGTCACCCGGTCCGCCGGCGCGAGATAGAGGCGCTGGCCGGGCTGGACGTTGAAGGCGCGATACCAGGCGTCGAGGTTGCGGACGGTTTCGGCGCGGTAGCGGCCCGGCGCGTGGCCGTCGGTCGCGATCAGGTTGCGCAGGGTCGCCTCGCGGGTGTGCTCGCGGCGGCTCTGGGCAAAACCGAGGAAGAAGCGCTGATCGCCGGTCAGCCCGCCGATCACCGGCGCTTCCCGCCCGCCGAGCGAGGCGTGATAGGCGTCATAGGCGGCGACCAGGCCGGCGAGGTCGGCGATATTCTCGCCCAGAGTGAGCTCGCCGTTGATATGCAGGCCGGGGAAGGGCTCGTAGGTGTTGTATTGCCGGACGAGGGCCGCGCTCGCCTCGCGGAAATGGGCGCTGTCCTCGGCGGTCCACCAGTTGCGCAGGCGCCCTTCATGGTCGAAATCGGCGCCGAGATTGTCGAAGCTGTGGCTGATCTCGTGGCCGATCACCGAGCCGATCGCGCCGTAATTATAGGCCGGGTCGGCGTTGCGGTCGTAGAAAGGCGGCTCGAGGATGCCGGCCGGGAAGTTCATCGCATTCTGGAGCGGCAGATTGACCGCGTTGACCGTGTGCGCGCCGAGCCACCATTCGCCGCGGTCGACCGGCCGGCCCAATTTGGCGAGCTGGTGGCGATATTCGAACTCCTGCGCCCGCCAGGCATTGCCGAAGGCGTCGTCGGAGCGGATTTCGAGGGACGAATAATTCCGCCAATGTTCGGGATAGCCGATGCCGACGACGACGGTTTCGACCTTGCGGCGGGCCTCGCGAAGCGTCTCGGGCGCCATCCAGGTGAGGCCGGTGAGGCGGCGGTCGAAGGCCTGGATGATGTTGCGCACCATGATTTCGACCTCGGCCTTGGACGAGGCGGGGAAGTGGCGCTGGACGTAGATCTGGCCGACCGCGTCGATCAGCGCGCCGCTGGTCGCGGCGATCGCGCGGCGGTCGCGCGGGCGCTGCTGCTGTTGGCCCGAAAGGGTGCGGCCGTAGAAGGAAAAGCGCAGATCGTCATAGGCCTGGGGAAGCACCGAGGCCATGCGGCTGGCGGTGTGGAAGGCGAGCCAGTCCTTCCAGGTGTCGAGCGGCTCGCTGCCGACGAGGGCGGAGATGCCGCGCAGCGGCTCCGGATGCCAGGCGATGATCCGTTCCTCGCGACCGAGCCGGGCGGCGTCGAAGAAGGCGGTCCAGTCGATGCCGGGGGCGCGGGTGGCGAAGTCGGCGCGGGCCCAGGTCTGCACGGCGTGCGGGTCCTGCGCGGAGACCGCCTCGGCATGGGCCCGCGCGATCCTGGTCTCGAGCTCGAAGATGCGCTGGGCGCGCGCCTCCGCGTCGGGCACGCCCATCAAGGTCAGCATCTGGCCGATATAGGCGCGGTAGGCGGTGCGGACCTGGATCATCTCCGGCGTGTCGGAGAGGTAATAATCGCGGTCCGGCAGGCCGAGGCCGCCCTGAAGCAGATAGGCGAAGTTGCGGTTCGGCTCCTGCAGGCCCTGCGCCACGAAGACGCCGAACAGATTCTCGGTGCCGAAGGTGGTTGCGTTGAGCGGATCGACGTCGGCGCGCAGGTTCGCGCCGAGCGCGGCGGAGAGCGCGCGGCGATCGGAAATGGCGGCGATCCGCGCGAGCAGCGGCTGCAGCGGCGTGGCGCCGTGGGCGTCGATCCCGGCCCGGTCGAGATAGGCCGCATAATAATCGGCGATCTTGCGCTCGTTGCTGCCGGCGGCGGGATTGTCGCGGCCGGCGCCGGTGATGATCTCGACGTTGCGCCGCTCGACCAGCAAGGCCGCGGTCAGGAAGGCGCCGATGCCGGCGCGGTCGGCCGGAATCTCGGTGCGGGCGCGCCAGCCGCCATTGGCATAATGATCGAAGCCGTCGCCGGGCGCGGCGGCCTTGTCGATGCCCGCCACGTCGACGCCGACGCCGGCGTGGCCGGCGGGCTGGGCCGAGATGGTGGCGGCCGCGGCGAGGAAGGCGGCGGCGGCGGCGAGGAGCGCGAAACGGGGCATATCGGTGTCCGGATCTGTGGGGATTGAATAGGACGGGCCCTAAAGGCATGCGCGCGCCGCGCCTAGCCCATTCGACGGAGGCCCACTTCCCATCGACAGGCGACGCGGCTAACCGGTCCTTCAGGACATAAGGGGAGCCGAATGAGCGCCGATATGCTTTTCGTGTTGCAATGGTATGGGGCGATCGCGGCTGCGATCGCGGCGCTGACGGTTGCGCTCGACCTTGGCCGCCGGCCGACGGGCTGGGCCTTCGTCCTGTTCGTGACCTCCTCGATCGCCTTCATCCTCTACGGCTTCCTCGATCCTCGCCCCGAGGAGGCGATCGCAAGCCTCAACGTGGTGCTGCTCTTCATCAACCTGTTCGGCGTCTACCGCTATCTGATCCGCAAGAAGCCGGTGCACGCATCATGAGTCTCGGCATCTCCTCCCGCCCCACCGTTCGCCCTGAGCCTGTCGAAGGGCTTTCCTTTTCTTATCCACACCGGAAGCAAGGACAGGGCTTCGACAGGCTCAGCCCGAACGGAGTGGGGGTGCGGAGGTGACTGTCTTGACCAGCCGGATCGACGAGGGGTCGGAGGAGTTCCGCCGCTATGCCGCGCGCAATCGCGCGCTCGCAAGCGAGCTGCGCGCGCGGGTCGCCGAAGCCGCTTTGGGCGGGACCGAAAAGTCGCGCGAGCGCCATGTGTCGCGCGGCAAATTGCTGCCCCGCGACCGCGTCTTCCGGCTGCTCGATCCCGGCTCGCCCTTCCTCGAGATCGGCCAGCTCGCCGCCTGCGACATGTACAAGAGCGAGGTGCCGGGCGCCGGCATGATCGCCGGCATCGGCCGCGTCTCGGGCCGCGAGACGATGATCCTGTGCAACGACGCCACCGTGAAGGGCGGCACTTATTATCCGATGACGGTGAAGAAGCATCTGCGCGCGCAGGAGATCGCGCTGCAGAACCGGCTGCCGAGCGTCTACCTCGTCGACAGCGGCGGCGCGAATTTGCCGCACCAGGCCGAGGTCTTCCCCGACCGCGACCATTTCGGGCGGATCTTCTACAATCAGGCGCAGATGTCGTCGCTTGGCCTGGCCCAGATCGCCTGCGTGATGGGAAGCTGCACGGCGGGCGGCGCCTATGTGCCGGCGATGTCGGACGAGAGCGTGATCGTGAGGAACCAAGGCACGATCTTCCTCGCCGGCCCGCCGCTGGTGAAGGCGGCGACGGGCGAGGTGATCAGCGCCGAGGATCTGGGCGGCGGCGACCTCCACGCCAGCAAGTCCGGCGTCGTCGACCATCTCGCCGAGAATGACGAGCATGCGCTGACCATCGTGCGCGACATCGTGGCGCGGCTGAACAGGGTCAAGGAGGTCGACATCGACCTTGCCGAGCCGGTGCCGCCGAAGCTCGACCCGGAGGGGCTGTACGGAATCATCCCCGACGACGTGCGCACGCCTTACGACGTCCACGAAGTGATCGCGCGGATCGTCGACGGCTCCGAGTTCCACGAGTTCAAATCGCTCTACGGCACAACCCTGGTCTGCGGCTTCGCGCGGATCTGGGGGATGCCCGTCGCCATCCTCGCCAATAACGGCATCCTCTTCTCCGAGAGCGCGCTCAAGGGCGCGCATTTCATCGAGCTCGCCTGCCAGCGGCGCACGCCCTTGCTGTTCCTGCAGAACATCTCCGGCTTCATGGTCGGCGGCAAATATGAGGCCGAGGGCATCGCCAAGAACGGCGCCAAATTGGTGACCGCGGTGGCGACCGCGCAGGTGCCCAAGATCACAATCCTCATCGGCGGCAGCTTCGGCGCCGGCAATTACGGCATGTGCGGCCGGGCCTACAGCCCGCGCTTCCTCTTCACCTGGCCCAATGCGCGCATCTCGGTGATGGGCGGCGAGCAGGCGGCCTCGGTCCTCGCCACCGTCCACAAGGATGCCGAGACCTGGACTGCGGAGGAAGCCGAGGCCTTCAAGGCCCCGGTCCGCCAGCGCTACGAGGACGAGGGCAATCCCTATCACGCCACCGCGCGCCTCTGGGACGACGGCATCGTCGACCCGGCGCAGACTCGCGACGTGCTCGGCCTCGCCTTCGCCGCGACGCTGAACGCGCCGATCCCGGAGCGGGCGCAGTTTGGGGTGTTTCGGATGTGACGATGTAGCAACCGAGAATTGGAGGTATTTTGCAGAATATGGTACTGGACGGAAAGATGCTCGGACGTTTTTCCTGAGTTCATTGTAGAGGGAAATTTGAATAAGAATCTTAGTCAATCTGTAGAGTATGTGCGATCCCTATTATTGAGGGAGGGGCACCCTTTAGCTGAGAATATTATTTTTTCCGATCCATCGGGTGATGGATTGCCCATGTATTCTGAGTTTCTTTCGATTATAAATGAGGCGATCGTATTTGAAAAAATCACTGAAGAGATGCCAACTCTTACAACAACATTTAGCGGCTCGAATGTTCCCCACAATTCTCTTGGTTGGATGACCGCCAGGGCGGGGCGAACAGGCCCAGTCAAATCGATCAAGTTTCAGAATATAACGAGGGAAGTCAGCAGGACTGTATACACCACTGTCCTTCTCGGCATTTTCCCTGCCGCGGCGGTCGCCGCGAGTCCCGTAGTAGGCCCCATCGCCCTGGTCGCCGGCTTGGCCTATGCAGCGTACAACGCGGTGAGCGCTACAGTGGGATACAGCGATGCCTGCGTTCTTCATAAGGCCTGGAAGCTTGCCCGAGCAGCCAACTCCAATATCGTGACGTTGCAGGACCTTCTGAATGTGAAGGACGAGATGGTAGAGGAATATCAGGCACCAAAATTGAAGAGTGATCTGGAAATTGAGGATGCCGTAAATAACCTGGTAGGATTTAAGGCAATGGTTAGAAGTAATGGCGAGCTATTATTGAAGGAAAGTATTACATTTTTTGAGGATGGAACAATAAAAAGCTAGGTTAACGGAATGATCCATTCCCGGCCTATCGCCCATCGCGACGAGATCACCTGCCAGATCATCCGAGCTGCGCGAAAGCTTGGGGGGCAAATGGTCATGGACTGGCCGACATCGTCAAGGTCACCACCTTCCTCGCCGACCGCGCGCATGCCGCCGAGAACGGCGCGATCCGGCGCGAGGTGCTGGCGGGCTTGACCCCGGCGCTCACCATCATCATCGCGGGGATCTACGATCCGGCCTGGCTGCTGGAGATCGAGGTGATCGCGGCGCGATGAAGGAGGCGAGGATGCGGAACGCTCATCTGTCTGTCACGGCCGCGGCGGCGCTGATCGGCGTCGCGGCCGCCGCCGCCGCGGTCACGTCCGCCCAGCCGCGCCGGGCGCCGCCGGCCGCGCCGGCAGCGACCGCGCCGCTGCTCCCGCTCAGCGAGCGCGATCTGACCAGCACACGTGAATCGGGTTGCACGTGCACGTTCAATGTCGGCCGGCGCACCCTGGTCCAGGTGATCGGCAACGAGCTGATGCTTCGCACCGGCGCCGGACGGCAGGTCTGCCGGATCAGCGACTCGCAATTCTCGGCGCTGTCGAACGGCCGGGCGGACACCGCCTGCGGCGGGCTCCGGATGAGCCTCAGGCGCACCGGGCGCATTTCCTCTCACCCGGAGGCCGACAGCGCCGATTGGCCGGCGTCGCTGACCGTCGGCCGGGGACCGATGCGGCGGACGCTCGCCGGCCAATTCGGCTGCGCCTGCTGAGCCGCGCCGGATGATCCAATCCCTGCTCATCGCCAATCGCGGCGAGATCGCCTGCCGGATCATCCGCACCGCGCGGCGGCTCGGGGTGCGCACGGTCGCCGTCTATTCGGACGCCGACGCCAAGGCGATGCATGTGCGCGAGGCCGACCAGGCGGTGCATATCGGGCCGAGCCCGGCGGGGGAGAGCTATCTGGTCGGCGACAAGATCATCGCCGCCGCCAAAGAGAGCGGCGCCGACGCGATCCATCCGGGCTATGGCTTCCTCAGCGAGAATGCGGATTTCGCGCAGGCCGTGATCGACAGCGGGCTGATCTGGGTCGGGCCGAAGCCCGCCTCGATCCGGGCGATGGGGCTCAAGGACGCGGCCAAGAAGTTGATGGATGAAGCCGGCGTTCCGACCACGCCCGGCTATCTCGGCGAGGATCAGGATCCCGCGCGGCTCGAGGCCGAGGCCGACAAGATCGGCTATCCGGTGCTGATCAAGGCGGTGGCGGGCGGCGGCGGCAAGGGGATGCGGCGGGTCGACGCGTCCGAAGACTTCGCCGACGCCCTGCAAAGCTGCAAGCGCGAGGCGGCGTCCTCGTTCGGCGACGACCGCGTCCTCATCGAGAAATACATCCTGCGCCCGCGCCATATCGAAGTGCAGGTGTTCGGCGACACGCACGGTAACGTCGTCCATTTGTTCGAGCGCGATTGCTCGCTGCAGCGCCGCCACCAGAAGGTGATCGAGGAGGCGCCCGCGCCGGGCATGGACGAGGCCACGCGCGCGGCGGTCTGCGACGCCGCGGTCAAGGCGGCCAGGGCCGTCGATTATGTCGGGGCGGGCACGATCGAGTTCATCGCCGACGCCAGCGAGGGCCTGCGCGCCGACCGCATCTGGTTCATGGAGATGAACACCCGGCTCCAGGTCGAGCATCCGGTGACCGAGGAGATTACCGGCCAGGACCTGGTCGAATGGCAGTTGAGGGTGGCGAGCGGGGAGGAATTGCCGAAGCGCCAGGACGAGCTCGCCATTGACGGCTGGGCGATGGAGGCGCGGCTTTACGCCGAGGATCCCGTTACAGGCTTCCTGCCTTCGACCGGGCCGCTCACCTATTTTAACATCTCGGACTATGGACGCGGCGGCCGGCGGCGCATCGAAACGGGCGTCAAGGAAGGCGATGCCGTCTCGCCTTATTACGACCCGATGATCGCCAAGCTCGTCGTTCACGGCCCGGATCGGGACAGCGCCATCGCCTCGCTGTCCGACATGAGCCGGGGCGTGGAATGCTGGCCGGTGAAGACCAATGCCGCGTTCCTGGTGAAGTTGCTCGGCCACCCCGAATTCGCGGCGGGCGAGGCCGATACGGGGCTGATCGCGCGTGACCTCGACGCCGTGCTGCCGCCCGAGCGCGCCTCGAAGCGCGTGCTGGAATCGGTGGCGATGATGGTGGTCGACGAGGCGCTGGGCGGCAAGCCCAGGGACATACGCGACACCTATCTGTTCCGGCCGCCCTCCGCGTGGAGTTGGGTGCGCGGCTTCCGGCTGAACGCCGACGAAGCGCCCACCGTCGTGCGGCTCAGCGAGCGGGCTCATCATTATACAGTGGAGTTCGAGGAGATCTCGGTCGGCAAGACGGCCTATGTCCAAAAGGTCGACGAGGGTTATCTCGTGTCCGAGGACGGCCAGACCTTCATGTTCACCGAGACGCGGGTCGACGGCGCCGCCGGCAGCGCGGCGGGCGACGGCGCGATCATCTCGCCCATGCCCGGCAAGATCATCGCGGTCGCGGTGCGGGAGGGCGAGACCGTGACCAGGGGCCAGAAGCTGGTCACCCTCGAGGCGATGAAGATGGAGCATAGCCTTGTCGCCCCGTTCGATGGCATTGTCGCGGCGCTGGCGGCGGTCGAGGGCGCGCAGGTGAGCGAGGGCACGCTGCTGGCGCGGATCGAGAAAGGGGAAGGGGAATGATGTCCCGTAACGTCACCCCGGATTTGATCCGGGGTCCACCTGCCTGTCCGGCGGCGCCGCAAGAAGGTGGATGCCGGATCAAGTCCGGCATGACGATTCTGGTATCGGGGAGGGACGTCTGATGCCCGGCCGCACTTACGATCAATGGACGCTGGGCGACCGCATCCGGCACCAGCCGCACCGGACGGTGACCGAGACCGACAATCTGCTGATCACCACGCTCACCCACAATCCGCAGCCGCTCCATCTCGACGAGACCTATGCCGAAGCGACCGAGTTCGGTCGCATCGTCGTCAACGGCTGCTTCACCTTCGCGCTTCTCGTCGGGCTGTCGGTGGGGGACACGACCTTGGGCACGCTCGTCGCCAATCTCGGCTACGACAAGGTCCGGATGCCCAAGCCCGTCTTCATCGGCGACACGCTGCGCGCCGAGACCGAGGTGATCGGCCTCAAGGATTCGCGCTCGCGGCCCGAGGCCGGCATCGTCACCTTCGAGCACCGCATGTTCAACCAGAGAGACGAACTGGTCTGCGTGATGGAGCGGACGGCCTTGATGCAGAGGCGGGCAACGTGATTGCCGTTTCCGTCACCCCGGGCTTGATCCGGGGTCCATCTTGCTTGCCGGAGGTCGCTCAAAGAAGGTGGATGCCGGATCAAGTCCGGCATGACGGCCGGTCATGAAGCTGCGCTCGCTCCTGTTCGTCCCCGGCGACCGGCCCGACCGGATGGAGAAGGCGCTGGGCGCCGGCGCCGACGCGTTGATCCTCGACCTCGAGGATTCGGTCGCGCCCGCCGCCAAGGCGGACGCGCGCCTCGTCGTCGCCGACTTCCTCCGCGCCAACAGCCTCGCCAGATTGTGGGTCCGGGTCAATCCGCTCGACAGCCCGGAGCAGGAAAGGGACCTGGCGGCGATCCTGCCCGCGCGGCCCGACGGCATCGTTCTGCCCAAGGCCGAGGGCGGCGCAAGCGTCGACGAGCTCGCCAGGCGCCTGACCGAGCGCGGCAACGCCACCGCCGCGATCCTCGCCATCGCCACCGAGACGCCCGCGGCGATCTTCGCTCTGGGCAGCTATGGCGGCGCGCGCCGGCTCGCCGGGCTGACCTGGGGCGCGGAGGATCTGCCGGCGGCGATCGGCGCGGCGACGTCGCGCGAGGAGGATGGCAGCTTCACGCCGCCCTACGAGCTCGCCCGCTCGCTCTGCCTGTTCGGCGCGGCGGCGGCCGGCGTGATGCCGATCGAGACCGTCTACCCGGCCTTTCGCGACCGCGACGGCCTCGCCGCCTACGCCGCCCGCGCGCGCCGCGACGGCTTCACCGGGATGATGGCCATCCATCCCGATCAGGTCCCGGTGATCAACGCCGCCTTCACGCCGAGCGCGGCCGAGATCGCGCATGCGCGGGCGGTGGTGGCGGCGTTCGAGGCCAGCCCCGGCGCCGGCGCGCTCGCGCTCGAAGGGCGCATGATCGACCGGCCGCATCTGCTCCAGGCCCAGCGCATTCTCGCCGCGGCGGAATGAATGGGATGGGGACAGTTACGAGTAACTGTCCCCGCCGCTGCCCGTTGAACCGCCGCGCCGGCGCGCCTAATCCCGGGCCGTGTCCGAGGAGGTCTTCCTGCAGCCGCCGCTTGCGCTCGCCGCCGCGCTCGGGGGCCTGCTCGGGCTCGTCATCGGCAGCTTCCTTGCCACCATCCTGGTCCGCTGGCCGGCCGGGCGCAGCGTGGCCGGCGGGCGATCGGCCTGCGACGTTTGCGGAGCGGCGCTGGGGCCGCTCGAGCTCATTCCCTTGCTCTCCTGGCTGGTCCGGCGCGGGCGCTGCCGGCGCTGCGGCGCGGCGATCGACCCGAGGCACGTCGCGATCGAGCTCGCCGCGGCCTTGATCGGCCTGGTCGCCGCGCTCGCGCACCCGCTGCCGCTGGCGCTCGTCACCGCAATGCTGGGCTGGTGGCTGCTGCTGGTCGCGGCGCTCGACCTCGAGCATCAATGGCTGCCCGATCTGCTCACCTTGCCTTTGCTCGCGCTCGGCCTGCTTGCCGGCTGGGCCGGCTTCGGGCCGCCGCTCGCCGAGCGCGCGGCGGGCGCCCTCATCGGCTGGGCGGTGCTGGCGGCGATCGCCTTCCTCTACCAACGGCTTCGGAGCCGCGAGGGGATGGGCGGCGGCGACCCCAAGATGTTCGGCGCGATCGGCGCCTGGCTGGGCGCCTGGAACCTGCCGGCGATCCTGCTCGGCGCCGGGCTGCTCGGCCTCGCCGCGGTGCTGGCGATGCGCCTGCGAGGGCAGGCGGTGACCGCGACCAGCCGCCTGCCGCTCGGCAGCCTGATGGCGCTGGCCGCCTGGCCGGCCTGGCTGCTGGTCGCGAGCTATTAACCCTAAGTCATTCAGGCTCCGTCCATATTCCCGCTGGCATAAGGGCCGCTTAAGGGCGGCGTCTTCCCTAGAGGCGCCGCCCGACCTTCCCCCGGGGACAGTTACTTGTAACTGTCCCCATTCTCGTATCGGCCGCTGTCGGGGACAGTTACGAGTAACTGTCCCCATCGCTCCCAGTGACCGTCCCCATCGCGCTCCGCCGAATCGCTTGCGCGCCGCCCGAAAAGCTGTGAACGTCCCCGGCCTGCGACTCTTCGGGGAAGGGGAGGCGTTTTCGCCCACCAGTTCAAGACGATGAGCCGTCGGATTCGTCCGGCCCTGTCTTAATTGAGTCGGGGGCCGGTCATAGCGGGCGGGAGGACCGTTCGGGGGAGGACTGAGACATCGCATCGCGGCTCGCCTTGACCACGCGCGGCGGGCGGCTGCTGGAGAGGCTGCCGCGCCTCACCGCTTTTTCGGCTGCCGAGCTGCTCCTCCTCGTCCTGCTCGCCGTCCAGGGCGCCCGCCTGATCTGGACCCTGCTCACCCCCCTGGAGCCGGTCGGCGACTGGAAGGCCGCCTCCGGACTGACCTTGCCGCCGAGCAGCGGCGTGCTGGCCGGCTTCGACCCCTTCTTCCGGCTGAGCGCAAGCGGGCCGGTCGTCGTCACCTCGCTCAATCTCATTCTCCATGGCGTGCGCGAGGACCGCGCGACCGGGCGGGGCTCGGCGATCATCGCCCTTCCCGACGGCCGCCAGATGAGCTTCGCGGTCGGCGAGGAGATCATGCCGGGCGTCGTCCTGACCGGCGTCGGCTTCGACAACGTCACCATCTCGCGCGCGGGCACCGCGGAGCAGCTCTTCCTCGACCAGTCCGAACCGGCGCCGACCGCGGGCGGCGCGGCAGGGCAGACGCCAGTGCCTGGCGCGCCGCAAATAGCGACGCCGGCGCCGCAGGCCGGCTTGTTCTCCGGCTCGGCGATGACCTTCCAGCCGCGCATCGCCGGCGGCGGCATCAACGGCATCATCGTCACCCCCGGCACCGACGGCGGCCAGGCCTTCCGCGCCGCCGGCTTCCAGCTCGGCGACGTCATCGTCTCGGTCAACGGCCAGCGCATCACCTCGGTCGACCAGGCGCGCGTGGCCGCGGCCGGCACGGGCGGCGAGGTCAACGTCATGGTCGATCGCGGCGGCCGCGCGGTCGCGCTCAGGGTAAGGCTCAATCCGTGAAACGTCTCTTGTTGCTTGGCTTGCTTCTCTGCGCGCCGCTGTCGGCCGCCCATGCGCAGCACGTGCTGAACCTGCGCGACGCCGACATCCGCGCCTTCATCCAGGACGCCGCGCGGGTAACCGGGCGCACCTTCATCATCGATCCCGCCGTCCAGGGCCGCGTCTCGGTGATCACCCAGCGGCCGCTTTCGACCAGCGAATATTTCGAATTGTTCGTCTCGACGATGCGCGCCAACGGCTATGTCGCGGTGCCGGTCCGGGGCGGCGCCTTCCGCATCCAGCCGGTCGCCGGCGCCGCCGCGAGCGCGCCGATCAGCCGCGGCCGGCGCGGCAATCCGGCCGGCTTCGTCACCGAAATCTTCCGCGTCCGCCATATCGAGGCCGCCGCCGCCGTCGAGAGCCTCAGGCCGCTGGTCAGCCGCGACGGCGCGATCACCGCCAATCGGGGCTCGATCATCGTTTCCGACTTTGCCGACAATATCGCACGGCTCCGGCAGGTGCTGGCGCGGATCGACGTCGATTCCTCCGCGACCCGCGTCGTCGGCCTGCAATATGCCGGCGCGCGGGAGATCGCCGCGGCCTTGGTCGAGCTCGCGCCCGACGGAGTGTCGGTGGTGCCGGTCGACAGCTCCAACGCGATCGCCTTTCGCGGCGACGCCGCGTCGGTCGCGAACCTGATCCGCATCGCCGAGGATCTCGATCGCCGCGCCGCCAACGGCAGCGAGATCCGCGTCGTCTTCCTCCAGCATGCCGACGCCGCGCAATTGCTGCCGGTGCTGGAACGGCTGCTCGGCCAGGCGCCGACCCAGGCGAGCGCGCCGCAGCGCACCCGGCGGAGCACCAGCGCGGGGGGCCAAAGCGGCGCGCCCGCACCGCAAGCCGCGGGTGCCGCGCCCGCCCCCGCGTCCGCCGCGGGCGGAGCGCCGGCCGCCGGCGCGACCCAGACGGTCGGTCAGCGCAACGCCGTGGTGACCCGTTTCGAGGGCGCCAATGCGATCGTCATCTCGGCCTCGCCCGACGTCCAGCGCACCTTGGGCGAGGTGATCCGCCAGCTCGACGTCCGCCGCCAGCAGGTGCTGGTCGAGGCGATCATCGTCGAGATCGGGGACACCGCCGCGCAACGGCTCGGCGTCCAGCTCTTCCTCTCCGGCCTGCGCGGCTCGAACATCCCCTTCGCGATCACCAATTATTCGAGCATCACCCCCAATATCGGCACCATCGCCGGCGCCGTCGCCGCGCGCGAACTGGGCGGCAGCACGACCACGGTGACGACCGGCACCGGCTCGACCACGACCACGACCACGGGGACCGGCTCCGACCTGATCGAGGCGGCGGCGGGCCAGCTCGCCGGCATCAATGGCGGCGTGGTCGGCGGCGCGATCCAGAGCGGCAACGCGATCTTCGGCGCGATCATCAACGCGGTCCGCTCCGACAATCAGTCGAACATCTTGTCGACGCCGTCGATCATGACGCTCGACAATCAGGAAGCGCATTTCCTGGTCGGCCAGGAGATTCCGATCACCACCGGCGAGGCGCTCTCGCCCAATTTCGACAACACCTTCCGCACCGTCCAGCGCCAGAATGTCGGGGTCACGCTCGACGTGAGGCCGCAGATCAACGCCGGCGGCACGATCAAGCTCGATCTGCGCGTCGAGGTCAGCTCGATCGCCGGGCCGGTCTCCTCGACGTTCCAGGATCTCATCCTCAACAAGCGCGAGATCGAGAATACGATCACCATCGACGACGGCGAGATCGTCGGCATTGGCGGCCTGCTCGACGACAATGACCGGCGCACGCTCGATCGCGTGCCACTGCTCGGCGACATTCCGGTGATCGGCAACCTGTTCCGGTCGCGTGGGCGCGCGCGGGCGCGGACCAACCTCATGGTCTTCATCCGGCCGACCATTTTGCGCACCGCCGAGGACGTCCAGACGATGAGCGCGCGGCGCTACAATTATGTGCGCGGCCACCAGATCATCGCAAGCCCGAACCGCGAGCCGACGCTCGACGAGATCGTCCGCGACTATCTCGGCACAGTGCCGCCGACCGTGCCCGAGGGTCCGCGGCCTCGCGATCAGGTGATCGTGCCGACCGCATTGCCCTCGCCGCCGCCGGAGGAGCCCGAAGAGATTCCGGTGGAGGCCCCGGCGTTCCGGGCGCCGCAATGAAGATCGCCCGCGGCGAGGAGGAAAAGGGGACAGTCACAGTGACTGTCCCCTATGGCTTTGCGCGACGGCACGGGCTGCTTCCCACGGGCGAGAGCGAGGGCCTCCTCGACGTGGCGATGCGCGCGGGGGCGGATCCAAAGGCGCTGATCGAATTGCGGCGCTTCGTCGCGCGGCCGTTCGCCGTGCATGAGGTCGACGCGCCGGCCTTCGATCGGCTGCTCTCCGACCATTATCCGTCGGGCACCGAGGCGGCGGCGGACGCGGCGGGCTCGCTTGGCTTCAACGACGATCTGGGCCATCTCGCCGCGGCCTTGCCGAGCGCGGAGGATCTGCTCGACACGTCCGACGACGCGCCCGCCATCCGCCTGATCAACGGCATCATCGCCGACGCCGCGCGCCAGGGCGTCTCCGACATCCATATCGAGCCTTATGAGACCGGGCTGGTCGTCCGGATGCGGATGGACGGCGTGCTGCGCGAGACCCTGCGCATGCCGCCACACGTTGCGCCCGTCGTGGTCAGCCGCGTCAAGGTGATGGCCCGGCTCGACATCGCCGAGCGGCGGCTGCCGCAGGACGGGCGGATCGGGCTGACATTGGGCGGCAAATTGATCGACGTCCGCGTCTCGACCTTGCCGAGCCGGGCCGGCGAACGCGTGGTGCTGCGCATCCTCGACAAGGAGAATGCCGGGATCGACGTCGAGATGCTCGGCATGACCGAGGCGGTGAAGCGCCTGTTCGAAAACGCGCTCGCCGAGCCTAACGGCATCGTCCTCGTCACCGGCCCGACCGGCTCCGGCAAGACGACGACGCTCTATGCGGGCCTGAAGCGCCTCAACGACGGCAGCCGCAACATCCTCACCGTCGAGGACCCGGTCGAATATGCGGTGGACGGCGTCGGCCAGACCCAGATCAATCCGCAGGTCGGCCTGACCTTCGCGGCGGGGCTGCGCGCGATCCTGAGGCAGGATCCGGACGTGGTCATGGTCGGCGAGATCCGCGACCGCGAAACCGCCGACATCGCTGTGCAGGCGGCGTTGACCGGCCATCTCGTCCTTTCCACCGTCCATACCAACGACGCGATCGGCGCGATCACCCGCCTGCGCGACATGAAGGTCGAGCCCTTCCTGATCGCCTCGACCGTCCGCGCCGTCCTCGCGCAAAGGCTGGTGCGCCGGCTCTGCCCCGCCTGTCGCGAGCCGGTCGAGGCGACCGGCAGCCTCGCCTCACTGCTCGGCATCCCAGTCGGCACGATCGTCCACGAGCCCAAGGGCTGCCCGGCCTGCAACAATAGCGGCTATAAGGGCCGGATCGGGCTGTTCGAGGCCGCGCGCGTCGACGACGAGATCCGCCGGCTGATCAACGGCGGCGCCGACGAGGTCGCGATCGAGGCGCACGCCTTCCGCAACAGCGACACGCTGACGACCGCGGCGCGAGCCCTGGTCCGCGACGGCGTCACCAGCCCGGAGGAGGCGGTGCGGGTGTCGCGCCGCGAGGCGGCCGATGCCTGATTTCGCTTATGTCGGCCTCGACACTGCGGGGCGCGAGCGGCGCGGCTCGGTACGCGCCGAAACCAGCGAGGCGGCGCGCGACCAGCTCGCCTCGCGAAAGCTCTATGTCGTCAGGATCGAAGCGGCGGGCGAGGATGCCGGACGGCCGTTGCTCTCGCGCGGCCTGTGGACGCGGCGCCGGATGGGCGTGAAGCAGGTCACCTTGTTCACCCGCCAGCTCGCCACCTTGATCACCGTCTCACCCCTCGAAGAGGCGCTGCGCACCATCTCGCGCCAGGCCGAGCGCGAGGAGGTGCGGCGCATCCTCACCCATGTCCATGCCGGCATCGTCGAGGGCCTGCGCCTCTCCGACGCGATGGCGCGCGAGGCGGCGAGCTTCCCGCCGCTTTATCGGGCGATGGTGGCCGCGGGCGAGGCTTCGGGCACGCTTCCGCAGATCCTGGAGCGGCTCGCCAACCTCATGGAGCGGCAGGCGCAGGTCCGAAGCAAGGTGCTCTCGACGCTCGCTTATCCGATCATCCTCGCCTTCGTCGCCGCCTTCGTCGTCTTCGCGCTGATGATCTTCGTCGTGCCCAAGGTGGTCGAGCAGTTCCAGGACGTCGGCCAGTCGCTGCCCTGGCTGACCCGGATGGTGATCGGCCTCTCAAATTTCCTCGCCGCCTGGTGGTGGGCGATCCTGCTCGGCCTCGCCGCGGCGATCTTCCTCAGCCTGCGCGCGCTCAAGGACGAGGGCGTTCGCATGAAGTTCGACCGCTTCCTGCTGCGCCTGCCGCTGGTCGGCCGGCTGATCCGCGATCTCCACGCGGCGCGGATGGCGCGCACGCTTTCGACCATGGTCGCGAGCCGGCTGCCCTTGCTCGAGGGGCTGAAGCTGACCATCGGCACCGTCCACAATCGCGTGCTGCGCGCCGCCATGGCCGACATCGCCGAGCAGGTCCGCACCGGCGGCAGCCTGTCGGGCGCGATGCGGCGGGCGGGGATCTTCCCGCCCTTGCTCGT
Organism: Allosphingosinicella sp.; assembly: GCA_035543935.1. Taxonomy (GTDB): domain Bacteria; phylum Pseudomonadota; class Alphaproteobacteria; order Sphingomonadales; family Sphingomonadaceae; genus Allosphingosinicella. Next base: position 133,897 of record DATKIV010000019.1, read on the forward strand.
CTATCTCGCCGCCTCGGGCGAGGCCTCGGGCAAATTGGACGTGATGCTGGAGCGCGCCGCCGACTATCTCGAGCGCGAGTTCGACGCCTTCACCACGACGGCCTTGTCGCTGCTCGAGCCGGCGATCATCATCGTCATGGGCGTGGTGGTGGCGCTGATCGTGCTTTCGATCCTGCTCCCGATCCTGCAACTCGATACTTTGGCTGGAGGTTATTGATGGCCGCATCCTTAAATCCTCCCCGGAACGGGCAGGGGGACCGTGCGAAGCACGGTGGAGGGGTCGACGGACTCCGAGCCGACCCCTCCACCACGACGATTCGCGCTGCGGTCCCCCTCCCCGTTCCGGGGAGGATTGAAGGCTTCACGCTCGTGGAATTGATGGTGGTGATCGTCATTCTCGGCCTGCTCGCCACGATCGTCATCATCAACGTCGTGCCGGCGCTCGACACCGCTTCCGTGCAGAAGGCGCGGACCGACATCCAGACCATCGACAGCATGGTGCAGCAATATTATGTCGACAATCGCCGCTATCCGACCACGCAGGAGGGCCTGGCGGCGCTGCGGCCTTATTTGCGGCGCATCTCGAACGATCCCTGGAACCGGCCCTATGTCTACGCCGCGCCCGGGCGCGACGGCCAGCCCTACACGATCATGAGCCTCGGCGCCGACGGCCGCGAAGGCGGCAGCGGAAAAGATGCCGACATCGCCAACTGACCCCGCCCCCGCCATCCTGCTCGCCTTCGCGGGCGAGGGGATAAAGCCGGGGCGCTGGCTGCTGATCGAGGGCGGCCGCGTCATTGCGCGCGGCGAGGAGGGCGACGAGGTCCTGCTCGCCCCCGGCACCCGCACCGCGCTGGCCGTTCCCGGTACGGACGTGACGATCCACTGGCTCGACCTGGCCGAGGGCCTGACGCCCGCCCAGGCCGCGGCGGCGGCGCGGCTGATGCTCGCCGACGCCAGCGCCGGCCAACTCGCCGACATGCACGTCGCCGTCGGCCTGCCCGAGCGCGATTTGACTCCGGTCGCGCTCGCCCCGGCCACACTTATGACTGCCTGGATCGCGCGCGACCCGGACATCGTCATCCCGACCTCGCTACTGCTGGTGCCCCCCGAAGACGGGCTGGCCCGGCGCGACGCGGGGGCGGTCCCCGATTATCGAGGGCCCGCCGTCGCGTTCAGCGTCGAGCCCGAGCTCGCCGCCTTGCTGGTCGGCGAGGCACCCACCGCGATCGTCGACGAGGCGGGGTTCGAGGCCGGCCTCGCCGCCGCTTTGTCGCCGCCGGTCGTCAATTTGCGCCAGGGCGCCTTCGCCCGCCGCCGGCAGTGGCGGGTCGACGGATCGAGCCTGCGCCGCGTCGCCTGGCTGGCGCTTGCGCTCGCCGCTTTGTCGCTGACCGTCCAGCTCGCCCGCATCGTCGCTTATTCCGCCGCCGCCAGCCGGATCGAGGACGAGGCGGCGGCGCTGGCCGCGCGCGCCCCGGCCGGCGCCGACGCCCGGCCGGGCTTCACGCCGCTCGCCGCGATCCTGTTCGAGGCGATAAGGGCAACGCCCAATGTCGAGCTGGCGCGGATCGACTATCGGCCCGACGGGCTGATGTCGGCGATCGTCACCGTCGACAGCCCGGCGACCCTGGCGGCGCTGCGCCAGCGGATCGAGGCCAGCGGCCTCGTCGTCCAGGACGGAGCGCCCCAGGCCGGCGGCGGCGTCCGCACCGCCGCCGAATTGCTGCTGAGGCCGGCATGAGCATCTGGTGGGCCGAGCGGACCTCACGCGAGCGGCGGCTGATCCTCGTCATGCTGGCGCTGGCGGTGATCGTGCTCGGCTGGCTGATGGTGGTGCGGCCGCTGTCGGACGCGCTCGATGCCGCCAAGACCCGTCACGCCGCCGCCACGGTCGCGCTCGGCGAGGCGCGCGCGCGCCTGGGCCGGAACGCCGGCCCGCGCGCGGCGCCGCCCGCTTTGCCGGTCGACAGCCTGATCGGCCGCACCGCCGGCGAAGCGGGCTTCCCCGCCGCCCGCATCGCCGGCCAGGGCCCGACGCGGGCGAGCGTCGCCATCGACGCCGCCCGGCCGCAGGCTTTGTTCGCCTGGATCGTGCGGCTCGAGCAGAGCGGCCTCGTCGTCGAGCGGCTACGCGCCCGGGCGAACAGCGACCGCACGCTCGCCGCCGAAATCGCCTTGCGGGCGCGGGTACGCTGATGCGGCTGCGTCTGCCCTTGCGCCGCACCGTCTTCTTCCTCGCCGCGCTGGCGGTGGCGCTCATCGTGCTGCTGCCGTTGCGCGTCGCGATCGGCTGGTTCGACCTTGGCGGCCGCGGCCTCGCCGCGCGAGAGGCCGAGGGCAGCCTCTGGCTCGGCAAATTGCGGGAAGCGCAATTCGGGCCGGTCGCGCTCGGCGATGTCGATGCCCGGCTCAACGTCCTGCCGCTCTTCCTCGGGCGGGCGCGGCTGTCGCTGAGCCGCGACGAGGCCTCGGGCGGCCGCTTCAGCGGCGCGATCACCGTCACCCGCCACAGCTTCGGGCTCGACGACCTCGACGGACAATTGCGCACCGGCGCCCTGTTCGCGCCGCTGCCCGTGGCCACGCTCGACCTTGATGACGTCACCGTCCATTTCGACAATGACATGTGCGAAAGCGCCGAGGGCGAGGTCCGTGCCGGCCTTGCCGGCGACGTCGGCGGGATCATGCTGCCCTCGGGCCTGCGCGGCAACGTCCGTTGCGCCGAGGGCGCCTTGCTGCTGCCGCTGATCGGCCAGTCGGGCCTCGAGCAGGTCAATATCCGCATTTCGGCAAGCGGGCGCTGGCGCGCCGACCTCGTCGTGCGCCCGACCGATCCGGCCGCCATCGAACGGCTCACCGCCGCCGGCTTCGCCCCCGGGCCGGGCGGCTATGTGCGGCGGATCGACGGCTCCTTCTGACGGACCGAGCGCGGCGCTGGAGAAAAGGCCGGGCCGAGCCGTTGGTGCGGCAAGTTCAAGGTGCGGCGAGGGGGTTCTCGCCCGGCGGCGCGGCTCGCGCGGTCGGCAAAATGCACGGAGCTCACCATGAAATCCCTGACTCTCGCCGCGGCCGCCCTGCTGTTCAGCACCTCCGCTCTGGCCTTCGCGCCGTCAACCGAGCCGGCCGCGGCGCCCGCGGTCGCCAAGGATCCGCTCATCGTCTCCCCGGCCGAAAGCGCGCCTGCTGCCGATCCCCTCGTCTGGACGAGCGACTCGCCGGTGGTCCAGCCGGCTTCGGCCGTGAGCTGGGAGCCCGCCGATACCAAGGCCGGCGATCCCGACCTCGACCTGGCCGTCGATCCCGACGCCGAAGAGGCGAGCCTGACCGGCATTGGCGGCCCCGAGGAGCCGCTCGACACCGCCCCGGCGCCCGAGATGGCGGCCGCGGCCGACGTCGCCCCCGCGCCCGAGGCCCTGGCCGCGGCCGACATGACGCCGCGCCCGGCCGCGCAAAACTATCCGGCCTGCCGCCCGGGTCCGGGCGACGACAGCTGCATCCAGCTCTACGAGCCCGGGGTCCGCGTCGCGCTGGCGAGCTGGACCCTGCCGACCGGCGGCCTCGCCGACGGCACGGCGACCGCGATGGGCGGCCCCTATGAGCCGGTCGAGGGCGCCGGCGCCGACATGGCGATGGCCGGCGACGGCATGGTCGACGCCGATATGGGCGAAACGCCCGCCGACGAGACGGTCGGGATCTAGTCGCCGAATGGGGACACGTACTTTTTCGCGAAAAAGTACGTGTCCCCTTTTCAGGGGCCCGCGCCAGCCGGCTTGTCGGCGAGCCAGGCATTGAGCTTGGCGACCGTGCGCTCGAGCGCGCTGACGATGGCGCGGACCTGCTCGGGATCCTCCTCGGCGATGGCGATCTGCGAGAGCCAGCGCGTGTCGGACAGCCATTCGTCGCCAGTCTCGCGGTCGCTGACCGAAATGCCGATATAGGCCTCCTCGGCCTCCACCCAGGCCTCGCCCTCGAGCGCGAGGCTGTGCAGGCGGATCTGCGCATTCTCCTCGATGTCGCCGATGCAGACCTCGCGCGCCGCCTCGAAGAAGGGGGCGACGAGCTCCCAGCTCATCTTGGTCTCGGACAGGATCGCGAAGACCGCGTTCAAGATCTGCTTCTGGGCGATATTGTGGAAATCGGCGGTGGTGAACGGCGCGTCGTCGGCGGGCTCGTCCGCGAGCGGCTCGTCCTCGCCCGCCTCGAGCCAATCGTCGTCGGGCGGCGGCGGCTTGCCGAGCGAGTCGTCCTTAGGGGGGTCTTTGTCGTCCATGGCCGAGCGCTGCCCCGCGCCGATGCCGAGGTCAAGCCGCCTTTCGCCGGCGCCGCTTCAGCCGCAGGTCCACGTCCATGATCGAATTCAGCTCGGCGCCGAGCAGGAGGATATAGGCGGTGAGGTAGAGCCAGGTCAGGAAGGCGATCACCGCGCCCAGCGAGCCGTAGGTCGCGTTATAATCGCCGAAATTGGCGACGTAGACGCCGAACGCGGCGGTCGCCGCCAGCCAGACCAGAGTCGCGAGCACCGATCCCGGCGTGATCCATCGCCATGGCGCATTGGGCCGGCACGGGACGTAGCGATAGACAAGGGCGAGCAGCAGCATGACCATGATGCCCGCGCCGATCAGGAACAGCCCCTTCATCAGCCATTCCGTCGTCCCGCCGAGACCGGGCAGCAAGGCGCCGAGGAAGGTCAAGGCGGAGATGGTGGCGATGGCGAGGACGAGCACGGCCACCGCGCCCGCCGTCATCAGCAAGGCGACCAGGAGCTGCCCGACGGTGCCGCGGCATTCGGAGACCTCGTAGACGATGTTGAGCGCGGTCATGATCGCGCCCGCCGCCTTGCTCGCGCCGTAGACGGCGATGGCGAGCGCGAGGATGAGGGCGAAGCCGGTCTTGGCGCCGCCGGCCTCGGTCATGCCGCGCAGCTGATCGGCGACGATCCCGCCCGCATCGCCGGGAAGGAGCGCGGTCAGCGCATGCATATGATCGACGACCGTGGCCGGATCGGCGAACAGGCCGTAGCTCAGCACCAGCGCGGTGAGCAAAGGCACCAGCGCGAGGAAGGTGTAGAAGGCGACGCCGGCGGCGACCAGCGACAGATTGTCCGCCGTCGCGTCGTTCCAGGTGTCGATCGCGATGTTCCGCCATTGCCGCAGCGGGGTGCGGGCGCGGCCCTTGCGCCGCTTCTTCTTGCCGGGCTCTGCTGGAGAAGCGGCTGCCATGCCGCTCCAAGCCATGTCGCGCGCGTCGGTTCCGCTCGCCGCGCTTTTCCGTCTCCGCCGCCGATGCTACCGCCCGGAATATGAGCGCCGCCTGGACCTTCTCGATCGACCGCGGCGGCACCTTCACCGACATCGTCGCCCGTGCCCCCGACGGCGCGACGATCGTCCGCAAATTGCTCTCCGACAATCCCGGATATTATGACGATGCGGCGGTGGCGGGCATCGCCGCGATCCTCGCCGAGGCGGGGGCCGAGGACCTTTCAACCGACATCGGCGCGGTCAAGATGGGGACGACCGTCGCCACCAACGCCCTGCTCGAGCGCAAGGGCGAGAAGGTGGCGCTTGCGATCACCGCCGGGCTCGGCGACGCGCTCAGGATCGGCTACCAGGCGCGGCCCGACATCTTCGCTCGCCATATCGTCCTACCCGAGCCGCTCTACGGAATCGTGGTCGAGATCGACGAGCGGGTGACGGCAGCGGGCGAGGTACTGCGTCCGCTCGATCATGAAGCGGCACGGGCCGGGCTCCAGGCCGCCTTCGACCAGGGCTATCGCGCGCTCGCCATCGTGCTGATGCACGGCTGGCGCTGGGCCGCGCACGAGGCCGCCCTCGCCATTATGGCGCGCGAGATCGGCTTCACCCAGATCTCGGCGAGTCACGAGGTCGAGCCGCTGATCAAGCTGATCGGGCGGGGCGATACGGCGGTGGTCGACGCCTATCTGTCGCCGGTGCTCAGGCTTTATGTCGACAAAGTGGTTTCGGGCCTTGCCCAAGCCTCGTTCGTCCCGAGCGAAGTCGAGGGGCGCGGCACCGAGTCAGAACGCCCCTCGACTTCGCTCGGGACGAACGGGAGTAGGGGTCCAGAATGTCACCGCCTCTTCTTCATGCAGTCGAATGGGGGCCTCACCGACGCCGGCCGCTTCCGCGGCAAGGACGCGATCCTCTCCGGCCCCGCCGGCGGCATCGTCGGCATGGCGCGGACGGCGGCGGAGGCGGGCTTCGATCATGTCATCGGCTTCGACATGGGCGGCACCTCGACCGACGTCTCGCATTTCGCCGGCAGCTACGAGCGGACCAGCGAGCGCGCCGTCGCCGGGGTACGCGTGCGCGCGCCGATGCTGGAAATCCACACCGTGGCGGCCGGCGGCGGCTCGGTCTGCGCTTTTGACGGGCAGCGCTTCCGGGTCGGTCCGGACAGCGCCGGCGCGGTGCCTGGCCCGGCCTGCTACCGGCGCGGCGGTCCGCTGACCGTCACCGACTGCAACGTCGTGCTCGGCAAGATCCGGCCGGACCGTTTCCCGCGCGTCTTCGGGTCGCAGGGCGACGAGGCCATCGACGCCGAGGCGAGCTTCGCCCGCTGCCGGGAGATCGCCGATCAAGCGGGCAAGAGCGTGGTCGAGGTGGCCGAGGGCTTCATCCGCATCGCGGTCGACAATATGGCCAATGCGATCAAGCAGATCTCGATCGCGCGCGGCCTCGACGTGACGCGCTACACGCTGCAATGCTTCGGCGGGGCCGGCGGTCAGCATGCCTGCCTGGTCGCGGACGCGCTCGGCATCGGCACGGTGATGATCCATCCTTTGGCCGGCGTGCTCAGCGCCTACGGCATGGGGCTGGCCGACATGGTCGAATTGCGCCAGCGCTCGGTCGCGGGGAGCGATCTGGAGGCGGTGCTCCGGGAGCTCGAAGCCGAAGCCCGCGCCGGGCTGGCGGGGCAGGGGATCGAGGGTCCGGAGATCCTGCGGCGGGCGGCGTTGCGCTACGACGGCAGCGATTCGAGCCTGGAGGTGGCGGTCTCCGATCATATGCGCGAGGATTTCGAGGCCGCGCACAAGCTCCGCTTCGGCTTCACCGCGCCGGAGACGGCGGTGGTGGTGGAGACGGCGATCGTCGAGGCGAGATCCTCCCCCGAACGGGGAGGGGGACCGGCGAAGCCGGTGGAGGGGTCGGCGGCGTCTCCACCGCCCCGACCCCTCCACCATTCGCCTGCGGCGAACGGTCCCCCTCCCCGTTCCGGGGAGGATCTTCACGACCGTGCCGCGCTTTCCCCCGGCGATACCATCCCCGGTCCCGCCCTCATCATCGACCCCTCCGCCACCACCGTGGTCGAGCCCGGCTGGCAGGCGCAGGTGGACCCGCTCGGCAATCTCATCCTGACCCGCTCCACCCCCCGCGCCGCCGCCGCCGCGGGCGCGGAGGTCGATCCGGTCATGCTCGAGGTCATGGCGAACCTGTTCATGGCGATCGCCGAGGAGATGGGCGTGGCGCTGCAGAACACCGCCTCGTCGGTCAACATCAAGGAAAGGCTCGATTTCTCCTGCGCGCTCTTCGATGGCGCCGGCGATCTCGTCGCCAATGCGCCGCATATCCCCGTCCATCTCGGCTCGATGGGGGATTCGATCCGGACCGTCATCGCGGCGCGGGGCGAGAGGCGCGACGGCCGCGGCATGAAGTCGGGCGACGTCTATGTGCTCAACGCCCCCTATCGCGGCGGCACCCATCTGCCCGACATCACCGTGATCATGCCGGTCTTCGCCGGTGACGGCGACGCGCCGGTCGAGGTTGGGCCGGCCTGGTTCGTCGCGGCGCGCGGCCACCATGCGGATATCGGCGGCATCGCCCCGGGATCGATGCCGCCCGACAGCCGCTCGGTCCACGACGAAGGCGTGCTGATCGACAATGTCCTGCTGGTCGACGCGGGCCGCTTCCTCGAGGCGGAGATGCGCGCCTTGCTCGGCGTGGGCGACTGGCCGGCGCGCAACCCGGACCGCAACATTGCCGACCTCAAGGCCCAGGTCGCCGCCTGCGCGCGCGGGGCGAACGAGCTTCGGCGCGTCTCGGGCGAATACGGGCGCGACGCGATCGATGCTTATATGGGTCATGTCATGGCCTATGCCGAGGAGGCGGTACGGCGGCTGATCGGCAGGCTCAGGGACGGCGCCTTCACCTATGAGATGGACAATGGAGCCCATGTCTCCGTCTCGGTGACGGTCGACCGCGAGGCGCGCACGGCGGTCGTCGACTTCGCCGGCACCAGCGCGCAGCAGGACGACAATTTCAACGCGCCTCATTCGATCTGCCGGGCGGCGACGCTCTACGTCTTCCGCACCCTGGTCGACGATCCGATTCCACTGAACGACGGCTGCATGCGGCCGATCACGCTCAAAGTGCCCGAAGGCTCGATGCTCAACCCGCTCTATCCGGCCGCGGTCGTGGCGGGCAATGTCGAGACCAGCCAGGTGATCACCGACTGCCTGTTCGCCGCGATGGGCGCGCTCGCGCCGAGCCAGGGGACGATGAACAATTTCACGTTCGGAAATGCGTCTTATCAATATTATGAGACGATCGCGGGCGGCGCCGGGGCCGGTCCCGCCTTCGATGGAGCGAGCGCGGTCCAGACCCACATGACCAACTCCCGCCTCACCGACCCCGAGATATTGGAGACGCGCTTTCCGGTGATCCTCGAACGTTTCGCGATCCGGCGCGGCTCGGGTGGGGACGGCGCGCACCGGGGCGGCGATGGCGCGGTGCGCCGAATCCGCTTCCTCGAGCCGATGCAGGCCAGCATCCTCTCCAACCGGCGGCGCGTGGCGCCGCGGGGGATCGAGGGCGGCGGGAATGCGAAAGCGGGGGTAAACCGGGTGGTGCGGGCGGACGGGACCGAAGAACTCTTGTCGGCGACCGCGGCGGCGGACATGGGCATCGGCGACGCGTTCGTCATCGAGACGCCGGGCGGGGGAGGATATGGCGCGTGAGTGAATATCTCCCGCTGATCGGCATCGCGATCATCGTCGTCGGCTTCCTGCTGCGCATCAATCCGTTGCTCGTGGTGACGGCGGCGGCGCTTGCCACCGGGCTTGCCGCCAAGCTCCAGTTCACATTGGTGCTCGACGCGCTCGGCAAGGCCTTCAACGACAATCGCTTCATCACCGTCGTCTATGTCGTGCTGCCGGCGATCGGCCTGCTCGAACGCTACGGCCTGCAGCAGCGCGCCCGCGCGGTGATCCTCAAATTGCGCCAGGCCACCGTCGGACGGCTGCTCATCGTCTATCTGGCGATTCGCCAGGCGGCCGCCGCGATCGGCCTGACCTCGGTCGCCGGCCACCCGCAGACGGTGCGGCCTTTGGTCGCGCCGATGGCGGAGGCGGCGGCCGAGCGCGAGCATGGAACGATCGACGAGGAGACGCGCGACAAGGTCAAGGCCTATGCCGCGGCGACCGACAATGTCGGCCTGTTCTTCGGCGAGGACATCTTCATCGCCATCGCCTCGATCCTGCTGATCAAGGGCAATCTCGCCACCCACGGAATCAATCTCGATCCGCTGGAGCTCTCGCTCTGGGCGATCCCGACCGCGATCCTCGCCTTCCTGATCCACGCCTCGCGCCTGGTCTGGCTCGACCGCTCCTTAAGGAGGAGCGCGAAATGATCACGCTCCAGCACCTCTACGATCTCGGCGGGGCGATGTTCGTCGGCTTCGCCTTGCTCAGCCTGTTCGATCGCGCCAACAAGAAGCGCCTCGGCAACTTTCTCTTCTACGCCTTGCTCGCGACCAGCTTCCTTGCCGGCCATCTCCTCGGCGACCGCAATAACGGCCTCTTGGCGCTGGCCATTGCCGGTGTCGCCGGCTTCGGCCTGCTCGGCCGCGGCGACCCGCCGACCACCTCCACGGTCGAACGCGAGGCCTTTGCCGGCGTGTTCGGCAACAAATTGTTCCTGCCGGCCTTGGTCATCCCGGCGACGGTCTTCGTCGGCACGCTCGCCTACAAATTCACGCCGCTCGGCCAGGCCGGGCTGTTCGAGGCGGCCTGGGTGACGCCGATCCTGCTCGGGCTCGGCGCCGTGCTCGCCTTGCTCGTCATCATAATCTGGCGCCGGCCGCCGGTGCTGGCGCCGTTGAACGAGGGCCGGCGGCTGATGGACGCGATCGGCTGGGCGGTGGTGCTGCCGCAGATGCTGGCGGCGCTCGGCGCGGTCTTCCTGCTCGCCGGGGTCGGCAATATCCTCGGCGGCATCTTCGGCCAGATCATCCCCGACGGCAGCCTCTTCATCGCGGTCGTCGTCTATGCGGTCGGCATGGCGGCGTTCACGATGATCACCGGCAACGCCTTCGCCGCCTTTCCGGTCATGGTCGCGGCGATCGGCGTGCCGGTCTTGATCAACTCCTATCACGGCAATCCGGCGGTGATCGGCGCGATCGGCATGCTGGCCGGCTTTTGCGGGACCTTGATGACGCCGATGGCCGCGAACTTCAACATCGTGCCGGTGCGCCTGCTCGAGCTTCGCGACCAGAATGCGGTGATCAAGGCGCAGATCGGCACGGCCTTGCCGTTGCTGCTGGCCAACGTCCTGTTGATCTATTTCCTGGCCTTTTGACTTGTTTCGTCATGCTGAACTTGGTTCAGCATCCAGCGGCGAGCCGCGAGGAGGCGGAGAACTGGACCCTGAAACAAGTTCAGGGTGACGGAGTAGGAATGAAGCACCACCTCACCGCCGAAACCGCGAACCGCTTCGCCGAAATCGCGCTGGGCCACGTCACGCGCGAATATCCGCACAAGCTCGACCATGTGATGGACGGGCCGGAGGACGTGCTCGGCCCGCGCGCGCTCCATCCCATCTTCTTCGGCAGCTTCGACTGGCACAGCTGCGTCCACGGCTATTGGCTGTTGATGCGCCTGCTGCGGCTCCACCCGGACATGGCGGCGGCCGTCCGGATCCGGACATTGCTCGACGAGGTGGTCACCGAAGAGAAGGTCGCGGGCGAGCTCGCCTATCTCGACCGCGCTTATACCGGCGGCTTCGAGCGGCCTTATGGCTGGGCCTGGCTGCTCGCGCTCCACCGCGAGGCGCGGCGGCACGAGGCCGGCTGGGCCAAGGCGCTGGCGCCGCTGGCGCGCGCTTTCGCCGAGCGGTTCAACACCTATCTGCCCAAGCTCACCTACCCGATCCGCACCGGCACCCATCCCAATACCGCCTTCGCGATGATCCTCGCGCGCGAATGGGCCGAGGAGAATGATGCCGCGCTGGCGACGCTGACCGGCGCGCGCGCGCATTCTTATTATGGCGGGGACCGGGCCTGCCCGGGCTGGGAGCCGGCCGGCGACGACTTCCTCTCCCCCGCGCTGACCGAGGCCCTGCTGATGCGCCGCGTGCTGGCGCCGGGCGACTTTTCCCGCTGGTTCGACGGCTTCCTGCCCGATCTCGCCGCGGGCGAGCCCCGCAGCCTGTTCGCGCCCGCCTTCGTCTCCGACCGCGCGGACCCCAAGATCGCCCATCTCGACGGGGTGAACCTCAGCCGGGCCTGGTGCTGGCGCGGCCTTGCCGGCGCGCTCGACCCCGCGCTCGCCGCGCTGGCCCGCGACACCGCCGACGCCCATCTCGACGCCAGCCTGCCGCACGTCGCCGGCGATTATATGGGCGAGCATTGGCTGGCGACCTTCGCTTTGCTGGCGCTCGACGCCGAAGACTGAACCCGGGAGACCAACATGAATCACCTCTATCTGCAGCTCGGCCGGGCGATCGCCGGAACCTGTCCGCCGGGCTTCAGGGAGGCACGGCTGGACGCGGCGCCAGGCGAGGACCGGTTCGACGTCGCCTGTACTTTGGCCGATGGCAGCCAGGTCACGCCGGCGCTGGCGGTGGATGCCCGTCGGGGCATCGCGGCCGCGCTGGACGAGGTCCGCCAGGCGATGGCCGGGCCGGACGGCAAGAGCTGGCGCTCATGCACCGTGACGCTGGTCGCGGGCGGGGGCTTCAGCATGGAGGTGACCGACTGAGACCGATTGCCCGCGACCACATAGGTCACCCCGGACTTGATCCGGGGTCCACCTTCTTGTCGCAGGGACGGAAAGAAGATGGATGCCGGATCAAGTCCGGCATGACGAAGAGGGGAGGACGTGACCACAGGCGGCCGTCCTGTCGGGATGGTTTACAAATCCTTACCGGTTAACCGTCGCGACCCGCGCTTTTCCGCCATTGGCCCGCATCTTGCCTTTGCATCCATATGTGGAAAAAATTCGGTCGCCTGTTCATCATCAAGAATCGTTTCGAGGCGCTGGCGGTGATCTACGCGCTCGGCGTCGGCGCGATCGAGCGCGGGCTCCATTATACGCATACCTATCCCGGCTTCGGCGGCTGGATGCTGTTCGCGGCCTGCACCTGCGCGGTTTTCATGGCGGGGGCGCGCTTGCTCGAATTCACCCGCAAGGACAATCGCCAGCGCCGCCGCCGTTCGGATTTCCAGGCGGCGCCTGCCCAAACATTGGCGCAAATTCCCAACTAGCGGCGATGGTCTGACGACCCCGGCAGCCGTCTTCAAATAAAAAAACGGCGGATTTCCGCCGAAAATTCGAGTTGGCACGGCTCCTGCTAACCTTGTGGGCATCAGTTTCACGAAGGTTCAAGGAGCAAAAACATGATCAACTTCACCAACATCCGCAAGACCGTCACCGCCAGCATCGGCGCCGTCTTCATCTCCACTTTGTTCGTCGTCGCCGCCGTCGGCAACCCCGCCGCCACCACCGCGACCTCGACCAGCCAGGTTCAGGCCCAGGCCTGACCGCCCGGCGCGCGGCCGGCAGAAGGGCTCTTCCCCCTTAGTCCCTCGCCGGCCGCCGCCTTATCCCTCAGCACGCCCCAGTTCGGAACCCGCAGATGAGCATCTTCTCCCGCACCCGCGACATCATCGCCGCCAACGTCATCGACCTGGTCAACAGGTCGGACGACCCCGCCAAGACGATCCGCGTGATCATCATGGAAATGGAGGAAACGTTGGTCGAGGTGCGCGCGTCGGCGGCCCGCGGCATCGCCGACCAGAAGGAGAAGAGACGCCAGGTGAGCGAGCTCGCCGCCTCGCAGGAGAGCTGGACCGAGCGCGCGGCGCTGGCGCTCTCCAAGGGCCGCGACGATCTCGCCCGCCTGGCGCTGATCGAGAAGGAGAAGCTGGCCGGCCTCGCCGCCGAGATCGAGGAGGAGATCGCCGCGATCGGCGAGGGGCTTCGCGCCTTCGAAGGCGACATCTTCAAGCTCCAAGCCAAGTTGCGCGAGGCGCGCGTCCGCCAGAATGCGGCCGCGACCCGCTTCGAGAGCGCCCAGAACCAGCTGCGGCTGCGCGAGCTTTATGCGGGCAGCCGAACCGAGGAGGCCTTCGCCAATTTCGAGACGCTCGAGCGCGAGGCCGACCTCGCCGAGGGCCAGGCCGACGCGCTGCTGCTCGCCGCGCCGCGCAGCCTCGAGGACGAGATCCAGGAATTGAAGGTCGCCGAGCGCGTCGACGCGGAGCTGGCGGCGATGAAGGAAAAGATGGAGCGGAGGCTGGCGGCATGAACGCGCTGGATCTCGACTGGGCCGAAGCCGAGCGGCTGTGGCGCAGCTCGGGCGGGCTCGAGGACCGGCTCGCCTTGGTCGAGCGCGCCCTTGCCGCCCTGGGCGGCAACAGGATGAAAACCGATTTTGGAATGCCCGGGCAGGACCGGGACCTAGGGAGGACGAAATGAATTTGCGGGGCAGGAGATTCCAGGTCGACAAAGCCAATGGCAAGATCGCCGGCGTCTGCGCCGGGATCGGCGACCATCTCGAGGTCGATCCGACGATCGTCAGGATCGGCTTCGTGATCGCGGCTTTTGTCGGCACCTTGTGGCTGGCCCTGCTCGCTTATGGCGTGCTCGCCATCGTCGGGCAGAAGCAGCGCCATTCCCGCCGCACGCCGGCCCGCGTCCCGTCCCGCGAGGCGAACCGCGAGGAGACGCGCGAGCGGATGCGCGACATCGACCGGCGCATGCAGGAGGTCGAAACCTATGTCGCGAGCGCGGACAGCAATAACAGCCGCCTCGCCCGCGAGATCGAAGAGCTTCGCTAGAGACGATAAAACGGCGTCATCCGCCGAGGGAGGAAGAGATGAACGATCCGATGACGACGATGACGGTGGCGGGCGCGGCCCTCTCCGGCCTCGGCATCTTTACCTTCGCGGCCCTGCGCGGCTGGCAGGGCTGGCTCGAGGTCCGGAAGATGGAGCTGGCCGGGCCCGCCCGAGGCGCGGAGCCGCGCAGCCCCGCCGGCGACATGATCGAGGTCGCCGATCTGAAGGAACGCGTCCGCAAGCTCGAAGCGATCGCGGCGTGCGTCGATCTCTAGGGAAGCCTTCGACGGGCTCAGGGCGAACTGGTCTGACTGCTCATCGTTTGCGGCTCACGAGGAGGCTCCCAGCCGAGCGCCTCTGCCGTCTGAAACATCTGCCGGTTGCGCTGCGCCAGCATCGCGTAACGCATCCGCAGCGCTGGCGGAATCAGGGCGGGAATTGGATAAGGTCCGACGAATTCGGTGTTCATCAGCTGCCCATAGGCGGTGCCGACAGAAACCATCGTGGCCGTCACGCGGAGCATGTCGAAGGATGATTTCGCCGACCTCGATCGCTTCTTGAAAGCGGCGCTCGGAGATTAAAAACTCCACGACCGTCGTCGCCATCAGAGCGACGACCTCGCGCCGTGTCAGCGTCCGCAGATAAAGGCCGCTCTCTACGGCCCGATCGGACATTGGCATTTGCTGGCGATACCGAATCGTCCGTGCCGGATGCCCGCCGCTGGTCGCCTCGAGGTTCATCTCGCGCCCGAGCGGATCGATGTAGCGGACGAACACATGCAGCGGGGCAGTCGCGAGCGATAGGTTTAAGCCCATCCGCTCGCCGACGAGCAGGAAGAGCATCGGCATCGACACGCAATTGCCGCGCCGGGTTGCGAGATACGTCGATATCAGTTTGTTGCGGACGTTCTGGCCGAGCGGATCGGTTTGATCATAGCTGAGCGGCCGGTTGTCATTCCAGGCGCCGCCTTCATAAATCACGCGCCGCAGCGCAGCCAGCTTCGCAGCGTCAGTCGCATGAGGCCCCGCCAGTGCTGTCGCCTCAGCGGCCAGGCGCCCGATTTGAGCAAGGGTGGCGTCGGCATTTATCGACGGATCGACGATGTGATCGAAGGCCAGTTTTGCATTCGCAAAGTCGAGGCGATCATCAGGCGGAGAAAGCACCTGACGGGCCACATCGGCGGGTTGGTGCTCACGTGAGCAAAAACATCGGCGTGCCAACACATGACCGTCATCAAGAATATAATGAGCCGCGCCATCTCCAGAAAACGCTTCCAGCTGTTATATATTCAATCCCATGATTATCTTGTAGCGCCCAACGGCAATACAGAGCGAGAGCCGTGGAGAGGTTAATAGAATTCGCCCTCGCGTCTCCTCATGAATCCGCCCCCTCACAGCCGGGTTGGCGCGGGTCCGCCAGTACGCCGACGCGGCCGCGAAGCCACATCGCGCCCAGCGGCAACCCCTGCTCCATGTCGCCGACGACGCTGTAGGCGAGCATTCCCAGGCAACGGTCCACATACATAAAGTGTTTGAGAGGGCCTCGGGTGGAATCATTCCCGCTAGCCGGCGCCTCGACTTCGACTATCGCCGCCCGGCAGTCGTTGAAGCAGCGGGCCACGCGGAAGCTGCTCCTGAGGCACCGATAGCGATCGCCAGTACGAATCGGCCGCCTGATCGCCAGCTCGACCGCGCTTTCGCGTGGTCCGATCAGGACGCATCGCACTCCGTCTTCAGATTCGATCAGCTCAGCCCGGTGCGAGGGCCACAGCCCGGGGTAGAGCGCGTTAAGATCGCCAAAACGGGTGCCCTGTCTTGAAAAGACCAGCACGCTGCCAAGATCGGTACTGATGTAGCGAATGTCCTGGGCCGGCTCGAACGTGGACAAGGGTGTCGTCGGCGGCTGGGCGGCGGCGTAAGCGGCCATGGTCAGCGCGATGACGGCCCCAACTCTTTGGCCAAGCTTTCTCAATCCCGCTCCTCCGTCAGCGAATCGCAGGGGGGGGAGCGCGGGTCGGCAAGGATTCCGACATCGCCGCGCAGCCACATGGCGCTGAGCGGTATGGCGTCGGTCATGTCGCGAACGACGCTATAGGCCAGCAGCCCGCGGCAGCTGTCGACGTACATGTATGACTTCAAGGGATCGTGCCGAGGGTTGTTTCCACTCCCAGGCGACTGCGTCTCCACCATCGCGGCACGGCAATCTTCGAAGCAACGGATCACCCGGAAGGACTCGCGGAGGCAGCTGTAGCGGTCGCCGACCCGCAGCGGCCGCTTGATCGCGATCTGCACCGAGTTCGAGTTCTCGGGCGGGCCTATCGTAATGCATTGCACTCCCTCGCCCGCCGGCACTATTTCGACGGGGTTGGTCGGCCAAATCCCTGGAGACAAAGCGAGAAAGTCTCCAAAACGGGCGCCGGCTCGCGTGAATACCAGCACATGACCGAGGTCGGTGCTGACATATCTTATGTCGTGCGCCGGTTCGAGCCTGGCCGTAGGGGCAGCGGATTGCTGCGCCGAGGCACAAGGCCCCGAGATCAACGCGAGGATCGCGGCAAGCCTCAGGATCAGCAATTGGTCTCTCCTAACAAGATGCAAGCCGGTCTGTCATATTCCCGCTGATGCTCGATATTTCCCAAGGGATAGCGGTCGTTCTGCAAGCCGCCTGTCCACTCCGCCCGCGATCCGTGCATGCCACCTTCGTGGACGATCTGCCTCATGCTGATGCTCAATGTCCTGTTGGTGACGGCCACTTCGTTACGATCAATGGCGCCGGTCCGTTCATTATAAAGACCTGGCGCCGCCATAACGGTATTCGCATTGTTGGTACCGCGCTCTATGAAAACGAAAGTCTTTTCGGCGAGGCTTTGCCTCGCCTCCCCGGCCGTGATCGTGAATCCGCCGCGATTGCCCTGGAGATCCGACACCCTCGCGGCCCGCTCCGGGTCCATCCGGGCGAGCGTGTTGACCGCACCCGTGTAGCGAGAGTTGAAGGTGCGGAACCTGCCGTTTTGCTCGGCCTCGGTCGGCGCTCGTCTCACCCATTCCCCATTCTTGCGCTCGCTCACAAAATCAATGCGACAGCTAAATTCAGGCGCACCGCCACGTTGCGTGCCAACCGGCGTGCAGGTCATGCCGGTCGGATCGGCGCGATTGACCGGGTCGTTCCCCACATAGACATAGAGATTGAACTGATCCTGATAGCCGACGGGATCGGCCTGCAGGAAGCGGGCCTGTGCCGGGGCCGCCAAGCCCAGCAGCGTGACGGCACTCAGACATTGCGCGCGGTGGCGATTATCATTTCGACCTCCCCAATAAAGGCGAAGGAAAAGAATGTTCGTTTTTAAGTAAGAGTCAAGGCAGAATTCACGAAAATGGGAAAGCTGGACAGTCGCTAACTCGCAATGACGAGTTTCGGGGCTAAGACCTCGCCAGCGCCAGATAGACGCTGTCGCAGACCTCCTCGCCGATCGTCCAGGTCCCCTTCGCCCGGCTCGTCTCGCGGAAGCCGAGGCGCTTCAGGAGGCCGAGCGAGGCCTGGTTGCGTGGATCGACGTCGGCGATGAGGGTTTCGACCGGACGGGTCGCGAAAATATGCCCGATCACCGCCTCCATCGCCTCGCGCGCCAGGCCTTTGCCCCAGCAGTCCGGATCGAGGATGAAGCCGATTTCCGGCAGACGCCAGCAGCCGGCCTTGCCGATCACTTGCCCCTCATGCTCGATGACATAATCGTCGCTCGCGTCGGCCGGCGCGTCGATCATCGATTGCAGCCATTCGCGGGTCCGCTCCATCGTTTCGTGCGGCAGCGAGGACCAGTAACGCATCGCGCGCGGATCGCTCATGATCGCGTGGAAGCGCGGCAGGTCCTCGATGCGGGCGCGGCGCAACATGAGGCGGGATGTCTTGATCGCCATCGGCTCATTGCGCCTCGATCCGCATCCGCTCGGTGGCGCCGCCGGGGCGCACCCGCCAGATATCCCCGAAATCCTCATGGACGAGCGGCGCGGGCCGGGTGCCGCCCAGGGCCGCGACGATATCCGGCACGGTGTTGCTGTGGCCGACGATCAGCACCGGCCCGGGCTCGGCGCGGACGCGGGCGATCAGGGCGGGCGTGTCGGCGGGGTCGTAGAGGGTGAGCTGGAGGCCGAGGCGCGCGGCGAGCGGGCCGGCGCTCTGGCGGGTGCGCTTATAGTCGCTGACGTAGATCGCCACGGGGCGCGCGCGCTCCCGTTCGAACCAGGCGGGGAGCCGGGCCGCGACGCGAATGCCTTGCGGCAGCAGGTCCGGATCCCTTTCGCCGGCCGGGGTGTTGAGATGGCGCATCACATAGGTGGCGGGCGGCGGGGGCGCTCTCATGGTCGCGCAACCCGCGAGGGCGAAGAGGGCAATGACAAGTAAACCTGACAGCCGCATCGGACCGATCCTTCACAAGGGGTGCATCGCCGCGAAAAATCCATTAACGGCTGCGCGGATCGTAGACGAACAGGGCAGAGGATGACCAGCAAGACCGAGCGCCGCAACCGGCCGGCGCTGTCGATCCACGTTCCTGAGCCCGACGCCCGCCCGGGCGATGCGGTCGATTTCAGCGCGATCGCGATTCCCGCCGCGGGAAGCGTCGCGCGGCCCGACATCGCCGCCAGTGCCGCCGAGACCCATCCGCTCTGCTTCACTCTGGTACGGGTGCTCGACGACGAGGGCAAAGCGGTCGGGCCCTGGAATCCGAGGCTCGATCCGGACAAGCTCCGCCGGATGCTGCGCGACATGGCTTTGGTCCGCATCTTCGACGAGCGCATGTTCCGCGCCCAGCGCCAGGGCAAGACCAGCTTCTACATGAAGTCGCTCGGCGAGGAGGCGGTGGCGGTGGCCGCCGCTCACGCTCTCGACGGCGAGGACATGTGCTTCCCCACCTACCGCCAGCAGGGCCTTTTGATCGCGCGCGATTATCCGCTGACCGAGATGATGTGCCAGATCTATTCGAACCGGGGCGACAAGCTCAAGGGGCGCCAGCTCCCCATCATGTATTCGGACCGCGCGAAGGGCTTCTTCTCGATCTCGGGCAATCTCGCGACCCAATATCCGCAGGCCGTGGGCTGGGCGATGGCCTCGGCAATCAAGGGCGACAGCCGGATCGCGGCGGGCTGGATCGGCGACGGCGCCACCGCCGAGGGCGATTTCCACAATGCGGTCACCTTCGCCGGCGTCTACCGGGCGCCGGTCATCCTCAACGTCGTCAATAATCAATGGGCGATTTCGAGCTTTTCGGGGATTGCCGGGGGCGAGCTCACCACCTTCGCCGCGCGCGCAGTCGGCTACGGCATTGCCGGCCTTCGCGTCGACGGCAATGACGCGCTCGCCGTTTTTGCCGCGACCCGCTGGGCGGCCGACCGGGCCCGCTCGAACCTGGGCCCGACTTTGATCGAGCTCTTCACCTACCGGACCGAGGGGCACAGCACGTCGGACGATCCCAGCGTCTACCGGCCGCAGGATGCCGGCGCGAAATGGCCGCTCGGCGATCCGATCGCGCGGCTGAAAGGGCATTTGATCGGCTTGGGCGAATGGGACGAGGAGCGGCACAAGGCGCTCGAGGAGGAATTGGGCGCCGAGGTCCGCGGCGCGCAGAAGGAGGCCGAGAAGAAGGGCACGCTCGGCAACGGCCATTATGAGGACGTGCCCTCGATGTTCGCGGACGTGTTCGAGACGCCGCCCTGGCATCTGGCCGAGCAGCAGGCGGCGGCCGAGGCCGAGATGAAGGCGCGCCGCAAATGAGCGTCATGAACATGATCGAGGCGCTGAACAGCGCCCATGACGTGATGATGGCGCGCGACCCCGACATGGTCGTGTTCGGCGAGGATGTCGGCTATTTCGGCGGCGTCTTCAGGGTCACTGCGGGCCTCCAGAAGAAATATGGCAGGAGCCGCGTGTTCGACGCGCCGATCGCCGAGGGCGGCATCGTCGCCGCCGCGATCGGCATGGGGCTTTACGGGCTCAAGCCGGTCGCCGAGATCCAGTTCGCCGATTATATCTTCCCCGGCTTCGACCAGATCTTCTCCGAAGCCGGCCGCATCCGCTACCGCACCGCCGGCGAATGGTCGGTGCCGATGGTGATCCGCTCGCCTTATGGCGGCGGCATTTTCGGCGGCCAGACCCACAGCCAGTCGCCCGAGGCGTTCTTCGCGCACATGCCCGGGATCAAGACCGTGATCCCTTCGAACCCCTATGACGCCAAGGGCCTCTTGATCGCCGCGATCGAGGATCCCGATCCGGTCGTCTTCTTCGAGCCCAAGCGCATCTATAACGGGCCTTTCGACGGCTTTTACGAGCGCCCCGTCACGCCCTGGGCCAGGCATCCGGCCGCCGAGGTGCCGGACGATCACTATAGCGTGCCGATCGGCAAGGCGGCGGTGGCGCGGGCCGGCGAAGCGGTCACCATCCTCGCTTACGGCACCATGGTCCATGTCGCGATCGCGACCGCCGAGGCGGAGGGGGTCGACGCCGAAGTCATCGATTTGCGCACCATCGTCCCCGTCGACATCGCGGCGATCGAGGAGTCGGTGAAGAAGACCGGCCGCTGCGTCGTGCTTCACGAGGCGACGCGCACGGCGGGCTTCGGCGCGGAGCTCGCCGCGCTGGTGCAGGAGCGCTGCTTCTATCATCTCGAGGCGCCGGTGGTGCGGGTCACCGGCTACGACACGCCTTATCCCCATTCGATGGAATGGACCTATTTTCCGGGGCCGGCGCGGCTGGGCCCGGCGCTCAGGAAAGTGCTGGAGGACTGAACAGCTCATGGCGCGCTATGAATTCAAGCTGCCCGATATCGGCGAAGGCATTGCCGAGGCGGAGATCGTCGCCTGGCACGTCAAGGTTGGCGAACGTGTCGCGGAGGACCAGCAGCTCGCCGACATGATGACCGACAAGGCGACGGTGGAAATGGAATCCCCGGTTGCGGGAACCGTGCTGGAAGTTGCCGGAGAGGTTGGCGACATGATCGCGATCGGCTCGGTGCTGGTGGTGATCGAGACCGACGGCGAGGCCGAGGCCGAGGAGCCGATCGCGGACGGCATGGCCGAAGTGCCCGAGGCGCTGGACGAGGTCGTCCCGACCACCGACGTCGAGGCCGAGGAGCGCCGTACCATTGGCGAGCGCCGCCAAGAAGACGCGCCCGTCGAGGCCGACCGCCGCGAGGGCGAATGGCGCGCAGCCAGGGAGCCGCAGCCCGGCGCCACGGTCGGCTTCAACCCGCAGCCCGATCCGCCAAAAATCCTGGCGTCTCCCGCCGTGCGCGCCCGCGCCCGCGATCTCGGCATCGATTTGTCGCAGGTCAAATTTGCGGGCGACCGAGTCCGCCACGCCGATCTCGACGCCTTCCTGCTCTACAATGGCGCGAGCCCCGCATCCCGGCCCGGCGCGAAGCGGCAGGACGAGGATATCAAGGTCGTCGGCCTCCGCCGCAAGATCGCCGAGAACATGGCCGAGGCCAAGCGCCGCATCCCGCATTTCACCCTGGTCGAGGAATATGACGTCACCGCATTGGAGCAGACCCGCGCGATGATGAATGCCGACCGCGGCGCGGCGCCGAAGCTCACCATGCTGCCCTTCCTGATCAGCGCGCTCTGCCGGACGCTGCCCGATTATCCGCAATTGAACGCGCGCTATGACGACGAGGCCAATGTCATCCGCCGTTCGGGCGCGGTCCACATGGGCATGGCGACCCAGACCGACAACGGCCTCTCGGTGGCGGTGATCCGGAACGCGGAAGGACGCGACCTTTGGGACCTCGCCGCCGAGGTCAAGCGCCTCGCCGACGCCACCCGCGCCGGCAAGGCCTCCAGAGAGGAATTGTCGGGCTCGACCATCACCATCTCCAGCCTCGGCCCGATGGGCGGCCTCGTCTCGACCCCCGTCATCAACCGGCCCGAGGTCGCGATCGTCGCGGTCAACAAGGTCAAGGAGATGCCGGTCGTGATCGACGGCGACCTCGAGATCCGCAAGATCATGAACCTGTCATTGAGCTGCGACCACCGGGTGGTCGACGGCTGGGACGCCGCCAATTTCATGCAGGCGCTGAAGAGCCTGATCGAGACCCCGCTGAAATTGCTCTCGATGCGCTGAGGCGTCAGATCATCGCGAAGTCGCTAGAGGTGAGCGCCAGGCCCGTTGCCAGGGCCGCGAACTGAACCGCGGCGCCCGCGCCTGAGCCGTCGGCGTCGTAGAAAAGCGCCCCGGTGGCGCTGTTGTAGATGATGCGGTCATCGGCATCGCCCGCGCCGTTGCCGATCACGAAGGCGCCGGCGCCCAGGCTGCCCCCGATCGCGCTGAAGATCGCGTCGTCGAGGCCGATCTTGTCGGTGCCCGCCACGAAGTCGGCGATGGCGTCGACATTGCCCGCACCCAAAACGGTGGTGAACGCGAACGTGTCGGCGCCGGCGAAGCCGTAAAGCACGTCGCTGCCGCCCTTGCCGTCGAGAAGATTTACCCCGGC
Organism: Allosphingosinicella sp.; assembly: GCA_035543935.1. Classification (GTDB taxonomy): domain Bacteria; phylum Pseudomonadota; class Alphaproteobacteria; order Sphingomonadales; family Sphingomonadaceae; genus Allosphingosinicella. The sequence continues at coordinate 156,449 of DATKIV010000019.1, forward strand.
ATTGCCGGCGATGGTCTGGGAGAACTCGTTGCCGGTCAGCGCGATTGCGGCGGTGCCGCCCTGGACGGCGGTCGAGATCGCCTCCACCTCCTGCCCCGCCGCCAGCGCGTAGCTGACGAAGCTGTAGAGCAGGTCACTGCCGCCGCCCGCGGCCTCCACGACCTGGTCCGCGGCATTGTCGACCACATAGATGTCGTTGCCGTTGAGGCCGATCATGACGTCGGCGCCGCCATTGCCGTTCAGGTAATTGGCGCCGTAATTGCCGATCAGGGTGTTGTTATAGTCATTGCCGCCAAGGTTGATCGCATCCGTGCCCTGGTGGAACACGGTCGAGAGCGTCTCGACTTCGTTACCGTTCGAGAGCGTGTGGCTGAGATATGTGAGGACCAAATCGTTGCCCATGCCGAAGCCGTCGACCACCAAGTCCCCGAGATCGTCGATCGCATAAGTGTCGTTGCCGGCGAGGCCGTACATGACGTCCGCGCCGCCGACCCCATTCATGATATTGTCGCCGGCATTGCCGATCAGAATGTTGTTGAACTGGTTGCCCGTGAGGAACAGATTCTCCGTCCCGGCATGGGTCTGGGTCGAGAGCGTCTCGATCTCCTGGTTGGAGGAGAGGACGTAGCTGACGGCGGTCAAGACTGTGTCCGCGCCCCCATTGATTTGCTCGAAGACCATATCATCGCTGTCTGCGATATAGATGTCGTTGCCGCCGCCCCCGATAAGGGAGTCTGCTCCGCCGCCGCCGGCCAAGGTGTTGGCGCCGGCATTGCCCCAGATTTCCTGGGCGAACGCGTTGCCGGTGAGGTTCATTGCAGCCGTGCCGTCATGAGCGAAGGTCGATAGAATCTCGACCTCGGCGTCCGCCGGAAGCGCATAGCTGACCGTGGCGAATACCGCATCCCGGCCGCCCCCGACGGCCTCAATCACGCGATCTTGTGCGCCGTTGACAGCATATATGTCGTCTCCCGCGCCGCCATCCAGGTAATCGGCGCCGGTGCCGGCCACCAGCGTGTCGTTTCCGTCCAACCCGAAGAGCCGTCCAGCCCTCATTCCCGCGAAGAGAAACTCGCCCTCGCCCGAGCCGTAGATTGCTGCAGTGGTCAGCGTGTCGGCGCCCGGCGCGACCGCATTCACGCCCGCGGCGCGATCGGCCACGATCACCACCCAATGGCCGCCGAACTCCGCGATGCCGAAGGTATCGAAACCACTGCCGTTCCAGCCTTGCTGGGCTTGTAAGCGCGCGAGCACGTCAGCGGCGGAGCCGCTCGAGGATGCGGTTACGAAGAGGCGATAGGAGGCGTCGGGCGCTCCCGCCCCTAACAGCGCCTCCAGATCAGCCGCGAAGGCCTGAGCGAAGTCCGATCCATCGGACCACTGGAGGGCCCAAGCGGAGTTTGTGTTACCGGCGGCCGCGATTGTGTCGCCAGTCACATTAACAGCAAGATCGAGGGCTTTGCGGTGGGCCAGCGCAGAAAGGTCTGCATCCAATACAGCGCCCTGAGAAACGCCAGCGGTTGCTGCAAGGGCACTTGCTACCGATTGTTCGGCCGCGCTGATGCCATCCCCAGCAAGCTGTCCCAACGCTTGTGTGAAGAGAGCGGTGTTTCCCAAGATTGCAGCGTCATTATTGACAATCTGGATAGCGAGATCGGTTCGCGTCAGAATTTGGCTCGAATTAGGCTGATATCCTAAGTCAATGCCTATGGTCAGATAATGTGCGTATGCACTTCCCACTGAACCCTGTGCAATTGCGTCGGAGACATCGGTATAGCTTTCAAGGTAGAATTTTGAATCGAAAAAGATCAAATCTTCATCTGCTCCATCGGCGGCAGCCACTATAGAAGATTCAGTAAGCTCACTTGATCTTTGCGTCGAATAGATAGAGGTATAGTCTACAATACCGTCCCAAGCAATATCCATGCCACGCCGAAGTCGATCGGAAACTAGAACATCATAAAGCCACTCCCCGCCACCCGCTGCCAACACCACTCCTAGAGCGGCAGTGAATGGTCCAAAGGTAATCAGAAACGGAGCCGCCCCTTTCGAGATGTAGGAAACAGTCTCACCGGCAAAAAAATCCCCCATTTCTATAACTATGGCTTCGGCTACATCCCCACCATGGTATGCAACGTCGAGTACATTTAGCCAGCGTGCAGAAAAGTCGGTTACCGTAGCCATAGAATGAATTCTGTCGGCGATGATATTGGCCGCGCCCAAAGAGCTCTGAACATCGAACTTTTGAAGAACAAGTTTTAGCCCATACCAAAACTCATCTTTACCCAAAGCGGTTAGAATGCCTTTGATCCCTCCAACCCATTCATTATCCAAGAAGTGGTTTAATTCTTGGACTGGAGTTAATCCGGGTGGTGTCGGTATAGGTGCGGGATCTGGTGGCGGTGGAGTACGCGCGCTACCGACGCTGATGCGATATCCTCCCGTATCACTGCCATTACCCCCGGCGCCGACGCGCAAATAATAAACTCCACTTTGTGTGACTTGGAAGTCAAAGCCAGCGCGGTCCGAGTCATTGTCGAATCCTAAGTAACTCGTATTAAAGCTGTTGGGACCCCGAAGCGATAACGCCATTGTCCCGATCGCGCCTGCACCGGCCCGATCTTCAGCATCAACTGAGAAATGGTAAACCTTCCCCGCTTGCAGCGTGACGGTGAAATAGTCCTTGTCTCCAGAACTCTCGATCGTGCCCAGCCTGTTGGTCCCGGGGCTTAACGTACCGGCTACCCCGGCGTCATTCGGATCGTCCGCCCAATCATCCGGGACTTGCGAGGCTTGAACTGGGTTCACCTCCAGCCGGTAGCCGCCGGTGTCGCTGGAATTGCCGCCACTGCCGACCCGGACATAATAGATACCAGTGCGCTCGGCTGTAAATATCTCGTGCTCGTCGGATCCCGATCCACTTATTTCCAGCTGATTGAAACTATCGTCCCTGATTGTGAACACGCCCGCCAGTAGTGAAGAACCGTTGACGGTGGTGCTGCGCAGGCGGAAATCATAGATTTGGCCGGCGGTCAGGTCGACTTGGAAGACGTCCTTGTCGCCATAGCTGTCGTTGGAGTCAGCGGGGCCGATATAGCCGTTTATAGCACCCCCTAGAGTCAGCGATCCGAGAGGGGTGGTCGTATCCGTCAACTCATCTCGGAAATCGTCGGCTGGCGGCGGTGGAGGTGCGCCGCCATCGGTCAAACCAAGCGTGTAGTTCCCAGTCGCCGTCCTCCAGGCCGGCTCGGGGCCACCGGCGCTGATCGCGAAATAATAGGTTTGCGTTGCCGACGACTGACCCGTGGTATCGAAAGTGAATGAAGGGGATACGCCCTCCGTGACGCTTCGGACCGAGCTGCCGTTTGCATTGTACAGGCTGATCGCAACCGCTCCGGTTGAAACCGACGTCGAGTTGGCGTTGAATGTGTAGACGTGGCCGCGCTCCAGGGTGACGCGATACCAATCCTTGTCGATGAAGCCGCCTTGTAGATCGGAGGTGACGCCGTCGCCGCTGATCGGCTCAGCGTCGATCTTTCCACTCGTGGAAGCTCCCATGCTCAAGCTCGAATTGGTGTCCGTTCCTTCCCGAACAACGTCGACCGAGGCAGCCGCATCGTTGATTGTCACGTACGAACTGCGATCGAGATAGGTCGAAACCGGATCCGAGCTGCTCCGCTGGATGATCGCCCGGAACTGCTCGCCGGAGTCGCTCACGCCGTCGTTGAGGATGTTGAGCGTCACCGTCCGCGACGTCGTCCCAGAGGAGAAGGTAATTGCTATATTTGCCGGCTGTCCCCCCGACGTGGTCGCATAGTCTCCCTCGGCGAACGTCGCGGTTCCGTCGGACAAGGTCGAGAAATAGATCGTCTCGGCGGGTTTGTCCCCGGAGCGGGTGATCGTGAGAGTGATCTGGTTGCCTTCGACAACCGTGGAGATGTCCGGCGTCAGCGAATAGCTCGTGCTTGCCGCGGCATCGTTGATGGTCACGTAGGAACTGCGATCGAGATAGGTGGAGACCGGGTCGGAGCTGCTGCGCTGGACAATAGCGCGGAATTGCTCCCCGGAGTCGCTGACGCCGTCGCTTATGATGTTGAGAGTCACCGTGCGCGAGGTCGTGCCGGAAGAGAAGCTCACCGCGATGTTGGTCGGGCTGCCGCCCGAAGTCGTGGCGTAATCCCCTTCCGAGAAGGTCGCCGTGCCGTCGGCAAGGGTTGAGAAATAGACTGTCTCGGCCGGCTTGTCGCCCGAGCGGGTGATCGTGAAGGTGACTTGGTTGCCCTCCACGACGGTCGAGGGGGAGGCCGTTAGCGAATAGGAAGTGCTCTGAACCGGATCGTTGATCGTGACGTAGGAGCTTCGCACGAGGTAGGTCGACACGGGGTCTGAGGGATTGCGCTGGACGATCGCGCGGAACTGCTCGCCGGAATCGCTGACTCCGTCGTTGAGGATGTTGAGCGTCACCGTCCGGGATGTCGTTCCCGACGAGAAGCTAATTGCGATGTTTGCGGGACTTCCTCCGGACGTGGTGGAATAGTCGCCTTCGGCATAGGTGGCTGTGCCGTCGGAGAGGGTTGAAAAATAGAGCGTCTCGGCCGGCTTGTCGCCGGAGCGCGAGATGGTGAAGGTAATTTGGTTGCCTTCGATCACCGTGGTGACGGATGGGGTCAGCGAGTAAGACGTGACGGCTACGGTGCCGGGAACCTCGACGGTAGGGTCGTGGGCGGCCAAATGTCGAAAGTCCAAGGGAAGCGATGAGAAGGCTGTGGACTGGAAAAGTCCGCTCCAGTTCGGCTCAAATCCCTGCCCTAATCGGGTAATGCCTCGTGTCTCGAACCAACGGGTGTTGCGCACCTTTCCCTCCGCTCTTTCCCCCTATTTCTCGACCGCGCCTCCCTTGTAACGGCCTTGGGATAACGCAAATCTACACTATTTATTGGGATTGAGGAGTCGAAGAATTCGTTAGTGTGGTTGAGTGTATGAGAGATGATAACAAGTTGATTGACTTGCGACCTATTGGCACGAATCGACTGCAGCGCGTCGCTGAACTGAGGCAAAGGGGAGCGATCCTGCCTTCGCGTAAAGATTCGGCAGGCAACGGAGCGGTCGGAGAGAAAGATTGTCGCGCGCATTGCCCTCGACCAGCGCGTCGTCGCCGGGCGTGCCCCAGAAGCCGACCAGATCGCCGGGCGCATATTCCTCATTGTCGGCCGCGAAATAGATCTTCTCGACCGATTTGATCGTGATCCTGCCTTCGGTGCCGGCCTGGTCCTCGAGCGTGACGTCTCCGGTCGCTTCGTCGCGGGTGATCAGGAACTGGAGCCGCGCGCCGAACAGATAGAGCGTGTCGCCGCCGGCGCCGCCGTCGATCAGGTCCGTGCCGCCCGAGGCGCGGAAGCTGTCGTCGCCGTCGCCGCCCGACAGGCTGTCGTCGCCGATGCCGCCGCTGAGATCGTCGTCGCCGGGCGTGCCCTCGTCATCGACGATCGACTCCTCCACGCCCTCGGCATAATCAGCGTGCGCGAGGTCATATTGGCTGACGGAGGCGCGGACGACGTCGATGTTCAGGCGGCCGTCATTGTTCGTCAATGCGCCGTCGTCGAAGATGACGGACGGTATGTCGAATATATTGAAATTGGTGTTGTCGACGAACACATTGTGATTCACGAACGTGCTGAACGTGCCGATGACGCTCTTGATGAAGATCGACACGTCGCCGACGACGATGGCGAGATCGCCGACGCCGATATATTCCCACAGCAACGAGCCGGGGTGATATTCCTGATCGGTGATGGTGACGTTCCAATAGATGGTGGCGTCGGCGAGATCGAAGCCGGTGAAGCGGATCGCGTTTACCCCCAATAGGGATCCGTGATCGAATTCGCCGTCCAGCGTTGGCGGCGGGCCGACATAGCTTGTGCCCTCGATCCTGTCGTGGCCGTCGCCGGCGCCGAGCTCGATCCTGACGGCCCCGTTCACGGCGCGGGCGTCGATGAGGTCGTTGCCGGCGCCGCCGCGGAGGATGATGTTTTCGCTCTCGCCGCGGGCGATCAGCAAATCGCTGCCGGCGCCGCCGTCGAGCAGGTCGCCGTCCTGCGCATCGTATGCGCTGTCGCCGATCAGCATGTCGGTGCCCGCGCCGCCGAACAATTGATTGTCGCCGTCGCCGCCGATCAGCACGTCGCCGCCTTCGCCGCCGGTCAGGATGTCGTCGCCGGCGCCGCCGCGAATCATCCCATAACCGTCGCCGCCGATGGTGACGACGTCGTCGCCGTCGCCGCCGTCGATCATTTTCCTGCCGGAACTGGACTCGGTGATCGTGTCGTCAAAGGCGGAGCCGATGATCTGGGTGTGGAAATTGACAAGGGTGATGACGCCGGTGCTGCCGGTTTGGGTGATCGTGCCGCCGGTCGCCGTATTGGTGAACGTCAGGGCCGTGCTGGAGCTGCGAAGATCGACGAACTCATTCTGCCCGCCGCCCGCATCGATCGTCAGGGAAAGACCGTTGGGAATGTCGCCGCCATAGACGAAGCGGTCCGCGTGGCTGGTGCCGATGATCCTCTCGATGGAATGGAGCGTGTCGAGCCCGCCCTCGCCATCGACCACCGCCAGGCTGTACATGCCGCCGAAGCCGTTGAAGGTGATGGATATGCGGACGCCGACCAGGGAGTAGTTGACAATGTCCGTGCCGGTGCCGCCCTGATCGGTGCCCTTGGTGCCGCCCCAGATGATATCGTTGCCCGCCCCGGCCCAGAACTGGTCGCCGTCGTCTTCGCCGACAAGGAAATCATTGCCTTCGCCGCCCCATATCTGGTCCTCTCCGGCACCGCCGTAAGAAGTCGCGACCCCCTCCACCCTTCAAAACATCATTACCGCCAAGGCCGAAAAGAAGGTCGCGGGAATCGTGGGTGCGGTTTGACATATCCAGATCGTTGACACCGTCAGTGCCGATGCGAACGATCTTTATTGCCTCATTCTCGGTATAGTTCGTGCTAAGCGTAAAGCTGCCTCTGCGTGTGTCCTGACCGCCCAAGGTGGCGTCGTATGATGCCTGGAAGTTGGAAAACAGAGAAAGCTCAGTCGCTACCTGGTTCTGTAACCGCAATGCGCTTCCCTCGAAATCCCAATTCCCGACATTCTGCTCGGCTTCGGTTGGAACACCGCCGGGGCCGGCGCCGGTTGGATCGGTCCTGCCGATCATATGGGAAAATTCGTGAATTAAGGTGAGGCCCGGGTTTTCAGCGACAAGAGTTCCTTGAGTATTGATATACCAGATCTTTGCAACTTCCGTGTTATTGAAGCCCAGATAGTATTGTCCAGTGGCTCCTAGCGCTACAAACGCCGGTGAAAGTAAATCCAGGGCCTTTCCGATTCTGATCGTAGGATGATTGGTTCTTACTTGCTCCATAGTCGCCGCGGCGGTAGGGGACGTATATAGCAAGCTAATATAGGAATGGATTTGGCTCTGCTCACTTCCCGCTCCCGCAGTAAAATCACCTACGAGCGCTTCCGGAGCTGTGCTTTGTACCCAAGGATTTGTGGAGGAATTCCAAAACTGAATCGCACTGAAGATATCTGTCAACGCCATCTATTTGCTCGCTTTCAATCGACTATGTCTACTAATATGAATCCCGATACATTCGGAAAGATTTGCCTGACATAGAAAGAACCGTTCGCGCTGACATGCAAAGTGAAGCATCGAGTAGACGCCGTAATTAATCCGCAATAACTATCGTGCCTGAACTCGTATGTTCCCTGCGACTGTATCCGATCCCCTCTCACGATATAATCGCCGTTGGTTTCCAGACGCTCGGAATAAGGGGTCACGATTGGGCTGCCTCTTCTACGCACGATCGTCTTTCCGCGGAGGGTCGTGGCGAGCCGCTGCCCTTGCAGTTGATCAAGCGCTTGCGGAACACGGTCCGGTGCAAGTGCAGGCGGACGCGCGGATCCTGACCCCGTCGCCTCGGTACGGATCTGCGGTTGCTCGTCCGACCGCGCCGCGCCGGCGCAGGCCATGGTGCAGAAGCCGGCGACAAGACCCAGAATGATGGCTTTACGCATACTCGCCTCCTCTGATCAACGCTAGGATAGCTCCATCCAATCTGAAATGAAAACTTTACTTTAACGTAGTTTTACTGTGGTCCCCTGCGTTTCCCGATCTGTGTTCTGCCGCAGACCAATTACGTTACTATCTGTCCGGTCATGAATTCTGCGCCTAGAGATTTTCACACGCGAGGCCATGGATCGATTTGTGGTTCGGATCCGGGACTCCGAAGTAAACCCGCCTCTCATCAACAGGAGTGCCTTCTTCAGCCGGGCGCCGCTCTTGTATTGGATAAGCGTGGCACGAGGCCGGGCCTGACCAACGGCCGCAAACAAGCAGACGGTCGCTTTCGTAGCCACTAGCGGCCAATGATGCGCAATCCGGAATACCGGCTTGCATGTCGCCGCCTCTGACACACACAGGGCGACCCGTCTCCGCGTCGCTGAGACCGTCACAGCCTGGACGCAATAGAGCTGCCACCCGCCGGCCATTGAAAGGGCGTTCGGGGTGATATCGGGCACAAATGAGGGTCGAGTCGGGTGGCGTGTCGCCAAGTGGCGGCGCCGGCCGGCGACGAGAAACACAATAACGCGCCCGTGATCTGTGCTCTGCCGCAGACCAATTTCGAGGCTCCAGGCGATTGGAGTCCGCGCAGAACGGCGCCGAGGGCTCAACCGGCCGATCGGGATCGATGTTACAATAGATGCTGCCATCGGGACCCGTGCGCGAGCAGAGCTTCTCCCAATTCGACCACATCCGACATTCCGGATGGGCTTCGCCATAAGCGCGCATTTGCCGGTCGGCCGCCCGTGCCGGGTTCAGATCGCCGGACGCGGCAGCACTCGATCGAGGGCGGTCTGCGCCCCCTGAAGATGTCGCGGCGACACAACCCGCCCCGATAAGTGCGCCAAGAACCAGGCTCGAACCCAGAAATCTACGCATACGAGACTCCTCCCGACCATTGATAGAATAGCTTCACGCAGTTTGAAACCGAAACTGAAAACTATCGTAGTTTCACTGTCGCCTGGTAATCGTCATCAGCTTGGTGGCGAGCGCTAGGTAGTATTAAGCATGAACGGCACGTCGCACGTCGTCACCGGCAATGCCGGATCGAACGCCCTCGAAGTCGTCGAGCGTCGGCCTGCCGGCATAGCCCTCGCTCTCCAGCGGGTCGTGCCTGTCATCGTGCCGGAACGGCCGGGACGCCGCCAATTCCATGCAGGCGCTGAAAGCCCTGATCGAGAACCCGGTGAAGCTGCTCTGCATCCGCTGAGGCCTCGGATCCCCCGAGGGGTACGAGAAGCCGTATCTGTTTCAACCTCTTGGCTGTTCTTTCGGCCGGCGCGTTGCTAACATTCCGCTCCGACCGTCCGCATGAGCAGGAGCAATGGACATGCCGATCAATGGCACCCCCGGCGACGATAATCTGATTGGCACCGGTGGCGACGACGAGCTCAACGGCCTGGGCGGCAACGACTTTCTCGACGGCCTCGCCGGTGCCGACATCATGGACGGCGGGACCGGCAACGACATTTTCGTGGTCGACAATGAGGGCGACGTCATCCGCGAGCTGATCGGCGAGGGCAGCGACCTGGTGTTCGCGCGCGTCAGCTACGCACTCACCGCCGGCGCCCATGTCGAGGTGCTGTCGACGGTTCAGCACGACGCCACCACCGCCGTCAGCCTGGCCGGCAACGCGCTGGCGCAGACCCTCTACGGCAATTACGGCGCCAATGTGCTCGACGGCCGCGGCGGCGCGGACGTGCTCGTCGGCATGTTCGGCAACGACGTCTACCGGATCTACAGCCAGGCCGATCAGGTGATCGAGGCCGCCGGCCAGGGCGACGACATCATCTTCACCAGCGCCAGCTACACGCTCGGCGCCGGAGTCGCGGTCGAGACGCTGTCGACCGACTTTCACGCCGGCACCGCCGCGATCAACCTCGTCGGCAACGAATATATCAACACGCTGATCGGCAATTACGGCGCCAACACGCTCTTCGGCGGCGGCGGCGGCGGCGACGTGCTGCATGGGCTTGCCGGGGACGACATCTATGTCGTGCTGAACGGTGCCGACAAGGTCTTCGAGGCCGCCGGCCACGGCAACGACCTCGTCTATGCTTCCGTCAGCTATGCCCTGCTCGCCGATCAGGAGGTCGAGACGCTCTCGACCAGCTTCCATGCCGGCACCGGCGCCATTCACCTCACCGGCAACAATCTGAGCAACACGCTGATCGGCAATTACGGCTTCAACATCCTGACCGGGCTCGGCGGCGGCGACCGCATGATCGGTCTCAAGGGCAACGACACCTACAACGTCTATGACAGCCGCGACGTCGTCGTCGAGGCGGTGGGCGACGGATACGACCAGGTCGAGGTCTACACCAGCTACACGCTCGGCGCCGGCCAGGAGATTGAGAGCCTGAGGATCGCCGATTTCGGCGGGTCCAACGCGATCAACCTGACGGGCAACGAATTCGGCCAGTTCATCGGTGGCAATTCCGGCCGCAACGTGCTCGACGGCGGCTTGGGCAACGACGTCCTGAACGGGGGTGCCCGGGGCGATGTCTTCGCTTTCAGCACGGCGCCCGGCCCCGACAATATCGACCAGATCGATTTCTTCGAGATCAGCGAGGACGAGATCCTGCTGAGCTCCGCCATCTTCACCGGCATCGGGACGGGCCGCGTCGCTTTGTCCCAAATCGCCTACGGGCCGGCGGCGACGACGGCGGAGCATCGCATCGTCCTCGATCCGGCCACGGGCGCCCTTTCGTACGACGCCGACGGCAATGGCGCCGGGGCGGCGGTGCAATTCGCCCGGCTGACTCCGGGGGAGCGCAACGTCGCCGACCTCAAAATCTACGTCGAGGGGCCGAACCATGCGCCGGTCGCCAATCCGGACCAGAACCAGGTCGACAAGGGCCAGGGCAACGGCCTCGTCGCCGGCAATGTGCTGACCAACGACACCGACGCGGACGGGCATGCGCTGTTCATATCGTCGGTGCAGGGCGGCTCCGTCCCGATCGGGCAGCCGGTCATCGGCACCTACGGCTCGCTCACCCTCTTCTTCGAAGGCAGCTATGGCTACACGCTCGACCGGACGGATCCGGACACGATCGCGCTCGGGCCCGGGATGACCGGCATCGACACATTCACCTATGAGGTCAGCGACGGCCGGGGCGGCTTCTCCTCATCGACCCTTACCGTCACCGTCATCGGCAGCGCGAACGGAGCCCCGTTCCACGACGCGGACGGCAATGGCGCCGGAGCGGCGATGCCGTTCGCCGCCCTGAGCATGGGCCTGGCGCTCCCGGCGTCTGAGCTCTTCGTCATCGCTGGGTGAGCCGCCGGCGCGGCGCGACCCCGAACCGGCGGCCGGCCCCTAGAGAATGAAATCGGTCGCCACGAGCGTGGTCGTCGTGGCGATGATATGCAGGTCGGCGATCGCGTCGCCGTCGACGTCGCCGTAAATGTGGGCCTGGCCGCCTCTCATCTCGAAGCGCAGCTGGCCCGCCTGGCCGCTGAACGCATTCTGGCCGATGAAGGTGAATGCATCCGCAGGACCGGGGACGGCGTCGATCTCCGACAGATCGATTTTGTCCAGGCCGGAGGTGAAGTCGGTGATGGTATCGGGCATGGATGTCTTGCTGTCGGAGCGCGGCGGCCCGTCCCTGCTGTCGCCGGCCAGCGTGTAGATGAAATGGTCGGCGCCGCTGCCGCCGGTCAGCCGGTCGGCGCCGGCATCGCCCTGCAGCCGGTCGTCGCCGCCGCCCCCGTCGATCACGTCGTTGCCGCCGCCGCCAATGAAGGTGTTGACCGCGTCGTTGCCGGTCATCCGGTTGGCAAGGCCGTTGCCGTAGATGAAAGTGACGTTCAGGCCGGAGGCGGTCACGTCCTCGATATGTTCGGGCAGGCGGTATTCCGGATTGTGGACCTCGACCCGGTCCCGTCCCTGGCCGTTCAGTTCCAGGACGATGTCGGAATAATGCTGGACGACGTAGACGTCGTCGCCTTCCGCGCCCCACATCGTGTCGGTGCCGGCGCCGCCGTCGAGCCGGTCGTTGCCGGTGCCGCCGAACAGAGTGTCGTCGCCGTCGCCGCCCGAAAGGGTCGATCCGCCGGCGGTGGCATGCAGCATGTCCGCATTCGCGGTTCCGGCGATGCTCGAAATGTCGGCCAGGATGAGATCGGCCAGGGTCAGCCCGCCTTCGACGCGGACGACTAGGGTGCCGCCCGCGGTGACGGCACTGAGCTGGGTGAAGCCGGCGCCCGCCTGGAGGCCGACCGACTGCACCGCGAGCGCGCTGAGGTCGATCCGGTCGACGCCGCTGACGAAGCCGATGAGGGTGTCGAACGCGGCTGCGGTCGAATCGCCGATCTTGTCGTAGACGAAGATGTCGGCGTCGGCGCCGCCGGCCAGCTGGTCGGCGCCGCCGCCGCCGTGAAGCACGTCGGCGCCGGCCTCGCCGTTCAGCATGTCCGCGCCGGCCGAGCCCAACAGGGCGTCCGCCCCGTCGCCGCCGAAAACCGCGCCCTCGAGCGCGCCGGTCGGCGAGAACCAGATGTCGGCGCCGCTGCCGAGATCGACGCGGCCGACGATGGTGCCGGAGTTCAGCACCAGATCGCTGCCGCCGGCCATTGCGATATCGCCCTCGATCCGGCCGCGATTGTCCAATTTCTCCCCGAACAGGCCGAGGTTGATCGCACCGTCGATCAGCCCGCCTGCATGGTTGACGAACGTCTTCTCCCGCTGCGCGCCCACCACATATTGGCCACCCGACACGATCGCGACGTCGCCCCGGATGATGCCCCAATTGAGGACGGTCAGTATCTCGCTCTCCAGGCTTCCGATGCCGAGCGCGATCGAGGGGTGCAGCGGATCGGTCGAGCGCGCCTCGATCGTTCCCCGGTTCTCGACATCGGCCAACTCCGCATATCCAGGCGCCGTCAAGTGCCCGCGGGTGCTGGCGATCCCATAGACAATGGCGCCTTCGGCGAGGATGGAGCCGCTGTTGACGATGCGACCGCCATTCCAGCGCAGGATCCCGTACACCGTGACCGCGATGTCGTTGGGCGCGGCGCTCATCCCGCCATAGACCGCGATCAGCCCGCTGTTTTCGATCACCCCGCCGGGACCCCAATCCTCGATGCCGGTCGCCCAACTATTCTCGGACAGCGAAAAGATCCGGCCCGAATTGGTGAGGCCGGTGAAAGTGCTGGTAATATTCATGCCGCGGGCGTGGCCTTGCGGCGATTCCGCGACCATCAGGCCATTGTTCACGATCGGGCCGAAGTTAAACGAACTGAGGATTTCGGAATCGGCGCCACGGTTCCACATCGTGCCGTTGTTGACGAAAGTGACGTCGCGGAAGCTCAGCGTGTTGGAGGTGACCATGTAATAAAGCGACGTCGTGTAGAGGATGCTGCCCAGAGGCACCGCATAATTCTGCACGATGCCGAGGACGGTGTCGAAATTCGGGGCGATGCCGGGTTCGCCGGGGGAGGGAATGAAGCCGGACGGCGCGACCGGCTGAGGGGCAGGGGCGGCCGCGGCCAGGATAAGCCTGGTCAGCGATGCCGTGCCGAGGTGGTCGTGCGAAATCGTCGGGTCATGGTCGCCGAGGATCCGACCCTGGTCCCAATCGGGGGCCCTGGCGGCAGCACGCCACTTTGAAACCTTCAATGGCATTTGCCGCAAGACCCCCAAATATCGGCCGCGGGATGGAAGCGGCACGGACAGGCCGCCGACCTAGCCACGCAAACGCTGTCGGCGCAAGCAGCTATCGTCAGCTTATCCTCTTGCCACTTCATGTTTTTTTCCTTTGGGCGATGGTCCGCATCAGATCATCACGAAGTCGCCGGAGGTGAGCGCCAGGCCCGTGGTCAGGGTCGCGAACTGGACCGCGGCGCCGCCGCCATTGCCGTCGGCGTCGTAGAACAGGGCTCCGGTGGCGCTGTTGTAGATGATGCGGTCATTGGCATCGGCAGCGCCGCTGCCGATGACGAACTCGCCGGCATCGAGCGCGACGCCGATCGCGGTGAAGATAGCGTCGTCGAGCGCGATCGTATCGTCGGTCACGCTGAAATCGAAGAGCGTGTCGACATTGCCCGCGCCGAGCGCGGTGGTGAACGCGAACGTGTCGGCGCCGCCCAGCCCGGCCAGGAGGTCGTTGCCGCCTTTCCCGTCGAGGACGTTGACCCCTGCATTGCCGACCACCGTCTGGGCGGTGCTGCTGCCGGTCAGGTTGATCGCGCTGGTGCCGGCGTGGGAGAGGCTCGACAAGATTTCGACCTCGCTATTGGCCCCGAGCACGAACGTGATGCTGGTGTAGACGAGATCGCTGCCCCCGCCTGCATCCTCGATCACCGAGGAGCCGGCGCCGTTGACGATATAGGTGTCGTCTCCGAGAAGGCCGATCAGCACGTCGGCGCCGACGCCGCCGGTGATCGTGTTGACGCCGTAATTGCCGATGATCGTCTGATCGAGATAATTGCCGGTGAGATCGATCGCGCTCGTTCCTGTATGGACGGTCGTCGACAGCGTTTCGACGCTTGCTCCCGTGGTCAGCGCATAGCTGACCTGGGTCAGCACCGTGTCATTGCCCTCGAAGGCGTTCTCGATGGTCACGTCGGCGGTCGAATCGACGACATAGGTGTCATCGCCCACGCCGCCGCTCGACGTATCGGCGCCGCCCTCGCCGTACATCACGTCGTTGCCGGCGCTGCCGGTGAGCACGTCATTGCCACTCCCGCCGAGGAGCAGGTCGCCGCCGTCGAGGCCGTTGATCTGGTTGGGCCCGTCGCCGCCGCTGAGCGAGTCGGCGCCCGCGGTGGCGGGATAGGCGAAGGTGCCGAGCGTGCTGTAGCTCGAGGTCGTGTAGAGGATTCCCCGCGCCCAGGAATCGAAAAAGGAAAAAGCGGGCGACCCATCCGATTCCAGGATCAGCAGCGTCTCCCCGGCCAGCGAAGTCTGCGCATAGTTGATGGCGGTGGCGCTCTGGTTTTCGAGCAGGTGCGCGTCGACCGCGGCAAGGTAGCTCGCCGCCGCCGCCGCGCCCGTCGCGTCGGCGGTGACGTTGGTGGGAAGATAGGGGTCGCTGTTGACGACGAGATAGGCGTTCGGATTCACCGCCGTGATCGCGGCCTTTACGGCGGCGACGAATTGGCACATCGCGTTCGCCATCAGGTTGATCGCTGGCGTGCCGCCGGGCGAGCCGAGCGTGTAATAGGCGCCGACATCGTCGAGGAAGACTCCGCCATAGCCGCGCTGGACCAGCGCGACGGCCTGGTTGATGACGATGGTCTGCCACGCGGATTCGGTGAAATCGACGATGATCCCGTAGGCGTTGGTCGGCTGGGATTGCAGCCACGAGGGCGCCGAGGGCGCGACCGGATTGAGATCGTCATTGGAGCGCGGATACCCACCGGCGCTGGTCCAGCTGTCCTGCCAGTAAGCGCGGTTCGCGTCGGTGACGGCGACGTTGACGTAGCCGGCGATGGTCCTGCCCTGCGCGGTCAGCGTGGCGACCTGGGCATCGCTCAGATTGGGCACGATGAAGGTCGAATTGTCGGCGTCGGCCTCGCAGATGAAAAGATCGAAGGTCGATGCCAGGATCGTCGGATAATCGACGTTGGAATATTGAAGCGCATAGCTTGAGATCCTGGGCATCCGACTCTCCTACTCTTGAAGACGCGCGTGGCAAATCACGGGCGACTCGATACTGTCACTCTTAAATAAATCGGCGACGACAGTCTTGCGCGAATTCAATCCATAATGAACCCAAGCTGCTCCTTATCCAGTATTCGACGCCGCTGGCGCGCCGACGGCACCGGAACGACATGCCATCCAGTGGCGCGCCCATGTTCCAACAGGCGCCCGCAAAGCCGAGGCGCTCTATTGCCGGCATGCTGACCTCTCGCCGAGCTGCGGCCATCGTGTCGTCGGCGGCCGGACGCCGCCAATTTCATACAAAGTCTTAAGATCCCGATCGGGAAACCGCTGCAATTGCTCGCCACGCGCTGCGGTTTCGGTGCCCAGACGTGACCCGAGAAGCCGTATTTATTTCAACCGTTTGGCTGTCTTTTTGGTCGGCATATTGCTAACAGGCCGCTCTGGCCCGTCCGAACATGCAGGAGCGATCGACCATGCCGATCAATGGCACCCCCGGCGACG
This sequence comes from Allosphingosinicella sp., assembly GCA_035543935.1. Lineage (GTDB taxonomy): Bacteria > Pseudomonadota > Alphaproteobacteria > Sphingomonadales > Sphingomonadaceae > Allosphingosinicella. Next base: position 172,669 of record DATKIV010000019.1, read on the forward strand.
ACTATCTGGTCGGCACCAGCGGCGACGACGAACTCAACGGCCTGGCCGGCAACGATATCCTCGACGGCCTCGACGGCGCCGACATCATGGACGGCGGCATCGGCGACGACATTTTCGTGGTCGACAATGCGGGCGACGTCATCCGCGAGCTGATCGGCGAGGGCGGCGACACCGTGTTCGCGCGAGTCAGCTACGTGCTCACGGCCGGCGCCTATGTCGAGACTCTGTCGACGATCCAGCACAACGCCACCACCGCCATCAATCTGGTCGGAAACGCCTTCGCGCAGACCATCTACGGCAATTACGGCGCCAATGTGCTGAACGGCGGCGGCGGCGGCGACGTGCTCCTCGGCATGTTCGGCGACGACGTCTACCGGGTGTTCGGCCAGACCGACCAGGTGATCGAGGCCGCCGGCCAGGGCAGCGACACCGTCTTCACCAGCGCCAGCTACGTGCTCGCCGACGGGCAGGAGATCGAGGCGCTTTCGACCGAGTCGCATGCTTCGACGGCCGCGATCAACCTTGGCGGCAATGCGTTCAACCAGAATATCGTCGGCAATTACGGCGCCAACGTGCTCGACGGCCGCGGCGGCGCCGACGTGCTCGTCGGCATGTTCGGCAACGACGTCTATCGGATCTACAGCCAGGCCGACCAGGTGATCGAGACGGCCGGGCAGGGCGATGACATCATTTTCACCAGCGCCAGCTACACGCTCGGCGCCGGCCTCTCGGTCGAGACGCTGTCGACCGCTTTCCACGCCGGCACGGACGCGATCAACCTCACCGGCAACGTGCTCAACCAGACCATCGTCGGCAATTTCGGCGCCAACACGCTCTCCGGCGGCGGCGGCACCGGCGACCTCATGTACGGGCTTGCCGGAAACGACACCTATGTCGTGTGGAACGGCTTCGACAAGGTCTTCGAGGCCGCCGGCGGCGGCGACGATCTCGTCCTCACCTCCTTCAGCTACGCCTTGCTCGCCGATCAGGAGGTCGAGACATTGTCGGCCAGCTTCCATGCCGGCACGGCCTCGATCAACCTCACCGGCAACAATCTGAGCAACACGCTGATCGGCAATTACGGCAGGAACGTCCTGACCGGGCTCGGCGGCGGCGACCGCATGGTCGGGCTCAAGGACAATGACACCTACATCATCTACGACAGCCGCGACGTGGTTGTCGAAGCCGCGGGCGAGGGCAATGACACGGTTTCATCCTTCGTCAGCTATGTGCTCACCGCCGGTCAGGAGGTGGAGAGCCTGACGGTCGCCACTACGCTCGCCGCGCTCGACCCGATCAACCTGACGGGCAACGAATTCGGCCAGTCCCTGCTGGGCAATTCCGGCCGCAACCTGCTCGACGGCGGGTTGGGCAACGACCTCCTCAAGGGCTGGTTCGGGAACGACACCTTCGCCTTCACCACCGCGCTCGGCCCCAACAATATCGACCTGATCGACGACTTCCAGATCACCGAGGACGAAATTCTGCTGAGCGCGGCCATCTTCACCGCCATCGCGCCCGGGCGCGTCGCTTTGTCCCAGATCGCCTACGGGCCGGCGGCGACGACGGCGGAGCATCGCATCATCCTCGATCCGACCACGGGCGCCCTTTATTACGACGCCGACGGCAACGGCGCCGGGGCGGCGGTCCAATTCTCCGGCATAAATCCCGGCGAGCACAATATCGCCGACTTCAAAATCTTCGTCGAGGGGCCGAACCATGCGCCCGTCGCCAATGCCGACCAGGCCCAGGTCGACAAGGGCCAGGCGACCGCCACCGCGACCGGCAATGTGCTGACCAACGATACCGACGCGGAGGGGAACGCGCTGTTCGTCACGGCCGTGCAGGGCAGCTTCGCCCAGGTCGGCCAGCAGATCACCGGCACCTACGGCAAGATCACCATCAACGCCGACGGCAGCTACAGCTACGTGCTCAACCGGACGGATCCGGACACGGTCGCGCTCGGGCTCGGGATGAGCGGCGTCGACAGCTTCACCTATCAGGTCAGCGACGGCCGCGGCGGCTCCGCATCATCGACCATCGCCGTCACCGTCATCGGCGGGCCCCAGCCCTACACGGTGACCGTCAACAGCCCGGAACCCGTGGAGGGCGATAGCGGAACTTTGGTGCCGGCGGTGTTCACGATCAGGCTGGACCGGCCCGCGGAAACCTCGTTCACCGTCAATTACCAGACCCAGCTCGCCCCCGGCGGGGGCAACACCACCTTGCCCGGCAGCACCGACGATTTCGTCTCGGCTTCGGGACAGATCCAGTTCGTCCCCGGGCAGCAGGAGGCCACCGTCACCATCCAGGTCGTCGGCGACGAGCTGGTCGAGGGTTTTGAATATTTCGCCGTCTCGTTCTCGAGCGCCGCCTTCGCAAACGGCGTTCTCGGCATCGCCTCGATCATCGACAACGAGACCTACAACCAGACACCGGACAAGGGCCTGCACGATAGCGACGACATCCACGGCAAGGCCGGCAAGACCATCCTGCTGCTCGATAATGACAGCCTGGTCACGACGGCGAGCCTGTTCAGCGGCTTCGAGGAGATCCAGCTGGGATCGGGCCGCACCGAGCCCGGAGTCGACGGCCACACCTACAGCTTCACGCTCGACGACGACAATGCGCCGAACTTTGGCACGGGCATCTTCGTCAACGGATTGCAGCTGAAGGCGGACGGCGACGGCGCCGGGCCGCAGACCGCCGAAACCGTGTTCATGGACACGACCGCCGTCACCACCTTCACCGTCAACCTCGTCGGCGGCACCGGCAACGACGCCATGCGCTCGGGCATCGGCCAGGATCAGGCCAGCCTGGGAGGCGGCGACGACATCGTCTACATCACCACCACCGGCAATAACGACCGCTACTTCATGGGCATGGGCTTCGACACGATCGACGTCACCGCCATGGCCTCGGTCGGGCTGAGCTTCCATCTGGACGATCCCCGCACCGTCATCGTCCATTCGGGCAATCCGTTATTCGGCTCGACGATCGACATGTTCGAGCGGATCGTGGCCAACGGCCAGACCATCACCCTGAGCGGCGCGGCATTCGCGCTCTACGGCGGCTCGACGATTGGCGGCATCAACCTCGATACTCTGATCCAGGGCGCGGGCGGCTATGTGATCAACGACGGCGCCCCGGTCTTCTTCGGCGCCAATCTCCCCGCATCCCCGCTGCCGATCAATTATGCGAGCAGCGTCGTTACCGGCTATCTCGATTTCCAGCCGCTGACGACCGGCCTGGTCATCGCCCCCGGCCAGGGTGTGAAGACGGCGGGCGGGGCGACCCTGTTCGGCGCGAACCTGGCCAATTATTCCGTCATCGGCACCGCCCAGGACGACCATATCGACCGGTCCGACGCGGCGCGCAGCGCCACCGGGCAGCACAATTTCTTCCTCGTCGGCGGCAATGGCAACGACTATCTGCGCGGCGGCAGCACTATGGAGGCCGGGCAGGGCAACGATATGATCGTGCTCGACTCCCCGGGCGCGACCGCCAGCGGCGGGGCCGGCGCGGACACGTTCGTCATGCCCACCAGCGCCGCGCTCAGCGGGCCCGGCGGCGGCAACGCGCCCTTCCAGATCCTCGATTATGCGGTCGCCGACGACACGATCAACCTGTTCCAGGCGGGCGATCTCGCCCTCGGCCAGCTGTCCGCTTCGGCGTTCGTCGTCGGCACCGCCGCCGGGGACGCCGACGACCGCATCATCTACAATAATACGACCGGGGCCCTGTTCTACGACGCCGACGGCAACGGCGCCGGCGCCGCAGTCCAGTTCGCCACTTTGAGCACCGGCCTGGCGCTCACCGCGTCGGAATTCTTCGTCATCGCGGGCTGAGCCGCGGCCGCGCTTTCTGCAGAAGCTTGTCGCCGGCGCCCGACAGCTGCCTCCGGCGACGCGCTGAAAAGCGGGCGCACTAGAGGATGAAATCGACGACCTGAATGGACGGCGCCATCGCCATGATATGCAGGTCCGCGACGCCGTCGCCATCGACGTCGCCGAGAATGTGAATATGGTCGCCCCGCGTTTCGATCCGCAATTCGCCGGCATGGCCCGAAAAGGCGCCCGCGCCGATGAAGGTGAAGGCGTCGTTGCTCTGGCTCCCGGCAATTGCGTCGATCTCGCTCAGGTCGATCCGGTCCTGGCCCGAGGCGAAATCGGTGATCAGGTCCGGCGTCGACTTGCGGCCGTCCGGGCGGGTGGCGCCGACATCGCTGTCGCCGAGCAGCATGAAGACGAAGCGGTCCGCGCCGGCGCCGCCGGTCATCCGGTCCGCGCCGCCATCGCCCTGGAGCCGGTCGTCGCCGTCGCCGCCGATCAACACGTCGCTGCCGCGCCCGCCCGCCAGCGTGTCGGCCTCGGCGCTGCCCGTGATCCTGTTGTCGAGGTCGTTGCCGCGGATCACCGACTGCCGCAGCGTCACCAGATCCTCGACATGGTCGGGCAGATAATAGATTCCGGCAACCTCGTCATATTCGATCCGGTCCGTGCCTTGGCCGGCCAGCTCCCGAACCAGGTCGCTGGTCCCGTTCACGACGTAGACGTCGTCGCCCTCGCCCCCGACCAGCACGTCCCAGCCGCCGCCGCCGTCGAGCCGGTCGTTGCCGCCGCCGCCGATCAGCACGTCATTGTCGCCGCCGCCGGCGAGCAGGCTCCCCGCCGCGGTGGCGACCAGCACATCGGCCCCCGCCGTGCCGTTGACGGTCGGCGCGTGGGCGAGGACGAGGTCCGCCGCCGCCAGCGCGCCGCCCACCCTCAAGGTGAGCGTGCCCGCCGCGGTGATCGCGGTCAGCACCGAGAAGCCGCCATTGGCCTCGATCGTGAAGAACTGGACGGCAAGAGCGCTCAGGTCGATGCGGTCCGTGCCGCTGACGAAATCGGCGATCGTGTCATAGGCCGAGGCGGTCGACTGGCCGACATTCGTATAGACGAAGACGTCGCGCCCGGCGCCGCCGCTCAGCTGGTCGGCGCCGCCGCCGCCGCGAATGACGTCGTCGCCCGCCTCTCCGCCAAGCGTATCGGCAGCGGCGGTGCCGATCAGCACGTCCGCGCCGTCGCCGCCCGAAACCGCGCCCTGCACTATGCCGGCCGCCGAATCGAAGAGGTCGTTGCCGGCGCCAAGGCCGACCGCGCCGCGAATCTCGCCGCGATTGTCGAGCAGGTCGTCGCCGGCGTTGAACAGGACGTCGCCGATGATGAGGCCGCTATTGACGACCTCCTCGATCGCGCCTTCGCCGCGGATCGCCACCGTCCCGCTGATCGTGCCGCGATTGTCGAGCCGGCTGACGTTGAAGCCGTTATTGTAGAGCAGGACGCCGAGCGCCTCCTGCGCACCCGACCCCGGCGCAATCCGCGCCGAGATGGTTCCTTCGTTGACGAACAGGCCGCCGCCGAGGAGCTTGAGGCCGGTCGTGCCGGTGCCGCCAATGGCGTCGATCAGGCCGAAATTCGCCCCGGCCGGGTCGCGCTGGAAGAGGTAGACCCTGGTGATCTCGGCGCCGATCGCGGCGCCGATGGAGGACTGCGCGACGATCGCGCCATAGTTGAGCAGAACGGCGGCGTCGCTGTCCCAGGCCGCGGTCGCGCCCTTCGCCGTTCCGGCGACCGTGCTCGCCTCGATCCGCCCGAAATTTTCGAGCTTGCCGCGCGTGGCGGGATCGAGCGCCGTGGCATAGGCCGTGCCGGTCGCGGTGGCGCGGATCGTGCCGGTGTTGAGGGTGCGATCGAGATACTGGCCCTGGATGGCATAGACGATGTTGCTGTTCGTGGACGCGCTGATCACCCCGTGATTTTCGAGGACCGCCAAAGACGATTCCGCGCTGAGGACGGGCGCGTCGACCGACTGCCAGGTTTCGTCCGCGTCGATGACGGTCGTTCCGTCCTGCAGATAGCGCCAGGAAATGGTGAGGATCGGGCTGGACAGGTCGCCGCCGGCGATGCTGCCCGCGGCCGGCGCGGCGGGGCCGCTTTCGATCGCATCGAGGCCGGCGAAGCCGGGCAGGAGCGCGCCGGCCAGAACTGGGAGGCCCATCTGGACGAAGACGGTCTCGCCGCCGAGCAGGAAGCTGCGATAGACGGCGCCGTGGCGGACGCTGGCCGGCCCTTCGACCCAGGCGCCGACGAGGTTCACCAGATTGGCGCCGCCGCCGGCGATGGCGAGGCTCGTGCTTCCCAAAGCACCGGCGTCCCCGGCGCGGACGGCAATGTGCTGGCTGTCCTGGAGCGCGACCCGCTCGATCGACTGGAGCCGGCCGGTGGCGATCGCCGCGCCCAGATCGAAGTGGATCCCCGCCACGTCGAGGCGAAGCGTGTCGGTGCCGGCGCCGCCCGAGAGCAATGCGAAGCGCAGGTCGCCGGCCGCAAGGAGGTCGTCGCCGTCGCCGCCAAAGGCGCGGTCGCCGCCCGCGGTGGTCAGGACGTCGTTGCCGGATTCGCCGTAGAGGGCGTCATTGCCGTCGCCGCCGGCGAGCATGTCGTGGCCGGTGCCGCCGAGCAGAAGATCGTGGCCGCCGGCGCCGATGAGCATGTCGGCGCCGCGGTTGCCGCGGGCGACGTCGCCCGCCGCCGATCCCTGGAAGACGTCGTCGTCCCAACCGAGATCGGTGAAGCCGACCAGGGTGCCGAGCGAGGCGTCGAACAGGTCGTTGCCGTCGCCGAGGCGGACATTCCCTTCGATCCTGCCGAGGTTGACGAGCTGGTCGGCGCCGCGTCCGGTCTCGATGTCGCCGAGGATCCGGCCGCTCTCCATGTTGTAGAGCTGGTCGATCGAGCGGGGGCCGTAGAGTGGATGCGCCTCGTAGCTCGACCAGGCGATATCGGCCTTGATCAGGCCATGATTGACCAGGGTGTTGACCGTGAAGTCGAAGCCGCCGGCGCGCACCCCATAAGCGGGCTCGCCGGCGGTCAGCGAGACCGCCTCGAGGCGTCCGTAATTGGCGATCGAGCCGCGTGCCATCAGCACGGCGGTGGCATGCACGCCCTCGGCAAGCACAGCCGCGCTGCTTTCGTTCCTGAAATCGCCGCCGTTGACCAGGGAGAAGCCGATCGCGCTGCCGACGCCGCCGCCATTGGGGCCGGGCGGGGTGGCGCTCGGCGCATAGGCCACGACCAGGCCCGAATTGACGACGAAGACGCCGGGTCCCCAATGCTCGACCGCGGTCGCATTGCCGTTGGCGATCGCATAGATCGAGCCGCTGTTCATGAAATAATAGCCGCCGCCCAGGACGCTGGCCCCATAAGCGTTGCCGGCGGTCGCCTCGGAGACGATCGTGCCGGTGTTGACGAACTCCCAAATGTAGAAGCCGACGACGCAGGCGCCGACATTGCCCGACGTGATGTTCCAGATCACGCCGTCATTGGTGAAATCGATTTCGTTGTGATCCGACCAGAAGACGCGGAAGAGCGAGGCGTAGACGGCCGCGTCGTGCGGCACGACATGGTGAAAGCCATGCTCCAGCACTTGCTGCGCCATGACGTTGTCGGGCCCGGGCCGGGGCCCGGGGAGGGTGAAAAGACTGGGCACGAATCCCCTTGGCGACGGAGCGGGTCGGCGATCGCTTAGCGCGTCTCGCGATCGATCTCAAGGGATTGATCCTAAAGGGAAAGGACTCCCTAGATCACCGCGAAGTCGCCGGCGGTCAGCGCCAGGCCAGGGGCCAGGGTCGCGAACTGGACCGCGGCGCCGGCGCCCGAGCCGTCGGCATCGTAAAAGAGAGCGCCGGTCGTGCTGTTGTAGACGATGCGGTCGTCGGCGTCCCCGGCCGCCGTGCCGATCACGAAGGCGCTGGCATTGAGCGTGGCGCCGATCGCCGTGAAGATGGCGTCGTCGAGTCCGATCTTGTCGGTGCCCGCGGCGAAGTCGGCGAGCGTATCGACATTGCCCGCGCCGAGCGCTGTGGTGAACGCGAACGTATCGGCGCCGCCGAGGCCGTACAGCACGTCGCTGCCGCCTTTGCCGTCGATCAGGTTCGCGCCGGCATTGCCGACGATGGTCTGGGCGAACTCGTTGCCGGTGAGGTTGATCGTGGTGGTGCCGCCCTGGACCGCGGTCGATATTGTCTCGACCTCCTGCCCGGCCGCCAGCGTGTAGCTGACGAAGCTGTAGAGAAGGTCGGCGCCGCCGCCGGCCACCTCCTGTACTAGGTCGGCGGCATTGTCGGCGACATAAGTGTCGTTGCCGTTGAGCCCGATCATCACGTCGGCGCCGCCATTGCCGTTGAGATAATTGGCGCCGTAATTGCCGATCAAAGTGTTGTTATAGTCGTTGCCGCCGAGGTTGATCGCGTCCGTGCCCTGGTGGAACACGGTCGACAAAGTCTCGATCTGGTTGCCGTTCGAAAGCGTGTGGCTGAGATAGGTGAGGACCAGGTCGTTGCCCTGATTCTCGAGGTCGATGACCAGATCGCCGAGATCGTCGATCGCATAAGTGTCGTCGCCGTCGAGGCCGTACATCACGTCGGCGCCGCCGACGCCGTTGATGATGTTGTCGCCGGCATTTCCGATCAACGTGTTGTTATATTGATTGCCGGTGAGGAACAGGTCGTCCGTCCCCGCATGGGTCTGGGTGGTGAGCGTCTCGATCTCCTGGTTGGAGGAGAGCACGTAGCTGACCGAGGTGATGATCGAATCATTGCCCTGGCCGATCCCCTCCAGGATCTGGTCGAGCGCATTGTCGACCACATAGCTGTCGTCGCCGGCAAGGCCCGCCATCACGTCCGCGCCGCCGCGGCCGTCGATCAGATTGGCGCCGGCATTGCCGACGATGGTTTGCGCAAACCCATTGCCGATCAGATAGATCGCCTCGGTGCCGCCATGCACGCGGGTCGAGAGGGCCTCGACCTCCTCGCCGGTGCCGAGCGCGTAGCTCACCGACGTATAGATCAGGTCCGATCCCTCGCCCGCCAGCTCGTGGATGAGGTCCGATGCGTTGTCGACGATATAGATATCATTGCCGCGACCGCCGGACAAAGTGTCGGCGCCGCCGGCGCCGTCGAGCATGTCGTCGCCGGCGCCGCCGGTCAGGGTGTCGCCGCCCGCCGTGCCGACCAGGTTGAGCGGTGGCGCGATGATGAAATCGGACATCGCGACGTGGCCGTCGACGCGGATCGTCATCGTCCCGCCGGCGGTGGCGATGCTGACCAGGCTGTAGAGCCCGTCGGCGTCGGCAGCCTCCGCCCAGCTCACCGAAGAGGGTGCGAGCGCAACGAGATCGATCCTGTCGAGGCCGGACTGGAAGGCGCGGATCCGGTCCATCGATGCCGCGGTGGAGTCGGCCGCCGCCTGATAGAGGAAAAGATCGGCGCCGCCTTTGCCGTCGAGGATGTCGGCGCCGAGGCCTCCTTTCAGAATGTCCGCGCCGGCGCCGCCGGTCAGAGTGTCGTTGCCGAGGCCGCCGTCGATCAGGCCGCTCTGGATGCCGCTGCTGCCGTCGAACAGATCGTCGCCGTCGTTGAGAAGGACCGCGCCGGCGATCGTGCCGCGATTGTCCACCCGGTCGCCGCCCCGGCCAAGCTCGAGCCGGCCGACCATGGTGCCGGTGTTGGTGAGGTTGAACCGGTTGAAGCCGAGCTGTTCGGAGAGGCTGAACTGGAGCGCGATGTCGGCGACGATCTCGCCGGCGTTGGAATAAGTGTACAGGCTTTGCGGGTCGAAGCCGAACATCCAGATCCGGACGCCGATCGATTCACCGGCAGCGCCGGTCATCGCCGCTTCGATGCGCCCCTCATTGGAGCCGTGGTCGCCGCGATAGTGGACGCCGACCGCCTCGAGGCCGCCCTCCGCGCTGATCGTGCCGCGATTGACCAGAATCCCCGGCTCGTCGACGCCGATCGCATAGCCCTTCTCCGAGCGGGCGAAGATCAGCCCCTCGTTGGTCAGCGACCCTGGAAACAAGGCGGCGGTGGCTTTGCCATGCACCGAATCGGCGATCATCTCGCCATGATTGACGATCGTGGCGAGCTGATGGGTGGCGTTGATGAACCCGAAATAATCCTCGTCGAAGGGCGTCTTGGGCAGGCCGTCGTCCCACTCGTTGATCGCCGCGAGCGTGCCGTAATTGAAGACCGTGCCGCCGCCGATCCTGCCCTGCACCGCGCGGGTCTGGGGATAGTTGAAGCCTGAGACCGAGGCGATCGTGCCGTAATTGGTGAGGGCCACCGTGAAGGTGTTGTCGAACAGCTTTATGACCGGCTCGATGCCCTCATTCCACCACAGCTCCTCCGGGTTGCAGGCCACCGATTCGGTCAGGCGATAGCCGTAGAAGAAGGTGTCGAGCGGCTGCGCGGTCATGCCGCTTTCCTCGCCGGGCACCGGCGCCAGCTCGCCCCCCGCGAACGGATCGAGCCCTGCCGCGCCGGCCGGCGCCGCCGCTTGGACCGACGCGGTCGCGGCGGTGGCGACATAGACGCTTTGTCCGTCGAGGTCGTAGCGGCGATAGGAGACGCCCTCGAGCGTCGCGATCGCTCCGGCGACCCAGGCGCCGACCAGGTCGACGCGGTCGGTCGCGCCGCCGTCGAGCCACAAAGCGTGGCCGCCGCCGCTGATCAGCGGGACGTCGGCGGCGCGCACGACGAGCTCCTTGCCGCCGCCGAGGACGATCCGCTCCAGGCCGTCGAGGGCGCCCTCGGCCAGCGCCAGCGAGAGATCGAGCAGCCGCGCGCCGTCCGGAAGCACCAAAGTGTCGAAGCCCTCGTTTCCCGAGACGAACTCGAACGTATAGTCGCCGAGCTCGATCCGGTCGTCGCCGAAGCCGCCCCACACGAAATCGCCGCTTTGGGTCACGATCCGGTCGTTGCCATGGTCGCCGAACAGGCCGTCATTGCCGGCATTGCCGATCAGCACGTCGTTATTGCCGCCGCCGGACAAAAGGTCGTTGCCACCATTGCCCTGCAGGACGTCGTCGCCATTGTCGCCCGCCGCGAGGTCGACTCCGGCCGAGCCGAGATATTGATCATTGCCCCAGCCGAGGTCGACGATCCCCTCGATGATGCCGATGCTGGTGTCGACCCGGTCGGCGCTCTCGCCCATCGAGACGTAGCCGCGGATGATGCCGGCATTTTCGATGACGTCCTCGCCGCGATCGAGCAGCATGATGCCCTCGATGAGGCCGCCGGCGAGGTTGCGGATGATCTCCGGGGGCCGAGCCACGGTGGTCGAAACCGCGTAGGGATCGCAGATGATCGAATAATCGCCGCGGATCGTGCCGCTGTTGACGACGATCGCGATGTCGCGGAAGTCGGCGGTACCTCCGGGCAATGGCCCCGAATGGGCAAGCACGATCGCGACCGACCCGATTGTGGGGTCGAGCGACACCGCCTCGATCAGGCCGGCATTGTTGATGAGGTCCATGGAGACGTAGCCATTGCCTCCGGGAGCGGGGAGATAGGGGACGACGCCGTTCTTGAAGTAGACCGCGACCGCCTCCGCCCCTTCGGCGAGGATGCGGCCGCCGGCCGCGTTGACCAGCCAGGAATTGATCTGGACCCCCTTGGCGACGCCGATTTCCGACCGCGCCGCGATCAAGCCGCTATTGGTCAGCGACTCGCCCGAATTGTTGCCCATGAAGATCGCGGTGGCGTCGCCATTGCTGGCGAGCGCGAAGATCTGGCCGCTGTTGACGATCTTCTCGCTGATGACCGCGCGCATGTCCTGCTGGCCGGTCTGGGTATTTGGCGAATGCGGGTCCAGGATGACGACGATCAGCCCGCGATTGTCGATCACCGACACGTCGACGGCAACGCGCACACCGTGGGTGAAGATGACCGAATCGTCCCAGATCGTGCCCTGGTTGACCAGGGTGCCGCCGACGCCGTTGTCGCTGAGCAATTGGCTCAGCATCTGGGTGGCGTAGAGATAGGTGCCGGCCGCGAGCGTGTAGGTCGTGCCGTAGCCGACATTGGTCGTCTGGGTGGCGTTGGCGGTCGGCGGCGGCGCCCCCGGCGATGGAATGATGCTCGGCGGCGGGGAGACGCCCTCGGGCCAGGGCAAGCCGCCATGGGGGCTCGCCTGCGGGAGCAAGCGCGACGCGACGACATGGCCGTCGAGACCCGCCGCGGCCGCGTTGCCGGAGAAGCGCGACTCATCCCCGCCGGAAAGACCGGTCCGCATCCGCCGGAATGCCATAGCAACGGCCATATTCGGTGACTTTCCCCCCAGTAAGCCCACGTCGCGTAACGATTTTCCCGGACGCTAATTGAGACCGGCGGCAAGCGCAAGCGATCCGGCGTCCCCGGATCGCCGCGAAGGCCGGCGGCGAGCGCGAACCGGTCAGATCAGCAGGAAGTCGCTCGCCGCAAGCACCGGCGCGCCCTGGAGCGTGGCGAACAGCACCGCCGCGCCGCCGCCATTGCCGTCGGCGTCGTAGAAGAGCTGGCCGGTAGCCTGGTTGTAGACGATGCGGTCGTCGGCATCCGCGGCCGCGGTGCCGACGACGAAGGCATTGGCGCCCAAGGCACCGCCGATCGCGGTGAAGATGGCATCGTCGAGGCCGATCTTGTCGGTCCCCGCGACGAAGTCGGCGATGGTGTCGGCATTGCCGGCGCCCAATGCGGTGGTGAAGGCGAATGTGTCGGCGCCGCCAAGGCCGTAGAGGCTGTCGCTGCCGCCTTTGCCGTCGATCAGGTTCGTCCCCGCATTGCCGACGACGATCTGGCCATATTCGTTGCCGGCGAGGTTGATCGCGGCGGTGCCGCCCTGGACGGCGGTCGAGATCGCCTCGACCTCCTGCCCCGCCGCCAGCGCGTAGCCGACGAACGTGAACAGCACGTCGGCCCCGCCGCCCGCGGCCTCCACGACCTGGTCGCCGGCATTGTCGGCGACATAGGTGTCATCGCCGTTGAGGCCGATCATCGTGTCGGCGCCGCCATTGCCGTTGAGGTAATTGGCGCCGTAATTGCCGATCAGCGTGTTGTCGTAGTCGCTGCCGCCAAGATTGATCGCGGTCGTGCCCTGGTGGAACACCGTCGACAGCGTCTCGATCTCGTTGCCGTTGGTCAGCGTGTGGCTGAGATAGGTGAGGACCAGATCGTTGCCCTGGCCGAAGCCGTCGACCACCAGATCGCCGACATTGTCGATCACGTAGGTGTCGTCGCCGGCGAGGCCGTACATCACGTCGGCGCCGTCGACGCCGTTGAGCAGATTGTCGCCCGCATTGCCGATCAGGGTGTTGTTATACTGGTTGCCGGTGAGGAACAGGTCGTCCGTCCCGGCATGGGACCGGGTGGAGAGCGTCTCGATCTCCTGGTTGGAGGGGAGCACGTAGCTCACCGAGGTGTAGACGAGATCCGCGCCCGCGCCGGCAAGCTCGCGGACGATGTCCGATCCGTTGTCGACGAGATAGGTGTCGCCGCCGCCGCCGCCCGACAGGTCGTCCGCGCCGCCGCCGCCGTCCAGCAGATTGGCCGCGCCGTTGCCGACGACGATATCGTTGAAGGCCGATCCGACGACATTCTCAATGCCGGAGAAGACGTCATAGGGCTGTCCGGCGCCGCGCTGGCCGCGGCCGAGCAGCATACTGATTTCCACCCCGGCGCCCGCATTGGCATAGCTTAACGTGTCGATGCCCGAACCGCCCAGGAAAAAGTCGTAACCGCTCCCGGCGACGAACAGATCGTCGCCGCCGAGCCCGTCGAAAAATTCGTACCGTTCGGTGCTGACGAACATGTCGGCATTGCCGGTGCCGTCGATCTCCTGACGGACCACGCCCGTGGTCGCTGCGCTTTCGAGATTGTCGTCGAAGATCTGGACGATCCCATATTCATATTCGCCCTCGAAACCGCTGACCGCGAGATAATAGATGCCGGTGGCGGCCGCGGTGAAGCTGGCATCGCCCCAATTTGACATGGTCAGCAGGGTGCCGGCGGCATCGTAGACCTCGGCCCCGTCCACCGAATAGGTCCGGCCCTGGACAAGCTCGACCGCGAACCAGTCGACGTCGTTGGTCACCTCGAACACGCCGCTGAACAAGCCGTTCGCGACCGCCACGCCGGTGGTGGAGGCATTGTCGGCATAATCGTCCTCGACCGCCTCGGCGAACAAAGTGTAATTGCCCGGCTGCTGCCCGGCGATCGCGGCGACATAATAAGTGCCGGTCGTTTCCGCGGTGTGATGAAGCTGCGAGCCGAAGTAGGTGGTGCCCGCCTTGCGCACCAGCTCGCCCTGCGCATCGTACAGCGCCATTCCGGAATCCTGCCAGTTCTGCGCCTCCATGGTGAAGAGATAGGATTGGCCCCCGACGAGCTCGATCCTGACCCAGTCGTGGTCGCCGGGCGTTTCGAAGACGCTGCTCACTTCTCCGCCGACCGCGAGCAGACCGGTCGTCAGGACATTGTCGGTCAGATCGCTGGCGAGAAGGTCCGCGGTCAGCGTATAATTCGCCTGGCCGGTCGGATTCGAATTCGACTCCCTGGTGCCGGCGACGACGTAATAAGTTCCGTCCGCGTCCGGCGAGAAGGTCGTCAGGTCCGGACGCGCCTGATCCTGGCTGGTCCAGACCAGGGTTCCCGCCGCATCGAAGATCCGGATCGAGCTTTGCACGCCCGGACTGGCGACGGTGAACCGGTAGGACGAGCCGGCGGTGAGGGCGATAGCATAAGCGTCGTCGTCGCCGGGCGTTTCCCACAGGCCGTTGACGGTGCTGCCGACCGTCAGGCTGCCGGCGCTGGCGGGGGTTTCGCCGTGATCGTCGGCAACGGCGGTCAGCGTCAGCGTGTAGCCGCTGCCGCCGGAGGAGCTGATTCCGGCATAGATCCGGCCGGTTTCGGTCGCTGTGAAATGGGCCTGCCTGCCGCCCTGGCCGAGAAAGCCCTCGATGGCCAGGACATCGCCGTCGGCATTGGCGAAATAGACCCGGCCGCTGAACGCGGCGGTGGCAAGAAGATAGCTCTGGCCCGCGACGACGTCGATCGCGAACCAATCGTCATTCAGGAAGGAGCTGGCGGGATTTTCGGCCGCGGTGATCGTCACGCTGCCGTTGACCGCAAGGCTGCGTTGCGTATCCGCGGTGGCCGGGATGATATCGACTACGTCCGTGACGGTGAGCGAATAGAAGCCCGTGACCCCGAGCGAAGTCGCGGACAGGAAATAATCCCCGCTGACCGGCGCCACGAAGTTGATCGCGTTGCCATAGGCGAAGGGGAAGGTCATCACGTCCCCGCTGGGCAGGATGACGCCGAGCAGGGCGAGGTCGGGACCCCTGATCTGGTAGGTCTGGCCGGCGACGAGCCGCATCCGGAACCAATCGACATCGCCGCGCTGCTCGAAGACGCCGTTGGCGACGTGCTGGATGCCCACGATCAGATCCCCCTGCTGCGTTCAGGCGAAGCTAGGCAACCGCCCCGAATGCCGTCAAGTCGATTCCACGATATGATATTCGAATTGAACGGAATTGTTGGCTCGTGACGGAGAAGGCGTCCCTGGCAAGACGCGCCTTGCAATATCCGCTTGCCAAAGCGCCGCTATTGTCCACGATGTCAGCAGGCGCCGGGGAAGCGCCGTCACGAGAGCGTCACCGATAAAGGATGACGCCGGGACCGAGGGGAGACCATCAATGAATCGCGCAGCCATGCTGTCCGCCGCCAGCCTTTTCGCTTTTGCCGCCGCGAGCCCCGCCTTCGCGCAGGAGCGAATTGCGCGTCCCGATATTGCCTCCCAAACCCCGGTGACCACGGTGAGCGCCGAGGATGTCCGGGACGAGAATGAGATCGTCGTCACCGCCCAATTGCGCTCGCAAAGGATCAGCGAGGTGCCGATGGCGCTGACCGCCTATAATGGCGAGTTCCTCGACGATCTCGGGCTCAACGATTTCGAGGATCTGTCGCGCTTCGTGCCCGGCTTCGAGGTGCAGAATCAGTCGCCCAACAATCCCGGCTTCGTGATGCGCGGCATCACCTCGGACAGCGGCACCGCGTTCAACGAAGCGCGGGTCTCGGTCTATCAGGACGGCGTCTCCATCTCCAAGTCGCGCGGCTCCTATGTCGAATTGTTCGACGTCGAGCGGGTCGAGATCGCGCGCGGACCGCAATCGACCCTCTACGGGCGCGGCGCCCTGATCGGCGCGGTCAACATCATCCAGAACCGCGCCGACCCGCGCGGCTTCGCCGGCTTCTTCGAGGCGGGCTACGGCAATCTCGATTATTGGTCGCTGGAAGGAATGCTGAACGTGCCGCTCGGCGAGAGCGCCGCCTTCCGCGTCTCGGGCCGCTACCGCAACCGCGACGGCTTCATCCCCAATCTGCTCGGCGGCGAGGATTTCAACTCGGTCGATACCGGCGCCATCCGCGGCACCCTCCATATCGCGGCCTCCGACCGGGTCGGCATCGACGTCTTCGCCAATTATCAGGAGGACCATCCGGCCGGGACCTCGTTCAAGTCGCTGAGCTTCCGGCCGACCGATCCCGCGACCGGCGCCGTGCTCGGCACCAGCGATCCCTGGACCGGCGCGGCTTTGGCGCCGGGCGCCGGCTTCGAGGGCGGCCGGCCCTTGGGCCTCGACCGCGAGGTCTGGGGCGTCACCGGCCTCGTCCGCGCCGAATTGTCCGACAGCTTCACGCTCAATTCGATCACCGCCTATCGCGAGTTCGACAGCCTCGAAATCTTCGACGCGGACGGCATCTCGCTGCCGGCTTTGACCGCGGCGGAGGGCGCCCAGGGCGAGCAGTTCAGCCAGGAATTGCGGCTGACCTACGACAATGACGGGCCGGTCACCGCGTTCCTCGGCGTCGCTTATTTCAACGAGGAGGGGTCGCAGCGCACGCCCGCCCAGTTCGACGAGCGCGTGCTGCTGGCGCGTCTTGCCGGCGCGCTCAACGGCGGCGGCCTGATCCCGAACCGGCCGGCGACCGATCCGGCGCCGGCCGCGATCTTCGGCAATACCGCCTTTACCGGCGCCTTGTTGCAGGGCGTCGCCGCCTCGCGCGGCTATGCGCTGCCTGGGCCGCTCGCCCAGGCGATCGCGGCCAACCTCAAGCCCGGCCATCTCGAGACCGCGACCAACTTCGCGCAGACCGAGGCTTTCGACATCTTCGCCGACGTCACCTTCCGCGTCTCCGAGCGGTTCGAGATCGGCATCGGCGCGCGCTACAGCCATGACGAGAAGGAGAGCGCGATCAGCTCGGCGGTCTTGAACGGCCGCTCGATCCTGGGCGGCTTCATCGGCGCGCTCGGCCAGCCCGAGCCGATCCGCACCGGCCTCATCACCGCTCTGGCGGCGCCGGGCGCGGCGACCATCCCGCCGTCTGCCATGTATCCGGTGCCCCTGTTCGGCCTCGGCTTCCAGCCGACCAACAACAATGGCGATACGATCTCCCAGGACCTCAGCGACGGCGGCTTCACCTGGCGGCTCACCGCGCGCTACGCGCCCAACCGCGACAGCTCGATCTACGCGACCTATTCGCGCGGGCGGCGGCCGGAGATCTTGTCGGCGACGACGCCGGCGACGCCGTTCGGCGCGGCCCGCTTCAACCAGCTCGACGCCGAGACGGTCGACAGCTTCGAGCTCGGCGCGCGCACTTC
The DNA here is from genome assembly GCA_035543935.1 of Allosphingosinicella sp. GTDB lineage: Bacteria > Pseudomonadota > Alphaproteobacteria > Sphingomonadales > Sphingomonadaceae > Allosphingosinicella. The sequence continues at coordinate 190,188 of DATKIV010000019.1, forward strand.
GTCGCTCGGGCGCAACCTGTTCCTCGACGCCAACCTATTCTATTATCGCTACAACAATTTCCAGACGATCGAGCAGCAGGGCGTGCTGTTCGTCACCACCAATGCGGGCAAGGCGACCGCTTATGGCTTCGAGGCGCAGATGCGCTGGCGCGCGCATCCCAATGCGACGATCTTCGCGACCTACGCCTTCAACCACAGCCGCTTCGACACCGGCGTGCGCGACGGCAACCGCTTCCGCCTGTCGCCCGATCACAGCATCTCTCTGGGCGGCCGGTTCGGCGTCGACATCGGCCCCGGCCGGCTCTCCTTCACGCCGAGCCTGACCTATCAGTCGCGCGTCTTCTTCGACGACGACAACGACCGCACCGCCTTGCAGCAGCCGCCCAACGCGCTCGTCCCGGACAACATCCAGGATGAGGTCCAGGACGGCTACGTCCTCGCGAATGCGCGGCTCGGCTACACGTTCAGCGACCGCTTCACGATCGAGGCCTTCGTCAACAACGTCTTCGACGAGGAATATATCAAGGATGCGGGCAATACCGGCGACGCGGTCGGCTTCCCGACCTTTATCTCGGGCGAGCCCCGGCTCTACGGCGTGACGGCGAGCGTGCGCTTCTGATCAAAAGGGGGACAGTTACTCGTAACTGTCCCCATTCGGCGCCAGGTGGGGACAGTTACGAGTAACTGTCCCCGGGAGACCCGCATGACCCTCTCGATCGACCGTCGCCTGCTGCTGAAGGCGGGCACGCTCGGGCTCGGCGCGCTGGCGGTGCCGGGGGCGGCGCAGGTCTTCGGCCAGCGCGGCTTCACGCACGACGTCGCGAGCGGCGAGCCGCACCAGCATAGCGTGATGCTGTGGACGCGTTACGTGCCGGGCGCGGGCCAATCGGGGCGGCTGAGCTGGCAGGTGTCAGCCTCCGCCGATTTCGCGCGGATCGCCGCCGACGGTGTCGTCACCGCCGAGGAGGAGCATGATCATTGCGTGAAGCCGGTCGCGACGGGCCTCGCGCCCGGGCGCTGGTATTTCTATCGCTTTCGCGACGCCGCCGGCGCCTGGTCCCCGGTCGGGCGGACTCGGACCCTGCCCGCGGGGCGGGTCGCGCGATTCACCATCGGCCTTTTCTCCTGCGCCAACCTCGGCTTCGGCTGGTTCAACGCCTACGGCCATGCCGCGGCGCGCCGGGACATCGATCTGGTCGTCCATGTCGGCGACTATCTCTACGAATATCAAAGGGGCCGTTACCCGGCGGCGACGGAGGTCGCGCCCGGTCGGATCGTCGAGCCGGCAAGCGAGATTATCCGCCTCGCCGATTATCGTCTGCGCTTCGCCGCTTATCGTGCCGATCCGGACCTGCGGCGCCTGCATCGGCTCTTTCCGATGATCGCCATGTGGGACGATCATGAGAGCGCCAACGACGCTTGGGAGAATGGCGCTCAGAACCATCAGCAAGCGACCGAGGGCGACTGGGCGGACCGCAAGGCGGCTTCGGTGCGCGCCTATCGCGAATGGATGCCGGTTTCGGACGATCCCTGGGAAGATTATGAGATCGGCGATCTCGCCACGCTGTTCCGGCCGGAAACGCGGCTGATCGCGCGCAGCCGCTCCGGCTATCTGCGCGAGATATTGAACAACCAGCCGGACCGCGCCGCCGCGCTCGCCGCGTTCCGCGACGGCCCGTGGCAGGATCCGGCCCGCACCCTGATGGGCCCGCGGCAGGAGGCGTGGCTGGCCGATGGCCTGAGGCGCTCGGTGGGCCGCCGCGCGAAGTGGCAGGTGATCGCGCAGCAGGTGATCATGGGGACGCTCGCCGCGCCGCCCGAGGCCGGAGCCTGGCTGGGGCCAGACGCGACGAACGGCTTCCGTGCCTTCGTCGCCAACGCCGTCGACGCCGGCCGCGCGGGCCTGCCGTTCAACCATGACACATGGGACGGCTATCCGCAGGCGCGGCGGCGGCTGCTCCGGTCCGCGCTCGACGCGGATGCGAACCTGGTCATCCTCTCGGGCGACAGTCACAATGCCTGGGCGTTCGACCTCGATCTGGACGGCCATGCCGCGGGCATCGAGATTGCCGGGACGAGCGTGACCTCACCCGGCAATGAGAGCGACTTCCCCGCAGTCGCGCCGGCCGAGATGGTGCGCGCGACAATCGCCAGGAACCCGCAGCTCAAATGGGCGAACCTGCACCAGCGCGGCTATGCCACGCTCGCGCTGACGCCCGGACGCGCCACCGCCGAATGGCTGTTCCTCGACACGATCCGCCAGCGTTCGACGCGACTCGCGTCGCGGCACGCGATGACCGGCGCGCGCGGCACCAATCGGTTCGGCTAGGCCTTCATTCGGTCAGGCGGCGAGCCTGACCAGGTTGCGGCCGCCCGCTTTGGCCTGGTAGAGCGCCCGATCGGCGCGCGAGACGAGATGGTCGCAGCCTTCGCCGCCGGCCAGCACCGCGACGCCGCTCGAAACGGTGACCCGGCCCGACGTGCCGTTCGGATAATGCAGGACCCGCCTGGCGATCGCCTGGCGCAGCCGCTCGCAGGCCATATGCGCCTGATCGATATCGGTTTCGGGCATGATGATCGCGAATTCCTCGCCGCCGAAGCGGCCGAGCAGGTCGCCGCCGCGAGTCACCTTGAGCAATTCCTCGGCCACCACGCGCAGCACTTCGTCGCCGACGGGATGGCCGTGCGTGTCGTTGATCGCCTTGAAGCGGTCGACGTCGAGCAGGGCCAGCGACAGCGGCCGGCCGGCGCGGTTCGCGCGGCGCACCTCGGTTTCCATCGCGGCCATCAGGTGGCGGCGATTGGGCAGGCCGGTCAGCGCGTCGGTGGTGGCGAGGTGGCGCAGTTCCTCGGTCAGTTCGAGCGTGCGCCGATGCGCCCGCGCCGCGCCCATCACCGCCGCGGCCAGGAAAGCGAACATCAGGACGCCGAGAACGGCGATGATGTAATTGTAGCGGGTATCGCGCAAATCGGCGGCATCGGCGGCGGCGGCGCGCAGCGCGAGCAGGCGCCGTTCCTCGGCCTGGGCCCGGCCGAGTGAGGCGAGGAAGGCGATGAGCTGGCTGCGGCCCGCGCCGGCGCGGACGGCGGCGACCGCCTCGGCGCGGCGGCCGGCCGTCTCGAGCGCCACCAGCCGGTCGACGGTGCCGACATAGGCGCGCAGGCGCCGCTCGGCCGCGAGCAGATTGCCCTGCTGCCAGACATTGTCCCGGGTGGCGCGCAGCAGCGCGCGCAACAGCTGGACGCTACGGGCGCGGCCTTCGAAATAGGGCTGGAGGAATTCGCGATCGCCGGTGATCAGATAGCCGCGCTCGCCGCGCAAAGTCTCGTTGACGGCGGTTTCGAGCCGGGCGGTCGTCATCAGCAGGTCCAGCGTGTGGACCTGCAGCGCCTCCGCCTGCCGCCGCTCCGCCGTCGCCCGAAAGGCGTTGACGATGATCGCGCCGAACATCAGGCCGATGGCGAGCAGCGCGCAAAGGCCGATGCTGCGCCCCAGCCGCGCTCTGCGCTGAAGTTGGGAGATATGTTCTTTCAAGCGACTCTCTTTCCAAGTCAGCGACTTAGGCCAGCTTGGTGAACAGCCGGTTAGGGACGGTTACCGAGAGACCCGCAGGAGCCCAGTCATACCAGCGAAAGCTGGAATCTCTTTTCTTTCGGCGCTTGAAGAAGTGGGATTCCAGCTTTCGCTGGAATGACGATTCCCGAGGATCATTGCTCCGGCGTCAGCGGCTCGACGCGGGGCGGGGCGGGCAGGGTGACGGCGTTGGCCGGCGGCAGGGGCTCGTCGGGGACGGGCGGCGTGTCGGCGGGCGGCGGTTCGACGCCGTTGCCGGGGGCGATGATGTTCTCGTCGCCGCGGTCGGCCCGCGACAGAGGCACCGGCGCGGCGGCGGCCGGGCGGGCGCCGAGCGCCTCGGCCATGAAGGCGCGCCAGATCCGGGCCGGCGCGCCGCCTCCGGACGTGCCGGGCAGCGGGCTGTTGTCGTCATTGCCGATCCAGACGCCGACGACGAGGTCGCCCGCGAAGCCGACGAAGACGGCGTCGCGATAATCCGACGTGGTGCCGGTCTTGCCGAAGGTCGGCACCGAAAGGTTGGCCGCCCGGCCGGTGCCGTGCTGGACGACACCATAAAGCACCTCGCGCATGTAGCGCATGGCGGGATCGCGGCGCAGCGCGGATTCGGACGGCGCGTCGCCCGGTATGCCATAAGCGCGTATGGGGAAGCGGCCGGAAGCGATGCCGGCATAAGCCGAGGTCAGCTCGAGCAAGGAGACGCCGTTGACGCCGAGCGGCAGGCTCGGCGCGGGCTGCAGCGGCGTGGTGATGCCGAGGTCGCGGGCGGCGCGGATGACATTGTCGCGGCCGACCCGCTCGGACAGCTGCACCGCCACCGAATTGCTCGAAAAGGCGACCGCGTCGCGCAACGGGACGGCGCCGCGATAGGCATCGCCGTAATTGCGCGGCCGCCAGTCGCCGAGCCGGATCGGCGCGTCGTTGACCATCGTGTCCGGAGTGAAGCCGGCGCGGAAGGCGGCGAGGAAGACGAAGACCTTGAACGCCGAGCCCGGCTGGCGGCGCGCCTGGGTGGCGCGGTTGAACACGCTTTGCGCATAATCGCGGCCGCCGACCATCGCCACCACCCGGCCGTCGAGCCGCATCGCGACCAGAGCCGCCTGGGTGCGCCCAAGCCCGGCGCGGCGCACCGCCCGGACCGCCGCGCGCTGGAGATCGCCCTCCAGCGTGGTGCGGATGCGGCGCTGGCCATAGCCTTCGTCGTCGAGATTGTTCGCCTCGGGCAGCACCCAGTCGGCGAAATAGGTGCCGGTCGGGACATTGTCGCGCGGCGCCAGGCGCAGGCGCGCGGGCCGGACCGCGTCGCGCTCGGCGTCGGTGATGAAGCCGCTTTCGACCATGGTCTGCAGCACCAGGCGGGCGCGGGCGCGGGCCGCGGCGAGGTGGCGGCTCGGCGCGAGCCGGCTCGGCGCGTTGACGACGCCGGCCAGCATCGCCGCCTGGGAGAGCGTGAGCTCTTCTGGAGCGACGTTGAAATAATGGCGGGCGGCGGCGCGCAGCCCGTAGATATTGTCGCCGAAGGCGACGTTGGACAGGTAGCGGCTGAGGATCTGGTTCTTGGTCAGCCGCGCCTCCAGCCAGAGCGCGATCATCGCCTCCTGCGCCTTTCGGACATATGTTCGATCAGGCGAGAGGAAGCTGGTCTTGGCGAGCTGCTGGGTGATCGTGCTGCCGCCCTCGCGCACGCCGCCCGAGCGGGTGTTGCGGACCAAGGCCCGGCCCATGCCCCAGGGGTCGAGCCCGCTATGATAATAAAAGCGCCTGTCCTCGATCGCGACGAAGGCGAGGCCGACATGGGCCGGCAGCTGGGTGACGTCGACCGGCTCGCCGATGATCGCGCCGCGCCGGGCGATCGGTTCGCCCTCGGCCGACAGGATGGTGAGGCTCGGCGCCGCGATCGGCCCCAAAGATTGCGACAAGGGCGCGGTGATCATCAGCCAGATCAGGATCAGCAGGAAGAGGAGCAGCAGAAGCTTGATGCCCTGCTTGATCCTCCGCAGCCGCGATGCCCGCCCCCGCGACGGCGGCGGCGGGGGCGGTGCCGCCGCATCCGCTTGGTTGCTGACCGCGATGGCGTCCGAGCTCATGGCGACTGTCTCAGCACTTCCGGTGGCTTTTTCAAGCGCCGAGCAGCCGTTCGGGCCGGATTTGCGCCGGCGTCGCGGCCAGATCGGCCGGCCAGGGCGCGCCGGTGAGCAAAGCCTCGACGATTTCGGCCATTGCGGGCGCGGTCTGAAGGCCGTAGCCGCCCTGGCCGGCGAGCCAGAAGAAACCGGGCGCGCCGGGTGCGAAGCCGGCGGTCGGGACGCGGTCGGCGGCGAAGGTCCTGAGGCCGGCCCAGCGATGGGCGATACGGGTCACGCGCACGCTCGTATAATGTTCGAGCCGGTCGGCGGCCAAAGCGATGTCGTAATCGTCGGGCTGGGCGTCGCAGGGATCGTCCGCCACCTCGTCGACCGGCGAGACGAGCAGGCGGCCGGCCTCGGGCAGCATGTAGAAATCGCCGGCGACGCTGTGCGCGAACGGCCAGGCGGCGATCTCGGACCCTTGCGGCGGATCGACGGCGATGATGGTGCGGCGCTTGGGCCGGAGGCCGAGCGGAGCCACGCCGGCCAGCGCCGCGACCGCGTCGGCCCAGGCGCCGGCGGCGTTGATCAGAACGGGCGCCGCGATCTCGTCATTCACGATCCAGGCCTCGCCTTGGTGCTCGATCGACGCGATTCGGCGGCCGAGGCGAATCTCGCCCGCCTGCGCGCGGACGGCGCGGGCGAAACCCTGGAGCAAGGCGTCGGCGTCGAGCTTGAGGCCGGTCGGATCGAGCAGGCCGCGCATAGCTGCGCCTGGGCCGGTCTTCAGCACCGGGCAGAGCGCCGCCAGGCCGGGCGCATCGAGCGGCTTTATTGCGTCGGTGAACTGCGCCATCGCCGCCGCGAGCGTCTCCAAAGCGGGCAGCTCGCTGTCCTTCGCGAAATAGAGGGAGGCGAAGGGCAGCGCGACCGGAACCTCGCTGAAACCGGCCGGCGGTTCTTCGAAGAAGGGCCTGCTATAGGCGGTGAGCGCGCGGACCGCTTCGCCGCCGATGCCGTAATGGCTGAACGAGACGCTGCGGCCGGAGCTGTGATAGCCCAACGCGTCCTCGGCCTCGATCACGACGACCTTGCCGTGCCGCGCCATCCGCGCCGCCGCCGAGAGCCCGGCAATGCCGCCGCCGATGATGATGAAGTCCGCGCCGTCCATGGTGCCCAGCTAGAGCGGATTTTTCGCCCGAGGTGAACCTCCCCCATCGATCGCGTGAAAAGGGGACACGTACTTTTTCGCGAAAAAGTACGTGTCCCCAATCAGCCGATCCGGCGCAGGCCCTCAATGCGCGGCCAATCGCGCGCGAATTCGTCGACGGGGCGGCCGAGCAGGCCGTCGGCGATGCGCTCGGCGGCGCGGCCGTCGCCATAAAGGTGCGAGCGCACGTCCGGCGGGTGCGGCACGGCGAGCAGTTGCTCGGCGGCGTTGAGGATGCGCGCGGGATCGGTGCCGACGCGCAAGGCGGCGCCCGCCTCGAGTCCCTCGGCCCGCTCGGTGACGTCGCGCAGCACCAGCATGGTCTTGCCGAGCGCGACGGCCTCCTCCTGGACGCCGCCCGAATCGGTGAGGACGAGGCGGGCGCGTTGCATCAGCCGGACGAAGCGGGGGAAATCGAGCGGCGGCAGCAAATGCACGTTGGCATGGCCGCCCAAGGCGGCTTCGGCCGCCGCGCGCAGCTCGGGATGGGGATGGAGCGGGAAGACGATGGCGACGTCGGGCCGCTCGGCCAGCTTCGCCAGCGCGGCGCAGATCGCGCGGAACGGCGCGCCCAGGCTCTCGCGGCGATGGGCGGTGACCAGAACCGGCTGGCGGCCCGCCCCGATCGGCGGCAGGCCGGCGTCCATCTCCGCGCGCAGCACTGCGTCGTTGTCGAGCCGATCCAGCACCAGGTCGAGCGCGTCGACGCCGCTATTGCCGGTGACGAAGACCTCGCCCGCCAGCCGTTCGGCGATCAGATTGTCGCGCGCCGCGCGGGTCGGCGCGAAATGCAAGTCGGCGATCAGCCCGATCGCCCGCCGGTTATACTCCTCGGGGAAGGGCTGGCCGCCGCGATAGGTGCGCAGGCCGGCCTCGACATGGGCGACCTTGATGCCGCGGTGGAAGGCGGCGAGCGCGGCGGCGAGCGCGGTGGTGGTGTCGCCCTGCACGATGACGCGGTCCGGCGCGGCGCGGACGAGGACCGGGTCGAGCCGCTCGATCAGTCTGGCGACGAGCGGATTGAGCGCCTGTTCGGGCGCCATGACCTGGAGGTCGAAATCCGGGCGGAGCGAGAAGAAATCGAGCGCCGCATCGAGCAGGCCGCGATGCTGGCCGGTCACGCACAGGCGCGTTTCTACCGAGGATTCACGCTCCAGCGCCTTGATCACGGGTGCAATCTTGACGGCTTCAGGACGAGTACCGAAAACCGCGACAAACTTCATCACGCCCCCTCTGCACTTCACAAAATGCAGATAAGCACAGGGCGCGAATCTAGTATAGGAGAATGATGGTCCAAAATTGGGGACAATTACTTTTTGCCCGCAAAAGTAACTGTCCCTTTTGTCTTTTAATAGGTGCCGCCGGAGGCGCGGCGCGCGTCGGCGCGGCCCGCCAGATAAGCGGCGCAGCTGGCGCGAAGGGAGACGCTGTCGTCGGCCGACAGCGAATAAGCGCTGCTGAGGCGGGCGAGGAAGCCGGCGGGGTCGTCCTGGTTGCCGGCGGCGCGGCAGATGGTGGTGATCTGGGCGAGGTCGAGCGGGCCGCCGCCCGAAACCCGGCGCGGCGTCGTCGCCGTGCGGCGGGCCGGACCCGGGACCAGGGTGCGGACCGGCGCCGCGGCGACCCTGACCGGGCCGCGCGCGGGCGGCGTCGATGCCTTGTTCGAGCGCGTCGGCGTGGCGGCCGCGACCGTGCGCGGCCGAACGGTCTGCGCGCGCGCCGGCGTCCTGCGCGGCTGTACCGTCCGGGCGTGGCCGCGGCTGCGCGGCTGCAGCGCTTCGGCGCGGGCCTGGAGATCCAGCGCCGTCCGGTCGATCTGGGGCAGGGGGCTCGCGCCTGCCAGGAATGCCGTCAGCATGATGATCATTTCAAATCCCCTCGGGAAACCTTCCCGTGGCCGGTAATTATACGGGGATGGTAAACAAGGCGTTAACCTTATCGGCGGTGTCCGGCTTGTGCCGGCGCCCGGCCGGGGGCATCAGGCGCCATGACCGACGAGGAGCTTGCGGCGCATTTGGCTGAGGAGACGGGGCGGTTGCTGCTCGCGCAGCGCGGCGGCACCGCCCTCGAAGGCGCGGCCCTGGGCTACGCCGCGGACAAGGCCGCCAACGCCTTCATCCTGGCCGGCCTCGCCGAGTGGCGGCCGCGGGACGCATTGCTATCGGAGGAAAGCCCCGACGATCCGGCGCGGCTCGCCGCCAGCCGGGTGTGGATCGTCGACCCGCTCGACGGCACTCGCGAATATGCGGAAGGGCGGCCGGACTGGGCGGTCCATGTCGCGCTGGCGGTCGACGGCGCGCCAAAGGTGGGCGCGGTCGCGGTGCCCGCGCGCGGCCAGGTCTTCCGCTCGGACCGGGCCGCGATGCCCGCCGGAGCCGGGCGCGCGCGCCCGATCATGCTGGTCAGCCGGACCCGGGCGCCGGCCGAGGCCGAAGCGATCGCGGCCCAGCTCGGTGCGGAGCTGGTCGCGATGGGCTCGGCGGGCGCCAAGGCGATGGCCGTCGTCGCCGGCGAGGCGGACATTTACTACCATGCCGGCGGCCAGCACGAATGGGACAATTGCGCGCCGGCCGCGGTCGCGCTCGCCGCCGGCTTCCACGCCAGCCGGCTCGACGGCTCGCCGCTCGTTTATAATCGCGCCGACACGCGCATCCCGGATCTCGTCATTGCCCGGTCCGATCTCGCGGCCCGGATCCTCGGCTTCTGCGCCGGCGCTGACCCTCACAGATAAGCAGCGAGATTCATCCAGGCGGCACGCTTCTTCTCGAAGGGCAGGCTTGCATAAGCGGGGCTGCTCGAGGGCAGGTCGATGAGCGCCGGGCCGGAGAATCCGGCCAGCCGCCGGCGGCCGATGCGCGCCGAGGTGGCGCCGTTGAAGGCGATTGCGCGCAGCTCCGGGAGGGTGGCGGCCAGAGCGGCGAGGTCGCTCGCTTCGTGCAGGCGGATGTCGACGTCGAGGCTGCCCTGCCGCGTCGCCGCCGCGACCGTGTCCCACAGGCCGACCCGCGCATCGAGCAGCGCCGCCAGCCGCGCCTCGTAATCGAGGGGGACGAGATCGCGGCCGATGACGGCGCCGATCAGCCGCCAGAACAGATTCTGCTTGTGGGCGTAATAGCGCCCTTCCGCGAGCGAGACCGCGCCGGGCAGGCTGCCGAGGACGACCAGGCGGGTGTCGGGCCGGGTGACGGGCGGGAAGCAGTGGTGCATAAAAGAGGCCATGAAAGTCCAGGGCGGCTGCCATTGCAAGAAGGTCCGGTTCGAGGCCGAAGTTCCCGCCTCGGTCGAGATACTCGACTGCAATTGCTCGATCTGCGCCGCGACTGGGTTCCGGCACCTGATCGTTGCGCACGGCGACTTCCGGCTGGTCTCGGGCGCCGACGCGCTCACCTCCTATCGCTTCGGCACCGGCGCCGCGAACCACCTCTTCTGCGCCACCTGCGGCATCAAGAGCTTCTATCAGCCCCGCTCCCATCCCCAGGCGTGGAGCGTCAACCTCAACGCGCTCGACGACGTGTCGGGCCTCGCAATCTCCGCCGCTCCCTTCGATGGTCGCAATTGGGAGCAGGCACGCGCGGCGCTGGACTGACCTAGCGCGACGGCTCGGCGGCCCGGCGGCCGACGGTCAGCCGAAGCGCAAAATAGAGAAGCAGGCCCGACGGCGCGAGGATGAAGGCAAAGGGCAGGCACAGGAAGATGAGCAGCTGCGGGATGCCGCGCTCGAGGCCGTCGCGCACGATCCAGGTGCCGACGAACATGTCGAGGGCGAGGAAGTGGAGCCAGCCGGCCGTGAGCGGCCCGTCCTCAAGGTAGAGATCGTGGATCCCCTTCATCGTCGTGAAGCTGTCCGGCAGGTGAAGGAACTCCCGGCCCTGCCACACCATCAACACGTAACCCAGGCACAAGATGGCGGGGACGACGAACTGGGTGATCGGCCAGATCATCTTCCGCGTCGTCCGCACGAACAGCGAGACGGTCAAAGCGATCCATCCGGCCAGCGCCAGGAATTTGGTCACCGTAAACATGTCTTGCGGGTCGATCATCGTCCGCTCTCCTTGGCTGAATCATCGCCAGACGCGAATTATACTATGCCGGCATCGGTTCGATGCCGCGCACCTTAACATCTTTTTGGCGTGGGCGCTGGCGCGATCGCGCCGATTCTCTACCGTCCGCGGCCGGCGCGGTGGCTTGCCGCTCCGCGCCCCAAGGCCTAGTTTCGCCCGAAAAAGGGGAGGGATGGGGATGAGCGAGGCGATTGCGCCCACGGGCGGCGGTCACCGGGTCGATGCCAAACGCACCCGGCTGGTGATCGCCGCCTCGTCGGTCGGCACAATCTTCGAATGGTATGATTTCTTCATCTGGGGCACGCTCACCGCCTCGGGCATCCTGCAGCGCAGCTTCTTCCCGCCGGGCGACGAGTTGCTCGCCACCCTGCTCGCCTGGGCGACCTTCGCGGTCGGCTTCGCGTTCCGGCCCCTGGGCGCGATCCTGTTCGGCTATCTCGGCGACCGGCTGGGGCGCAAATATACCTTCCTCATCACCATCACGCTGATGGGCGTGGCCACGGCCGGCATCGGCCTGATCCCGAGCTATGCGACGATCGGCGTCGCCGCGCCCTTGCTCATCATCCTGCTGCGCATCCTTCAGGGGCTGGCGCTCGGCGGCGAATATGGCGGCGCCGCCATCTACGTCGCCGAGCATTCGCCGCCGGGGAAGGCGGGCTTCTACACCAGCTTCATCCAGGCCAGCGTGGTCGGCGGCTTCATCCTCAGCCTTGCGATCGTGCTCTTCTTCAAGGCCCTGGTTTCGGCCGAAGCGTGGAGCGCCTGGGGCTGGCGGCTGCCATTCCTCTTCTCGATCCTGCTGCTCGCCGTGTCGCTGTGGATGCGGCTGAAGCTCGCCGAGAGCCCGGTGTTCAAGGCAATGAAGGAGGCCGGCGAAACCGCCGCCAACCCGTTCAAGGAGGCCTTCACCTATCCCGGCAATTTGAAGCGGCTGTTCGTGGCCCTTTTCGGTATCGCCGCCGGCCTGACGGTGATCTGGTACACGGCGATGTTCTCGGTGCTCGGCTTCCTGCAGGGGCCGATGCGGCTCAACGAGACCGCGGCGCAGCTGATCGTCGCGAGCGCCGCCTTGCTCGGCTTGGTCTTCTTCGTGGGTACCGGCGCGCTCTCCGACCGGATCGGCCGCAAGAAGCCGATCGTGATCGGCTATGCGCTGACCCTCGTCCTCCTCTTTCCCTTATTCTGGCTGATCGGCTGGGCCGCGGGCGGCGGCGCCGGCGCGGCGGCCGGCGCCAGCTTCGTCCCCGAAGCCTGGCGCATCGCCGTCATCGTCGGCGCGATCCTGGCGATGATGTGTTTGTCGGGAATGACCTACGGGTCGGTGGCGGCGTTGCTGGCGGAGATGTTCCCGCCCAGGATCCGCTACAGCTCGATGTCGATCCCCTATCATTTCGGGACCGGCTATTTCGGCGGCTTCCTGCCGTTGATCAGCGCCTCGATCATCGCCAGGACGGGCGATCCCTATTCGGGCCTGTGGTATACGTGGGGCGTGGTGGCGATGGCTTTGGTCGTGACCTGGCTGTGGCTGCCGGAGACGGTCGGCAAGCGCCGGGATGACTCGGAGGAGCGCGCGCGCTAGTCACCGGCCGATGGTCCATGTTCCCCTGCGCCTGAGGCTCGACGGCGCCGCGCTCGTCTCCAACTGGCACTGGCTCGCGCACCGCGGCGGCGGCGCGGCCTGCGGCGCGGCGGTCAAGGCCGACGGCTATGGCCTCGGCGCGCGCGAGGCGGTGAAACGGCTGCAGGACGCCGGCTGCCGCGACTTCTTCGTCGCCACCTGGCGCGAGGCCGAAGCGCTGACGCCCTGGCCCGGCGACCTCGGCCTCTCCGTGCTGCACGGCGTCCTGCCCGGCGACATGGCGGTGGCGGTCAGGGCGCGGGCGCGCCCTGTGCTGAACAGCGCGGAGCAGGTGATGCGCTGGCGGGAGACGGGGCTGCCCTGCGACGTGATGGTCGATACCGGCATGAACCGGCTCGGCCTGGCGCCCGGCGACGCCGCCTCGGGCCTGCTCGACGGGCTCGCCATCGAGACCTTGATGAGCCATCTCGCCTCGGCCGACGAGGATGGTCCCGCCAATCGCGCGCAGCTGGAGGCGTTCACCGCGGTCGCCGGCAAGGTGCGCGCCAGGCGGCTCAGCCTCGCCAACAGCGCCGGCATCTGCCTCGGCCCCGATTACGCCTTCGGCCTCACCCGGCCCGGCCTCGCGCTCTACGGCGGCGTGCCGCGCGCGGAGGCGAAAGGCCATATCCGCCAGGTTGCGCGGGTCGAGGCCGAGGTGGTCCAGCGCCGGCGGGTCGGAGCGGGCGGCAAGGTCGGCTATGGCGGCACCTTCACCGCCGCGGAGGATTGCGAGCTCGCCATCCTCAACATCGGCTATGCCGACGGCTATCTGCGCGGCTTTTCGAGCCGGGGCCGCGCCAGGGTCGGCGGCACATGGGCGCCCGTGGTCGGCCGCGTGTCGATGGACCTCACCGCGATCCGCGTCGACGCGGCGCCCGAGGTGGCGGAGGGCGACTGGGTCGAGCTCGACTACGACCTGCCCGAAGCCGCGCTGCAATCGGGCCTCAGCCAATATGAGCTGCTGACGACTTTGGGCTCGCGGTTCAAGCGCAGCTGGGTCTGACGCGCGCAAGGGGACAGTTACTTTTCCGAAGGTCATATCTCGGTTGGGCACAGCCGCGCGGAAAAGTAACTGTCCCCATCAGCCACGAGCGAGGCGACTAGCCCACCACCTCATATTCGCCGATACGGTGCTCGCAGGCGGTCCAGCCTTCGGTCGAGCGGTCGAGCGCCTCGTAATCGTCGCGGTGGGCGGCGAGGAAGGCGTCGAAATCGGCGCGCGAGCGCCAGATGTCGAGGGTGAGGTAGGAGCCGTCCTCGGCGCGGAACAATTCGGTGCCGCGATAGCCTTCGCCGCGGGCGAAGAGCTGGGCCCAGGCGCCGGCCGGCGCATAGATCGCCTCGAAGGCGGCGCGCGCCTCCTCGATCACCTCGTAACGCCAGACCAACGCGATCATGCCCTTCGCCCTTTCCAGGGCGGGGAGTTTAAACCCTCCGCCGGTTCCGGACAAAGGCTCTGCTTGGTCCGCGCGCCCGCTGTGTCGGAATGGCACGTCCTGACTCACCGGCGTGTCGCCGGCATTTTGCGGTAAACCGCCTCGGTCAGGCTGAAGAAGCCGAACAGGATGACCCCGGCCGCGACCGCGATCTGGACGGAGCGGGGCAGCGAGCCGAGCGCATCGTCGATGCCGCCCGCCGCCGCCGAGCTGTGCGACCGCGCCGCCTGCACGAAGAGCCAGGCGATGACGAGGAAGACGATGCCGCGCGCGGCGAAGCCCAACCGCCCCAGCCAGGGGATCCAGGCGCGTTTCGCGGCCTCGGGCTTCAGGTGCTTCAGGAATTTCAGCAGCCAGGCCTTGCGGAACTGCTGCAGGCCGACGCCGGCGAAGATCGCCGCGCCGATCCACAGCAGCCCCTCGCCACCGGGTAGGCTGAGCGCCACCGACGCCCCTTTTTCCGGCGTGTCGCCGCCGCCGCCGCCCTTCATGTGGAGCGCCGCGAGCACGGCGGCCACGCCGAGGCCGAGATGGACCAGGCCCGAGCCGGCGCCGGCCAGGCGGGCGCCGATCGCCTTGGCGTCCTTGCCGCGGCCTTCGGTATCGAGCCACGCCTCGAGCAGGCGCCAGACCCCGTAGCTGAAGAAACCGGCCGCCATCGCAGCGACCAGGAAACCGCCGGCGCCGGTGGCGAGATAGTCCATGACGCCGCCAGCATCCTCGGTGCGGCCGCTGCGCAAGGCGAGATAGCCGATCGAGGCGTACATCGTTCCGCGCGCCGCGAAGCCGAGCCGGGTCACCGCTTCAAATGCCGTCATTCCGGTCGCCCCTCGCTTCAGGTGCCGGACAAACTCCGTGGGCACACGACCGTTCCGCCCCATCTAGTGTGGCCCCCGCTCTTCTGCGGCGCGCCGCAATGCCGCCGCGCGTGCCCGTCTTCCCAGGGTTTCCATATCAGATTCGCTGGCAGCGCCGAAGGTACGCACCACCCAGGCGCGGGCGGCGCGCTCATGGGCGGCGCAATCGGCCCGCGCGGCATTCGCTATCCGATCGGCCGATAAGTTGCCCGCGGCCGGGAAGGTGCTCCGCTGATCGACGCATTCTCCGCAGGCAAGGGTTTGGTTGCCGGGGCCGCGGGGCCGCTCATTTCGGGTTCAATCGCGCTCGACGCAGACCGCGATCCCCATGCCGCCGCCGATGCAGAGCGTGGCGAGGCCCTTCTTGGCGTCGCGCTTCTCCATCTCGTAGAGCAGGGTGGTGAGCACGCGCGCGCCCGACGCGCCGATCGGGTGGCCGATGGCGATGGCGCCGCCATTGACGTTGACCTTGGCGGCATCCCAGCCGAGCTCCTTGCCGACGGCGAGCGCCTGGGCGGCGAAGGCCTCGTTGGCCTCGATCAGGTCGAGATCGCCGATCGTCCAGCCGGCCTTCTCCAGCGCTTTCTTCGAAGCGGGAACGGGGCCGATGCCCATGATCGACGGATCGACGCCGGCGCTGGCCCAGCTCGCGACGCGGGCGAGGATCGGCGCGCCGCGGCGTGTCGCCTCCTCGCGGCTCATCAGCACGAGCGCGGCGGCGCCGTCGTTGAGGCCGGACGCATTGGCGGCGGTGACGGTGCCGTCCTTCTTGAAGGCGGGGCGCAGGCCCGCAAGGCCCGATTGCTCGACGCCGTCGCGGATATATTCGTCATTCTCGACGATCGTCTCGCCCTTGCGGGTCTTGACCGTGACCGGCGCGATCTCGTCCCTGAAGCGGCCCGAGGCGCGGGCGGCCGAGGCCTTGTTCTGCGAAGCGGTGGCGAAGGCGTCCTGGTCGTCGCGGGTCACCTGATATTGCTCGGCCAGATTCTCGGCGGTGATGCCCATGTGATACCCGTTGAAGACGTCGGTGAGGCCGTCCTTGATCATCGTGTCGACGAGGCTGACGTCGCCCATCTTGGTCCCGCCGCGCAATAATTGGGCGTGGGTCGAAAGGCTCATATTCTCCTGGCCGCCGGCAACGACGATCACCGCGTCTCCGGTCTGGATCGCCTGGCTGGCGAGGGCGACCGCGCGCAGGCCCGAGCCGCAGACCTGGTTGACGCTCCAGGCCGGCACCTCCTTGGGGATGCCCGCGGCCATCGAGGCTTGGCGGGCCGGGTTCTGGCCCTGGGCGGCGGTGAGCACCTGACCGAGAATGACCTCCGAGACGTCCTCGGGCGCGACGTTGGCCTGCGCGAGCGCCGCCTCGATGGCGACGCGGCCGAGCTCGTGGGCGGGGGTGGCGGCGAAGGCGCCGAGGAAGGACCCGACCGGGGTCCGCTTGGCGGCGGTGATGACGACGTCGGTCATTTGAACTGAGCTCCTTGAAGGACTCCGTTCGCCCTGAGCCTGTCGAAGGGCTTTCCTTCTTGCTGAAGAAGAAAGGAGAGGGCTTCGACAGGCTCAGCCCGAACGGGTGGAAGAATCGCAGTGCCCCTAGCAGCTTGCTGCAGTGCGGGAAAGCCAGCCGGCCAGCGGCTCCCACAGCATCGCCTTGGCGCGCGAGCCGACCACCATGCCGACATGGCCCAAAGCGAGGTCGAGCCGCTCGCCGGCGCGGTGCGCGGTGGCGGCCGGAACGATCCGGTCGGTGGTCGAGACGATGTTGAGGAGCGGGACGGCGAGCGAATCGGGCGCGACGATCGCGCCGCCGACCGCCCATGCGCCGGCGCCGCTGAGATCGTCGCGGAACAGGCCTTCGAACATCTCGCGGGCGGCCGCGCCGGCGACGGGCGGGCCGTCATTGGCCCAGTCCTCGAGCATGACGAAGGTTTGCGCCTCTTCGCCCTCGAGCGTCGCGAAGGCTTCGAACTTGGCGACGGTGCGGGCGGGATCGAGGCTCCAGAAGGCGCATTGCAGCACCTCCATCGGCAGCAGGCCTAGCGCGGCGACCGTGGGCCCGGCATCGGCCCACAATTTGGCGAGGTCGGCGCGGGCTTCGTCCGGGAAGCCGGTGAAATGCCAGGGCGCGGCGAGGGTGGCGACGCTGCGCGCCGGCCCGGTTTGCGCCGCCGCGAGCGCCATGGTGCCGCCGAGGCAATAGCCGACCAGGTCGACCGGCGAGCCGATCCCGGCCATCAGCGGCAGCAGGATCTGCTCGACATGGCCGGCGACCGACATTTCCCGCCGGTCCTCGCCCGGCCATCCCCAATCGAGCAGCAGCACGCGCCGGCCCCGGTCGCTCAGCCAGCGCAGCAGCGAGCGGTCGCCCATGTCGAGCACGTTCGGCGGATTGATCAGCGAAGGCACGAACAGCACCGGCGGCCCGGCGCCGCCATAATCGCGCAAGGTCGCGCCATGCGCCTCCGCCAGAGCCGGCATCGGCGCGGGCGGGGGTGCGCGCTCGGCCTCCTGGTAGCGCCTGAGCCCGGCCAGGGCCTTCTTCATCCGGTCCGGATCGCCCGTGGTTTCGCTGCGCAGCATGTCGAGGAACAGAGGCAGCGGCCGCGGCCGTTGTTGCGGTGCGGCATGGCTTGGTGCTAAGGCACTGCCTTCTCTCGGTAAGGAGCCTGGCATGGCGGCGTCGCGGTCCCCGGATGATGTGGTCATCATCAAGAAATATGCGAACCGGCGGCTCTACGATACCGAAAGCTCGACCTACATCACTTTGGAGCGCCTGGCCGAGATGGTCCGGCAGAAGCGCGAGTTCCAGGTTCTCGACGCCAAGAGCGGCGAGGACATCACCCGCTCGGTCCTCACCCAGATCATCATGGACGAGGAATCGCGCGGCTCGACCATGCTGCCGGTCAATTTCCTGCGCCAGCTGATCTCGATGTACGGCGATCAGATGCAATCGGTGGTGCCGCAATATCTTGAGGCCTCGCTCGACGCGCTGCAGCGCAATCAGAGCCAGATGCGCGAGGCGATGGCAGGCGCCTTCGTTGCCAATCCTTTCGCCGAAATGGCGCGGCGCAACATGGAGCTGTTCACGGCCGCGTCCGCGGGCAAGCCCGCCGCCCCGGCCGACAAGCCCGCGGCCGACGACGACACCAAGGCGGATCTGGCCGGGCTCAAGGCCCAGCTCGCCGAACTGCAGAAGCAGCTCGACCGGCTGAGCTCGTAGGGCGGAGACCTCCCGCTTAGCGGGCTCAATCGAGAATTGGTCTCAGCGCCTGCAGGGTGAGCCGTCCGGCCTCGCCTTCGGCGCCGATCACGGCGCGGACCTCGCCGTCCGCGAGCAGATCGCGAAAATGGATCGGAAAGGCGCTGGCCACCAGGCTTTCCTCGACGATCTCCGGCCAATTCTGGGAGACGTATTCCGCGAGCAGGGGCCAGCGCAATTCGATGATGGTCCATCGCGCCAGGGCTTCCACGGAGACGTTGCGGCCTTCGAGATAGGCGCGCGCGTGATTGAGCCCATAGGCGTTGACAAGCCGCTTCATCGAACGCGGATTGGCTTCGAGCAAGCCGGCGAAAGGCTGCAGCCGGTGCTCTGAAGCTCGAATGGCCTCCGCGCTCGTTATCTGCTTTGCCGCCGCGGCCCGCAGCACGTCGCGCTGCAGGCTTCCCTCCGGCGCCTTTTCAATCTCGCTTTGGATATCCTCATGGCTGGTCTTCCCCCGAAGCGCCTCGGCGGATTCGGCCTGCATTTTCGTGGCGTCGCGCCGGTCGTCATCCAGCTGGTGTCCATCGGTGCGATCGAGCAGGTGCCGCCAATATTCAGCCTGATATCGTAGCGACAGGCGTGGCACCGAAGTGGAAAGCTGGAAGACCTTGTCAAGGAACAGATAGCCGAGCGGCCGGGCCGGCGTGCCGATCTCGTCGCTGAAATCCGCATATCTCTTCTCGAAACTCGAACATATCCACTTGCGGTCTCCCGCGACGACGTAGACGACGGGGGCCGAGCGCAGGAGGGTCTGAACACCCTCGATCAAATCGATGACATAAGCGCAATCGCAACGGTCGAGATCGTCGATGAACACGGCCACCGGGCGGCCGACGGCCCTGACGAGGCGCTCGAACAGCGTGACGACCCGGCGGAAGGGCTCGGCGCTGGACTTGATATATTCTTCGGCTGCGTTGCTCGATCCGAAGGATAATTTGCGGCTCGTCGTCCAGGACAGCCCGCCCAAGGCGACCAGGGCAAGGAGCGCGCTTACCGCCTCCTGAAACGCCTTGGGCAGACCGCTCGATCCGGCTCCGGTTCCGACAACGGCGGTCCAGGCGAAATAGAGGAAGGCCCCGATGAGAAGGGCGGTCAGAAGCAGGGGGACCCAGCGCGACTTGATTTTCCACCATGCCCAGACGAGGCGCGCCTTCGGCGCCTGATACCATTTGAGGGCCCGGATCGCCTGACCGACCTCGGAGATGAGCGGCCACCAGGGCGGCTTGCGAGATTGGTTTCGCCACGCATTGAACTCGACCACCAGCCAGGACGGATCGGATCCCTCGAGGTCGGCTTTGAGGAAGTTCAGGATCGAGGATTTACCTGAGCCCCACGGCCCGTCCATGTGGAGGATGAAGGTGGAATCGGTGTGCGGATCCGCCCGGCTGAGGCCGGCGCCAACCTGTCTGATCCGGGCACCGAGTACCTCGGCAAAAGCCTGGCGCCCGAGTCGGTCCTCCAGCGCCGGCGCGTCGGCGTGCGTCGCCACGGCCTCGGCGGACGTCGCGGCGCTCGTCGGCGTCTCGTCCAATTCCTCGGTCGCCGACGGCGATCCCTCGTTCGCGCTTGCTCTCGCCTGCAGCCAGCCCTCGGCCTCCCGCGGATAAAACTCCGCGTTGCGGCCCAGGAACTCGTATCTCAGGCGGGACCACAATTCGCCATCTGGCTCCAGTCCGAACCAATCCGGAGGACAATCGTCGAGCATCGCGAGCGCGAGGTGGCGAAGCTTCGGCTGGTCCTGACCCGTCGTCTCCAATGCCAGTCGACGCGCCGCGGGGATCACGTTCCGGAGAAGCGATCGGGAAACGACGATCTGGGCGCTCGAAGAAAGAGAGTCCCGATGACGCTCTCGGCCTCCCGACGCCAGCAGGGCTCGGGTATTGATGCCACGGGCGTCGAGCCAGTCCACCAGCCAAAGGGTCGAAGTCCCCATCTGGCGGTTCGAAATGCCGTCACCGACGAGTGCGTTGAAGACCGCCCGCTTGTCGATCACGAATTCGAGGCCCGGGCTGGGCCCAAGCGTCTCGGGCGTGGCGCCGGGGGCCTGATGAACTATTGCATAGTCAAACGCCGAGACGAGGACCCGGCGCAGGGCCGAATCACTGGCAGGTGCCAGGGGCTCAAACGCCTTGAGCACCTCCTGTTCAACCCAGCGCGGATCTTCTTCGGCCACGCCCGTCCCCCGCCACCTCAAGGGTCAAGGGTAGCAAAACCCGCGCTGATTATGAATACACCTGGATATTGGCAGCTAATCGCGGCCGGCCATTCCTTTAACGGGCGGCAAAATCCTTTCATCGGGGCTTCACGAACCTCAACGTCATGCGGTCGCTTTCGCCGATGGCGAGGTAGCGCTCGCGGTCTTGGGCGCCGAGGCGCAGCGCCGGCGGCAGCGTCCAGACGCCGCGCGGCCAATCCGCGGTGTCGCGGGGGTTGGCGTTGATCTCGGACGCGGCGACGAGGCGGAAGCCCGCCGCCTCGGCGAGACGGCGCACGGTCGAGACCTTGACGTAGCCGCTGGTCCGCTCGCGCTCGGCGTCGGCATTTTCGGGGAGGCGGTGGTCGACCACGCCGAGCGTGCCGCCCGGGCGCAGCATCGCGTAGATCTGCCGGAAGGCCTCGGCGCTGTAGGGCCGGCCCTCCCTTTGATAGCCCATCTGCCAATTGTGGACGTTGCGGAAGGTCAGGACGACGTCGGCGGTGCCGTCGGGGACGCGAGTCTCGGCCGCCTCCCAGGCCGGGAAGGCGGCGAGCCTGATGCCGCCGTAGAGCCGGGCGTCGGCGTCCATCAGCCGGCCATTGCCGTTGGCGCCCATCGAGGCCGCGTGATAGGTGCCGCCGCCGGCCAGGACGTAGGGCGCGAGGATCTCGGCATACCAGCCGCCGCCCGGCCAGATCTCGACCACATTGTCGCCGGGGCGGACGCCGAAGAAAGCGAGCGTCTCGCGCGGGTGACGATAGCGGTCGCGGGCGATGTTTGCGGGCGTCCGCGTCGGCGCCGCGATCGCCACCTGGAGCGCTTCCTGATCGGCGGTGGTGAGGCCGGCGGGGCGCCGCTGGACCGCGACCGAAGGGGCGCAGGCGAGGGCCAGGCCAGCGCAGGCGAGAGCGACACGCAGGGGGTGGCGGATCATCATCTTCTCCCTAAATACTCTCTTCTTCGGAGGCGCTCATGAGGCAGGCGGGATGACGGCGCAAGATTGGTTGTGGGGCGCCGACGGCGCGGCGCTGGCGGTGGCGATGCTCGCGGGAGTCGCGGAAAGCCGACGCAATCGCCGCCGCGACCTCGACGATCCCGGCTGGGTGCCGTGGCGCGGCGTCCAGGCGGCCGCCTTCTTCGCGGTGCTGGCGCTGACGATCCTGGCGCTCAAGGTCGGGGGGAGGCTTTAGCCTCCCGTTGACCGAGTCAAATCCGACCTATCAGGGAACCAGCCGCGACAGCTTGAGCGCAGCGTCCAGATAGGCGCGGACGCTTTCGGCGGCGGCGGCGGAGAGGGCGACCGGGCCGCCGCGCTTGTCGCCCTCATCGGCGAGCCGGACAAGCAGGCCGCGATCGAGCAAATGGGCCGCCCAGCGGTGCGCGGTGCTGCGCGGGATGCCGGCCGGGGCGCCGATGGCGGTCATCGCGACGCCGCGCCCTTCGAGCCGTGCGGCGAAGGCATCGAGCAGCAGCACCCAGCCGACCTCGCCGATCGCGGGCCGGAAGCATTCGTCGCGCAGCCGGCGCGCGGCGAGCATCGCGCGCACCGCATTGGCGTCGAGGCCGGGCGGCCGGATCAGCTCGCTCGCGACCCACGCCAGCACGCGCTCGATCCGCCGCAGCTCGCGGGTCATCCGCTGAAGGTTTTGCGCTCTGCCGGTCATAGCTAATCATCGATTAGCGCAATTCGCTGCGCAAGAATACCTGTTTTTGGCTGAATCGGTTATTGCGGCGCGCGGACAATCTGCCCGTCATTCTGGCCCTGGGTGACCTGGAGCGAAACCGGCATATTGGCCTTCGTCTCATCCTCCAGCCGCCACTCCTCCGCGGTGCGGCAGCGGCGCTCCGTCCGCACATGGCTGCCCAGCTGCCGTTCCCCGCCGCGGCAGATCCGCCGCTGCTTTTCGACGGGCGCGGGCGGGTCGGCCGCCAGCGCGGCGCTGGTCAGGATGGCGGCGAGAGCGATGAGGCCAATGGATGTCCCGGCCATGATGTATCTCCGCGTGAGGGCTACCCACCGCGCGGCAAGGTGAAGCGCCCCGGCGGGCGAGTCAATCGCGCCCTAGAGGCACGCCTCGAGATAGGGCTGGTCGAAGCCGAACATCTTGGCTTTCTCCAGCGTGTAGGGGCGAAGGCCCATCGACCGATACTCGCCGATAATCTTGCCGTCGGGAGTCTCGTCCAGATATTCGAACTTGAACAATTCCTGGGTGACGATGACGTCGCCTTCCATGCCGATCACCTCGGTGATGTTGGTGCAGCGCCTGGTGCCGTCGCGCAGGCGCTTGACCTGGACGATGAGGTCGACCGAATCGGCGATCTGGCGCGAGATCGCCTCCTTGGGTACCTTGATGTCCGACATCATCACCATGTTCTCCATACGCGCCAGGCATTCGCGCGGGCTGTTGGAGTGCAAGGTGGCCATCGAGCCGTCGTGGCCGGTGTTCATGGCGGCGAGCAGGTCGAAGCACTCGCTGCCGCGAATCTCGCCGAGGATGATCCGGTCGGGGCGCATACGCAGCGCGTTGATGACGAGGTCGCGGATCGAGATGGCGCCTTGGCCTTCGAGATTGGGCGGGCGGGTTTCGAGCGGCAGCCAGTGCGGCTGCTGTAGGCGCAGCTCGGCCGCGTCCTCGATGGTGAGCACGCGCTCGCCCGGGTCGATCAGCTTCGACAAAGCGTTGAGCATGGTCGTCTTGCCCGAGCCGGTGCCGCCCGAGATGATCACGTTCATCCGGCTCGCGCCGGCGATCTTGAGCACGGTCGCCATCTTCTCGTTGAGGGAGCCCCAGCCGCGCATCATGTCGATGGTGATCGGCTTTTCGGAGAATTTACGAATCGAGATGGCGGTGCCGCGCAGGGAGAGCGGCGGGATGATCACGTTGACGCGGCTGCCGTCCATGAGGCGGGCGTCGGCCAGCGGCGTGGTCTGATCGACGCGGCGGCCGACCTTGTTGACGATGCGCTGGGCGATCTGGAGGAGATGCTCCTCGTCGCGGAACTGGATCTGGGCGAGCTCGAGCTTGCCCTTCTTTTCGATGTAGGTCTGCTGCGGGCCGTTGACCATGATGTCCGAGACGTCGGGGTCGGCCAGCAGCTCTTCCAACGGCCCGAGGCCCAGCAATTCGTCGACCAGCACCTTTTCCAGCGCGAACTGCTCGCGGCGGTTGAGGTTGATCTTCAGCTCGGCGAGGACTTCGCCGATGATGGGGCGGAACTCCTCGGCGAGCTCGTCCTTGGACAAAGTGGCCGCCGCTTCCGGGTCGACGCGCTCGAGCAGACGCGGCAG
>DATKIV010000020.1:0-66904 GCA_035543935.1 Allosphingosinicella sp.
GGTCGGCGAAGATTGCGAGGGTGTTGATCATGTTGTTGATCGTGTCGGCAAGAGCGGCGACCTCGCCCTTGGACTGGACGAACAGGTTCTGCTTGAGGTTGCCTTCCGCGACCGCGGTGACCACCTTGACGATGCCGCGCACTTGTGCGGTCAGGTTGCTGGCCATGAAGTTGACGTTGTCGGTGAGGTCCTTCCACGTCCCGCCGACTCCGGGAACCTGCGCCTGTCCGCCGAGCTTGCCTTCGGTGCCGACCTCGCGCGCCACACGCGTGACTTCGGAGGCGAAGGCATTGAGCTGGTCGACCATCACGTTGATGGTGTTCTTGAGCTCGAGGATTTCGCCTTTCACGTCGACGGTGATCTTGCGCGAGAGATCTCCGCGCGCGACCGCGGTCGTCACCTCGGCGATGTTGCGGACCTGGCCGGTCAGATTGTCGGCCATCAAATTGACGTTGTCGGTCAAATCCTTCCAGGTGCCGCCGACGCCGGGCACCTGAGCCTGGCCACCCAATTTGCCCTCGGTGCCGACCTCGCGCGCGACGCGGGTCACCTCCGAGGCGAAGGCGTTGAGCTGATCGACCATGGTGTTGATCGTGTTCTTGAGCTCGAGGATCTCGCCCTTCACGTCGACCGTGATCTTCTTGGAGAGGTCGCCCGAGGCGACAGCGGTCGTCACCTCGGCGATGTTGCGGACCTGGCTGGTCAGATTCTCGGCCATCAGATTGACGTTGTCGGTGAGATCCTTCCAGGTCCCGGCGACGCCCTCGACCCGCGCCTGACCGCCCAATTTGCCTTCGGTGCCGACCTCGCGGGCCACGCGCGTGACCTCCGACGCGAACGAATTGAGCTGATCGACCATGACATTGATCGTGTTCTTCAGCTCGAGGATCTCGCCTTTCACCTCGACGGTGATCTTCTTGGAAAGATCGCCCGAGGCCACCGCCGTCGTCACCTCGGCGATATTGCGGACCTGGCCGGTCAGGTTGGTGGCCATGGCGTTGACGTTGTCGGTCAGATCCTTCCAGGTGCCGGCGACGCCCTTCACGTTCGCCTGGCCGCCCAATTTGCCCTCGGTGCCGACCTCGCGCGCGACGCGCGTCACTTCGGAGGCGAAGGAAGCGAGCTGCTCCACCATCGTGTTGACGATCTTGCCGATGCGCAGGAATTCGCCACGCAGCTGGCGCCCGTCAATCTCGACCGTCATCGCCTGCGAAAGATCGCCCTTGGCGACCGCGCCGATGACGCGCGCGACCTCGGCGGTGGGCTGGACCATGTCCTCGATCAGCTCGTTGATCGACCTCAGCTTCGCCTCCCAGCCGCCGGTGGCGCCGCGGACTCGGCCGCGCTGGCTGATCTTGCCTTCCTTGCCGACGACGACGGACAAGCGCTCGAACTCGTCGGTCATCTGCTGCTCGAGCGTGACCACCTCGTTGAACAGGCGCGCTATCTCGCCATCGGTGCCCGGCAAATCCTCGGGCAGACGCACGGTGAAATTGCCCCGGCGCAGATTGCGCAGGGCGCTGACGAGCTCGCGGCGATCGAGAAACTCGCCCGGGGAAAAGTCGTTCACACATCGCTCCTTCGCGCGGCCCCCCGCTCGAATCCGGATGATGATCCCTTTTTCCGACCCTTATCATAGCAATAAGGGCGCGCCTGTCCTCCCCAAAATCGGTAAAGAAATTGATATCGGTCAGGCTTGTTTCGTTGGCGCCGCCGGTTACAAGGCGCGCCGGGCGGGACAATGTTGAGCATGCTGGGCAACCAGCGCGTGGAGCGAGCCTGTCCCGGATGCCCGCAAAGCAGGAAATTTTCGCCTTCATCCGGTCCCATTTCCGGTCCGTCTGGGCACTGGAATTGCTGTGCTTTTTGAGGCAGAATCGCGACCGCGCCCTGAGCCGGGCGGAGATGGTGGCGGGCCTCAGGGGGAGCGATCTGGTGGTCGTGCAGAGCGTCGAATCGCTGGCGGCCGCGGGCCTGGTGGCCGCGGGCGCGGACGGCTCGGCGCGCTACGACCCCGCCTCCGCCGAGCTCGACGAGCTGGTCGCGCGCACTCAGACGCTCTACGCCGAGCGGCCCGACGCGGTCCGGCGGATGATCGTCGCGGCGGGCAATCCGGGCCTCGCCGCCTTCGCCGACGCCTTCCGGCTCAGGAAGGACTGAGGCGATGGGCGACGTCTTCCCGGCCGCCGTCTATCTGCTCTGCTTCCTGACCAGCGCCGGCTGCGCGCTGCTGCTCGGGCGCAGCTACCGGCGCACCGGCACGCGGCTGCTGCTGTGGAGCGCGCTCTGCTTCCTCTTCCTTGCCGTCGGCAATGCCCTCGTCATCCTCGACCTTCTGGTCTGGCCGGACGGCGATCTGCGGCTGGCGCGGCACGCTTTGTCGCTGGCCGCTGTCGGCGTGCTGCTGTTCGGCTTCATCTGGGACCTGGAGGATTGATGCTGCTGGACTTCCTCTCGGGCGCGATCACCATCGGCTTCGTCGTCGCGGGCCTGTTCTTCCTGCGCTTCTGGCGGCGGACCGGCGACGGCCTGTTCCTCGCTTTCTGGCTCGCTTTCTGGCTGCTCGGCCTGGCCCAGGCCCTGCTCACCTTCGCCAGCGTCCCGGTCGAGGAGCGAAGCTCACTCTATCTGCTCCGCCTGGCCGCCTTCTCGCTCATCCTCGGGTCGGTGTGGATCAAGAACCGCCGGCCCTGAACGGATGCCGCGCCGGTAACCAAAAGCGGCAGGACTCGCTTAACGCGATCCGTGCTTTAGCCCGCTGCGGGGAAGGGGGGCCGAGGAGTATCATGGCCAACCTGATGTTCAAATTGTCGCGCGCGGTCGCTTCCGGCCGCGCGGACAAAGGCGTTCCCAAGGACCGCGCCGAGATCCTCGTCGCTTTGCTGCGCAAGCGCGCCGAAGCGCACCGCCAGGGGCTCGGCGACCAGGAAAAGAAGCTCCGCGACCAGATCAAATGGGCGCTCCCGGTCCAGGACGGCGAGCCCGCCGAGAAGCCCGCGTCGATCGGGTTGAGGGCGGCGGCGCGGCGGGCGGTGAAATAGCCGAAGACGATGCCCTCGGCGGCACCGTGGCGGCCGGCCCGAAGTGACGCTCCCGCGTTGCTCAGGGTTCCCGCACCGCCAAGCCGCGCTTGAAGTCGTTAAATCGGACCACAGACGGGTTAAACTGGAACCAGAGGGCCATCATGATGTAGATGGAAGGAATCGTAACGGCCAAGTAGAACTGCCATATGCCATTGGTTCCACTCACCATTTCTCCATAATAATAGACGATCCACGCGATCGCCAGAATGAACGTCACGCAGAATATGCTCAGAAATCCGAGCCCGATTCTCTTGAAACGCCTGAACAGGCCGGTCGTGACAAAAGCATAACCGATCAGGAGCACGAAACCGAACGACCAATCGGTCAGGAAGATCGAGGGGTTCGCGCTGCAGCTGGAGAGATTCTCGCAATAATACAGATGTTTGCTGTATACGGTAATCATCCTGAGCGGAACCCAGACCAGCAGCGTTACGAACGCGTAGGTGAGGCAAAGATAGCCTTCTTCGCTCGGACGCAGCAGGATTCTGTCGTCCTCTGCGCGGCGCAGGTTGGCGGACGCAAAGAAAGCGGCCATCGCCACGCCGTAGGAACCCAGGAATATGAGAATCGAAAAGGACGCCACATACGCCCAAAAGGTGTACGAGAACGAGACGCCGCTTCTGGGGTAATTCGTCGTTCTCAGGGCGCTGACAAAGAGCCGCTGAACCTGCGACCGTTCCTGGCGCAGTTGGTCGGACGTGAGGGCGGGGGAGACCAGGTAGAAATACACATTGGGCCAGCATTTATTCTCCAGCCAGAAAGGCGGGATCTGGCCGTTGCTCGTCCAACGCTCTCGCAACTCGTTTCGGGCGTCGTACCGCACCAGGCCCGAGAGGTCTCGGGACGCGTAGCGCCGGGTTTCTCCGCAATCGGGCATGCCACGGCCGGGCTCGAACCTGACACTGAGGCCCCACGGAGACTGGTAGGTGCTCGGCACCTCGAAGGCGATCGACAGGAAGCTCACCCCGATCGCGACGAGCAGGGGGGTTGCGTACGTGATCCGGTCGCTCGTTTTCCGGGCGTTGATATAGGCCTCGTGCATGGTCCGGATTGGCTGCCGTAGCGCAATCAGGGAGAATGGCAGAAAGATGACCGGCCACAGGAACAACGCGCCCCAGGTCGCGGCAAGTTCGAACCAGGCCTCGCCGAATTCGGCGAGGCCGACCGCATTCGGAACGACCGCGGTGAACAGATAGGCCAGCACCGCGAAGATCGCATAACCCACTACCCAGCCGCGCCCCAGCCGGCGCACCGAGCGGACACGCTCGGCGATCGGTTCGAAAAGTGCGGCAATCTCGGCCTGCCCGGCGGACGAGGAGAGCGACTCTGCATCCAGATACGCCAGGTCGACCAACTCCGGCCGCAGGTCCGCGGCGGCGGGCATCGCAGCGTCGTCGATAAGGATGGGGACGATATCCCTGTCCAGCTTGAACGCGGCCCGGACCTCGCGCGCCGCCAGGTCTTCGGCGTCAACGCGCATTCGGCTGCGCATTTCGTCCAGCCAATTAGGTCCGATCAGCGGGATAAACAGATCGCATTCCGCAATCTGGCGGACGATCTTGTTGTCGAACCGCTCTCCTCCAAAGACCTGCCGCACGTCGAGAAAGGTATCGAAACCAAGTTGCTGCAGAGCCGCGTCGAGAGCCGTGAGGAACGGCGAATGATCCGGGTCGCCGGCGACAAAGCTGTCGCTGCGCCGATAGGAGATGAAGGCAAGCGGCTTTCGCAGGATTGCCCCTTCCGCCGCCCGTTTCAGCGGCCGCCACGCGCCCGCGACATCCAGCGATCGATCGACATCGGCGTGGATGGCAACTGGGCCGGAAACAAGTGAACCGTGCCGGCCGAAACCAGCTCTGGCGAGATGCAGTTGGAGGGCGCCGGCAGCCGCCCCGCAGTCCAACCGCGCTCGGCGATGCCGAGTGCGGCCACGGCCTGGATGCACCGGTTCAGCAATTGCCGGGCGCGCGCTCGAGGAAGCAGCGAGGCGAATGGAGGAACCCGGCACATGTTCACCAATGCCCGGCCCACCTGTCGCTGAAACGCATCGCTGAAGAGACCCACAAACCTGCGCTGGACAGGGGTTAAGGCCGCGGAATTGCGCACCACCAAAGTGAAGTGCGGCTCATAGAAGCTGTAGTTCATGTAGACGTTGCATTGCGCTTCGGACGGCGCCCGGAAATAAACCATTTGCTCTTCGTCGCCGAGATTCGCGCGCGCGTCCGACAAGAGAAAGGAATGGCCAAAGCATCTTCTCGCAACGAGCCCAAGGAAGAGAAAGAAGGAGATTATTGTGATAGAGGCGGCCTTACGCAACGGAGTCACGTGATCGGTCCCCGATTCGGAGACCCTTCAAGGCATACGCATCCGCTTAGTCTGCCGCAACCGGCCAATTGGGCGCCGCTAGCTGGCTATCGGCGATTCTTCGCGAAGCTCATCGGCGCCGAACCAAGTGCGGGAGTTTCCGCTATTCCCCTCGCCGCCTTCCGGCTGCGCCTTCATTCGTGCCGCAACGCGTCGATCGGGTTGAGCGCCGCCGCCCGCCTGGCCGGGAAATAGCCGAAAACGACGCCGATCAGGGCCGAGACGCTGAACGCGACCAGGTTGATCTGCGGATCGAACAGGAACGGCACCTGGATCAGGGGCGCCAGGAAGAAGGTGGCGGCGAGCGCAATCACCAGCCCGATCAGCCCTCCCAGGCACGCCAGGACAACAGCTTCGACGAGGAATTGCATCAAGACTTCTCGGCCGACCGCGCCGATCGCGAGCCTGATCCCGATCTCGCGGGTCCGCTCGGTCACCGAGACCAGCATGATGTTCATGATGCCGATGCCGCCGACGATCAGACTGACCGCGGCGACCGCGCCCATCACCGCGGTCAATATCCGGGTCGTGCCTTGAAGCGTCTCCGAAATCTGCTTGGTGTCGAAGATGTTGAAATTGTCCTGTCCCGAGCGCTGCACGTTGCGGCGCTCGCGCAGCAAGGTCTCGATCGCGGACTGGACCGAGGAGGTCTCATAGCTGTCGTCGACCGCGACCATGATGAAGCGGATGTCGCGATTGCCCGAAAAGCGCCGCTGCACCGCCTTGATCGGCATCAGCACGACGTCGTCCTGGTCCTGGAAGCCGCCCTGGCCGCGGCTCGCCAGCGTGCCGATCACCTCGCAGCTCAGGTCGCGGATGCGGAAGCGCTGGCCGACCGGCTCCTCGCGCGGGAAGAGATTCTGCTGGACCGTCGAGCCGATGATGCAGACCGCCTTGCCCGCCTGCTCCTCGGCATCGGTCCAGATGCGGCCGTCGCTCAGCGCCCATTGCTGGGCGGTGAAGAATTGGGTGGTGGTGCCGTTGATCGACGTCTGCCAATTGGCGGCGTTGCGCACGGCAAGGCCCGAGGCCTGGGCCTGCGGCGCGACCGCGCGGACGCCGGCGACCTGCTCCTGGATCGCCTCGACGTCGGCCATCTCGAAATCGGGGGCCTGCGGCCCGCCGCCGCCGCGGCCGAAGCCCTGGCCCGGGCGGATCTGGAGGATGTTGGCGCCGAGGCTCGAAATCTGCTGCGCCACCGCGGCGGTCGCGCCCTTGCCCAAGGTCACCATCGTCACCACCGCGGCGACGCCGATGACGATGCCGAGCACGGTCAGGAAGGAGCGGAGCTTGTGCCGGCCGATCTCGCGCAGGGCCAGGATGATGGTGGTGAAGAACATCCTACCCCTCTCCCTTCAGGGGAGAGGGAGGGGCCCGCCGTGAAGCGGTGGGAGGGTGAGGGAATGGGCGGCCGGAATGACCCTCCAACGCTGTCACCCTCATCCAACTCCGCCTAGGCTCCTTCGTCGCCAAGGCTCCGTATCCTTCTCCCCTCAAGGGAGAAGGTATTCCTGGGCGCGCCATCCGCGTCATGCCGGCACCCTTTCGCCCTTCTCCTCAACGCTCTCCACCAGCCCATCCCGGAAATGCACGATCGTCCGCGCATAATCGGCCATGTCGGGCTCGTGGGTGACCATGAGGATGGTGATGCCGCTGTTGCGGTTGAGGCCGGTCAGCAGGTCCATGATCTCGAGCGAGGTGTGGCTGTCGAGATTGCCGGTCGGCTCGTCGGCGAGGAGGACGTCGGGGTTGGTGACGATCGCCCGCGCGATGGCGACACGCTGCTGCTGGCCGCCCGAGAGCTCGGCCGGCGTGTGGTCCCACCATTGCTTGAGGCCGACCTTGTCCAAAGCGGCCATCGCCATCTCGCGCCGCTTCGCCTTGGGCTCGCCCCGGTAGAGCAGGGGAAGCTCCACATTTTCGAGCGCGTCGGTGCGGGCGAGCAGGTTGAAGCCCTGGAAGACGAAGCCAAGATAGCGGCGGCGCAGCAAGGCGCGCTGGTCGCGGTCGAGGCTCTCGACGGGCACATTCCTGAAACGGAACGAGCCGGTGGTCGGCACGTCGAGGCAGCCAAGGATGTTCATCGCGGTCGACTTGCCCGAGCCCGACGGGCCCATCACCGCGGCGAAATCGCCCTCGCCGACGTCGAGATCGATGCCCTTGAGCGCCTGAAAGGCCATGGCGCCCGTGCCATAGGTCTTGGTGACCTGCCGAAGCGAGATGATCGGCTCACTCGCCATCGGGCGGCCCCGCCGCGTCGCCCCCGCCGCGCCGCTCGCGCATCTGCCGCCGCCGTTCGCGGAAGCGGGCGCGCTGCTCGGGGGTGAGGCTTTCGATGAAGGCGCGGCGCTGCTCCGGCGTCATGTCCCGCAGCCGCTGGCCGCCCGGGCCGCGAATGCCGCCGCCTCTGCCGCCGCCGCGACCTTCGCCGCCCTGGACGGCCGGTGGAGGCGTGGCGGCGGGCGCCGGCGCCTGGCCCTGCGTCGGCTGGGCTGGCGCAGGCTGTGCCCGAACGGGGGTCGCAGCCGGAGGCGCTGCCGCCGGAGCGGCCTGGTTGCCGTCGCCGTCGCCGCGACCACGGCGCCGGCCTTCGCCGTCGCCCTTGCGCTCGCTCTTGTCCTGGGTCTGGCCGGGGGCGAGGCGCGCGACGATCACCTCCTGGCCTTCACGCAAATCGCCGCCGGTCACCTCGGTCACCGAGCCGTTGCTTTCGCCGACGACGATCCGGACCGGCGCCGGGACGCCGTCGGCGCCGAGCACGTAGACGGTCTGGCGGCTGCCGCGGCCGATCGAGACCTCGCGGCCGCCGCCGCCGCCGGCGCCACCGCCGCGCCCGCGCCGGCCGCCGCGCGGCACGAGCACCGAGGTGACGCCGCCCTGCTGGCCGCGCGCCGAGGCGGCGTCGCGCTCGGGCGACCAGCGCAGGGCTGCGTTGGGGACGAGCAGTACATTGCGCCGCTCGGTGGTGACGATCTCCGCCGTCGCGGTCATGCCGGGACGAAGCAGCATTTCGGGATTCTGCACGGTGAGGATGGCGGTGTAGGCGATGACGCTGCCCGTCCCCGCCGCCGCCGAGGCGCTCGATCCCGAGGTCGTCGAGCCCGAGGCGTTGGCGCCGACGTCGACTCGCAGCACCTGCGCCTGGAAGGTCCGGCCCGGATAGGCATCGACGGTGAAGGTCGCGCGCTGGCCCTCGCGGACCTGGGCGACGTCGGCTTCGTCGACCCGGACCTCGAGCTTCATCGCCGAAAGATCCTCGGCGATGGTGAACAGGGTCGGCGCCGACAGCGAGGCGGCGACGGTCTGGCCGGGATCGATCTGGCGCGACAGCACGACGCCGGTCACCGGCGAATAGATGGTCGCCTTGGAAAGGTTGGTCTGCGCCGAGGAGAGCTGGGCGCGGGCCTGGGTGACCTGCGCCTGCGCGGCGCGGACGCCGGCGACGCCGCGCCGGCTCTCGGCGCGGGCGGCGTCCAGCTCGGTGCGCGACGGCACCCGGCCGTTGGAGACGCGGAAGACCTCCTCCTGGCGGGCGAGGTTGGCGCGCGCCTGCGCCGCGGTCGCCTCGGCGGTGGCGACCTGCGCCTGCGCCGAAGCGAGGCCGGCCTGCGCCTGGACCAGAGAATCCTGCAGCCGGGCGGTATCGAGCCGGGCCAGCGGCTGGCCCCGGACGACGCGGTCATTGTTGTCGACGAAGACCTGGGTCACCAGGCCCGATTGCTCGGAGCCGACCTGGACCTCGTTGGTCGGCTGAAGGTTGCCGGTCGCCGAGACGGTGACGGTGAGGTTGCCGCGCCGCGCCGTCTCGGTCGCATAGCCGCCCTCGGCCGTTCCCGCGAAGCAGCGCGTCAGCAGATAGATGAGGCCGGCCAGAAGGACGATGCCGGCCAAATAGAGCGGCCTTTTGTACCACGGCTTGGCCGCCGGCGCGCCGAGGAAATCCTCCAGCGACGCGTCGTTGCTCGTGGTCGTCGTGGTGCGCGTCGCGTCGGTCATCGGCGGGTTCCAATATCGGGGGCGGCGGTCGGATCCCAGCCCCCGCCCAAGGCGCGGTAGAGCTGGACGAGGGCGAGCGATTCGTCGCCGCGGCTGTTGGCGAGGCCGTCACGCGCGGAAACGAGGCTGCGCTCCGCTTCCAGCAATTGCTGGAAATCGGTGAGGCCAGAGCGATATTGGATGCGGGCGAGGATGGCGGTGTTGCCGGCCGCCTCGAGCGCGATCGCGAATTGCGTCTGGCGCTCGCGCGCCGAGCGCAAGGCAAGCAGGGCATTTTCGACGTCCTCGAGCGAGGTCAGCACCGACTGGCGGTAGGCCGCGAGCGCGCCCTCGGTCGCCGCCTGCTGCGAGCGCAGCTGCGAGCGCAGCCGGCCGCCGTCGAACAGATTCTGGTCGATGCCGGCGAGGATCGAGCCGGTGACGGCGTTGAACAGGCCGCCGAGCGAGAAAGCGGCGGTGCCGATATTCCCGGACAGGCGCAGCGCCGGGTAGAGCTGCGCTTCGGCGACCCCGATTCGCGCCGTCGCCGCGGCCAAGGCGCGTTCGGCCGCGCGCACGTCGGGGCGCTGGCGCAGCGTATCGGCGGGGATGCCGATGGCGACGTCCGCCGGCCCGCGCGGAATCGGCTTCGCCTCGGTCAGCGCGTCGGTCAGCGCGCCGGGCGCGCGGCCCGTGAGCACCGCGATCCGGTAGGTGGCGCTGGCGAAGGCGGTTTCGATGGCGGGGATCGAAGCGGCGGTCTGCGCGCGCGAGGCGCGGGCCTGCTCGGAATCGAGCGACGAGACCAGGCCCGCCTCGACCCGCCAGCGGGCGATCTGGAGATTGTCGTCGGCGATGGCGAGGTTGTCGCGGGCCAGAGCGAGCCGCTCCTGCGCGAGACGCGCCTGGATGTAATTGGTGGCGACCTCGGCGGCGATGGCGACGCGCAGCGCCTCGCGATCGTAATAGACGCCTTGGGCATCCGCGCCCGCCGCCTCGACGCCGCGCCGGATCCGGCCGAACAGGTCGATCTCCCAGGCCGCGTCGGCGCCGAGGTTGAAGCTGGTCCGGTCGTTGCCGGCGCCGACGGTGCGGCCGACGCTGCCCGACGCGCCGACCGTCGGCACCAGGCCGGCGCGGGCCTGGACCAGCGACTCGCGCGCCTGGACCAGCCGCGCGGCGGCGGCGGCGAGATCGAGATTGCCGGCGCTGGCTTCCTCGATGAGCCGGGTCAGCAGCGGATCGTCGAAGCGCTCCCACCAGCGCGCGAGCTCGGCGGGCGGCGCCTCGGCCTCGCGCCGGTAATAAACGTCGGGGACCGCGAGCGCTCCGGGCGCCGGCGCCCGGTAGTTCGGGCCCATGGTGCAGCCGGCCATGGCAAGCGCGCACAGGGAGGCAGCAGCTCTCATCCCGCAGCCCCTAGAGATTCGAACCTGTCGCGCAAGTTTATGGGCGGCAGGTTTTTGTCTCAAATTGTCGCCGGCTCAGCCGATATGCGCGGCCGCCACCATGCAGTAGAGCATCGGGAAGGACAGGATGAGGTTGGTCCGCGAGGCCATCATCGCCAGACTGGCCGCCTTGGCCTTGCTGGCATCGTCCACCGTCACGATGCCGAGCGCCTTCTTCTGGTTCGGCCAGATCACGAACCAGACGTTCGCCGCCATGATCAGGCCCAGCCACATGCCGATGCCGATCGTGCGCACGGACTCCTTCAGGGCCAGCGCGCGCGCGGCCCGGCCCGGCTCCATCATCTCGATGATCAGCAGCCCCAGGAGCACGGTCAGAAGCGCTGAATAGCGGAACCAGAAGAGCGCGGCCGGCGCGATATATTTGGTGACTCCGGGCTTCAGCTCGGCGGGCACCTTGGGCATGGTCGGGATCTGCACGAAGTTGAAATAATAGAGCAGGCCGATCCAAAGGATTCCGGCCCAGATGTGCAGATAGCGCAGGAACTGGATCCAATAGCCCTTGTCCATGCCGCCCTGATGGAGCCCGACCATCGCCGCGACGAGCAGAACGATGCCGATCAACAGCGCGAGATGAAAGTTGCCGAGTATCTTCGCCATGGCGAGTCCCCCAAAAATTGTTTCGCCTCTCTAACGCAAGTGGCGCGATCAATCGAGACGCCACATGACGCTTTGCTCCATCGGCGTCCACAGCCCCATGCGCACGCCGGCATGGCGCAGCGCCCGGCCGGTCCATTCGTTGCAGTTGAGGATCGCGCTGAAGCCGCCATTGGCTTCGTAGAACATGTCGTAATCGCCATAGCCGCGGCCGAGCAGCGGGATCGGCCGGCCGTCGGAGCCGAGCCTGAAGCGCTCGCGGATGAAGGCGACGAGGCGCCGATACTGGTCCGGCGCGAGCCGGATCGGCCGCTGCAGCGGCTCGGGGCGCGGCCTGTCGATATGCTCGACGTGGAGCAAGGTGGTGCCGCGGTCGAACATGGCGGTGAAGGCGGTGGCGAGCGAAAGGTCGCCCCAGGTCGGCGTGTTCAGGTAGAATTCGCGATTGCCGTAGCCGATCGCGACATGATCGGCACGGCCCCAGCGCGGATCGCGCAGGTGGGCCGGGTCCGCATAAGGGCGCCAATCCATCTCCGCATTGACCTTGGGCATGACGATGTCGGTGTGGACTCCGTTCGAGCGCACGAAGATGGTGATGCCCTGGCCAGGCGGTGGCTGCCGAAAGGAGACGTTGGCTGGGATCAGCCCGAGGATGAGCGCAGCGGCGAAATAAAGGAGCGGGATCGCGACGATGCCCGCCACGATCCTGAGCGCCCAGACCAACGCCCGGCGCCGCCATGAGCTCCGCTTCGCCACGGCCTTGTGCTAGCGCGCCGCTTGCCCGACAACCAGAGGGCGATGAGGGCCCATCTCGCCCAGATGTTTCAGGCCGGGATCGACGCCTGCCACCCGCAAAGCGTGCTGCCCGCGCATCTGCCGGCGGCGGCGGACGGCGACATGATCGTGCTTGCGCTGGGCAAGGCGGCGGGCGAGATGGCCGCTGTCGCCGAAGCCCGTTACGGCGAGAAGGCAAGAGGGCTGGCGGTCGTTCCGCACGGCGTCGCCGCTCCCCTGAAGCGCATCGCGCTCATCCGCGCCGGCCATCCCGTCCCCGACGCGGCCAGCGTCGCGGCGGCGGAGCGGCTGCTGGCGCTGGCCGGCGCGGCCGGGCCGGGCGATTTCGTCCTGGTCCTGCTCAGCGGCGGCGCGTCGGCGCTGGCCTGCCTGCCCGGCGCGGGGCTGACGCTGGCGGACAAGCAGGCGCTGACCGCCGCCTTGCTGCGCGCGGGCGCGCCGATCGGCGAGATCAACTGCGTCCGCCGACACGTCTCGCGGATCAAGGGCGGGCGGCTCCCCGCGCATCTGACCCTGGCCATCTCCGACGTGGTCGGCGACGCGCCTGAAGATATCGGCTCGGGGCCGACCGTCGCCGATCCGACGACCATCGCCGACGCCAGGACGATCCTCGACCGCTACGGGCTGGAGGCGCCGCTCGGCGAGACGGCGAAGCGGGTCGCGGGCGAATTCCGGATCGTCGCGCGCGCGAAGGACGCGCTCGACGCCGCGGCGGACGAGGCGCGGCGCCTGGGCTACGCGCCGGTGCTGCTCGGCGAGTGCACGGGCGAGGCGCGCGAGGTCGGCCGCCGCCACGCCGGGGCCGCTCTCGCCGCGCCGCCGGGCAGCGCCCTCCTCTCGGGCGGCGAGCTGATTGTGACCGTGACCGGCCCGGGGTGCGGCGGCCCCAATGTCGAATATGCGCTCGCCGCCGGCCTCGCCCTCGCCGGGCGGCCCAACATCATCGGCCTCGCCGCCGACACGGACGGGCTCGACGGCAGCAGCGGCGCGGCCGGCGCCTGGTTCGGCGGCGGCGCCCCGCCCGCCGGCGCGGCCGAAGCGCTCGCGCGCAACGACGGCGCCGCCTGCGCGGACCTTTTCGTCACCGGCCCGACCGGCACCAACGTCAACGACTTGCGGATCATCCTCGTCAAAGGGGACAGTTACTAGTAACTGTCCCCGTGCATGAGCGA
The DNA here is from genome assembly GCA_035543935.1 of Allosphingosinicella sp. Lineage (GTDB taxonomy): Bacteria > Pseudomonadota > Alphaproteobacteria > Sphingomonadales > Sphingomonadaceae > Allosphingosinicella. The sequence goes on from DATKIV010000020.1 coordinate 13,450, forward strand.
ATGGGTGATCGGCATTATCGGCGGCTCCGGCCTCGACGCGATCGATGCGCTGGAAGAGGCGCAGTGGATCGCGGTCGACACGCCCTGGGGGGCGCCCTCCGACGCGCTCCTGACGGGGCGGATCGAAAGCGTGCGCTTCGTCTTCCTCCCCCGCCACGGCCGCGGCCATCGCATCCCGCCCGGCCAGCTCAACTATCGCGCCAATATCGATGCGCTCAAGCGCGCCGGCTGCACCGATTTGGTCGCGATCTCGGCGATCGGATCGCTCAGGGAAGAGCTGCCGCCGGGCCGCTTCGTCGTCGCCGACCAGTTCATCGACCGCACCGTGGCGCGCGCGTCCAGCTTCTTCGGCCCGGGCTTCGTCGCCCATGTCTCAATGGCCGATCCGGTCTGCCCGCGCCTTTCCGCTTTGGTCGCCGACGCGGCCGAAGCCGCCGGCGCGCCGGTGACTCGAGGAGGCTGCTACGTCGCGATCGAAGGGCCGCAATTCTCGACCCGGGCCGAGAGCCATTTGTACCGCGCCTGGGGCGGCGACGTGATCGGCATGACCGCGATGCCCGAAGCCAGGCTCGCCCGCGAGGCCGAGCTGCCCTACGCGCTGATCGGCATGGTCACCGATTATGATTGCTGGAAGACGGACGAGCCGCCCGCCGACGTGTCGATCATGGTCGGCCGGCTCCATGCCAATGCCGGGATCGCGCGCAGGCTGGTCGTCGAGCTGGCGCGCGGCCTGCCGAAGGAGCGGACGCCCTCCCCGATCGACACCAATCTCGACGACGCCCTGCTCACCGCTCCGGCGGCGCGCGACCCGGCGATGGTGGCGAAGCTCGACGCGATTTGCGGACGGGTCCTAGACCTGAGTTGAGAGCCTGATTCACGCCCTACGCCGAAACGCCAAGGGCGTTTCGTCATAAGACGATCAGGCTCTAGGCTAGCTCGAACGGCCCGGCGCGAATCCAGCGGCTGGCGATCAGCTTTTCGCCACGCGTCACCGGAAGGCCGGCATGGCCGGACGCGGGATCGCGCGTGCCGTCCGCTCGCGCATTGCGGAACAGCAGGGCGTCGCCGGTCCGCCCCTTCAGCTTCGCGCCGGTCGTCATGAACATCGTCTCGCCGCCGTCATAATCCTCGCTGAGCCAGACGATCATGGTCAGAATGCGCTGGTTGGCAAAGCCGGGAATCGCGTCGAAATGCGGTCTGTATTCGCCGCCGGGCCGATAGCGCAGCACCTGGAGCGGTTCGCCCTGCGCGGCACTCGTCCCGCTCGCCGCCGCGATGCGCTGGTTGAGCGCGTGGACCGCGGGATTTTCGAGCGGCAAAGTGAAGCCGGCGCTGTCCGAAATGCGGACCGGATCGGGCCGCTGACGTCCCGTGGCGGGGTCGACGACGACCGAGGGCGCCAGCATCGGCGCCGACTCCTCGGCGAGATAGCGGCATTCGTCCGCCGTGAAGAGGCCGCGGAAGATCGTGAGATGGGGCGCGGTGCTGACCACTTCGCCGACCAGGGTCGCCGACAAATCCATCGCCCGGATCAACTCCAGCTGGCGGCGGCAGCGGCGATCGACTCGGGCGAGATCCGCGAGCAGCGCCAGGCCGCGCCGCCAGTCGCCGCCATTGGCGACGAGATTGCAATGGATCACCGCGGCGTCGTGGCGGCCGGCTTCGCCGGCGCGGCGAAACAGGTCGCGCGCTTTCTCGATTTGATGGGACCGCAGCATCGCGGCCGCCCCCTCGAACAGCGCATCGGCGTCCATGCCCCCTTGTTGCCCGGCTCGCGGCCAACGTCTAGGCCGCAGCCATGAACCCGCTGCCGCCTTATGCCCAATTCCTCGGCATCCGAACCGAGCGCACCGATGCCGACGGGCTGCTGTTCGTCATGCCGTTCGGCGATTCCGTGGTCGGCCGGCCCGGCTATCTGCACGGCGGCGCCATTGCCGGCCTGCTCGAATTCGCCGCCTTCGGCGCGCTCTACGAGGCGCTCGGATCGCACGAGGCGAAGGCCAAGCCGGTCAACGTCACCGTCCAATATATGCGCGGCGGCATCCAGCACGACACGTTCGCGTCGGCGGTGGTGACCCGCTTGGGCAAGCGAGTCGCCAATGTCGAGGCCCATGCCTGGCAGCTCGATCGCGCCAAGCCGATCGCGGCGGCGCAGATGAACATATTGCTGCGCCGCGCCTGATCGGGGTGGCATCGCGAATCGTCACCCCGGGCTTGACCCGGGGTCCACCTTCTTCCTGCTATTTCGGTAAAGAAGGGGGATGCCGGATCAAGTCCGGCATGACGAGATGGCCCGCAATGCCCTAACTCCGCGGCATCAGCGCCAGAGCGGCGACCGTCATCGCCTCGACGCCCGCGGTCACCGAGGGCTCGGGCAGGATGCGGAACAAAGGCGAATGGTGGCCCGCCACGTGCCCGACTTGGTCGGGGGCCGTGCCGCCGACGTTGAAATAGACGCCGCGCACGCCGCTTTCGGGCGTCACATAATAAGCGAAATCCTCGGCGCCCATGCCGTCGCGCGTGTCCTCGATCAGCCGCGCCTCGCCCATCGCCGCGGCGATCGCGCCGCGTACGCGCTCGGCGGTGGCGCCATGGTTGAGCGTCGCCGGCGTCGTTTCGGTGGGCGAGCGGGTGACGACCGGAAGCCTGTTCTCGGGCACGCCGAGCGCCAGCGCCGTCCCGCGCGCGACCCGGTCGATGCCGTTCAGCAATTGCAGCCGCACCGCGGGGGTGTCGGCGCGCACGGTCAGCGCCAGGTCGACATATTCGGGGATGATATTGCTCTTCACGCCGCCGTGAATGGAGCCGACGCTGATCACCGCCCCGTCCAGCGGGTTGATGTCGCGGCCGACCATCGATTGCAGCGACACGACGATCTGCGCCGCCACGATCACCGGATCGACGCCGCGATGCGGCGCGGCGCCGTGCGTGCCGACGCCGTTGACCCGGATCGTCACCGAATCGGCGCTCGACGAGACGATTGCGAGCGGCACCTGGATCCGCCCCGCCGGCAGCGCCGCGGCGACGTGGAAGGCGAGCGCGTAATCGGGCTTGGGGAAGCGCGTGTAGAGCCCGTCCTGGAGCATCGCCCGGGCGCCCGAGATCGTCTCCTCGGCCGGCTGGGCGATCAGGATCAAAGTGCCCGACCAGCGCGCGCGGCGCGCGATCATCTGCCGCGCGGTGCCGACCATCGCGGTGATGTGAACGTCGTGGCCGCAGGCGTGCATCACCGGCTGCTCGGCGCCGGACGCATCCGCCTGCCGGACATGCGATGGATTGGCGACGCCCGAGCGCTCCTCGAGCGGCAGCCCGTCCATGTCGGCGCGCAGCATCACGGTCGGCCCGGCGCCGTTCCTCAGGATCGCCACCACGCCGGTGCCGCCGACGCCGGTCGTCACTTCATAGCCGAGCGCGCGCAGCTCCTGCGCCATGCGGGCGCTGGTCTGGACCTCGCGGCCGGACAGCTCGGGGTTGCGGTGGAAATGATCGAACAAGGCGGCGAGATTGTCGCGATAGTCCTGCGCCACCGCGTCGCGCAGGAGCGCCCGCTCCTGCGCCAAGGCCGGCCCGCACAAAGCCGCCAAGGCCACGCCGATCGCCACTATTCTCATGCTGCTCAGCCCCCGTTTTTGATCGTTTCGCGCGCGATGACGAGCTGCTGGATCTGGCTCGTCCCCTCATAGATACGGAACAGGCGGACGTCGCGATAGAGCCGCTCGATGCCGTAATCGGCGATATAGCCGGCGCCGCCGAAAATCTGCACGGCGCGGTCGGCGACGCGGCCGACCGTCTCGCTGGCGAAATATTTGGCGGCCGCCGCCTCGAGAGTGATCGGCCGGCCTTCATCCTTGAGCGCCGCGCTTTCCAGCACCAAAGCGCGCGCCGCCATCGTCTCGGTCTTCGAATCGGCGATCATCGCCTGGATGAGCTGGAAATCGGAAAGCGGCTTGCCGAATTGCTTGCGCTCGGTCGCATAAGCGACCGCGTCGGCGATCAGCCGCTCGGCTATGCCGACGCAGACCGCGGCGATGTGCAGCCGGCCGCGGTCGAGCACCCGCATCGCGATCTTGAAGCCCTCGCCTTCCTCGCCGAGCCGGTTGGCGGCGGGGACCGGCGCCTCGTCGAAAGCGACGTCGCAGACATGGGCGCCCTGCTGCCCCATCTTCTTTTCGGGCTTGCCGATCGAGACGCCGGGCAGATCGGCGGGGACGAGAAAGGCCGAAACGCCCTTCGCGCCCTCCCCGCCCGTCCGCGCCATCACGGTGAAGAGCGAAGCCTTGTCGGCATTGGTGATGAAGCGCTTGGTGCCCAAGAGCCTGTAGACGTCGCCATCGCGAACCGCGCGGGTCTGCACCGAGGCGCTGTCAGAGCCCGCGCCCGGCTCGGTCAGCGCGAAGCTGGTGATGATCTCCCCGCTCGCGATCCCGGGCAGCCATTGGCGCTTCTGCTCGTCCGAGCCCGCCATCACGAGCCCCTGGCTGCCGATCCCGACATTGGTCCCGAACACCGAGCGGAAGGCCGGCGTCGTCCGCCCGAATTCGAGCGCGACCCTGACCTCCTCGCCCATCGTCAGCCCGAGCCCGCCATATTCCTCGGGGATGGAGAGCCCGAACAGCCCCATCTCCCGCATCTCGCGGACGATTTCGGCGGGGACCTCGTCATCCTCGGCGACCTTCTCCTCGAGCGGCCGCAGCCGCTCGGCGACGAAGCGGCGGATCGTGCCGATCAGGGCGTCGAAGGTGTCTGGGTCGAGCGGCACGTGCGTCTCCGTCCTAGGGGTCCTGATAGCCGAGCGCGCGCAGCTCGACGCCGTTCGGCTCGGTGGAGAAGAACAGGCCGCCGCGCCGGGTCGAGCGGCCGGGGACATAATCGATCGTCGCGGTGCTGGTCTCGCCGCCGGGCAGCTTGCCCTCGATCGCCAGCTGCGCGGCGGTGACCGGCGACAGGTTGCGCGCCTCGAACTCGACCAGGAACCCCGTCCCGCTCGGACGGACGCGGGTCGCGGTCACGGTCACGTCCGGGGCCATGTCGGCGCTGGCGTTGAAGGCGTCGCGCGCGATCACCGCAGTCACGGCGAGGATCAGCACGAGGCCGACCGCCGAAGCGATCCATTCGAGCAAAGGCGGTTTCTGTTTCGATTTCGCCATTTCAGACCACCAATCGCGCGATCGCCGCGCCGAGCGCGCCGGGGAAGGCGATCACCGCCATCGTCGCCGCGACCTGGTCGATCGCGGTGCCGTCGACCCGCCCGAACGTCCACAGCACGAAAAGGCCGACGGCGAGCGCGATGGCGTAGCCCGGGATGGTGTAGGCCAGGAAGGTGCGCAGCGGTCCGGCATCGTGCAATTCCTTCTGTCCCCGAAAGCCGACGCGATAGACGAAGAGGTGGAGGAGAATGAGCGAGACCAGGACCAAAGCCAGCAAATGCCAGGTCGACATCATGTAGGCGATCAGCAGCATCTCCTCGGTCGGCGCGACGTTGAACGAGAGGAAGAGCGCGCCGGCGGCCATCAGGAAGAGCTGGCCGCCATAGCCGGCGCCGCGCACCGCCGCCTCCTCGTCGGCCGGCTCGGCGCCGCCGCCGCTCAACTGCTTGCGCGCGATCATCGCGCCGAAGCTCATCGGCACGCTCTGGATGGCGATCTTGCCGGCGATCTCGTCGAGCGGCATCGCGGGATTGACGATGGCGAGCAGGAAGAGCACCGCCGCCGCGCCGATGATGCCGACGCCGCAGGCCGCGAGCGCGTCCATCACATCCTCGCTCAGCCTGTCGGTCCGCTCGAAGCCGCCGAAACGCGACAGTCCGACGAGGATTGCGAAATTGACCGCCAGGAAGACGAGCAGCCGCGCCGGGTGAACGGAGATGCCGAGGAACCACATCTCCATCGTCATCAGCAGCGGCAGGCCGAAGATGATCGCGCCGGCGAAAGCGCGCCCAAGGCCCAGGGCGTAGTCGCGGTTCGGGCTGGTCAGCGCGCGGCTCGGCAAGGCGGTTTTCCTTCCATTCGTGCCTTTAACGCGCGGAGTGGGGACAGTCACTTTCATCCGGCAGCGTATGCGGCTCGAACACACGCGGATGAAAGTGACTGTCCCCTTTCGGGCGCTGCGGGGTGAACGTGACTGTCCCCTTCCGCCGCTCAATAGCCCTTCATCCGCGCCAGCTTGTCGGCGTGATAAGCGGGGTCGCCGAACAGCTCGTTCAGCACCCGGTCGCGCTTCATGTAGAGGCCGATGTCGAACTCGTCGGTCATGCCGATGCCGCCATGCATCTGCACGCCCTCCTGGACCGCCAGCTGCGAGGTGCGGCCGGCTTTGGCCTTGGCGACCGAGACCATCGCCTCCGCCTCGTCGCTGCCCTCATCCAGCAATTGCTGGGCCTTCAGCGTCGCCGCGCGGGCGATCTCGAGCTCGGAATAGAGGTGCGCGGCGCGGAATTGCAGCGCCTGGAACTCGCCGATCAATTTGCCGAACTGCTTGCGCTGCTTGAGATAGTCGACGGTCATGTCCATCGTGGCGGCGCCGACGCCGACCAGTTCGGCCGCCGCGCCGGCGCGTCCCGCATTGAGCGCCCGCGCCAGCACCGCCTCGCCGCCGCCGACCTCGCCGACCACCGCGTCGGCGTCGACCGCGACGGCCTCGAACGTCATGCGCGCGCCGACGCTCGAATCGGCGAGTCGGACGCCCTCGACGTCGAGGCCCTTGGCGTCCTTCTCGACCGCGAACAGGGTCAGGCCCTCGTCGGTCCGCGCCGCGACCAGGGTCACGTCCGCCGAGGCGCCGTGGACCACGAACTGCTTCCTGCCCGACAGGCTGAAGCCGTTGCCCGACCGCTCGGCGCGCATCGCGATCGCCTCGGGCCGGTGCTTGGCCCCTTCGTCGATCGCCAGCGCGGCGACCGTCTCGCCCGAAAGCACGCCGGGATACCAGCGCGCGCCGAGCGCGGTGCCCCTGAGCGCCTCGACGAAGGCGACCGCGCTGGTCAGGAAGGGCGAGGGCGTCAAATTGCGGCCGATCTCCTCGAGCACGATGCCAGCCTCGACATGCCCGAGCCCGAGCCCGCCATCCGCCTCGCCGATCAATATGCCGGTAAAGCCCATCTCGGCGAATTGCTTCCAAAGCGCATGGCCGAAGCCGTCCTTGCAGCCGGTGTCGCGCCAGTGGCGCAGCTGCTGGGCGATCGCCCCTTCCCCGGCCATGAAGCTGCGCGCCGTATCGCGAAGCATCGCCTGATCGTCGTTGAGATAGAGCGGCATTGGGATGTCCTAACTGAAGAAACCGTTCGTCCCGAGCGAAGTCGAGGGGCGCTGGCACCGAGTCCGAGAAACGCCCCTCGACTACGCTCGGGACGAACGGATGTGGTGGTCTCGCCTCACGCTCCGGGCAATTCCAATATCCGCTTGGCGATGATCCCGAGCTGGACCTCGCTGGTGCCGCCCTCGATCGAATTGGCCTTGGTCCTGAGCCATTCACGCGCCGCCTTGCCCTTGCGCGAGCGCTCGCTTTCCCATTCGAGCGCGCTCGATCCGCCCGCGGCCATGACCAATTCGTGCCGCGCCTTGTTCAATTCGGTGCCGGCATATTTCATCATCGAGGGCTGGGCGGGATGCGCCTGGCCCGCCTTCAGTTCGTCGATGAAGCGCTCGGACATCGCCCGGAAGGCCATTGCGTCGACGTCGAAGCGGGCGACGTCGGCGCGCAGCACGGGATCGTGTGCCAGCGCCTCGCCGAGCGCCGCGCCGAGCGACTCGCTCTGCCCGCCCAGCCCCATGCCCGAGATCATCTCGCGCTCGTGGCCGAGCAGATATTTGGCGACGTCCCAGCCCTTGTTGAGCTCGCCGACGAGCTGGTCCTTGGGCACCTCGACGTCGTCGAAGAAGGTCTCGCAGAAGGGCGAATTGCCCGAGATGAGCAGGATCGGCTTGGTCGAGACGCCGGGCGAGGCCATGTCGAACAGGAGGAAACTGATCCCCTTATGCTTGGGCGCGGCCGTGTCGGTGCGGACCAGGCAGAAGATCCAGTCGGCCTTGTCGGCGTAGCTGGTCCAGACCTTCTGGCCGTTGACCAGCCAATGGTCGCCCTTATCCTCGCACTTGGTCTGGAGCGAGGCGAGGTCGGAGCCCGCGCCCGGCTCGGAATAGCCCTGGCACCAGCGGATCTGCCCCAAAGCGATCTCCCGGAGGAAGCGCTGCTTCTGCTCTTCATTGCCATATTTGAGCAGCGCCGGACCGAGCATCGAGATGCCGAAGCTCATCAGCGGGTTGCGCGCGCCGATCCGCGCCATTTCCTGCTTCAATATCTTGGTCTCGGCCGCCGACAGCCCGCCGCCGCCATACTCCCTCGGCCAGTCCGGCACCGTCCAGCCGCGCTCGGCCATGACCTCCATCCAGCGCTTCTGGGCCTCGCTCTTGAAGTTCGGATTGCGGCCGCCCCAGCAGGCGTCGCTCTCGTCGCGCATCGGCTGGCGCATTTCGGCCGGGCAATTGGCCTCCAGCCAGGCGCGCGTCTCGGCGCGAAAATTCTCCAGGTCCGTCATCGGACTCCTCTCCTTTACGTTAACGTCAGGTGCCGCGCTCCGCTTTCGGAGTCAACCGGCCCAAAATCAGCCGGCCCCTTCGACGTCGCTCAGGACATGCTTTCGAAACTCCATCGCCTCATCCGTCACCGTGCCGAGGCCCAATGCGGCGAGGTCCTTCAGGTAATTCTGGTGCACCCGCCAGGGCGGCTTCGCCCCCTGCCCCGGCAGGCTGCCCTCGGCGCGGCGGACATAGCCCGAGCTGAAATCGAGCATCGGCTGCCGCTCCACGCCGCCCTCTGGCAGCCGGGCGACGCAGATGGCGAGCCCGTGGCGGTCGATATGGTTGAGCAGCCGGCAGACATAGCGCGAGGTCAGGTCGCATTTCAGCGTCCAGGAGGCGTTGGTATAGCCGAATGACAAAGCCAGATTGGGCACGTCGTTCAGCATCATCCCCTTGTAGCTGAGCCGTTCGGCGACGTTGACCGGGGCGCCGTCGACCTCGAGGGCGATGCCGCCGAGCAGTTTCACCACCAACCCGGTCGCGGTGACGACGATGTCCGCGTCGAGCTCGGCGCCCGAGGCGAGCCTGATCCCGGTCTCGGTGAAGCGCTCGATCCCGCCGGTGACGACCGAGACCTTGCCCTCGTTGATCGCCCTGAACAGATCGCCGTCGGGCACCAGGCAGACGCGCTGGTCCCAGACATTGTAGCTCGGCGTGAAATCCCGCTCGATATCGGCTCCCGGCAGCTGCTCGCCGACCCATTTCAGAAGCGTCGCCCGCATCCGCTCGGGCTTCTTGCGGGCGCGCGAGAAGACGAACATGCCGAGCAGGACGTTCATCCAGCGGATCGCGCCGGCCGCCGCTTTGGCGGGAAGCAGGCGCTGCAGCCGGCGCGCGAGCCGGTCCTCGGAAGGGCGGGCGACGATATAGGAGGGCGAACGCTGCAGCATCGTCACATGCGCCGCGGTCTCGGCCAGCGCGGGCACGAGCGTCACCGCGGTCGCGCCGCTGCCGATCACGACGATGCGCTTGCCGCTGTAATCGAGGTCGTCCGGCCAGAGCTGCGGATGGACGAAGCGTCCGCGATATTTCTCCTCGCCCGGCCAATGCGGCCGGTAGCCCTTGTCGTAATCGTAATAGCCGCTGCCGAGGAACAGGAAGGCGCAGGTGAAGCGGCGCATCTCCCCCTCCGCCTCGACCTCGACCGTCCAGCGCGCCTCCCGCGAGGACCATGAGGCGGCAATCGCCCGGTGGCGGAAGCGGATCCGCGCGTCGATGCCGAATGCCCGCGCCGTCTCCTCGACATAGTCGCGGATCGAGGCGCCGTCGGCGATCGACTTGTCGCCGGTCCAGGGCCGGAACGGAAAGCCCAAAGTGTACATGTCGCTGTCCGAGCGGATGCCGGGATAACGGAACAGGTCCCAGGTCCCGCCGATCGCATCGCGCGCCTCGAGGATCAGATAGCTCTTCGCCTTGCAGCGGGTCTGCAGGTGATAAGCGGCGTCGATCCCGGAAATGCCGGCGCCGACGATGAGCACGTCGATATGCTCGGCCGTGACGGCGGCCGCGAGCCCGCCAACGGGGCGCTCGGCCGCCGAGCCTTCAGCCATTGGATGCGCCACCGCCCATCCGGCGACGCTAGGGAGTGGCCGGCGGGAGAGCAAGGCCGCGGCCCTCTCCTGGATCGTCCGCCATTCCTGTTCGCGGCGCTTTCATGCTATCCTCCCGAAGAGAGCGAGCGGGAGGCCAGGATCATGGCGTTCGTACAATTCACCAGACCGGACGGGTCGCCCGTGTCCGTGAGTAGCGCCGAGGTCCTCCGCTTTGCGCCGGTGCCGACGTCGGGCCCGCTGATGGGGCCGCTCGCCGTCGGCACGCGGATCACCTTCCGCAACAACCAGCATCAGGACGTGACCGAGCTCCAGCAGGACGTCGCGGACAGGCTCAACCGGGCCGCCTGACCGTTCATGAACGGGCGGTTTGCAATGTAGGATTTCGTCTGTCAGCCTTGCGGCGACTCGCGTCCCGAATCGCGCGTCAGGCTCTTTCAACCGGTTGATCGCCCGGCCTCCGGCCCCGGGGGCCCCATCAGCGCGCCCTGTCCGGCGCTTCGGGGAGGGACACCCCCCGCGATTCCATGTGACATTCGTGCCAGTCGTGCCAGTCGTGCCAGTCGCGCAACCCGGCCGGGGGAAGAAAGAAACCCTTCAGGCGTCCAGCTTGGCCACTTCGACGACGGTCTCAGCCGTCCGGCGCGAGTCCGTAACCGGCGTAGACCTCCGCGATCCCGGGATCGATCGCGATGGCGCGCGCGATATCCGCCCGGGCGGCGGCGGCGCGGCCGAGCCGGCGTGCGGCGAGCCCGCGCCCGTAGAGCATGCCGGCATTGTCGCGGTCGCCGCGAAGGGCGCGGTCGAAATCCGCTTTGGCCTCCCGGAAGCGGCCCTGCATCAGGTTGACCAGGCCGCGGCTGTCGAGCGTGTCGATATTGTCCGGCTCGATCGCAAGCGAGGCGTCGCAATGGGCGCGCGCCCGGTCCAGATCGGCGCCGGCAAGGGCCAGGTTCCAGCACAGGCTGTTCAGTGCCGGGGCATCGCCCTGCGCCAGGCGCTCGGCTTCGCGAAAGTCGGCCTCGGCCCAGTCGCTATGGCCGAGCCGGACATTGTTGACCGCGCGGCTGGCATGGAAGGCGGCGACCCGGGGGTCGATCGCGATCGAACGGTTGAAATCGAACAGCGCGCCTTCCCAATCCCGCTGCCCCATGCGAGCGACGCCGCGCACGTAATGAGCGTTCGCGTCGTTCGGATTGAGCCGGATCGCCTCGCCATATTCGGCGATCGCGCGCACGAAGTCTCGCCGCACCGTCAGCACGTTGCCGCGGCCGACTCGAGAGGGCGAATCATAGGTGTTGCGGCGGATGGCCTCGGCATAATCGGCCAGGGCGCCGTCATAATCGTGCAGCATGTAGCGGGCGTTGGCGCGGCCCGTCAGAAAGCTCGGATGGTCGGAATTGCGCCGCACCGCCTCCTCATAATCGGCAAGGGCGCTTCGGAACTGGCGGAGCCGGTAATACGCGTTGCCGCGGCCGTAGAGCGCGTCGGCATTGTGCGAGTCGAGCCGGAGCGCACGATTGTAAGTGGCGATGGCGCCGCGATCGTCGCCGCGGTTGTAGCGTTCGACGCCGCCGTAAAGATAGGCCCGGACGATAGGCTTTTCACCCAGGGTCCCGGCGCGGCCCGCAGCCGTGCAGCCCCGGACCAGCGCGGGCGGGGAGTCGATGTCGAGCCGGAAGCAGGTCGAGGAGTTATAGTCGCCCTGCTGGGCGGCCGCGCCGGCGCCGAGCGCGAGCCATGTCAGGCCGGCGACCGCCGGGCCCAGAAAGCGCGCTGCTCGAGCCTCGATGCCGCCCATGCGGGGAGGCTAGGCAAGGGCAGGCGCAAGAGCAAGCGCGCCGCATTGCCGCCCCCTGCCCGCGGCCCTATCAGGTCCGCGACTCCAACCCCGGGGAGCCTAATGCCCGAAACCGCCGAGCCCGAGCTTCTCTATTTGCCCTACGAACGCTTCCTCGAGGAGCTGGAGGCGGTCGCGCTGGCGATCGAGGGCGACGCATGGCGGCCCGATTTCCTGGTCGGGATCGGGCGCGGCGGGCTGGTCCCGGCGGCCTATCTCTCGCACCGCACGGGCATTCAGATGCTGTCGGTCGATCACAGCTCGGGCGAGGTCGGCTTCGGCGACGAATTGCTCGACAAGCTCGCCGCGAAGATCCGGGCGGGCAGCCGCATCCTGATCGTCGACGACATCAACGATTCGGGCGGCACGATCCAATATCTGCGCGCGGCGATCGAGGCGAAGAGCGAGGATCCGGCGGGGCTGCGCGTCGCAGTGCTGGTCCACAATGTGCGATCGAGGGCCAAGGCCGAATATCGCGGATCGGAGATCGACCGCGACAGCGACAAGAGGTGGTACGTCTTCCCCTGGGAAGCGGTGGCGCCGCCCGCGACTCTGAAGATCGAGGCGCTGGCGGTCCCGGAACGGCTTGCCTGAGCCGCGCCTGAGCTCCGGCCGGCTTAGTGGGCCGAGGTCGCCTTCATGGTCTGGATGCGGTCGACGGTCTGGCGCGCTTCGTGCTTGGCCTGGTCGCGCTCCGCCGTCGAGCGGCACCGCCGGACATTGCGAAGCCGGCTGTTGATGTCGGAATAGGTTTCGCAGACGCGCCTTGTCTGGGGCGCCTTCGGCGAGGTCTGCGGCTCGGCGCCCTGGACGGCGACGGGGACGGCGATAACGGCGATTAGGGCGAGCAACGCGCGGGCAGACATGGCTTTTCTCCACTAGGTGCGGGGACGACCTGCCTGGCCGAAATACTCCAAAAGCCCGTTCCGTGCAAATTTCACGTGCATAAGGAGAGATAGGCGATCTCGGTGACCGTGCCGCTCTCGATCGGCAGCGGCGGCTCCTCGGACGGGCCGATGACGCGCGACTCGGCGATGGCGCCGGCCTCGTCGTAGCGGCGATGGCCGAGCGGCTGGATGGTGCGCCGGGCGCAGTCGATCCTCAGCCGGTAGCTGTGCAGGCTGGGCCGCGCGGGAGCGGGATCCAGCATCCGGAACCAGGCGGTCCGGGTCGAGCCCTCCTGCTCGAGCGAGGAAGCGTCGACGGTGATTGCCTGGCCCGAGCCGGCGGCGCCGAGATTGAGCCAGGCGGGCGGGCGCGGCGCGGGCTCGGCAGCGGGCGCGGGGGCCGCGGCCGGCGCGGCCGGAGCGGCCACGGCGGTCGGCGTGCTGACTTGGCAGACGGTGAGCGCGCGCGAGAATTCGATGCCGACCCGCGCGTCCCGCATCGAGCGCGCCACCAGGTTGAGGTCACGCGGCGTGAAGCGGTTCGGATCGTAGACCGGGCGGCGCGCGGCGGCCGCGGCGCGGGTGAACAGGCGCAGCTGCTTTGGCGTCAGCGTGTCGCCGAGCCGCGCGCCGACGCAGGCGATCTCGGGCAAGGAGAAGCCGTAGCGGATGAGCTGCGGCCGCACGATCGAAGCGCGCGGCCCGACATAATCGCGCAGCTGCCCCGCGCAGCCGGCGAGCAGGAGAAGGGCGAGCGGAATCAGGCGCGAGACGGTCATGGCAGGACGATTATCAGGAAAAGGCGAGCCTGACAGCCGCGGGCAGAAGGAACAGGTAAAGGCCGACCGTGGGATAGAAAGTGAGCGTGAAGCCGAGCGCCCGGAACGGCGCGCCGCGCGCATAGCCGGCGAAGAAGAGCAGCCGTCCGAGCGCGAAGCTGCCGGCGCACAGGACGACCAGCCCGCCTCTCCCCGCCGGCGCCAGCCACAGCCAGGCGCCGTAAGCGGGAATGGCGAGCAGGCATTGCTCGAGCGTGTTCTGGATCAGGGTCTGGAGCAATTTCGCCTTGGCCGTGCCCTCGGTGAGGCCGCCGCCGTCTATGTCGGCGGGCGTGAAGAAGCGGTGGCCGGCCAGCCGGCCGACCGCGACGAGCAGCCAAACCGAGGCGATCAGCGAGCAGGAGAGCCAGAGCGCGAGCCGTCCCTCGGCCCCGGCCGGAACCGGCGGCAGGCTGGGCCACAGGAAGAGCGCGACCGTCGCCGCCAGCCCGCCCGCCATGCCGGCCGCGACGCCCGCCTGGGTCCGGGTGAAGGCCATGCCGGAACGGGCTATCCCGCCGCCATCGGCTTCAGGGCCGAGCGCGCGGCCAGCATCGCGCCGAGCGCGGCGAGGAGATAGGTGAGGGTGTGTGGCATGCTTTCGGGAACGAAATACTCGCCGACCACGCCGCGCGACCAATTGAGCCAGTAGAAGATGCCGCACAGCGCCAGGACCAGGATGAGGCTGGAGAGCAGCACGATATTGCCGATGCGCGGCGCGGCGGGCTCGTCCACCCATTTCTCGTTGCCGCTCGCGGACGCCCAGGCGCCGGCGAAGCCGAAGGCGACGAAGCCCGCAAACGCGCCGAGCACGAGCCAGATCGCATAAGGCAGGGCCGCGCTGCCGTAACGCAAGGGCGCGACGTCGATGACGACGCAGACGACGACCCCGATCACGTCGGCGACCACCAGGCAAAGGAAGAACGCGATCACCGTCTTGAGGAAGATGCCGATCATGCCACGCCTTTCCGGCTCTTCATCAGCGGCTGGATGCGGGTGCCGAACTTTTCGGTCCCTTCGATGAAATCGTCGAAGGTCAGGAGGACGCCGCCCGTATTGGGCACCGTCGCCGCCTCGTCGAGCATCCGGGCGATGCTTTCATAGGATCCGACCAAGGTGCCCATGTTGAGATTGACCGCGCTTTCTTTGTCGGCGAGCTGGCGGACGTTGGTGGTGGTCGAGGTCTTGTCGGCCGCGCCCTGGAGGCCGAGCCAGGCCACCGCCTCCTCGTCGACGCCCTCGCGATACCATATCCATTTCTCCATCGCTTCGGCGTCGGTCTCGGCGGCGATGACCATGAACAAGGCGTAGATGCGGACGTTGCGGCCGGTCTTGGCGGTGGCCGCCATCAGCCTTTCATTGTTCGAGACGAAGGCGGTGGGCGTGTTGACGCCCTTGCCCAGGCAGAAAGCGTAATCGGCATATTGGGCGGAGAAAGCGAGGCCTTCGTCCGACGAGCCGGCGCAGATGATCTTCATCTCGCCCTCGGGCAGCGGCCGGACGCGGCAATCCTCCATCTGATAATATTCGCCCTTGAAGTCGGAGACGCCGGTCGCCCACAGCTCGCGCAATATATGGGCATATTCGCCGAGCATCTGATAGCGGTTGCGGAAATGCTCGTCGCCCGGCCACAGCCCCATCTGGCTATATTCGGGGCGCTGCCAGCCGGTGATCAGGTTGAGGCCGAAGCGGCCGTGGCTGATCGAATCGATCGTGTTGCACATCCGCGCGCAGAAAGCGGGCGGGATGACGAGCGTCGGGCAGGTGGCGTAAATCCTGATCTTCTCGGTGACCGCGGCGAGGCCGGCCATCAGCGTGAAGCTCTCCAGATTATGCTCCCAGAATTCGGTCTTGCCGCCGAAGCCCCTGAGCTTGATCATCGAGAGCAGGAAATCGACGCCGTAGCTTTCGGCCTTCTGGGCGATCTCCTTGTTGAGATCGAAGCTCGGCATATACTGGGGCGAGTTTTCGGAGATCAGCCAGCCATTGTTGCCGATCGGCGTGAAGATACCGATTTCCATCATAAAGCTCCTTCTTCGGGCGGGCCGGCGAGCCAGGCGCCGAGGATCTTGTCGAACACGGCCGGTTCGGTGACGTTGCAGGCATGGCCGCCCAGCATCAGCTGCAGGCCGGCATTGGGCAAGGCCTCGACGAGCCGGTCCGAGCAGCTGTCGGGGACCAGCATGTCGTCCTCGGCGGCGATCATCAAGGTCGGCGTGGCGATCTCCGCCAGGCGATCGTCAATATCGAAGGCGAGCAAGGCGGCGATTCGTGCCTCGACGTTCGCAATCCCCTGGAACTGTTCGATATGACCAGCCTCCTCGGCATCGAGACGATCGCCGTTCTGCGAAATCCACCGGGCCGGATAGAGGAAGATCGGCTGGGCGCGGACGAAGGCCTCGACGCCGCTGTCGCGCAGCAGCGCGAGGCGGGTTTCCATGCAGCGGACGAAATGCGGGTCGGCCTTCGAAAAGCCGTTGACGACCACCAGCCGGTCGAGCCGCCCGGGCGCGCCGAGGGCGATGGCGAGGCCGATCGCGCCACCGGCGGCATGGCCGATCAGGGTGGCGCGTTCGAGGCCGAGGCCGTCCATCAACGCCAGCACGTCGTCGGCCATGGCGTCGACCGTGAGCCCGGCCGGCAGCGCGCGGTCGCTGCGGCCGGTGCCGCGATGGTCGTAGAGAATGACGCGATGGCCCGCGGTCAGCGCCGGCAGGTTCGGCGCCCAATAAGCGCCCGAGCCGCCGAGCCCGGCCGACAGGATCAGCGGCGGGCCGTCGGCCGGCCCGTGCTCCTCGTAGAAAAGACCCCCGATGTCCGGCATCAGCCGATATGCGCCACGCTGGCGATCTCGACGAGCAGGCCGGGCTTCACCAGGCCGCACTGGATGCAGTAGCGCGCCGGCTTCGCGCCCGGAAAATATTCGGCATAGACGGCGTTCATCGCCGGATAATCGGCCCAGTCGGTCAGGAAGATGTGGTTGAAGGCGACATCGGCCATGGTCGCGCCGGCTGCCTCCAGCGTGATCTTGATCGTGTCGAGCACGTGCCGGGTCTGCGCCTTCGCGTCGCCGGGGTGGAGCACCGTGCCGCCGGGGCCTAAGGCCAGCGTCCCCGAAACATAGACCGTGTCGCCTGCTCTGGTCCCCGCCGAATAAGGCGCGATCGGGGTCGGGAATTGCGGCGGATTGATCGGCTCGAAGCTCATTTTCCTTACTCCTGGTCGCGCGGGATCTGGCCGAACGTGCCGCAGAAATCGGCGACGGTGGAGACCCAGCCGAAGAATTTCTCGACATTGTAGACGCTCGCGGCCTGGATGAAATCGGGGCCGAGATGGTGGGTGGCGTCCTCGAGCATGATCCCGAAATATTCGAGATGAAAGCCGTCGCGCAAAGTGGATTCGACGCAGACGTTGGTGGCGATGCCGACGAAGACGATGTTGCGGATGCCGCGCGCGCGCAAGGTGCTGTCGAGCTGCGAGTTGAAGAAGGCGCTGTAGCGGGTCTTGCCGAGGACGATGTCCCCGCGCTGGGGCGCCAGCGCCTCGACGAGGTCGTAATCCCAGCCGCCCCTGGCGAGGAGCTGGCCCTCGAGCTCGGGCCGTCCGCGCATGGTCTTGAGCGCGTTGGACTTGTGCCAGTTGGGCGAGCCCGGGCCGCCCGCCTCGACATAATCCGGATCCCAGCCGTTCTGCAGATAGACGATCTGGACGCCCGCCGCGCGCCCCGTCTCGAGCACCTTGGCGATCTGCCCGATCGTGCCCGCCGCGCCCTTGATGTCGAAGCCGGCGAGATCGACATAGCCGCCTTCCGACGCATAAGCGTTCTGCATGTCGATGACGACGATCGCGGTCTCCTCGGCCGCGACCCGGATCGGCTCGGGGCGCGCGGGCAGCGTCACCATGCGTCCGCTTCCCCTGCCCGTCTCAACCGTCATATCGCCAAGCCCCCTGAAGCCGGGCGCGGAATGTTCACTCTTTGGAGGCGCGGCGCAAGCCCTCAGGGCAGGCCGGGAAAGCTGCCGGCGTGGACGAAGTCGCGCTGCGGCTTGCGGTCCGAGGGGTGCTCACGAGCCTGGAGCTTCTCGTCGAGCTGGGCAAGGTCGCCGATCCGGCCGATGACGCAGGCGGCATTGAGCACGTAGCGGTCGCCCAGGCCGAGCTCGGCCTGGGCGATGTCGTATTGGATGCCGGACATGCCGTGGGCATGATAGCCCATGCGGGTCGCCTGCAAAGCGAGGCTGACCCAGGCGGCGCCGGCATCGAAGCCGTGGGTGGTGGACGGCGCCGGCTCGCCGGTCTTCTTGTCGGTGAAGGGCAGGCTGTCGGAGACGATGTAGACCAAAACCGAGGCGGTGTGCGCCCAGCTCTGGTTCCACGGGATGAGCAAAGCGAGGAACCGCTCCCAATTGGCGTCGCCGCGCTTGGCGTAGAGGAAATGCCAGGGCTGCGAGTTGAACGCCGAGGGCGCCCAGCGCGCCGCCTCGAACATGGTTGCAAGGTCCGCGGCGGGGACCTCCGAGCCGTCGAAGGCGCGCGGCGACCAGCGGTCGAGGAAGAGCGGGTCGATCGGAAAATCGGCCTGGCGGTCGGTCATGGCGGGTTCCTTCGAGTCGCCGCCTTGTGGGGGGGATGGCGCGGGCTGGCAAGCGGCCCGCTCGGGACCGGAACTACACCAACCGTCCACGAGAGAGGGGTATCGTCGCCGGCGCGCGCGCGATGGCGCTTGACTCATTCATAACTCTTAGGTTATGAGTTGTGTCATGGACGCCGCCTCCGATCTTCTGTTCCGCACCCTGGGCGACCCGACCCGCCGGGCTCTGTTCGAGCGGCTCGCGGGCGCCGAGGCGCTGACCGTGCGGGCGCTGACCGAGCATTCGGGCGTGTCGCAGCCGGCGGTTTCCAAGCATCTGGGCGTGCTCCGCCGCGCCGGCCTGGTCGAGGGCCGCGCGGCCGGGCGCGAAACCCATTATCGCGCCCGGCCCGAGGGGCTGAAGCCCCTGCTCGGGTGGATGGCCCGCTATGCCGAATTCTGGGAGGCGCGGTTCGACGCGCTCGAGGATCTGCTGAAAAGGATGGACCAATGACGCAAGAACCCGCCGCCGCAACGAAGAGCATCGTCGTCGAGCGCGAGATGCCGCATGCCCCCGGGAAGATCTGGCGCGCGCTCACCACCTCCGCCTTGATCGCCGACTGGCTGATGGAGAATGATTTCGAGGCCGAGCTGGGCCGCAGGTTCCAGTTCCGCGCGAAGCCCACGCCCGGCTGGTCGGGCGTCACCAATTGCGAGGTGACCGAACTCGATCCGCCGAACCGGCTCGCCTATCGCTGGGGCGACGGCAGCGAAAGCGACAGCGGGTTGAAGACGCTCGTCACCTGGACGCTGACCCCGACCGCGACCGGCACGCTGGTCCGCATGGAGCAGAGCGGTTTCCGGCCCGAGGACGAAGCCGGCTATCAGGGCATGAGCGGCGGCTGGCCGCATATTGTCGCGGGGCTGGAGCGGGTCGCGGGCGGGCCCTAGCCTTATCGCGGCGCGCCACCGTGGGAGAGACCCGGGCGGGCGGGAATAGTTTCCCTGGTGCTGACGATCTTGAGCGACTGCACGCGGTCGACGGTCTCGCGGCTCTCCTGCTTCATCGCAACATATTCGGACTGGGAGTAGCAGCGGCGGACGCGAGCCACGCGCGAGCCGAGGTCGACCTCGGACCGGCAGATCCGGCGCTCGGATTTCCTCGGGGCGGCGGCCGAAGGCGATTGCGCCGCGACGACCACCGGAACGGCAACGACCGCCAGCGCGGTCAGACCCAGACGAAACAGCATCACCCCTCCCACTCGCAAAGCCCGATTGCCGGGAAGCTATCGTCAAGGCCCGAGGTTGGCAATGGACCCGCGGCTGGAATTCCATCGCTATCCCACGTCTTTAGTGCTAGACTGCGCCCATCACCCGCTGTTCCCGACGCAAGCGCCCGTGACTGAGAGACCGCTCCGCGCTCCCGCTTGCACAGCTTGAGGTGAGCCATGAACGAGAGATATTGGATCGGCCGCAAGCGCGCCGCCATGGCCATGGCGCGCGCCGCGACCAGCGCCGAGGCGCGCCTCATCCATTACGACATGGCGGGCCGCTACAGCGTCAACGCCGCTTTCGACTTGCCTTTCCTGCTCCCCATCGAGGGGCCGGCGACGCCGGGCGAGCGTCTCGCGCTCGATCCGTCCCTGCCCGCCTTGCCGCGGCCGCGCCCGACCTACCGGGCCCGGCGCGGGCCGAAAGGGCCGGCGGAGGGCGGGCGATGAGCTTCGGCGGCTTCCGCAAGGCGAAGAGGGGCCCCGTCCTCTCGCACGACGAGGGCGTGCGCCAGGGCCGCGCCGTCCGCTCGGCGCAGGCCGCTCTGGGCAGCGTCGAGGCGGTGCGCGCCTTCCTCAACAGCCATGACGAGACGTTGAGCGGCCGTCCGATCGACCTCGCCGTGGCCAGCGAAGCCGGGCTGATCGCGGTCGAGGCCGCGATCGCGCGCCAGGCCGGGAGCAATGGCGCGGAGGCGGGCCCATGAGCCTCCACGACTGGCTCGGCGCCCACGCCGCGGACACCAAGACCAGCCACTGGGAAGGCGGCCATTTCGTCACGCGCTGCACCGTATGCGGGAAGATGATGGTGAAGCTGCCGGGCCTGCCCTGGCGGCTCAAGGCGGGGCGGGCCTGAGGCCACAGCCGCGACCGAGCGCGGGGTAAACCCGAGGATTCCGACATTTGCCATTGCGTTTTCGTCAGGGCCCCAATGGCGTCAGGGCATGAGGGCCACGAGTTCGGCGCGCCCGACGCGGTCGTGACATGCTGTGATCGACGCTGGGAAGGCAGCCGGGGCGCCGCGCCGCGGCCCCGGATCCGCGAGGCTGGCAGACCAAATCCTACATTGGAAGGCGGCGAGCACCGCCGCTCTCACGGCTCGCGGGCGGGGGGAGCGCGATGCTGAACGCGGCGCCGCCGCTTGCGCCATTTTCGGCCCAGATGCGGCCGCCATGGCCCTCGACGATGGTCCGGCAGATCGGCAGGCCGAGCCCGAGCCCGCTTCCGTGCTCAAAGCCCATCCCGGCGGTCGCCGCTGCCGAACATCTTGATGCCGAGCCAGATCGTGGAGAGGCCGGCGATTAGCGTCGCCAGGGAGAGGGCGAAGAAGAAAAGGCCGGCGCCGCCGCCGCTGAAGATGGATGTGATCTCGGCCAGCCACATGATCGTGCAGCCGCCGCCGAGCAGGGTGACGCCGAGGCCGCACATGATCAGAAAGATGCCGAGCAGGATCGCACCGGGGCTGGGGCCGTCGCTCATGCCGGTCTGCCTCCCTTCTCGCGAAGCTTGCCAGCGCCCGGGGCGCCGGGGCGGTAGAAGCTGTTATAGGTGTCGAACGGGATCAGTCGGCCGTCCGGCGTGGCAAAGTGGATGCAGCTGCGCTTGACGATGCCGAGGTCGAAATTGAAGCGGTCGAGGAACTGGATGATCGCGACCTTGAACGTGTCCTTGTAGGCGAGGCTCGCCGGCGCCTCGATGCCGGGCAGGCAGCAGAACAGGCTGGCGAGCCGGTTCTCGCCATTGGTTTCCACCGTGGACAGCGAGAGCAGGTCGAAGATGCGGGCCTTGAGCGCGGGATCGCGCTCGAAGGCGATCGTGTTGGGCGCGGCCGAGACGATGTCCTCGCGGTTCATCAGCCGGGTGACCGGGACCAGCGCGGTCCCCGAGCGGATGCCGTAGCCGATGCAGATCTGGTCGGGATTGCAGGGCAAGGGCACCAGGTCCGACGCTTCGAACACGCCGCCCGAGGCGATGTTGCGCCTCAGGCCCGAAAGGGTGGCGCGGTGGATGGCCGGGTCGAAGCCCTCGTTGCGGCCGGCGTCCTGCACCGGCTGGAAGACGACGCCGCGCACGCACGCCCATGAGAGGGCATGGTCGACGATCGCCGCGCATTCGTCGTCGTTGACGCCCTGGCGGACGGCGCAGACCAGGGTGGTCGAGACGCCGGCCGCCTCGAGCCGTTCGAGCGCCTGGCGGCGGATGCGGCCGAGACGGGCGCCGCGCAATTCCATCAAGGCGTCCTCGCGCAGCGAATCGAACTGGAGATAGACTTCGAAGCCGATGCCCACCGCCTTCAGCTTCTCCGCGAACCCCTCCTCCTGGGCGATGCGGACGCCGTTGGTGTTGATCATGATGTGGCGGATCGGCCGCTTTTTGGCCGCGGCGACGATCTCCCAGAACAAGGGGTGGATGGTCGGTTCGCCGCCCGAGAGCTGGACGAGGTCGGGCTCGCCTTCCGCCTTGACCACCGCATCGAGCATCGCCTCGATTTCGGCGAGCGGGCGGTGGCCGCCCTTGCCGACCGCGCTGTCGGCGAAGCAGACCGGGCAGGTCAGATTGCAGGCCGAATTGATCTCGACAATGGCGAGGCAGCTATGCTGCTCGTGATCGGGGCAGAGGCCGCAATCCCAGGGACAGCCGCGCTCGGTCCGGCTGGCGTTGAACAGGGGCCGATCGCCCGGCTTCAGCCAGCGGCGGATGTCGAGCCAATATTCGGCATCCTCCTCGATCAACGTCTTCATGACGCCGTGATCGGGGCAGCGCTTCTGGTAGAAGACCTTGCCGTCCTGGCCGACGATCTTGGCGGGGACGAGCTCCCAGCAGGTCTCGCACAGGCTGGTGGTCTGGCCGTAGAAGATCCACGGCACGCTCTTGCGGGTCGGGGCCTTAGCGGCGGGATCGGCGAGCGCGTGCATCGAAGACCAGAGCATAGAAGATCATCGCCAGCGCGAGAAGCTGAAACAGGTCCAGCGGCCCGACCAGGTCCGGATAGGGCTTGAGGAACTCCCAGGCGAAACGCTGGAGCGCGTAGCACAGGACGAAGAGATAGAAGGCGCGGTCCCGGGTCCAGGCGGCGCGGCGGCGCAGGGCGGCGAGATAGACGGCGAGGAAGGCGAGCATCGCCAGGCTTTCGTAGAGCTGGACCGGGTGGCGGACTATGCCGTCGCCGAGATCGACGCCCCACGGGAGCGCGGTCGGCGTCCCGAACGTCTCGTCGGCCAGCCCGGCGAACAGGCAGCCGAGCCGCCCGATCGCGATGCCGAGCGCCAGCGGCCCGACCCAGATCGCGCCGGTCGAGCCGGTGAGGCCGCGCGCCGCTTTGTAGACCTCGACCGCGATGATCCCCCCGGCGAGCGCCCCGGCGATGCTGTGCGAGGGATGCGGCACCGCCGCCATCGCCGTGTTCCACGACCCGAACCCCCAGGCCCCGGCGACCGCCCCGACGGCAAGCGCGGCGACGTAATAGGGGCCGGTCCGCGCCGTCGCGGTGGCCGCGACCTCGGCCAGCCGCCAGCGATAGAGAAGGAAGCCGAGAAACCCCGCCGACGCCCATGCGAGGAGATCGAAGAGGAGATGGAGCTGGGGGTTGGTCGGGATGGGCAGAGCGGGTCCCCTAAAGATGACGAAGATTACACTTGCCATCCGTTCCGTCACCCCCGGGCGCGGGGCGCGGAAGTTTCATAAGTTTCAGGTCTCCTGGGGCGAAAAACCTGCGGCTGAACTTTTGGGCCGGAAGTACACAAAATATCCTCATATCGCGCGGGAAAACCCTTTGTTTTCAGCAAGCAGGATTTCACGCGAAGGCGCGAAGACGCAAAGAAGTGCGCAGCAGGAATTGCGGAGAGATCGACAGTCGAAAGAGCCGCGCGGGCAGCTAGGCGCCGCGAGTCGGGGAGGATGACAGACGAAATCCTACATTGGAAGGCGTCTATTGGGGGCCTTCCGGATCGACGTGAATAAGCTGCCCTTCACGGTCCTCGATTCGCGCGATCGCGACTTCGCACGAGACGGCTACCTCTTCACTGTCGTCCGACAAGCAGGCCCGCAGCAACGAAAGCTCTGAATCTCCACCAATCTCGGCTATGGCCATGGCTGCCTCATGACGGACTAGCGGACTGACGTCGTTTTCCAACGCATCCCGCACCGCGACCAGTTCCTGTGGCCCACCAATACAGCCAATAACGAACGCCGCCTCGTGCCGAACCAAAGGGCTTGGATCGCTCTGAACAATGTGCACCGCTAATGCCCGTCCCAAGGAGGTATCTACCGAAGAGAGGGTATGAACGATGTCAAATCTGGTCGGCAAAGATAGCCTGGAAAACTGGCGTGCGGCGTCGACGGCGTCATTCTCATTCGTTGCCGAATGCCGCGACTCTCCCTCGCCCGTGTGAAGAATTGCCAAGAGCCTGCTGGCCCGTGACTGATTGTGGGTTTCACGATCTCGTGGACTGGCTACCGTCACTGGTCATTCTCCGCTCTTAGCGGGTTTAGCGGGCTCGATAGCACGCGCAAACCGCTCAGGCACTTTGGGGTTCCCAAAATGATCGGTGTAGTAATTAAATAGATGTAAATCCCGTCCCTTTACTTGATAAGGACCAAGGTCATGCAACGGTAGATCAGACCATGCATCTAAGCACGATCTTGCAAACATATCCGTACACAAAATGTGATCCTTGTCTCCACAAGACATTGCCCTTTCAGCATCTATTATTCCCCATCCAACCAAATTCATATGATAATTGAGATCCTTATAGACATAGCAGGGGCCTTTTGCGATTCCTGCCCTGACAGGATATCCCTCGTTTGCTAGCGTTGTAGAAAGTTGAGATGCGAGGCCTAAAACATCTCGGTCTTTCACCCTAGGATCGAAACCAATCCCATAACCGTCCCCCGTGGGAAGCATGATTAGCTCATTGTCGATCCCCGGATCATCCCAGTGGAAGTCGTCGGTATCGAAGATATCCACAATAGCGTTCTGTAAGGCGCGCACACCCCTTCGCAGCGCGACGTTGTCGCCGTAGGTCGTGAAACCAACGATATCGAGAAAGAGAACCGTGAACGTCCCCGCCTCGTAGACGCTCGGCTTCTCAAGCCTCTCGTAATTAAATTTTCCTAGCACCATGAGGACTCTCAGATTCTGACCAAGCCGAACGCAGAAATCTGTGGTGATCAATACTGATCGCTTTGTGATGGATATTTCGCCGTGGGGCAATTGGAGAGTCAGAGCCATGGGTTTCTGAGGATTCGACAAAGAATGCCTCGTCGCACGACCACGAACGCCGAAATGCGCAAGCCCGCTCAGTACGGTATTAAGCTGACGGCAGAGACTGGCGCAAAACCGCCATTTCTGGCAGCGAGGACTCACGCCACCAAGCACGCAGACGAGAGGATTCCTGTCGCATGGAATTTGACCTTACGGAACGGCAGGCTTTTTACCGGGACCGGGTGAAGGAGTTCGTCGAGACTCGGATTCGGCCGCGCCAGGGCGATTACAAGGCGCAGCTCAACGCGGGGGATCGGTGGCAGCCGATCCAGGTGATCGAGGAGCTTAAGCCCGTGGCGCGCGAGGCGGGGCTGTGGAATCTGTTCATGCCGCCGGGGCAGGCGCTGCGCCATGTCGACGAGAGCTTCGACTTCGAGGGGACGCAGCTCAGCAATCTCGAATATGCGCTGTGCGCCGAGGAGATGGGGCGGATCATGTGGTCCGCGGAGGTGTTCAACTGCTCGGCGCCCGACACCGGCAATATGGAGGTGCTGCACCGCTACGGCACGCTCGAGCAGAAGGAGCAGTGGCTCAGGCCGCTGATGGAGGGGAAGATCCGTTCGGCCTTCCTGATGACCGAGCCCGCGGTCGCCTCTTCGGACGCGACCAATATCGAATGCGACATCGCCCGGGACGGCGACGACTATGTGATCAACGGGCGCAAATGGTGGTCGTCCGGCGCGGGCGATCCGCGCTGCAAGGTCGCGATATTGATGGGCAAGACCGACAGGCAAGCCGACAAGCACCGCCAGCAATCGATGGTGCTGATGCCGCTCGATGCGCCCGGCGTCACCGTCGAGCGGGCGCTCACCGTCTACGGCTATGACGACGCGCCGCACGGCCACATGGAGATATTGCTCAAGGACGTGCGCGTGCCGGCGACCAACATGCTGCTCGGCGAGGGGCGCGGGTTCGAGATCGCGCAGGGGCGGCTCGGGCCCGGGCGCATCCACCATTGCATGCGCACGATCGGCGCGGCCGAGGAGGCGCTGAAGGCGATGGTCAAGCGGCTGCAAAGCCGGGTCGCGTTCGGCAAGCGGCTGATGGAGCATTCGATCTGGGAGCAGCGCGTCGCCGCGGCGCGGATCGACATCGACATGGCGCGCCTCTTATGCCTCAAAGCCGCCGACATCATGGACAAGGCCGGCAACAAGGCCGCCCAGGCCGAGATCGCGATGATCAAGGTGTTCGCGCCCAACATGGCGCTGAGGATCATCGACGACGCGGTCCAGGCGCATGGCGGGGCGGGCGTCTCGCAGGATTTCGGGCTTGCGGCGAGCTGGGCGGGGATCAGGACGCTGCGGCTGGCCGACGGGCCGGACGAGGTGCACAATCGCGCGATCGCAAGGTTGGAGTTCGCCAAGCATGCGGGGGACTAGGTCGTCATTCCAGCGAAAGCTGGAATCTCTTTGCCTTTGGGCGGCCGAGAAGAACAAATGAGATTCCAGCTTTCGCTGGAATGACGAGGTGAGAGATGAAGCTCTTTGATCTGGCCGGAAAGGTCGCCATCGTCACCGGCTCGTCGCGCGGGATTGGACGGGCGATCGCCGAGGCGCTGGCCGCGCAGGGCGCCAAAGTGGTGATCTCGAGCCGCAAGGCCGAGGCCTGCCAGGAGGTCGCCGACGCGATCAATGCCGAGCATGGCGACGGGCGCGCGATCGTGGTGCCGGCGAGCATCTCCTCGAAGGAGGCTTTGCAGACTTTGGTCGACGAGACGCGGGCGCAGCTCGGGCGGATCGACGTGCTCGTCTGCAACGCCGCCTCCAACCCCTATTACGGGCCGATGAGCGGGATCAGCGACGACCAGTTCCGCAAGATCCTCGACAACAATGTGATCGCCAATCACTGGCTGATCCAGATGGTCGCGCCCGAAATGCTCGAGCGCGGCGAGGGATCGATCATCATCGTCAGCTCGATCGGCGGGCTCAAGGCCTCGGGCGTGCTCGGCGCCTACAACATCTCCAAGGCGGCCGATTTCCAGCTCGCGCGCAACCTCGCCGCCGAGTTCGGGCCGCGCCAGGTCCGCGTCAATTGCATCGCGCCGGGGCTGATCCGCACCGATTTCGCCAAGGCCCTGTGGGAAAATCCGCAGACGCTGGCGGCTGTCACCATGCATACGCCGATGCAGCGGATCGGCGAACCGCACGAAATCGCCGGCGCCGCGGTGTTCCTCGCCTCGCCGGCGTCGACCTTCATGACGGGGCAGGCGATCGTGGTGGATGGCGGGTCGACGACGGGGGTTGGGTTGTGACGGCTCCCCCAAGCCGTCACCCCGGACTTCATCCGGGGTCCACCTTGCTTATCGCCGGCGCCGCGAGAAGGTGGATGCCGGATCAAGTCCGGCATGACGGAGTAGAGCCATGAGACTGCAGGGCAAGGTCGCGATCGTCACCGGGGCGGCGTCGGGGATCGGCAAGGCGAGCGCGGCTTTGTTCGCCGCCGAGGGGGCGATCGTGATCGCGGCCGACGTCAACAGCGCGGACGGCGTGATCGGCGCCGATGCCGGATGCGAGAAGGACGTGATCGGCCTGATCGAGGCCGCGACGAGCGAGCATGGCGGGCTCGACATCTTCTTCGCCAATGCCGGGATTTCGGGCGGGCTCGCCTCGATCTTCGAGCAGACGCCGGAGGACTGGCAGGAGATCCTGCGGGTCAATCTGATCGGGCCGTTCCTGGCGATCAAGCATGCGGCGCCGGCAATGAAGGCGCGCGGCGGCGGCTCGATCATCTGCACCGCCAGCGTCGCGGGTCTGCGCGCGGGCGCGGGCGGGCCGGCTTATTCGGCGTCGAAATCGGGCGTGATCAGCCTGGTCGAGGTCGCCGCGACCCAATTGTGCGGCGCCAATATCCGCGTCAACGCCATCTGCCCCGGGCTGATCGAGACGGGGATGACCCAGCCTTTGTTCGACAATGCCCGCGCCGCCGGCAAGGAGGAGCTAATCGGCCATCTCAACCCGATGAAGCGCGGCGGCGAGCCCGACGAGATCGCCCGGGCGGCGCTCTTCCTCGCGTCGGACGAGGCGAGCTATGTCAACGGCCACGCGCTCGTGGTCGACGGCGGCCTCTCCTGCTCGCACCCCCATTATCGCCAGGAATATGGCCGGACATCGTTTTGAATGGGGACACGTACTTTTTCGCGAAAAAGTACGTGTCCCCTTACAGGAGTAAGACATGAGCCCGATTACCACCAGCAGGCACGGCGACGTGCTGATCGTCAGCTCCAACAATCCGCCGGTCAACGCGCTCGGCCATGCGGTGCGGGTCGGGCTGGTCGCCGCGATCGAGGAGGCGGACAAGGACGATGCGGTCAAGGCGGTCGTCATCCTCTGCCAGGGCCAGACCTTCTTCGCCGGCGCCGACATCACCGAATTCGGCAAGCCGATGCAGCTGCCGATGCTGCCGACGGTGGTCGACATCATCGAGAATTGCACCAAGCCGGTGGTCGCGGCGATCCACGGCACCGCCTTCGGCGGTGGCCTCGAGGTCGCGCTGGCGAGCCACTACCGGATCGCTCTCCCCTCGGCGAAGCTCGGCGTGCCCGAGGTCAAATTGGGCCTGCTCCCCGGTGCGGGCGGGACGCAAAGGCTGCCGCGGGTGGCGGGCGTCGCCAAGGCGCTGGAGATGGCGGCGACGGGCAATCCGATCGGCGCGAAGGAGGCCTATGAGGTCGGCCTCGTCGACCGGCTGGTCGAGGGCGAGCTCGAAAAGCACGCGGTCGCCTTCGCCGAGGAGGTCCGCGACGTGCGGCCAATCCCCAAGTCGAGCGAACAGGAGGAGAAGCTCGCCGAAGCGCGCGCCGATCCCGCCATCTTCGCCAACTTCCGCAAGGCCAATGCGCGCAAGTTCAAGGGCTTCGACGCGCCCGAGGCCAATGTGAAGGCGATCGAGGCGGCGGTCGCCAAGCCCTATGCCGAAGGCGTGCTCGACGAGCGGCGGCTGTTCATGGAGCTGATGACCGGCACCCAGGCGCGGGCGCAGCAATATTTCTTCTTCGCCGAACGCAAGGCCGCCAAGATCGAGGGGCTGCCCGAGGACACCAAACCGCGCGAGATCAACAGGGTCGGCGTGATCGGCGCCGGCACGATGGGCGGCGGCATCTCGATGAACTTCCTCAGCGCCGGCGTGCCCGTCACCATCGTCGAGATGGAGCAGGCCGCGCTCGACCGCGGCACCGGCGTGATGCGCAAGAATTATGAGGCGAGCGCGGCCAAGGGGCGGATGACCGGCGATCAGGTCGAAGGCGCGATGGGCCTGCTGACGCCGACGCTGAAGCTCGAGGACCTCGCGGATTGCGACCTCATCATCGAGGCCGTGTTCGAGAATATGGACGTCAAGAAGGAAATTTTCGGCAAGTTAGACAAGATCGCCAAAACGGGCGCGATCCTGGCCTCCAACACCTCCTATCTCAACGTCGACGAGATCGCGGCGTCGACCTCGCGGCCGCAGGACGTGCTCGGCCTGCACTTCTTCTCGCCGGCCAATGTGATGAAGCTGCTCGAAGTGGTGCGCGGCGCGAAGACCGCGCCCGACGTGCTGGTGACGGCGATGCAGCTCGCTAAGAAGATCAAGAAGGTCGCGGTGGTCGCGGGCGTCTGCCACGGCTTCATCGGCAACCGAATGCTGATGCCGCGCCAGATCGAGGCGATGAAGCTGCTGCTCGAAGGCGCGACGCCCGAGCAGGTCGACCGCGTCCATGTCGAATTCGGAATGCCGATGGGGCCCTTCCAGATGTCCGACCTCGCCGGCGTCGACATCGGCTGGCACCGCGACCCGACCCGGATCGAGAATATCCGCGACGCGCTCGCCGCCGAGGGGCGCTGGGGCCAGAAGAAGAGCGCCGGCTTCTACGATTATGACGAGAAGCGCAGGCCCTCCCCCTCGCCGCGCGTGGCCGAGATTATCGAGGACTTCCGCAACAAAACCGGGACGCCGCAGCACGAGATCAGCGACGAGGAGATCGTCGAGCGCACGCTCTACACCATGGTCAACGAGGGCGCGAAGATCCTCGAGGAAGGCATGGCCCAGCGCGCCTCCGACGTGGATGTGGTCTGGATTTACGGCTATGGCTGGCCCGTCTATCGCGGCGGCCCGATGTTCTGGGCGGACAGCGAAGGCCTGGCCAAGATCGTCGCGGGGCTGGAGCGGCGCGGCTTCGAGGTGGCGGATTTGCTGGCGAAGAAGGCGGAGGCGGGGGAGAAGTTCACGCGCTGACCAGAACCACCGTTCACCCTGAGCCTGTCGAAGGGCTTCCTTTCTTTTCGGAGTCAGGAAGAAGGAAAGGGCTTCGACAGGCTCAGCCCGAACGGACGGGGTGTGGCGGATTGCGAACCTTCCCCAACGGGGTGTGGCGGACTGCGAACCTTCCCCAATGGGGTGTGGCGGACTGCGAACCTTCCCCAACGAGGGGTGCGGCCGAGCGCGAATTTCCCCAACCCGTTCGGGCTGAGCTTGTCGAAGCCCTCCCTTTCTGGTCTTCTTGGAGAGACATGGGTTTCTGGACATATATGCTCCATTGCGCGGACGGGCATTTCTACGTCGGCCATCCGACGACATCGACGCGCGGATCGGTGCCGATCAATCCGGTGCGATACCCGGCTACACCTCGACGAGGCTTCCGGTGACTTTGGTCTGGTCCGATGAATTTCCGTCACGCTACGAGGCTCTGCAGGCCGAGCGGCAGATCAAAGGCTGGAGCCGCGCCAAGAAGCTCGCGCTGATCCGCGGTGACTGGCCATTGATCGGCGCGCTTGCTCGCAACTCGAAAGAGAAGGACAGGGCTTCGACAGGCTCAGCCCGAACGGGAGTGGGGGAAGGCGCATGAAGTCGACCGGACAAGCAACCCAGCGCGGCGCGATCGAGACCGCCGCCGCCATCGCCGCGGGTGAGACCGATGCACGCGCCGAATGCGAGGCGGCGATCGCTCGGATCGAGGCGCTGGACGGGCCGATCAACGCGGTGGTGGTGCGCGATTTCGAGCGGGCCCGCGCCGCCGCCGATGCGGCGGACGCCGCCGTGGCGCGAGGCGAGCGCAAGCCTTTGCTCGGCGTGCCGATGACCGTCAAGGAGGCGTTCGACGTCGCCGGGCTGCCGACCACCTGGGGCTTCGAGGAACATCGCGATTTCGTCGCGAAGGAGGACGCCGTCGCCGTTCGCCGGCTCAAGCATGCGGGCGCGATCATCCTGGGCAAGACCAACGTGCCGGCCGGCCTCGCCGACCACCAGTCGGTCAACCCGATCTACGGCCGCACCAGCAACCCGTTCGACTCCTCCCGCTCGCCGGGCGGCTCCTCGGGCGGATCGGCGGCGGCGCTGGCGAGCGGGATGGTGCCGCTGGAGCTTGGCTCGGACATTGGCGGCTCGATCCGGGTGCCGGCGGCGTTCAACGGTGTCTGGGGGCACAAGCCGACTTATGGCGCGCTGAACAGCGACGGCCATTATCCCCCGGGCACCAACGGCCATGCCCCGCCGATGGCGGTGATCGGCCCGCTGGCGCGCAATGCCGACGATCTGGCGCTGGCGCTCGACCTGCTCGCCGACCGGCCGCTGCCGAGAGCGGAAGCGCGCGCGCCTGGCGAGTGGCGCATCCTGCTCATGGCCGCCCACCCCTTCGCCGCCCTCGCCCGCCCGATCGCCGACGCGCTCGAAGGGATTGGCGCCGCTTTCGAGGCCGAGGGCGCCAGGGTCGACCGGGAAAGCGCCCTCCTGCCCGATCTGTCGGCGCAATATGGCCAGTATATGCAGCTGCTGATGACCGCGCTCACCCGCGGCGCTGCACCGGACGGCGGGGCGCCGCCGTCGCTCGCCGCCTGGTTCGACCTGCTCGACCATCAGGCGCGCGCGGTGCGCGCCTGGCAGGCCTTGTTCGCCGATTATGACGCGGTGATCGCGCCGGCCTTCGGAGTCACCGCTTACCGCCACGACGACACGCCGGTCACCGAGCGCAGGCTCATGGTCGACGGAGAGGACACGCGCTACGGGCTGCAGCTCGCCTTCCCCGCTCTGGCGAGCTTGCCGATGCTGCCTGCGACGGCCGTGCCGGTCGGCAAGGACGCGGACGGGCTGCCGATCGGCGTCCAGGTCATCGCCGATCTGTGGCAGGACCATCAGGCGATCGCCGTGGCGCGTGCGGTGCACGCGCTGGTCGAAGCGTGAGGCCGGCCGCCGCCGCGGCCTTGCTCCTGCTCGCCGCCTGCGGGAGCGCTCCCGCCTTCGATGCCGCCGCCGAGGAGCGCGCGATCCGCCGGGTGATCGCCGACATGGAGACGGCGTGGAACCGCGGCGATTTCCGTGGCTATATGCGCGGCTTCAAGAATCCCGACGTGGTGTTCGTCTCGCGGGGGCAATTCCAGCGCGACTGGCAGGGCACGCTCGATCATTATGTCCGCGATTATGGCGGCGACCCGGGACGGCGCGGCCGCCTGCATTTCTTCGACATCCGCGTCGAGATGCTCGGCCCCGACGCCGCCCAACTGATCAGCCGCTATCGCCTCGAAGGCGGCGGCCGGCCCCAGGACGGCATCAACACACGGCTGATGCGCAAGGTCGACGGCCGCTGGGTGGTCGCGCTCAATCATGTCAGCTCGCGCGAGGTGGCGCGCTAGACTCGGTCCTGTTCGAATTGAGAGACCCGTCATTCCAGCGAAAGCTGGAATCTCTTTTCCCAGCGCCTTGAAGAAGTGAGATTCCAGCTTTCGCTGGAATGACGATTCAGATCGGACTGACTCTAATCCTCGGTCCGCCGCAGCAGGTCGACCAGCTCCGCCGCCCAGAAGCGCGCCCAGGTGTGCGTGCCATGGCCGCGCGTCTCGGCGCTGGCGGGGATCAGCAGGTAGCGCGCGCTCGGCATGCGGCGGGCGGCGGCTTCGGCGATGCCGTAATCGGGCGGGTTGATGAAATCGTCGCCGCTGTTCACCCAGGTCATCGGCACGCTGATCCGCTCCAGGTTGGGGAGCGGGTTATAGGTGCGGCTGGCTTCGAGCTGGTAGATCAGGTCGTTGGCGTCGCGCGTGCCGATATCGCGGTCGATGCGCTCGACGATATAGGCTTCGGCGGTCTCCCGCGTGGGAAAGGCGCGCTGGAGGTAGAGCGGGGCCATGCCGGCGATCTGCAGGAGCGAGACGGCGGTGCGCAGGCCCTGGATGGGCTGGACGGTGTAATCGCCGCCCGCCCAGGCGGGGTCGCTGCGGATGCCCTCGACCGCAGCGCGGCGCCACATCCTATTGTGGCCGGCAATCTCGACCGGCAGGCAGGCCATCGGCATGGCCGCGCGCGCGAAACCGGGATGCGCTTCGGCCCACACGAAGATGTGCATGCAGCCCATCGACGTGCCCATGACCAGGCGCAGCCGGGCGACGCCGAGCCGCTCCAGCATCAGCCGCTGCGCCTCGACCATGTCGTCATAATCGTAGGCCGGGAAACGCATGCGCAGGCCGTCGCTCGGCTTGGAGGAGCGGCCGTGGCCGATATTGTCGGGAAGGATGATATAATAGCGGCCGATGTCGAGCGGCTGGCCGGGGCCGTAAAGCGCGTCGGCGAATTGCGGGGCGAGGAATTGCCGGCCCGAGCCGCCGGTGCCGTGCAGGATCATCGCTGCATTGTCGATCCGCCCCCGGGCGTCGCGGTGCGGGGTGCCGAGCGTGGCATAATGGACGCGCACCTCCGGCAGGGTCTCGCCGGAGCGGAAGCGGAAATCGCGCAAGCCGACGTCGCCCTCGGTGAGGCGCGCGGCATAGTCGGTCTGGGCGACGGCGGGTGCGCCCGCGAGCAACGCGAAAAGCATGATCAGCAGCCGCATCGGCGTCCCTCTCCTCAATTGCGGTCGAGCATGTCCCTGACACGGGCGGCGAGGTCGGCATAGGCGAAGGGCTTGGTGATCAGCTCGACGCCGGGATCGAGCCGGCCGTGATGGACTATGGCGTTGCGCGCATAGCCGGTGGTGAACAGGATCCTGAGCCCAGGGCGGAGCGCGCGCGCCTCCCCGGCCAGCACCGCCCCGGTCATCCCGCCGGGCAGGACGACGTCGGTGAACAGGAGATCGACATTGCCCTCCTGCCGCTCGAGCAGGCGCAAGGCGCTGGGCCCGTCATGCGCCTCGAGCACGCGATAGCCGAGCTCGCGCAGCACCTCGACCGTATAAGCGCGGACGTCGTCATCGTCCTCGCAGACCAGGATCGTCTCGTCGCGCGTGCCTTCGGGCACCGGCGCCTCGGCGCGCTCCTCCTCGACCGTCTCGTCGCCGACCAGGCGGGGGAGATAGATGCGGACCGTCGTCCCCTCGCCTTCCTCCGAATAGATTTTGAGGTGGCCGCCCGATTGCTTGACGAAGCCGTAGACCATGGAGAGACCGAGCCCGGTGCCCTTCCCGACCTCCTTGGTGGTGAAGAAGGGCTCGAAGGCGCGGGCGAGCGTGTCGGCGCTCATCCCCGCGCCGATGTCGGAGACGCAGATGGCGACATATTGGCCGGGCGAGACGCCGGCATTCTGCGCGGCATAATCGCGGTCGATATGGGTGTTGGCGGTCTCGATGGTGAGCTTGCCGCCGTCGGGCATGGCGTCGCGGGCGTTGACCGCGAGGTTCAACATCGCATTTTCGAGCTGGTGCGGGTCGGCTTCGATCCGCCACAGGCCGGCGGCGAGCACGGTCTCGACCGCGATCGTCTCGCCCAGAGTGCGGTGGAGCAATTCCGACATGCCGGTGACCAGCTTGTTGGGGTCGATCGGGCGCGGATTGAGCGGCTGGCGGCGCGAAAAGGCGAGCAGGCGCTGGGTCAGCATCGCCGCGCGCTCGGCGCCCACCAGAGCGTTGCCGAGCGCGCGCTGGACGCGGGCCGGCCCGTCCTCGCCGATATGGCGGCGGGCGGCGTCGACATTGCCGGTAATGATGGTGAGGAGATTATTGAAATCGTGGGCGATGCCGCCGGTTAATTGGCCGACCGCCTCCATCTTCTGCGACTGGCGCAGCGCTTCCTCGGCCTGCTCGCGCTCGGCGATGGCGGCGGCGACGTGCGATTCGAGCGACTGGTTCAGCTCGCGCAGCGCCCCCTCGGCGCGGCTGCGGACCGCGATCTCGCGCTGGGCGGCCTCGTAGAGCCGGGCATTGTCGATCGCGATCGCGGCCTGGCCGGCGATGCCGACGATGAGCTGCTCGTGCCGCTCGGTGAAGCGCGCCGGTTCCGCATGGCCGAAGAAGAGGCCGCCGATCACCTCGCCCGAGCGGCTGGTCACCGGGACGGCGAGGTAGGAGGCGACGGGCAGATGCTCCTTCGGCATGCCGTGATGGGTGTCGCTCTTGCCGTAGCGTGGATCCTTGGTGATGTCGTCGGAGCGGACCACGCCTTCGCCGCTGAAGGTGGGAGCGAAAACCTCCGTGTTGCGCGGCATCGGGAATTTGTGGAAATGGCCGCGGTCGACGCCCGAAATGGCATAGAGCATGTAGCTTTCGCCCGCCTCGTTCAGCACATTATAGAAGAAGGCGCCGAATTGCGCACCCGACAAGGCGACGGCGGCGTCGGTGACCTGCTGGACGACGCGCTCGAGGTCGAGCTCCGAGGCCAGGCTGGCGCCGACCCGGTTCAGCGTCTCCAGCGAGCCCTTGTCTTCCTGAAGCGCCGCTTCCGCCTGCTTCGCGTCGGTGACGTCGACGGCCATGCCGACATAGCCGATCAGCTTGTCGTCGGCGTTCAGGCGCGGCCGGCAGCTGACCTTCATCCAGCGCATGACGCCGTCGGCGCGGCGGTAGCGGGCCTCATAGCCGTAGCCCGTCCCCTCGGCCCAGGCGCGGTCGCGCATGGCGAGCACTGCGGGCAGGTCGTCGGGGTGGATCATGGAAATCCAGACCGCGCCGGTCAGCTCCTCGGCGGGCAGCCCGGCCACCTCCTCGAAAGCTTTGTTCGCGAACTCGATGCCGTCCGCGCCCGTGACCCAGACCGGCGCCGGCGCGCAATCCGCGATCGCCCGGAAGCGCGCCTCGCTCTCGCGCAACTCGGCTTCGGCGCGCTTGGCGCCGGTGATGTCGAGCGCCATGCCGACGAAGCCCGCCGCCGCGCCGGCGGCGTCGAAGCGGGGCTTGAGGCTCGCATGCAGCCAGCGCCATTCGCCGTCGAAGCGGCGCATCCGCGCCTCGAACTCGTAGACCTCGTTCCCGGCCCGGGCCGCGGCGCGGCGCTTCATCACTTCGGGAAGGTCGTCGGGGTGGACGATCCCGGTCCAGCCGGCGCCGCGCAATTTCTCGAGCGGCAGGCCGGAAAAGTCTATCAGCGCGCGGTTGACGAACTCGATGCCGTCGGCGTCGGTCACCCAGACCGGCGCCGGCGCGCTGTCGGCGATGACGCGGAAGCGGGCCTCGCCATCGGCGAGCTCGGCGCGCAAGCGGATATTTTCGGCTTCGAGCGCGGCGAGACGGGCGTCGTCACGGGCGGAGACGGGTGCGGCGCCTTGGTTAGCGGACGGTTCGGACAATCGACCCCCTTAGCATCCCCGATCGAACAGGATTCAATCCCCCGAGGCCCGTTTCGTTCCAGCCAGGGCCGCCGCCCAGGCGCCCTTGTCGAAGCCGACCAGCCTGCGCCCGCCGAGATCGAGCAATGGCCGCCTGATCATCGACGGCTGCGCCAGCATCAAAGCGACCGCCTTGTCCGCGTCGAGCCCTTGCCTGTTGGCCTCGGGGAGCTTGCGGAAGGTCGTGCCGGCGCGGTTGAGCAGCCGCTCCCAGCCGAGCTCGGCGGCCCAGGCGCGCAACCGCGGCTCGTCGATGCCGGCGACCTTATAATCGTGAAAATCATGAGCGACGCCGCGCGCGTCGAGCCAGGCGCGCGCCTTCTTGACCGTGTCGCAATTCCTGATGCCGTACATCGTCGG
Organism: Allosphingosinicella sp.; assembly: GCA_035543935.1. Classification (GTDB taxonomy): domain Bacteria; phylum Pseudomonadota; class Alphaproteobacteria; order Sphingomonadales; family Sphingomonadaceae; genus Allosphingosinicella. The sequence goes on from DATKIV010000020.1 coordinate 50,081, forward strand.
CGCCATCCCAAGCGTCCCCTTTTCGTCATTCCAGCGAAAGCTGGAATCTCCCTTCTTTTCAAGCCGGCGCCCCAAGGCAGAGAGATTCCAGCTTTTGCTGGGAATGACGGGCTATATGCAGCCCCATGTCACCTCCTGCATACATAATGTTAATATTAATTGACATAACGTTCTAGATGGCGTACCTGAAGTTGCAAATCGGGAACATCAAGAGGGACTTTCAAATGGCCTTTCGTGAGAAGATCGCGTGGCTCACGCTGGCGACGATGCTGGTCGCTTATGGCGTCTATTTCACCATCGTCGGCCCGGCCGCCGGCTTTGGCGAACGGCGGATGGTCGACATCTTGTGGTCGTTCGGCCTCGTTGCCGCGGCCCACGCCATCGCGATGATCGTCGGCAGCATCGCCATCGCGGTGACCGCGACGAAGGAGGCGCAGGCCCCGGCCGACGAGCGCGACCGCGCGATCGCACGGCGCGGCGCGACGATCGGCTATTATGTGCTGATCGTCAGCATGATCCTGGTCGGCGTGGTCATGCCGTTCAGCGAGCCGCCCTGGAAGATCGTCAACTCCGCGCTGCTCGCCATCGTGCTGGCCGAGACTGCCCATCAGGCCGTCGTGCTGCTCAGCTACCGCCGGGGTTGGCATGGCTGAGCGGCACCTCACCAACCGGATCCGCACCTTGCGCTTCCACGCCGGCGAGATGACGCAGGCGGAATTGGGCGAGCGGATCGGCGTCACCCGCCAGACCGTCGCCGCGATCGAGCAGGGCAAATATTCGCCGACGCTGGAGACCGCGTTCAGGATCGCCGACGTCTTCGGCGTGGCGCTCGACGAGGTGTTCCGCTGGACGGAGGAATGAGCTCAGCCGGCACCGGCTCGAACCGCCCTGCTCAGAGGAAGCGCCCCAGCGTGACCACTTTCTGCCGCTTGAGGCCGAGCGCCTCGTAAAAGGCCCGCGCCGCTTCATTGTCCTCGCGCACCATGAGCTGGATCTTCGGCACGCCGCGCCGGCGCAGCCAAGCCTCGGCGGCGGCCATCATCTCGCGGCCCAGGCCTTGCCGCCGCCGCTCCGGCGCGACGGCAAGATAATAGACCCAGCCGCGATGGCCGTCGAAGCCGGTCATGACGCTGGCGGCGAGCCCGGCCTCGTGGCCAAGGACGAGGATAACGGAGGGTCGCGCCCTCGATCGCGAGACGGAAATCGCGAGCGGGATCGTTCCACGGCCGGGTCAGGCCGCACGCCTCCCACAAAGCGATGACCGCCGCTTCGTCGGCGGCGAGGGCTTCGGCGATCATCGGCAGGCGCCCACGGTGGCGGTGAAATCCCGGACCCTGCCGCCGAGCAGCACGCCGCTGACGGCGCCGGCGGTGAATTCCTCGATCGGGACGTCGGTGACGTTGACGCGGCGCAGGGCGATCGGGCCGAGCGCGCGCAGCGCCGCCCGGGGCGAATCGATCGCTACGCCGCTCCGCATCCGGTAGCCCGCGCCCGCGCTTTGCTCCCAGGCCACGAACCTGCCAGCCTCGAAGCCGAGGGCGAGGCCGCCGGGATAATCGAGGCGGAAGCGCGGCTGGACGCGACAATGGGGATCGTCGGTGCGCGCCCGCGGGCGGCCGGTCACCGGCTCGATCCGGGCCCGCGCCTCGGCCTCGCTCGTCCCGAACGGCACCGGGCGCGACGCGCCGGCCGCGCCGTCGGCCAGCTCGAGGCCGTCCGAAGCGAGATAGAGCCGCAAGCCGCGTGAAACCGGCGCGGCCGCGGGGGCGGCGGCCCTGGCCTTGACCGGCGCCTGGCTCGGCGCGGCGCCCGGCTCGCCGCAGCCCGCGCAGAGCAAGGACAGAATCGCCACAACCGGGCCCGGCCGCGACCTCAACGCGCCGGGACCGCCGCGTTCGACGGCGGCGGTGCCGGCGCCGGCTGGGCCTCGCGCGCGGCCGGCGCGGCAGGCGCCGGCAAAGCCTTGGCGGCCGGCGCGTCAACCAATCGCTGGCCGCGGCGCAGGACCTGGAAGCAGCGAGTGCCCTCGCAGGCGAGCACGGTGCCGTTCCTGGTGTCGACGCGGACGATCCGGCCGTCTCCCACCGCCGCCTGGTAGCGCGGCGATGAAGGCGACGACCGGAAATAGATGGCGAGCGCGATCAGCCCGCCGGCGATGACGATCGCGGTCACGAGCTTGCGCGCGGCATTCTCGACAATGTCCGCCAAGGAGAGCTCTTCGGGCAGGGCTTCGCGCTCGTCCTCGAATTCGTCCAGCCGGTCTCTTCTCATCGTTCGTCCCCAATGACTCGGCGCCGCGCGCCCGTGGCCGCTTTTCCGCCTTGCGCCCCTTCCGCGCAAGCTCCCGAATGTCAGCGCCGCCCGCGCCGCGCCGGCAATGGCTGCATCACATGGTCCAGCACGATGCGCGCGGCGCGGCGGCCGATCCGCTCGCCCGCCTCGTTGGAGAAGCGGTAATGGACGCCGCCATAGATGCGCGAGTCGGATACCTGCTGCGCCCATTCGTCCCAGCTCGGCAGCACCTGCATCGCGGAGAGCGGGATGGCCTGGGAGCCGACCCGGACGCCGCCGGCCGGGCGCGGCCCGACCTCCGCGGTCATCACCTCGGCGATCGTCGCTGCGACCGTGCAGTGGCCGCAGGGATATTCGGGGAAATTGGGCGTTGGAAGCAAAGGCGCCCAGGCGGGATCGGGCTGGGTCGCGTCGTTGCCGTCGGCGGCGCCGTTGCGGATGGCGGTGATCGGCCGCCAGTAATTATAGTGCATCTTGGACGCGGCCATCGCCAGCGCGGCATCGTCGAACGCCATCTGGTAGATGGCGAACATGCGCGCATTGCGCACCGGGGTGCGGCCGGGCGCGTCGGCGGCGGCACGCATCGAGGGCGTGATATCGAAGGCCTGGCGGTAGCGCGCGACCAATGTCTGGAACGGCGTCCGCTCGGTGCTGGTCCGGCCGCCCAGCCGCCTCACCTCCTCATAGTCGCGCGCCCAGACCGGGCTGGTCAAAGCGGGCGGCGCCGGCGGGCGGAGCGCCTCGGCGCTGGGGATCGCCCAGGGACGGAAGGCGGACATGAACGGGTCGATCACCGGCAGCGAGGCGCCGATCCATTCGCCGGGCGCGGTGCGCGGGCGATAGGGAGTCTGGACGATGGCGGGGTCGATCCCGCCCGCGGGGATCGCCGCCCTCGCCGCGGCCTCGCCGATCAGCCGGCCGGCCTCGCGATGCGGCCCCTCGGGAATCGCGGCCATGGCGATCGTGTAGCTTTCCTCGAGCGCGGCACGCTGAGCCGGGAAGTGGTGCAGCAACACCTGATAGGCCGCCGTCGCGGCGGCGGCATCCTGCGAGGCTGTCGAGTCGCCCGCCGGAAAGCCGAGATAGGATTGGTAGCGCCGGTCGATCGCGTTCAGCGCCTCGAACATGGCGAGCGCGGTGCGGCTGATGGCGCGCTGTTGGTCGGGCATCGCCGCCAGGCCGCTCGGGCCCTGAGCGGTCGCGGTGATGCGATTGGCGAAATCCCACCAGTCGGTGACCGGGTCCGCCGCCGCCGGCTGTGCGAGAATCGAGGCCGCCACGGCCATTCCGATAAGTGCCTTACGCATGTCGTCCGCTCCTTCTGCTGCGCTGGCTTGCGCTCCCGAGGAACTAGGCGTATTGCTTGACTAAGACACCGCCCATCGCATGATTTGAGGCGCCAAAAGCATGATCGCAGGTTGCATCGATCGAATGAGACAAAGCGGTTGCGGCGGCTGCGAGCGCCGCGACGCCTGCGCTTCGCTGTTCAAGGCATTGCGATTCGACCAGAGCCCCAGGCGCCCGGCTCGACCGCGGCGGGAGCAAATTCCCGCACCGGGCAAGAACCCCTTCCTCGACTTCCTGGGCATGGTGGCGAAGGCCTTCGAAACCAAGACGGCCCCGCCCCCAAGCGAGTTCCGGGACGAGGTCGAGCGCCGGATCGAGCCGATGCTCGCCGCGGGACCGGTCCGGATCGACGACGTCGCGCGCGCGCTCGGCTGCAGCCGCCAGACCTTGTACCGACGCTTGAAGGCGGACGGCGTCACCTTCGCCGCGCTGCTCGACACTCTCCGCCGCCGGCTCGCCTTGCGCTTCGTGCGCGAGCAGGGCCTGTCGGTGAAGGAGACCGCCTGGCGCCTGGGTTTCTCCGATCCCGCCGCGTTCTCCCGCGCCTTCAAGCGCTGGACCGGGACCTGGCCGAGCGAGGCGCGGGGCAAGGACCGGAACTGACCAGCCGCTTTCGATAAAGGTCATGCCTATCGGCTGGCGATTGGCCTCGGGCTCTGACACAATCTCCCCGCGGCAGCGCATTCAGATTCCTACCGCCCGGGCCAAGATAGATCGAGCGCTCGCGCACGTCCCGCCTTGCCTAAGTGCTCGCTGGCGCGGATATTGGCGTCCGAAGGCAGCGATCGACAATGGAAATGACGCAACAACAGCACATCGGCGGCTTCTGGAGCTACGTTCATCACGATGACGAGCATGAGAGCGGCAGGATTGCGCGTCTTCGCGAGCGCCTGGAGCGGAGCATCCGTTTCTTCTCGGGTAACCGCGAATTCCGGATCTTCCTTGATCGCAAGGACATTGGCTGGGGCCAGAAATGGGCCGAGCGACTGGCAAGTTCGATCAACGACGCCCTGCTGCTCTTCCCGATGATCACGCCATCCTATTTCGCGAGCGCGCCGTGCCGGGAGGAAGCGCTCGCGTTTCGAGATCGGCAGACGTCCCTCAATCGGGACGATCTGATCCTTCCGATCTACTATCTCACGGCCGCGCACCTGGAGAATGCCGAGCACGGCACGCCCGACGAGGTCGAGGTTGCGACCCTCCTGCGCGCGCATCAATATGAGGACTGGCGGGCGTTGCGCGACACGCCCGAATCGGATCCTGTTTATGCCAAGGCAATCGAACGTCTCGCCCAGAAGGCCGTGGAGGCGCTCAATCGCGCTTCTCCGCCGCGCGCCGAGGCGGGCGCGCCGCCCGTATTGTCGCCGAAATTTGCTTCTCCGGGAAAGGCCGGTCGGAGCGGCGGTGACGCGCCCGCTTCCGCGGAGAGCGCGCAGGCCATGGAAACCGTCGGCGACCCCGAGGGAAGGGCGGAGCCGGGACTGATTATAACGTTCAAGGTCAACCCGATGCCGGGGCGCGCCCAATTCACGACTATCTCCGAAGCGATCACGAGGGCGCCTGGAGGCGCGCGCATCTTGATCGCGGCCGGCCATTATCGCGAGAACCTCGTGATCGACAAGCCGCTCGAGTTGATCGGCGACGGCCCTTGCGAAGATATCATTGTAGAGGGCGAAGGCCCCGACACTATAGTATTTGATACCAACATCGGGGTGGTGCGCAATCTTACGATTCGCCTAACTCAAAAAAAGGCCGAAGACTATTGTGTCTGGGTCCAGCAGGGAAGACTCGAACTCGAGGATTGTGACTTATCGAGTACGGGATTGGCCAGCTTGGCTGTTATGAATAACGCCGATCCTCGTGTTAGGCGCAATCGCATTCATCATGGAAGCCAAGTGGGGATACTTGTCCATAATAACGGTCGAGGCACTTACGAAGAGAACGAGATCTATGGAAACGCCTTTGCCGGCATTGAAGTCCAATCCGGCGCGGATCCTATCTTACGGCGAAACCGCATCTACGATGGTAAGGCAAGTGCTATTCTTGTAAACAGTCAGGGTCGCGGTATGTACGAAGATAACGAGATTTTCGGAAACACCTATTCCGGGATCGAAGTCAGGACAGAGGCGGAGCCGATCGTGCGCCGCAATCGAATCCACGATGGGATGCAAAGCGGCATATATATTCACGATCTGGGGCGAGGGACGTTCGAGGACAATCAGATCAACGGCAATCGAATGTCGGGAATCTTCGTGGCGAGCGCGGGAAACCCGACCTTTCGAAGAAATGCCATCTTCGCCAATTCGCCGTCAGGCATCCGGATCAAGGAAGGCGGCTCGGGCATTTTCGAAGACAATGAGCTGAGCGACAATGGCGAGGCTTGGGACATTGACCCCTTGGCGGAAGCGCAGGTGAAGCGCAGCGGAAACCGCGAGACGTGAAGCCCGTATGCGGGCGCCTTGCGCTGGAGGGTCAGGCCCGGCTCATTCCCACTCGATCGTTCCCGGCGGCTTGGACGTATAATCGTAGACCACCCGGTTGATCCCCCTGACCTCGTTGACGATGCGCGTCGCCACCCGGCTCAGGAAGGCGGCGTCGAACGGGTAGATGTCGGCGGTCATGCCGTCGGTGGAGGTGACCGCGCGCAGGGCGCAGACATGGTCGTAGGTGCGGTGATCGCCCATCACGCCCACCGTCTTCACCGGCAGCAGCACCGCGAAGGCCTGCCAGATCGCGTCGTAAAGGCCGGCATTGCGGATCTCCTCGAGGTAGATGGCGTCGGCCCGGCGCAGCAGGTCGCAGCGTTCCTTCGTCACCTCGCCGGGGATGCGGATGGCGAGCCCCGGGCCCGGGAAGGGATGGCGGCCGACAAAGGCCTCGGGCAGGCCGAGCTCGCGGCCGAGGACTCGGACCTCGTCCTTGAACAATTCGCGCAAGGGCTCGACCAGCTGCATGTTCATGCGTTCGGGCAGGCCGCCGACATTGTGGTGGCTCTTGATCGTCACCGACGGGCCGCCGGTGAAGCTGACGCTTTCGATCACGTCGGGATAGAGCGTGCCCTGGGCGAGAAAATCGGCGCCGCCGATCTTCTTCGCTTCCGCCTCGAAGATCTCGATGAAGGTCTTGCCGATCAGCTTGCGCTTGGCCTCCGGCTCGTCGAGCCCGGCGAGGCCGGAAAGGAACCGGTCGGCGGCGTCGACATGGACGAGCGGGATGTTGTAATGGCCCCGGAAGAGCGAGACGACCTGCTCGGCCTCATGCGCGCGCATCAGGCCGTGGTCGACGAAGACGCAGGTCAGCTGATGGCCGATCGCCTCGTGGATCAGCACCGCGGCGACGGCGCTGTCGACGCCGCCGGAGAGGCCGCAAATCACCTTGCCCCCATGCTCCCCAACGCCGACCTGGGCGCGGATGTCGGCGATCTTGGTCGCGCGATATTCGGCCATCGTCCAGTCGCCCGCCAGGCCGCAGACGTGGCGGACGAAATTGGCGAGCAATTTGCCGCCGTCGGGGGTGTGGACGACCTCGGGATGGAACATCAGGCTGAAGAAGCGGCGGGTCTCGTCGGTGGCGACCGCATAAGGCGCGCCTTCGGAGGACGCGACGACCGTGAAGCCCTCCGGGAGCGCCTCGACGCGGTCGCCATGGCTCATCCAGACCTGGTGGGTCTCGCCTTCGTGCCAGAGCCCGTCGAACAGCATGCTCTCGCCCGTAATCTCGATATAGGCGCGCCCGAATTCCTTATTGTCCGACGGCGCGACGTGGCCACCCAATTGGTGCGCCATGGTCTGCTGGCCGTAGCAGATGCCAAGGATGGGGATGCCGGCGTCGAAGAAATGCTGGGGCGCGCGCGGACTATCGTCCCACATCACAGAGGAGGGGCCGCCGGAAAGGATGATGCCCTTGGGCTTGAGCCGCGCATACGCCTCGCCGGCGCGGTTGAACGGGGCGATCTCGCTATAGACGCCGGCCTCGCGGACGCGCCGCGCGATGAGCTGGGTCACCTGGCTGCCGAAATCGACGATGAGGATGGAATCGGGCTGGAGCGGCATGGCCGGGCGATAGCAGCGCAAGCGCGGCTGTAAAGGCGGGGGTCGATGGCGAACCCCACGCCGTCATGCTGAACTTGTTTCAGCATCCGGCCTCGCGCCGCGCCGGGGGTCTCCGACTGGACCCTGAAACAAGTTCAGGGTGACGATCGAGCGGGCAGTCTAAAGCGGCAGCGCCACGAGCAGCAGGAAGCCGTTCAGAGTCAGCAGGGCGCCGAGCGCGCCGAGCAGGCCCGCGAGGATCAGGATCGGCCGGTTGATCGCGAGGATCGCGACCGAGCCGAGCACCAAAGCGAGTTGAAGCAGCACCTCGGCCCAGTCGAAATTGTCGTCGCGCGCCATGGCGGTCTCGCGCGCCGCCTCATAGGAGCGCGCCCGCGCCGAGAGCTGGCGCTTGCCCTCGCCCGCAATCGGGTCGTTCGGCGCGGCCGGATCCGGCTCGCTGTCGTAGCGCGCGATCGTCGCCCGGTTCTCGGCCAGCCTCCGCTCCAGCCGCGCGCGCGTCGCCGCGTCGAGGCCGGGCTCGGCGAGGTCGCCCTCGATCTCGACATTGGCGATCTCATAAGCGGTCTGGCGCACGTTCTTGGCCTGGAAGAAGGCCCAGGTGTCGCTGGCGCGGATGGTGTTGATGAGCATGTCGTCGGTGGCGTTGCCGCCGCCGAGGCCGCCCACCGCCAGCACAGCCGCGATGATCGCGATCAGCAGCGCGGCGCGGCTGCGGAAGCGGTTCACCGCGCCCCGCTCCACCTCCTCTTCGGGCATCTCGCCGATCAGCTCTGCCGCGTCTTCCGGTTCCATGGCCGTTCTCCTGGTCCGGGCGTCTAGCGTGCGCGGGCCTCATGTCGAGCCCGGTTTAGTTAAGCGATCGCCAAAGTTTCTATTGCCGGTCAGCGCGCGTGAGGTTACTTAAGCACATGCTTAACGAATCGACCCGGCTCGATCTTGCCTTCCAGGCGCTCGCGGATCCGACGCGGCGGGGGATGCTGGCGCGGCTGAGCCGGGCGCCGGCCTCGGTCAGCGAGCTCGCCGCGCCCTTCGCCATGTCGCTGCCGGCGGTGATGCAGCATCTGCAGATGCTGGAGACGAGCGGGCTGGTCCGCTCCGAGAAGAAAGGCCGGGTGCGCACCTGCCGGCTGGAACCCAAGGCCCTGGCGACCGCTGAAACCTGGATCGCCGAGCAGCGCGCTTTGTGGGAAGGCCGGCTCGACCGGCTCGAAGACTATCTTGAAACATTGAAAGCCAAGGAGAGCGACAAGTGAGCGATCATGATCTCGTGCTGGAGCGTGTCCTCGATGCGCCGCGCGCGCTCGTCTGGGAGGCGTGGACGACGCCCGAGCATATCAGGAAATGGTGGGCGCCGAAGCCTTATGAGACACCCGAGGTCGAGATCGACCTGGTGCCCGGCGGGATATTCCGCATGCGCATGACCGGCCCCGACGGCTTCGACACCGGAACCGGCGGCGCGGGCTGCGTTCTCGATGTGGTCGAAGGCGAGCGCGTGGTCTGGACCTCCGCGCTCGGGCCGGGCTGGCGGCCGAACGAGCCCGGGCCGGCCGATTGCGGCGGCTTCCTGTTCACCGCCATCATCACCTTCGAAGACGCGCCCGGCGGCAGGACGCTCTACCGCGCAATCGCCAAGCACAAGGACGGCGAGGACGCCGAGGCCCACGCAAAGATGGGCTTCCACGAAGGTTGGGGCACCTGCGCCGACCAGCTCGGCGAGATCGCGAAGGAGCTGGCGCAATGAGGAAATTGATCGTCGGCGCGTTCGTCAGCCTGGACGGCGTCATGCAGGCGCCGGGCGGGCCGGAAGAGGATCCCACGGGCGGCTTCGACTATGGCGGCTGGACCTTTCCTTATTGGGACGCGATCATGGGCGCGGCGATGGGGGAGAGCTTCTCGAAGCCGTTCGATCTGCTGCTGGGCCGCAAGACCTACGAGATCTTCGCCGCGCACTGGCCGTTCACGGACGAGGAGCCCGCGGCCCTGTTCAACGGCGTCACCAAATATGTCGCCACATCGTCGGCCGCGCCGCTCGCCTGGCAGAACAGCGTCCGGCTGGAGGGCGACGTCCCCGACGCGGTCGCCCGGCTCAAGGAGGGAGACGGGCCGGACCTGCTGACCCAGGGCAGCTCGGTCCTGGTCCGGTCGCTGCTCGCCAGGAGCCTGGTCGACCAGCTCAACCTGCTCGTCTTCCCGGTGCTGCTCGGCAAGGGTAAGAGACTGTTCGACGAGGCGACGATGCCGGGCGAGCTGGAGCTGGTCGAGAGCAAGACCGCGACGACCGGCGTGATCATCGCCCGCTACCGGCCGGTGGGCGCGGTGCGCACCGGCTCGTTCGCGCTCGCCGAGCCGACCGACGCCGAGCTGGCGCGCCGCCAACGGATGAAAGCGGAGGATTGAATGACCGAGACCGCCACGGTGACGCTGGAGCGGCGCATCGCCGCGAGGCCCGAAACCCTGTTCGACGCCTGGCTCGATCCGGACGGAGTCGGCCAATGGCTGTTCGCGACGCCGGCCGGCGTCATGGAGAGGATCGAGATCGATCCGCGCGTCGGCGGCCGCTTCGCGATTCTGGAGCGGCGCGGCGCCGACCTCGCCGAGCATTTCGGCGAATATGTGGAGATCGAGCGCCCGCGCCGGCTCGCCTTCGATTTCTGGACCAGCTTCAGCGACGAGCGCACCCGGATCACGATCGAGATCGCGCCGGACGGCGACGGGTCGCTGCTGACGCTGACCCACGCGGGCGTCTGGAAGGACTATGAGGCCCAGACCCGCCAGGGCTGGACGATGATCGTGGAGAGCCTCGAGCGGATGATCGCCCGGCTCCGCGGCTGAATGGGGACACGTACTTTTCGCCGAAAAGTACGTGTCCCCTTTTCCCGCTCTAGCAGCGAGTCGCCTCGCGGCCGATCAGGGCGCCGAGCGCGCCGCCGATGATCGCGCCGGTGGTGCCGCTGCCGCGGCCCCGATAACGGCGATAGCCGCGGCCGTCGCGGCCGATTTCACGCCCGATCAGCGCGCCGGTCGCACCGCCGACGATCGCGCCGGTGGTGCCGTTGCCGCAGCGATAGCGGCTGCGCCCGTAATAGCCGCGCGGATAATAGCCGCTGTTATAATAGCCGCCGCCGTAATAGCCGCCATAATAGCTCGGATAACCGTAGCCATAGCCGTAGCCGTAGCTCGGCCCGATATAGACGTTCACCCGGCTCCGCGGCCGGTAATAGCGGCGATTGTAGCGATAGCGGTCGCGCCGATAGCCGCGATAGCCGTCATAGCGGCGCCCGTTGCGGTAGCCGTCATAAGAACGGCCCTGGTAGCCGTCGCGATAATAACCTTGGGCGCTGGCGGTCGCCGGCAGCACGACCATAGCGCTGGCCGACACCATTGCGCCGATTATGAGTTTCCTGAGCATGTCACGCTCTCCCACATGATTTGAGGCATTCGGGCAAAAAACGCAGCCCGGAAGCACTTAGTTTCCTCTTATTCGCCTGAGCGCGCGATGAACGGGATGGTTAAGGCCCATTCACGCGCCTTGCCCGCCCATGATTTTCGCCTCACAAGTCGCGCCATGAGCCAAGCCGATTTCCCCGAGCCCGCCTTCATGGAGGACGATGAGATCCGCATGTTCGCGGATTCGGTGGGCAAGTTCCTCGACAGGAACGCGCCGCCGGAGCGAGTCGCCGGCTGGCGCGAGGCGGGGATGGTCGAGCGCGCCTTCTGGCGCGAGGCGGGCGAGGCCGGTTTGCTCGGGGTCAGCGTGCCCGAAGCCTATGGCGGGCCGGGCGGCGATTTCCGCCACGACGTGGTGGTCGCCGAGACGATCATCCGCAAGGGCGTCGAGGGCTTCGCCGCCGGCCTGCACAACGTCATCATCACGCCCTACATCCAGGCCCACGGCACCGAGGGGCAAAAGCAGCGCTGGCTGCCCAGGCTGGCCAGCGGCGAGCGGGTCGCGGCGATCGCGATGAGCGAGCCCGGCGCGGGCTCCGACCTGCAATCGGTGCGGACCACGGCGCTCAGGGACGGCAACGGCTACCGGATCAACGGCGCCAAGACCTTCATCTCCAACGGCCAGATCGCCGATCTGATCGTCGTCGTCGCCAAGACCGACCCGAGCGAAGGCGCCAGAGGCGTCTCCTTGCTGGTCGTCGAGCCCGACGAGGTCGAGGGCTTTCGGCGCGGGCGCAAGCTCGACAAAATCGGGCTCGACGCGCAGGACACGTCCGAGCTCTTCTTCGACGACGTCTGGGTCCCGGCCGACAACCTGCTCGGCCTGGAGGAGGGCAAGGGCTTCTACCAGCTCATGGCCGAATTGCCGCGCGAGCGCCTCTTGATCGCGATCGGCAGCGCTGTGGCGATGGAGCGGGCGATCGAGGAAACGATCGCCTACGTCAAGGAGCGCAAGGCGTTTGGGCGTCCGATCATCGACTTCCAGAACAGCCAGTTCGTCCTCGCCGACTGCAAGGCCAAGGCCGTGGTCGCCCGGGTGATGGTCAACGATTGCATCGCCCGTGTGCTGGCCGGCACGCTCGACGCAACCACCGCCGCCATCGCCAAATTGTGGGTGACGGAGGCCCATGGCGAGGTGGTCGACGCCTGCCTGCAACTCCACGGCGGCTACGGCTATATCAACGACTACCCGATCGCCCGCATGTGGCGCGACGCCCGCGTCCAGCGCATCTACGGCGGATCGAGCGAGATCATGAAGCTGCTTATCGCGCGCTCGCTCTGATGGGGACAGTCACTTTCACGCGCGGCGGTCCGAATTCTCGTTGCCGAGAGCCTGAAAGTGACTGTCCCCTCCTCGGCGTTCGCCACCGCCACCACGATAATCGATATGGCACTTGACGACTTTCGATAAGGATATTATCGTTTATCGATATTCAGAGTCGTTGGAGTGCCAGCCAGATGACCAGACATTATTCAGCCGCGCTGCCGATCGCTTATGTCCTGCTGCGGATCCTCATCGTCCTGAACTGGCTGTTCGGCGCCGCGATCCTCGTGCTGCTGTTCGTCATGCCCCACGAGCATTGGATCATGACCGTGTTCAAGCTGACGCCCTCGCCCGAGGCGACCCGGTTGATCTGGGGCCTGCGCGCGGTCGCCGCGATCGGCGTCGCCTCGATCCCGATCAACTATCTCATCCTCAAGCGGCTGCTCGCGATGGTGGATACGGTCCGCATGGGCGACCCGTTCGTCGCCGCCAACGCTCGGCGCCTGCAGGGAATCGCCTGGGCTTTGCTCACGCTGCAGCTTCTCGGCCTCCTCGTCGCCATTATTTCGAGAATGATCTCGACGCCGGCGCATCCGGTCGATCTCGATAGCAGCTTCTCGGTCAATGGCTGGCTCGCCGTACTCCTCACCTTCGTGCTCGCCCGGGTGTTCGCGGAAGGCGCGGGCATGCGCGAAGACCTCGAAGGGACGGTGTGACATGGCGATCGCCGTCAAGCTCGACGACGTCCTCTACGCGCGTCGCATGACCCTGACCGAGCTCGCGGAGCGCGTCGGCATCACGATTGTCAACCTGTCGATCCTGAAGACCGGCAAGGCGCGCGCGATCCGCTTCTCGACGCTCGAGGCCCTCTGCGCCGCTTTGTCCTGCCAGCCCGGCGACATTCTGGAATTCCTGCCGGACACGGCCGGGGGCGAGCAGCCCGCCACGCGCGGGCCGGAAAGGGAAGCAGCATGAACATCGTCATGGGAGTCCATATTGCGGGCGGATGCCTCGCCATCCTCTCGGGCACGGTCGCGGTCGCCGCCCGCAAGGGGGGCAGGCTGCACGGCCGCGCCGGAACCTGGTTCTTCGCGTCGATGCTCGTCCTCGGCGTCACCGCCGCGATCCTGGAGCCGTTCAGGACGCCGCCCGGGTCCCCGATCGGCGGGATCCTGGTCTGCTATTTCGTCGCGACGTCCTGGGTCGCGGCGCGCCGCCGCGACGGGACGACCGGCAGGTTCGAGATCATCGCCTGCGTGGGAGTTCTCATCGCGGCCGCGCTCATGGTCTGGGCCGGCCTCACCGGCGCGTCGACGACGCCCGTCGGCCGCGGCCCGATCTTCGTCTTCGCCGGAGTGTGCCTGCTCGCCGGCCTGCTCGATCTCAACGCGATCCTGCGCGCCAGGCTCACGCCCGTTCAGCGGATTTCGCGTCATTTGTGGCGGATGTGCGTCGCCTTCTTCATCGCGACCGGATCCTTCTTCCTCGGCCAGCAGGACATCATGCCGCAGGCGGTCCGCGGCTCGCCGGTCCTCTTCGTCCTGGCCTTCGCGCCCTTCGCGGTGATGGCCTTCTGGCTCGCCCGGCTGCGGCTCGGAAAACGATTCCGCAATGGGTTCTACGCGGCGCGGACGGAGACGCCGGCCCGTGCCACGTCCTGAGATGGAGAGCTGAAATGGCTTCGACTGCAGCACACGCTCCCGAAATGTCCGCGGCACGAGCCGAGAACGAGGTTTCCCTCCTCCGCCTCTATGTGTTGCGGGCGGCCTATCTCCTGCTCATCGTCGGTCTCGGCGGGCTGATCGTTCCCCAGATCGTCAGCCACCCCATCACCGACCGCGGGGTCATCGCCGCCCTGCTCGGCGGAATCTGGCTGCTCGCCTTCGTCGGCCTTCTTCACCCGCTTCAGATGATGCCGCTGCTGATGTTCGAGTTCGCGTGGAAGGCGATCTGGGTGCTCGCCTACGGATTTCCCTTATGGTCGGCGGGGCAGCTGACTCCGGTGACGTCGGAGGACCTCACGAACACGCTTGTCGGCGTGATCCTGATGCCGCTGGCGATCCCCTGGGGATACGTCTGGCGCCGCTACATCAGGCAGCCGGGCGCGCGGTGGCGCTGATCGGCGCCGCTTCCTGAGGAGATTGGGATGGATACGATTGCCGCATCAGCTTCGGCGAGCATCTGGAAAAGGGGCGAGCACGAAGTCTCGCTGGTGCGGCTGTACGTCATGCGTGCGGCCTGCCTCGCCTCCGCCATCGCTTTGGGGTCGAGCAATCTGCCCGCTTTGATCTGGCCCGATCCGATGGGCCGCGGAATGATTACGGGGATATTGGGCGGCTTGTGGGTGATGGCGCTGATCGGAATCCGCTACCCGCTGATGATGGTTCCGATCTTCCTGTTCGAATTCGTCTGGAAGACGATCTGGCTGCTCCGCTTCGGGCTGCCGCAATGGCTGGCCGGGACCGGTTCGCCGCGATTGAGCGCGGATCTGGTCGAGATCGGGCTTTTCCCGCTCCTGTTCGGGCTCGTCATCCCCTGGGGCTATGTCTGGCGCCATTATGTCAGGCAGCCGTCGGACCGTTGGCGCTAGGGACAGTCACTTTCAGGCTATCAGCAATGTATGTTCGAGCCGCCGCGCGTGAAAGTGACTGTCCCCATTCCAACGCGGGGCAGAGGCGACATACCCATGTGTCCTCTTTTCCAGGCATCGGAGCACAAAGCATGGATGACGAACATCTGATCCGCGGCGTCATCGAGACCCGCATCGCCGCGATGTCGGCGAAGGATGCGCCGGCAGCGGTCGCCATGCTGGCGCCGGACCTGGTGGCTTTCGAGCTGACCGGCCCGCTTCGCATAGCCGCCCCCCAGGCGACCGATGCCTCCATCCTGCAAAGCTGGCTCGACTCCTGGGAGGGGCCGGTCGAGACGGAGATCAGGGATCTTCAAATCCACGTCGCGGGCGACGTCGCCTTCTGCCACAGCCTGAACAGGCTGCGCGCCACCCGGCGCGGCGGTCATACCGTGGATTTCTGGATGCGATCGACATTGGGCCTGCGCAAGCGCGACGGCGAATGGAAGATCGTTCACGGCCATACGTCCGCACCGTTTCAAGCGGACGGCAGCTTCAGGGCCGCGCTCGATCTCACGCCATGAGCGCGGGACGATCCACTGCGCGCCTGCTCCAAAGCGGGCCGCGACGCCGCGGCCCGGCCCCGTCAGATGAAGAAGAAGTCCAAGCAGTTCGGGGCGAGCCCGGTCGGCAAGGTGGCGAAGTGGTTGTTCCCCTGGCCGATCAGGTCGGCGTCGCTGCCATTGGGATCGTAGAGCAGGGCGCCGGTCGCCGGATTGTAGATGACGCGATGCTCGGGCGCGGTCGCCGCCGGGCCGATATGGAATTCCGCCACGGTGACGGCGCGCAGGCCGCCGCCGATGGCGATGTAGATCGTGTCGTCCGCGACATTGAAATCCAGCACCTGGTACGGCGTGTTGCCGGTGCTGGTCCCGGGCGTGCGCGACCGCGACGGCAGCTCGAAGATGTCCGCGCCGGCGCCGCCGGTCAGCGTGCTCCCCACCGTCGCCGTCGAGGCGACGAGATAGTCGTCGCCGCCGCCGCCGTTGAGGGTCTTGCCGCCCTTCAGATAGTCGTTGCCGTCGCCGCCGTTGAGCGTGAACCTGTGACCGGAGGCGAGGCCGGCGCCGTTGGTGAAGGCGTCGGAGCGGTCGATATGGTCGTCAAAGCCGGTGCCGGTGACGTTGTAATTGTAGAGGTTCGCACCGAACAAATTGGTGCCGCCGGCGGTCTTCACATTCTGGCCGGGATTGATCGTGATGCCGGTGGTGAGCTGCGAGAAATTGAGGCTGCCGTTGAAGAAGTCGAGGAAGGTACCGGGGAGATTGGTGAAATTCGGCAGCGGCCCGGTATAAGCGGCGATATTGTTGCCGAAGAAGAGCTGGCCGTAGCCGATCGAGAGGCCGGTATAATCCTGCATCCGGTTCGCCAGGTCGTCGAGCGAGGTGCCGGTGCCGGTCGCGCCGTAGATCAGCATCGCGGCGGCGCCGACGCCCATCGTGCCGCCATTGCCGATGATCCGGTCCCAGCCGTCGACCTGCGACCCCGGCGACGCGGTGACGGCGGTCGTGACCTGGAGCCGGTTGGTCGCGTCGAAATTCAGCACGACGTTCGCGCCGGCGCCCGACAGATCGAGAATGTCGAAGCCGGTGCCCATGTCCACGAAGTCGCGAAACCCGCCCGAAAGAGACAATGACGTGAGCTTTACGATGTCGTTGCCGGCGCCCGTGCTGATCGTATCGCTCTGCGAGCCCGAAACCACGGTGTCGCTGCCGCCGCCGGTGGTGACGTTGAGCCGATAGCCGGTCACCGCCGCGCTGCTGATGAACACATCCTCGCTGGTCTGCGGG
>DATKIV010000021.1:0-53234 GCA_035543935.1 Allosphingosinicella sp.
GGCCGCGGCGGCCGATGGCCAGGCTGAGCTGATCGTCCGGCACGACTACCTCGATCCGGCTCTCTTCCTCGTCGATCACGACGCGGCTGACGGTTGCCGGCTGGAGCGCGTTGACGACGAAGGTCGCGGTATCCTCGCTCCAGGGAATGATGTCGATCTTCTCGCCCTGCAGCTCCTGCACGACCGCCTGCACGCGCGAACCCTTCATGCCGACGCAGGCGCCGACCGGGTCGATCGA
Source organism: Allosphingosinicella sp. (assembly GCA_035543935.1). Classification (GTDB taxonomy): domain Bacteria; phylum Pseudomonadota; class Alphaproteobacteria; order Sphingomonadales; family Sphingomonadaceae; genus Allosphingosinicella. The sequence continues at coordinate 239 of DATKIV010000021.1, forward strand.
GCTGTCGTGGCTGAGCACGCCGATCTTGGCGCGGCTGCCCGGATCGCGGGCGGCGGCCTTGATCTCGATGATGCCGTCGTAAATCTCCGGCACTTCCTGCGCGAACAGCTTCTTCATGAAGTCGGGATGCGCGCGAGAAAGGAAAATCTGCGGGCCACGGGTTTCACGGCGGACCGACATGATCAGCGAGCGGATGCGGTCACCTACGCGAACCATTTCGCGCGGGATTTGCTGGTCGCGGCGGATGACACCCTCGGCCCGGCCCAGGTCGACGACGACATGGCCGAACTCGACGCGCTTGACGACGCCGGTGATGACTTCGCTGGTGCGGTCCTTGAACTCCTCATACTGGCGCTCGCGCTCGGCGTCGCGGACCTTCTGGAAGATGACCTGCTTGGCGGCCTGGGCGGCGATGCGGCCGAACTCGATCGGCGGCAGCGGATCGACGATGAAGTCGCCCAATGCGGCGCCGGGCTGGAGCTTCTGCGAATCTTCCAGATTCACCTGCTTGAAATAATCGTCGACCTCCTCGACCACCTCGACGACGCGCCACAGGCGGAGGTCGCCCGAGACCGGGTCGAGCTTGGCGCGGATGTCGTTCTCGGCGCCGTAGCGGGCGCGGGCGGCGCGCTGGATAGCGTCCTCCATCGCCTCGATGACGATCATCCGGTCGATCAGTTTTTCGCGCGCGACGGCGTCGGCGATCGCGATCAATTCGGCCTTGTTGGCGGAAACGGCGCCGGGTGCGGAAGTGGCTTCGGTGGCCATGTCAGTCCTGTCCTTCTACTTCTGTGTCTTCGATTTCTTCGACGTCGGCGCCCTCGCTCGACAGCGGCGCGGTCGCCTTGATCAGCCGGTCGGTCATCAGCAATTTGGCGTTGCGGATCGACGCGAACGGGATTGCCGTCTCGCCCAGGCCCTTGACGTCGATGCGAACATTGTCGCCGTCAACGCCGATGAGGTCGCCCGAAAGCTGCTTGCGGCCATTATAGGGCTCGTGCGGGTGGAGGCGGGCTTCGTGCCCCTTCCAATCGTCATAATCCGAAAGCCGGGTCAGCGGCCGGTCGATGCCCGGCGAGCTGACCTCGAGCCGGTAGCTCGCCTCGATCGGGTCGGCGCCCTGCTCCTCGAGCGCGTCGAGCATGTCGGACAGCCGCCGCGACAGCCGCGCGCAATCCTCGAGCGTGAGCTGGCGCGTGTCGGGCCGCTCGGCCATCACCTGCAAGGTCGGATCGGAGGCGCCGCCGATCATCTTGACGCGCACGAGCGCGAGCCCTTCGGCCTCGGCCTCGGGCTCGATCAATCTGGTCAGTAAGGCGATATCCGCCATGCACGCTCCGTGAAACATGGGCCTCCGGCGCCGGCCCCGTCCCCGGGACCAGCCTCGACATGTTTGACGATGTAGAGGAGGTGAGCGCTATATAGGGGCGAGCGGGGCGGGGAGCAAGCGGGGATTGGAGGCCGCAGCCCCGTTCGCGCCGACCGATTGGCCGCCTTCGCCTCTTCGTCGCAGCATCCCCGGTCTTCGTCGCAGGCCGAGCGCATTTTCCGGCGCCGGGCGGCAGGGGGCGCCCGCACCTTTCAGGAGACCCTAGAATGAGCCTGTCCCTCGCCGAATCGCGGCCCTCCGTCGAAGCCGATCCCTCGCCCGCCCCCATCCTCGAGATCGGCATGGGCTTCTGGGCGTCCAAGACCCTGCTGAGCGCGGTCGAGCTCGGCCTGTTCACAGCGCTGGCGGCCAGGCCGATGACGGCGGCGGAACTGGAGCGGGCGCTCGGCCTGCACCCCCGCGCCACCTGTGATTTCCTCGACGCTCTGGTCGCGCTCGGCCTGCTCGGCCGGCGCGGCGACGGCGCCGAGGGGCGCTACATGAACACGCCCGCCACCGCGCTTTATCTCGACCGCGCCAGCCCGCGTTATGTCGGCGGCCTGCTCGAAATGGCGAACAGCCGCCTCTATCCATTCTGGGGCGACCTGACGCCGGCGCTCAGGACCGGCAAGCCGCAGAACGAGATCAAGCAGAACGGCATTTCGATGTTCGACGAGCTTTATGCCGATCCGGCCCGGCTCGAGCAGTTCATGGGCGCGATGAGCGGCGTGTCGCGCGCCAATTTCGAGGCCTTTGCCGAGACGTTCGATTTCTCGCGCTTCGCCAGCCATGTCGATATCGGCGGCGCGACCGGACAGCTCGCCTCGATCGTCGCCGCGCGGCACCCGCATCTCGCCAGCCGCTCGCTCGATCTGCCCGTGGTTCGCCCGATCGCCGAGCGGCACATCAAAGAAGCGGGCCTGGCGGGCCGCGTGACCGCCGGAGAGATCGACTTCCTCACGGACGAATTCCCGGCCGCGGATCTCATCACGATGGGGATGATCCTCCACGACTGGAACCTCGATCACAAGAAGATGCTGATCGCCAAGGCCTTCCGGGCGCTGCCCGAGGGCGGCGCCTTCGTCGCCATCGAGAACATCATCGACGATGCCCGCCGCGAAAATGCGTTCGGCCTGATGATGTCCCTGAACATGCTGATCGAGTTCGGCGACGCCTTCGATTTCACCGGCGCGGATTTCACCTCATGGTGCCTGGAGGCCGGCTTCTCGCGCTGCGAGATCGTGCCGCTCGCCGGCCCGGCCAGCGCGGCGATCGCCTGGAAGTGAGGGGACAGTTACTTTCACGCCCGGCCGCGCGAGAACTCGCGCGAAAGTGCGAAAAGTAACTGTCCCCATCGACCGCGCCGGCCTAAAGCCTGGCCATGGACCTCGACGACCAGCTGCGCCGTTATTTCGGCACCGCCGACCTCGCCCCCCTGCGCGCCGAGGCGCTCGCCGCCGGCATCGAGCGCATTCAGGTCGATCTGGGGCTGGAAAAGGACCGCAGCCGCCGCTTCGCGCTCTGGGCACTGCTTCACATGCTCGGCGCCGCGCCGGACCTCGACGTCGCGTTCAAGAGCGAGGAGGACCGCGAAGCCGCCCGCAATTTCATGGATCTCGCGGCGGATTCCACGGCGGAGGGTTAGTCGGAGGCGTCGAAAAGGGGACAGTTACTTTCACGCTTGCCTGTGCAAAGCTTCGCGCCGCGGGGCTGGAAAGTAACTGTCCCCTCGGAGCCACAGATGAAGATCATCGGCAGCTACGTTTCCCCTTATGTCCGCAAGGTGCTCGCCTGCATGGCGCTCAAGGGGATCGACGATTATGAGATCGATCCGATCACGCCCTTTTTCGGCGACGAGGAATTTGCGCGGCTCTCGCCGCTCAGGCGGATTCCGGTGCTGGTCGATGGCGACCTCGTCCTCACCGACAGCTCGGTCATCTGCGCCTGGCTGGACGAGGCCTATCCGGAACGGCCGCTGCTGCCGGCCGGCCCGGCCGACCGCGCCCGCGCGCGCTGGCTCGAGGAATATGCCGACACGCGCCTCGGCGACGTCTTCATCTGGGGGTTGTTCTATCAGAAGCGGGTTCATCCGGCGGTGTGGGGCGAGCCGGGCGATCTCGCGCGGGTCGAGAAGACGCTGGCGCAGGACGTGCCGGCGGCGCTCGATTATCTGGAGGGGGAATTGCCGGCCGAAGGCTTCCTGTTCGGGGAAGTCGGGCTCGCCGACATCGCAATCGCCAGCTTCTTCCGCAACGCTTTCTATGCCGGCTTTGCGGTCGATGCCGGGCGCTGGCCGAGGACCGCGGCCTTCGTCGAGCGGGTGCTCGCCTGCGATTGCTTCGCCCGGTTCAAGCCGTTCGAGGATGCGCAGATGAGCACCGATCCCAAGGGCCGCCGCGCCGCTTTGCTCGCCGCCGGCGCGCCGCTCGCCGCCGAGACGGTCGGCACGCGCGAGCCGAAGAAGGGCATCATGCCGCTCTAGACGATGATCGTTTCAGGCTGAATCGGCCTGAAACGTGAATCATGGTCTCGATATAGTGAGAACCTGATTCACGCCCTACGCCGAAACGCCAACGGCGTTTCGTCATAAGACGATCAGGCTCTAGGAGGCTGCCGCGCGATTCTTGGATCAAAATAGGATTTCGCCTGTCAGGCTTGTGCGATGCCCGTGCGAATCGCCTCGACCGCAGTCCCTTCCATGCTGGAAGCAGCCACCCGGCGGGGCAGGGGTCCCCCCGCGATTCCATGTGACTCTCGTGCCAGTCGTGCCAGTCGTGCCATTCGTGCCATTCGCCCAACGCGCCGGATTTCGGCGGTCCGCAGGAAACCAATGGCAAGTGTCAACTTCGTCAGCTTTATCCGCCGAGCAGCTCCTGCGGCATCAGCGCGCGCGCCAGGCCGGCGGCGGCGCCGCGACCGGGCGGGTGAGGTCGAACTCGATCCGGAAATGACGGTCCGCGCGGTCGAGCGCGTAAACGAAGCTGCGGCCCGGCGCGATCTCGACCGCCCAGACATTGGCGGCCGAAGCGGGGATGTTCTCGCGCACGAACAGGCGGCGGGAAAAGGCGTCGGCGGGAAATTCCTGGCGGCGCGCGCTGCCGGTCGAGACGGTTTCGCCGCCATATTGGCTGCGCGCCTCCTCGCTGCCGTCGCGGCGGCGGTGATAATGTTTGAGCCTGAGGCCGGCGGCGGTGCGGCTGATCACCCAGGTCCGCGACCTGTCCGCGCCGACATGGAAGGCGACGCGGACCGCTTCGGGCGTGCAGGTGGTGACGTGCATGACGAGCCGGCTCGCCGCCATGTCGCGGTCGGCGGGATCGTCCGAAACCACCCGGCCCGCATAGCTTTGGCCGCACAAGGCCCACAGCCGCGACCAGAACAATATCTGCGGCCCGTCCGAGCGCGGCACGATCGCGCAGCCGGCGAGCATGAGGGCGGCGACCGGGACGAGGCGTTTCATGGTCTTCATCCTAGACGGGGCGTCGGGCCCTGCCAACGCGCGCTTGACGGCGTCGCGCGGGTCTGGAAACGGGATGCCCGGGGGGCTGAAGGAGGCTTGAGATGCGCCGGTTCCGTTCCCTGATCCTCACCGCCCTTCTGCTCGGCTGCAGCGCCTGCGGCGGCGGCGCGGCGGCGCAGGACCGGCCGTTTCAGATCGAGGCGGTCGGCCAGTTCGCCCAGCCCTGGGCGATGGCCTTCCTGCCCGGCGGGCGCCAGGCGCTGATCACCGAGCGTCGCGGCGCGCTCAAATTGTGGACGGTCGGCGGCGGCACGATCGACGTCGCCGGCGTGCCGGCGGTCGATTATGGCGGGCAGGGCGGGCTCGGCGATATCGTCCTCCATCCCGATTTCGCCAATAACCGCCTCGTCTATCTGAGCTGGGTGGAAGCGGGGCCGAACGGGACGCGCGGCGCGGTGGTCGGCCGGGCCAGGCTCGACCTCGCCACCAACATCATCGCGACCCGGACCGACGGCAGCGAGGAGACTCCGGCCGATCAGGCCCGGCTCGTCGATCTCCAGGTGATCTGGCGGCAGCTACCCAAATTCCGTGGGCGCGGTCATTATGGTCATCGCCTCGCTTTCTCCCCCGACGGGCGCTACCTCTTCATCAGCTCGGGCGAGCGGCAGGAATTCACTCCCGCGCAGGACATGGCCTCCAATGCCGGCAAGGTGCTGCGGCTCAATCCCGACGGCAGCGTGCCGGCCGACAATCCGTTCGCCGCCCAAGGCGGGGTCGCCGCCCAGATCTGGAGCCTCGGCCACCGCAACCCGCTCGGCCTCGCCTTCGCTCCGGACGGCCGGCTGTGGGAGGTCGAAATGGGCCCGCAAGGCGGCGACGAGCTCAACCTGATCGAGCGTGGCGGCAATTACGGCTATCCGCGCGTCTCCAACGGCGATCATTATGACGGCCGCGACATTCCCGACCACAGCCCGGGCGACGGCTTCGTCGCGCCGAAAGTCGCGTGGACGCCGGTCATCTCGCCGGGCGACATGATCGTCTATTCGGGCAGCCTCTTCCCGGGCTGGCGCGGCGACGCGCTGGCCGCCGGCCTGTCGGGCCAGGTTTTGGTCCATATCGATCTCGACGGCGCCAATGCCCGCGAGGCGGCGCGCTGGGACATGGGCGAGCGCATCCGCGAGGTCGAGCAGGCTCCCGACGGCTCGATCTATTTGCTCGAGGACCAGCAGGGCGCCTCGGGCGGGCGGCTGCTGCGGCTGACGCCGCGGCCCGGGCGCCCGGCCTAATAAGTGGAATAGGTGCGGCGCGGCGGCGGCTGGTCTTCCTTGGCGCTGCGGATGCCGACGACGGCGAGGATGATCAGCACCGTCGCGAGGGCGAGCGTGACGATGATGAAGCCTTTGCTCTGCCGCCGGGTGACGAGCATGAAGATGCCGTTGGCGATCGCGACCAGCCCGAACACGAACACCGCCGCGAACAGAGTGAGGAAGAGGCGCGCCTGATCGGTCGTGCCGGTGAAGGAGGAACCGTCGGACGCCTCCACGCCGGGATTGAGCATCGACGGCCCGATCTTGAGCATGATCACGCCCATGCCGCCCGCCAGCAGCACGCCGCAGATCAGCAGGAGGATGGCGCGGGCCGGGGATTCGCCGACGCTGCGCATCGGGCCGCCGCATTTCGGGCAGGTGTGCACCCGGCCTTCCACGACGGTCGCGCAGGTCGGCTGGTTGCAGGCGCTGTGCGACATGGCATTCCCCCCCGATTCCGCCGCCCACTCTAGCCGGAAAGCTCAGCAGCGGCGATAGCGGAAGTACCAGACCTCGCGGCCCTCGCGGCGGGCCTTGGCCTCGTAGCGGGTTTCGGGCCAGCCGCCGGGGCGGGCGAGGAAGTCGCCTGGCGTTTCGGTTTGCCAATCGAAGTCCGGGCGCTGGCCCATCACCATCATCGCCCAGCGGCAGTAGACCGGATCGTCGGTGCCGAGGCGGAATTCGCCGCCTGCCGCGAGCTTGGCGGCGATCAGGTCGAGCGGCCCCGGATTGACCATCCGGCGCTTGGCGTGGCGGGTCTTCGGCCAGGGGTCGGGGTGGAGCAGATAGACGAAGCGCAAGGATGCGTCGGGCAGCCGTTCCAGCACCGCCAGCGCGTCGCCATGGTGCAGGCGGACGTTGGCGAGATGCTTGTCGCGGATGTGGCCGAGCGCCGCCGCGACGCCGTTGAGGAAGGGCTCGGCGCCGATGAAGCCGTGATCGGGCAACAAATCGGCGCGACAGGCGAGATGCTCGCCGCCGCCGAAGCCGATCTCGAAATGGAGGGGTCGGTCGTCGCCGAACAGCGAGGCCGAATCGATCGGGCCGTCCTCTGGCACGCTCAGCGCCGGCAGCAATTCCTCCACCAGCGCGGCCTGGCCGGCGCGCAGCGGGCGGCCCTTGGAGCGGCCGTAGAGGCGGCGAAGAGTGGTCGGATCGTTCATGGCGACGTCAGTCCGGCGCTGCTATCCCGCTTTTCATGAGAGCCGCAAGCTGGATCGCCGCCGCTTTGTTCTGCACCGCATCGCCCGCTCTGGCGACGAGCACGATCCTGTGCCGATCGACCATCAGCCCGACGGATGGCCCCGCATTGTCGCTGGTCGTCGGCAACGGCACCGGCATCCTGCAGGCGCGATTCGAGCTGGACCGCATCCGCTTCGCCACCTCGGATGGCTCGGGCGCCGCGGTCATCGGCCAGGCCTGGATCGACGAACATTCGCTCCGGATCGACATCGTCGATGCCAATGCCGAGGGCCGGCTTGTCCGGCTCGACACGCGGCGCCGGAGCGGCCCGGACTATCGCGGCATCCTCGTCCATGCCGGCCGGACCTGGCGGGTGCGCTGCGGCGAAGAGGGCTAGGCTAGGCGCTGAACAGGTCCTTGTAGCGCTCGCGCAACGCCGCCTTCTGGACCTTGCCCATCGCATTGCGGGGCAAAGCGCCGGCGAAGAGGATGCGGCGCGGCTGCTTGAAGCGGGCGAGGTCGGTCACCCCCGCCAGCACGGCCGCTTCCTCGAGGGCGGGATCGCTTCGCACCACGACCGCCACAGCGGCCTCGCCCAAGTCCGGATGCGGTACGCCGATCACGGCGCTTTCCGCCACCCCGGGGACCGCGTCGAGGACGAGCTCGATCTCCTTGGGGTAGATGTTGAGCCCGCCGGCGATGATCAGGTCCTTGGCCCGGCCGACGATGGCGACCCGGCCCGCTTCGTCCATGGTCGCGATGTCGCCGGTGACGAAGAAGCCGTCGGGGCGCATTTCCTCCGCGGTCTTCTCCGGCTGGCGCCAATAGCCCTTGAACAGGTTCGGGCCGCTGATCTCGAGCACGCCCGGCTCGCCGCGGGCAAGCTCGCGGCCGTGCTCGTCGGCTACCCGCGCCGAGATGCCGGGGAGCGGGAAGCCGACCGTGCCCGGGATGCGCTCGCCCTCATAGGGGTTGGAGCAGATCATCCCCGCCTCGGTCATGCCGTAGCGTTCGAGGATGCGATGCCCGGTCTTCGACTCGAACTCAGCGAAGGTCGCCTCCAGCAGGGGCGCCGAGCCGCTGACGAACAGGCGCATATCTGCCGCCGCATCGCGGGTCAGCCCGGGATGGGCGGCGAGACGGACATAATGTGTCGGCACGCCCATCAGGATCGTCGCGGACCCCAAATCGGCGATCACCGCGTCGGCGTCGAAGCCCTGGTGCCAGAGCATCGTCGAGCCGTTGAGCAGGGCGCCGTGCAGCGCCACGAATAGGCCATGGACGTGATAGATGGGAAGCGCGTGGATGAGCACGTCGCCGTCCCGCCAGCGCCAGGCATCCTTCAGCACCAGCGCGTTGGAGGCGAGATTGTCGTGGCTCAGCATCGCGCCCTTGGAGCGGCCGGTGGTGCCCGACGTGTAGAGGATCGCGGCGACGTCGTCGGGGCCGCGGGGGACGGTTTCGAAATCCTCGGATTCGGGCGCGACGTCGTCGAGGCTCAGATGGCCCTCGGCGACGATGATCGCCGGCTCCGCATCCGCGATGAAATAGCCGATTTCGGCCGGCGTGTAGGCGGTGTTGAGCGGCACATAGACCAGGCCGGCGCGCAAGGCGGCGAGGTAAAGCAGAGCGCTGTCGACCGACTTTTCGGCCTGGACCAGGATCCGGTCGCCGGGCCGCGCGCCCAGGCGGGCCAGCGCCGCGGCCCAGGCGGCGACCGAGCCGTCGAGCTCCGAATAAAGAAGCCTGACCTCCCCGCCCGCGATGAAGGCCGGCCTGTCGCCGGCCGCCTTCGCCGCCGCGGCAAACAGACCGTAGAGATTCGCGCTCAGACCGCCGCCTTCAGCGCGTCGACGAGGTCGGTCTTTTCCCAGCTGAACAGATCGCCCTCGGGCTTGCGGCCGAAATGGCCATAGGCGGCGGTCGGCGAATAGATCGGCTTGTTGAGGCCGAGATGGGTGCGGATGCCCTTGGGGGTGAGGCGGACGAGGGTCGGCAGCACTTCCTCGAGACGGGCGGCGCTGATTCCGTTCGCCTCGGTGCCGTGCAGGTCGACGTAGAGCGAGAGCGGCTCGGCGACGCCGATCGCATAGCTGAGCTGGATCGTGCAGCGCCGCGCGAAGCCCGCCGCGACCACGTTCTTGGCGAGGTAGCGGGTGACATAAGCGGCCGAGCGGTCGACCTTGGTCGGATCCTTGCCGCTGAACGCGCCGCCGCCATGGGGGGCCGCGCCGCCATAAGTGTCGACGATGATCTTGCGGCCGGTGAGGCCCGCATCGCCGTCCGGTCCGCCAATCTCGAAGCTGCCGGTCGGGTTGATGTGATATTGGGTGTCGTCGGACAGGAGCTCGGCCGGAATCACGTCGGCGACCACGCGCTTCACATAAGCGTGGAGCTCGGCTTCCTTGTCGCCCTCGTCATAGCCGCGCCCATGCTGGGTCGACACGACGACCACGGCGGCGGCGGCCGGCTTGCCGTCCTCGAACCTGAGCGTGACCTGGCTCTTGGCGTCGGGCTCGAGGAAAGGCGCGGCGCCCGATCGGCGATCGGCGGCCATCCGCTCCAGGATCTTGTGGCTGTAATGGAGCGTCGCCGGCATCAGATCCGGCGTCTCGTCGCAGGCGAAGCCGAACATGATGCCCTGGTCGCCCGCGCCTTCGTCTTTGTTGCCGCTGGCGTCGACGCCTTGGGCGATATGGGCCGATTGGCCGTGCAGGTAATTCTCGAAGATCGCCGTCTGCCAGTGGAAGCCGTCCTGCTCGTAGCCGATCCGCTGGACGACGTGGCGGACGATCTGCTCGATCTCGTCGCGCGCGCCCGGCGCCCAGCCGTGCGTGTCCTTGAAGCGCTCGTCGTCATAGACGGGACGGCATCGTATCTCTCCGCCGATCACGATCCGCTGGGTCGTGACCAGAGTTTCGCAGGCGACCCGCGCCTCGGGGTCCTTGCCGATGAAATAATCGACCAGCGCATCGGAAATCTGGTCGGCGACCTTGTCGGGATGGCCTTCGGACACGGATTCGGACGTGAAGAGATAGTTGCTGCGCATCGTGGGAGGCGGTCCTTCCGGCTCGGGGGAAAGCGGATATAAAGATATCCTTATGTGCGGCGCCGCTAGCGCGTTTTGCGCCTGACTGCAATCGCCGCCGCGATGAGCAGCAGCGCGAAGGCGAACGCAAGCAGGTTGCCGAAGCGGGCAAACAGGGTCGGCGGCACGGGTGGCGGCAGCCGCGTGTCGATCACGCCGGCCTCGTGCTGGGGCAGGCTGGCGACGATCCGGCCATTGGCGTCGATCAATGCCGAGATGCCGGTCGGCGTCGCGCGGACGATGGCAATGCCCTCCTCGAGCGCGCGCAGCCGCGCCTGGGCGAAATGCTGGGGCGGGCCCCAGGCGCCGAACCAGGCGTCGTTCGACGGGTTGAACAGGAAGTCGGGCCGGTTCGCCCGGTCGACCACCTCGCCCGAAAAGACGATCTCGTAGCAGATCTGGCCGGCCATGCGGCCGAAGCCGGGCAGATCGAGCGTGCGCGGCCCGGGCCCGGCAAGGATGTCGCCGGCGCCGGGCGCGAGCCGGGAGAGGCCGATCGCCGACAAGAGCGGCCGCATCGGCAGATATTCGCCATAGGGAACGAGATGGGCCTTGTCGTAGCGGGCGAGGATGCGCGCGCCGGGACCGAGAACGAACAAACTGTTATATTCGGCGAATTGAGCGCCGGGCGGCGGCGGCGCCTGCGTTATGCCGCCGGCCAGGAGGAGGTCGCCCGGGCCGATTATGCTTGCGATCGCGCGCCGCGCCTCGGCGTCGGTGTCGAGATTGTAGGGAATGGCCGATTCGGGCCAGAAGATGAGCCGCGGTTCGTGTCCCGAAGGGCCCGTCATCGCCGGCTGCTTCAGGAAGTTGCGCGCCGCGACGTCGGGGTCCCATCTCTCCTCCTGGGGGATGTTGGGCTGAACGATGCGGATGGCGGGCCGCGCGGCAAGGGCCGTGTGGTCGGTCGGCCTCCACCAGAAGGCCGGGACCTGGCTGATGGCGGCGAGCAGGACGATGCCGGCGAGGAAACGCCAGCCGCGCATGAGAAGGACGGGGAGGATCAGCCCGGACAGGAGCACGACGACCCCGGACAGAGCATAGGTTCCGATGACGGGCGCCGGCAGGACGAAGGGCGAATCGATCAGGACGACGCCGACCGGGTTCCAGGCGAAGCCCGTGAACATGGACCCGCGCAGCCATTCGGTGACGATCCAGGCGGCGGCCAGGATCAGGGTCAGGACGACCCGACCCCCTTTGCCCCAGCGCCACGCCAGCCCGGCCGCGGCGGCCGGATAGATGGCGAGGTAGAAGGACAAAAGCACCACCGCGACCCAGCCGAGCCAGGCCGGCATCGCCGCCTGGTAGGTGAAGGCGGTCGCGATCCAGTTCAGCCCGAGAACGAACTGCCCAAGGCCGAACCACCAGCCCCGGGCGAGCGCCGAGCGCAGGGTCGGTGCGGTTTCGATCAGCAGGATCAATGCGGCGAAGGCGGCCAGCGTCGCCAGCCACATGCCGAGCGGCGCGAAGCCGAGCGCGGAAACCAGACCGGCGAGGAAGGATAGACCGAGAAACTTCACCGCTTGTGCTATGGGGACGCGCGGAGGGATGCGTCAATGGGAGAGCGGGTTCGGCTCGGGGGCACGGGGCGCGGGGCGCATTCGGCCTGGTATGACGAGGCCGGCGGGCTGGTGGTCGAGTGGCACGATTTCGGCGAGGACGCGCCTTACGAATCGGCCAATATGATCCGCTTCGACGTTGCCTCGCAGGACGCGCTGGCGGGCGCGCTGGACAGCGCGGCGCCGCCCGCGGGCGCGGCCCTCCTCGATGCGCTGGCGGCGCGCTTCCGCTCCTATTTCGAGATCAGGGCTTTCGCGGACGCCGAGGCGATTCCGTTCGACGCCGAGGTCGATTTCCGGCCCTGAGCCCAGCGCTCATTCCGTCGGCTTGTCGAGGTCTTCGTCGGGTGGCGGCTCGTCCTCGGGCGGCGGGTCGTAGGGCTCGGGGCGGGGCGTCGGCCGCACGACCGGCGGCTCCGGGCGCACGACCACCGGCGCCGGCTCCGGCTCGGCCTCGGGCTGCAGCTGGGGCGGTGGACGCATGGCGTTGGCGGGCCGCTCGGCATTGGCCGCGACTAGCGCATTCTCATCGAGCGGCATCGGCATGTTCGCGGTCACCGCGACATTGTCGGCGTCGCGAGGCGCGGGGCGCAGCAGGGTCCAGCCGAAATAGAGGCTGACTGACAGAGCGACGCCGGCCGCCATGCCGATCCCGAACGCCGGCCAGTTGGTGTTCTGCATGACTCAACCCTCTTCGAGATTTGCCGCAGCCTACAGTCTTTCGGCCGTCTGTCGAGACGCCGGAAGGCCGCTTTGGGCGGGCCATGGTTGACCGTCAAGCCGCCGCCCCCTAGGGCGCCGGCTTTCCCGACATCGGAGCCCCGCAATGACCGCCGCCACCCGCCTCGACGTGCTCGCCATCGGCAATGCGATCGTCGACATCATCGCCGATTGCGACGATGCCTTCCTCGAGCGCGAAGGCCTGACCAAGGGCATGATGCGCCTGATCGACGCCGACGAGGCGACGCGGCTCTATGATCATATGGGCCCGGCCCGCGAAATCAGCGGCGGCTCGGCCGGCAACACCGCGGCGGGCGTCGCCGCGCTTGGCGGCAGAGCGGGCTTCATCGGCCAGGTCGCGCCCGACCAGCTCGGCTCATTCTACCGGCACGATCTCACCGCCCAGGGCGTCGAGTTCATCACGCCCGCGCATGATTATGGCGTGCCGACCGCGCGCTCGATGGTGCTGGTGACGCCCGACGCGCATCGAACGATGAACACCTTCCTGGGCGCCGCCCAATTGCTCCCGCCCGAAGCGCTCGATGCGGCGCAGATCGAAAGCGCCGCGATCCTCTATCTCGAAGGCTATCTCTGGGATCCCGAGACGCCGCGTTTTGCGATGATCAAGGCGATCGACATCGCGCGGCGGGCCGGCCGCAAGATCGCCTTCACCCTTTCCGACAGCTTCTGCATCGACCGCCACCGCGACGGCTTCAACCAGCTGATCGACGGCGGCAAGATCGACATCCTCTTCGCCAACGAGGCGGAGATCGTGATGCTGGCCGGCGAGGCGGATTTCGACGCCGCGGTGGCGGCGGTCGAGACCCGGGTGGAGACTTTGGTCGTCACTCGCTCCGAGCAGGGCGCGATGGCGGCCCGGCGCGGCGCGCGCGCGCAGGTCGCGGCCGAGCCGGTGGAGAAAGTGGTCGACACGACCGGGGCCGGCGACCTGTTCGCGGCGGGCTTCCTCGCCGGCCAGGTGCAGGGGCGCAGCCTCGAGGACAGCCTGCACATCGGCGCCATCGCCGCGGCCGAAGTCATCTCGCATTATGGCGCGCGGCCAGAAGCGGATCTGAAGGCGCTGGTCGCCGCGCGCCTCGATTAGCCGGGCGGCGGCGGGGTCACGGGCTGGGGCGCCGGCACGTCGATGTCTGGCGTCGGCGGCGCGACTTCGGGCGGCGGCTGGCTCGGCTGGAACGGTTCTTCGGGCGGGGGCTGGGTCGACATGCGCATCTCCTTTGCGAAGGGGAACGCGCCGGTGACGGCCCGGTTGCTCAGGACGGACCCTTGAGCTCGAGCACATTGCCCGAAGGATCCTTCACGTAGAAGGAAAGGCCGTCGCCCCGCGCGCCGCCGCGAATCCCTTCCTCGATGATCGCCACATCGTGCGCGGCGAGATGGGCGCGCATCTCGGCTTCGTCCCAGGGTCCGGTGGCGATGCAGACATGGTCCATGTTGCGCCCGCCGGGCGCCGGCGGCCGCGCCCAGGCGCCTTCCTCGCCGGAAATGTCGACCAGGTCGATCAAAGCCGCGCCGGCGCGCAATTGCAGCATGCCATATTGCGGCAGCGCCTCCTCCACCAAGCAACCGAGCACGCCGCGATAGAAGCTCTGCGCCGCCTTCATGTCGTCGACCAGCAGGACGACATGGTCGATGCCTTCGAGCGCGAAAGGTGGCGCGGTCATGCCGCCTTTCTACACCGCGCGCGGGCAAGGAAAAAGGGAGGCCGAGGCCTCCCTTTCCCTTCTCCGTCCGAGCGGCCCCCAACTAGGGCCGGACGACCGGATTGCCGTCGGCGTCTCTCGCCGCGTCCTCCGGGAATTCCGGAAGGTCCGGCCCGGCCAGCACCGGCTCGCCCTTGCCGAGCTTCGAGGAGTGCATGCCGTAGACGAAATAGAGGACGATCATCGCCAGCGTGTACCAAAGGAAGATCATCAACACGTAATTGGGAACGGTCGTGATCAGCCACAGGCAGGACGCGATCCCGAGCAGCGGCACGACCGGATAGAGTGGCACGCGATAGCCGCGCGGGATTTCCGGATGGCTGCGGCGAAGCCAGATCACCGACAGGCAGACAACAGCGAATGCGGCCAGTGTTCCGACCGAGGTCATGTCGCCGAGGCTGTTGATGTCGAAGATGCCCGCCGCAAGCGCGACGATGATTCCGACCAATATGGTGTTGACCGACGGCGTGCGGAACTTCGGATGGACGCGTGCGAAGATCCTGGGCAGCAGGCCGTCGCGCGCCATGGTGTAAAAAATTCGGGTCTGGCCATACATGAGCACGAGGATGACCGAGGTTAGGCCGATGATCGCGCCGATCTTCACGGACTTGGCGAACCATGCCCACTGGGGTCCGAAAGCGTCGACCGCGACCGCGACCGGATCCGGCACGTTCAGCGAGGTGTAGGGAACGATCATCGTCAGGACGACCGACACCAGAATGTAGATCACGGTGCAGGCGACGAGGCTGCCGATGATTCCGAACGGCATGTCCTTGCCCGGATTCTTGGCCTCCTGACCAGCCGTGGAGACGGCCTCGAAGCCGATATAGGCGAAGAAGACGATCGACGCTGCGCGAAGGATTCCGCTCCAGCCAAACTCGCCGTCCTTCCCGGTCGGGGCTGGTATGAACGGATCCCAATTGGGCAAGTAGGTTGGCAGGTTCTTGAGGATGATAAAGCCGCCGACAAGGATGAAGGCGACCAGCACAGTCACCTTGATGGCGACGATCACATTGTTGAATTTCGCGCTTTCGGAAACACCGAGGCAGAGCAGGGCGGAGAGTGCGGCGCAGACCAGGAAGGCGGGAAGGTTGAACAGAAAGACGACCGGCGCGCCATTGACGAGCACGTCGACGCCGTCCTGCTGCAGGTGGTGCCCGGCCGGGCCGGTGAGGACTGCCGGTATGTTTATGCCTATATCGCCGAGCAGGCTCACCATGTAGCCGGACCAGCCGACGGCGACCACCGAGGCGGCAAGGCCATATTCGAGCAGCAGCAGCGCGCCCATGATCCAGGCCGCGAATTCGCCGAGGGTCGCGTAACTGTAGGTGTAGGCGGAGCCAGAGACCGGCAGGGTCGATGCCAGTTCGGCATAGCAGAGCCCGGCGAATGCGCAGACGAGGCCGGCGATGGCGTAGGCGATGAGCACGGCCGGCCCCGCGTGGAGCGCCGCGGCATTGCCGGTACGCACGAAGATGCCCGCGCCGATGATGCAGCCGATGCCGAGGAAGACGAGGTTCCAGGGGCCGAGAGAGCGCTTCAGCTCGCTGGTCGCGGTCTCCTGCTGAATCTGCTGAACGCTCTTGCGCATCATCATGCGCGCCAGGATGCCCCGTGGTGCGGCACTCGCCATCGACAATCCCCTTGGTTTGGCTTTGGGTTTGGCGCGGAACCTAACCGCTAATTCGGAAGGGGCAACCCGGAATCGGCGAAAGTCAGCGCGCCAGCATCGGCCCGAGCCCGCGTCCGCCGAAAATGTGAACGTGGAGATGGGGGACCTCCTGGCCGCTGTTGGTCAGCGGTCGAAGCGTCCCGCCGTCGCGCGCGGCCCGAGGTCGTAGAGGAGGCATTCATAGGTGATGGCATCGTGCCCGGTGCGCGTTTCCGCTGGCGTCGTGCGCCGTGCATTCCCCCGGCTGCATTCTTCGGCGCGCCGTACATTCTCCTCGGCGGTCCGCTGCCGCAGGGGACTGCCGCTCAAAAGCGGGCCGGGCAGATAGATGCGGGCGGGAAGCCCGTAGAAGGCGCGGAAAGCATCCAGCGCCCCGCCGTGATAGACACTGGCGTGGGTTTCGTTGTCGCCCTGGGGAACGTAAAGCCACTGGAGCTGGCGGGGCGCAGCCGCCTCGAGCGCGGCCACGAGCAGGTTCACGCCCTGCTCATGGCGATATCCCTCATCGGCGAGAGTGATGTAGAGGCGGCGTTGCCCGGCGGGAAGCCGGCTCAGGCGCTCCGCGGCCTCGCGCCCATATTTCATATTGTCCCACCACAGCGACGGGCTGACGGCGATATAGTCGTCGAAGAGGTCAGGTTGCTCGAACAGGGTTTCGATGACGAAAAGCCCCGCGAGCGATTCCCCGATAACCACGTCGTGACCGCTCGTTCGATAGCGGCCGTCCGTCCAGGGCTTGATCTCCTCGGCGATGAATCGCCGGAACTGCGCCGAACCTCCCGGCCTGGCGCCGAGCTCGGCCTCGTACATGGCCATATCGCTCGCGGGCGGGGTGATCTCGGATCGCCGCCGAACCGTCTCGATGCCGACCAGGATGAACGGCTCGAACGTTCCGTTCACCTCCGCGCTTTGAGCAAGACCCGCCAGATGGGGAAAATCCTGTTCGGGGCCCCCGTCGATGACATAGACGACATTGTACCGGCGCGCCGTGTCGGACGTATAGCCACTGGGCACCCGAACGACGATGCGGCGGTCCGAGCCCATCACCCGGGAATTGATCGTGTGTATCTCGCCCAGGATCAAGGGCTGGACTCGCTCGCCAGTCGGGCGCGCCGGGCCTGAAGCCGCCTGCTGGGCGGCGGTCATCGTGGTGGGCGCGCCGAGCGCGAGCAAAAGCGCACCGAGACGGTCGATACGGAGCATTCGCCCTGCTATATCCGCGCGGTTCGCGCTGGCAAGTCAGGGCGCCAGCATCGGCCCGAGCCCGCGTCCGCCGAAAATGTGGACGTGGAGGTGGGGGACCTCCTGGCCGCTGTTGGCGCCTGCGTTGGCGAGCAGCCGGTAGCCGGGCGCGACCAGGCCCTGATCGCGCGCGACCTTGCCGACGGCGCGGACGAAGCCGGCGATCTCGGCGTCGGTGGCGCGCGCCGAGAAATCGTCCCAGGAGACGTAGGCGCCCTTGGGGATGACGAGGATGTGGCTGGGCGCCAGCGGGTTGATGTCGTGGAAGGCGAGCGCATGCTCGTCCTCGTAAACGCGCTTCGAGGGTATCTCGCCGCGCAGGATGCGGGCGAAGATGTTGCCCTCGTCATAGGGCAAGGTGGCGTCGACCGGCATGGGCATCTCCTTCGCTTTTGAATAGAGTGCCTTGACCGTTTTATCCACAGCGCTACCACTTGAAATCATGAGCGATGAGGCGCCGGACAGTCTGATTCCCTATGACGAGATCGTGCAGGAGGCCCTGCGCGCGGTCGTCGGCCGGGTGCTGGGCGAGGTCGAGGCGACCGGCCGCCTGCCCGGCGAGCATCATTTCTTCATCACCTTCAAGACCGGCGCCGCCGGCGTCGACATCCCGCGGCACCTCAGCGAGAAATTCCCCGACGAGATGACCATCGTCATCCAGAACCGGTTCTGGGACCTGAAGGTGCGCAGCGACGGCTTCGAGGTCGGCCTCTCCTTCAACCAGGCGCCGGCCAGGCTCGCCATCCCCTTTTCCGCCATCACCGGCTTCGTCGATCCGGCGGTCGATTTCGCGCTCCAGTTCCACGCCCGCGCCGAGGAAGGCGGGCTCGACGAGCCCGAGCGGGCGGAGAACGACCCGCCCGCGCCCGAGCCGGTCGAGGACGGCTCCAACGTGGTCTCGGTCGATTTCAGCCGGAAGAAGTAAGGCCCGGCGCTGGGGCCTTCTCGCCGCGGCCTTCCTCTCCGCGGGCGCCGCGTATGCCCAGTTCGTGGATCGCGCGGGGGGCGGCCCGGCCGATACGATGCGCTATCCCTATGTCGCGGCGCTGTCGCGGACGACCGGCGACAACAGGGTTTATTTCTGCGCGGGCACTTTGGTCGCGCCGCAATGGATCCTGACCGCCGCCCATTGCTTTCACACTCCCGGCCGGGCGCGGGTCAGCGGCCAGGATTTGTGGGCCGAGGTCGGCGCGTCCTGGCTCGGCGACGTACCCGCCGAGGCGCAGGTCCGGATCGACCGCATCGTCGTCCACCCCGATTATAATCCCTCGAGCCAGGCCAACGACATCGCTTTGGTCCGGCTCGAGACCGTGGCCGGGCCGTTCATCGCAGAGTTCGCCAGGACGCGAGGTCCAGCCGATCCGGCGAGCGTGACCGTGCTCGGCTTCGGCGCGTTCTACGAAGGCCGGCTCGCGGCCAACGCCACCCTGCGGACCGGCGCGCCCGCCGCGCAAGTGTCGGACCGGCTGCGTCAGGCGTTGCTGCGCACGATCGCACCCACAACCTGCGCCGAGATGCTCGGCGTCGGCGGGGAGGCGACCGGCGCCCATCAGATCTGCGCGGGGGCCGGTCGCGACGAGACCTGCGTCGGCGATTCGGGCGGGCCGCTGATCGCCGAGGATCGCGGCACGGACAGGGTCATGGGCCTGGTCAGCTTCGGCTCGGGCTGCGCCGGCGATCTTCCCGTCACCGTCTATACGCGGGTATCGGCTTATGCGGGGTGGATTGCCGACACGATCGGCCGCTAATAGAGCGTAACCGCCGAACCAGGGGGCCGCCATGAACGCCAGCACGCGCACCGAAACCGACAGCTTCGGGCCGCTCGAAGTCCCGGGCGACGCTTATTGGGGCGCGCAGACCCAGCGCTCGATCGAGAATTTCCCGTTCGGCGCGCGCGAGCGGATGCCGTCCGAGATCGTCCACGCTTTGGGCTTCGTCAAGCAGGCGGCGGCGCGGGTCAATGCGCGCGACGGAAATCTCGACGCCAATCTCGGCGAGGCGATCCAGCAGGCGGCCGGCGAGGTCGCGGCGGGCGACCATGACGATCAATTCCCGCTCGTCATCTGGCAGACCGGCTCGGGCACCCAATCCAACATGAACGCCAACGAGGTGATCGCCGGGCGCGCCAACGAGATCCTGACCGGCAAGCGCGGCGGCAAAGCGCCGGTCCATCCCAACGACCATGTCAACAAGGCGCAATCGTCCAACGACAGCTTCCCGACCGCGATGCACGTCGCGGCGGCGCGCGCGGTCAATCAGCGCCTGCTGCCCGCGCTCCACGCCATCCACCGCCGTCTTTCCGCGCAGGCGGAGACCTGGGACCGGATCGTCAAGATCGGCCGCACCCACCTCCAGGACGCGACGCCGCTGACGCTCGGCCAGGAATTTTCGGGCTATGCCTTCCAGATCGAATCGGGGATCGCGCGGGTCGAGGCGGTGCTGCCCCGGCTCTACCAGCTCGCCCAGGGCGGCACCGCCGTCGGCACCGGCCTCAACGCGCCCAGGGGCTTCGCCGAGCGGTTCGCGGCCGAGATCGCGCAGCTGACCCGGCTGCCGTTCGAAACCGCGCCAAACAAGTTCGAGGCGCTGGCCGCGCACGACACGCTGGTCGAGCTGTCGGGCGCGCTCAACGTCATCGCCGTGTCGCTGACCAAGATCGCCAACGACATCCGCCTGCTCGGCTCGGGGCCGCGCTGCGGGCTCGGCGAATTGCGGCTGCCCGAGAACGAGCCGGGCAGCTCGATCATGCCCGGCAAGGTCAACCCGACCCAGTGCGAGAGCCTGACCATGGTCGCCGCCCAGGTGATGGGCAATCATGTCGCGGTCACCATCGGCGGCCTCCAGGGCCATCTCGAGCTGAACGTGTTCAAGCCGCTGATCGGCGCGGCGGTGCTGCGCTCGATCGAATTGCTCAGCATCGGCATGGAAAGCTTCACCGCGCGCTGCCTCGACGAAATGGCGCCCGACGAGGCCCGCATCGCCGATCTGATGAACCGCTCGCTGATGCTGGTCACCGCGCTGGCGCCCGAAATCGGCTACGACAATGCCGCCAAGATCGCCAAATATGCCCATGAGAACGGCCTCACCCTCAAGGAGGCCGGCATCGTCCTCGGCCTGGTCGACGAGGGCGTCTTCGACCGCGTCGTGAAGCCGGAGAACATGCTGGGGCGGTAAATCCCGGCGCAACCGGGGACAGTTACGAGCAACTGTCCCCCATGCAGCTTCCGTCAGCCGCCCGCCTGCCAGGCCCGGACCGCGTCGTTGGGCGCGACCAGCATCAGCACGTTGAGGGTCAGATTGTCGCGGATGACGAACAGGGTCAGGAGCTCGAAGGCGAGCGCGAGCGCGACCGTCGCCCAGACCGGCAGCCGCCGCGCGATGCCGAAGCCGAGCATCATCCAGCCGACGTCGGAAATCGAGTTGAGCACGCTGTCGCCGGTATAGCCCAAGGCGATCGTCGCCTCGCGATAGCGGTCGATGACGAATGGGCTGTTCTCGAAAATCTCCCATGCCGCCTCGATTGCGACGGCGAGGATCAGCCGGTGGCCGGGCTCGGTCCGCACTCGGAGCAGCAGCCATCCGGCGAGGTAGAAGAGGAAACCGTGGATGATGTGGCTCGGCACGTACCAGTCGGCGATATGCTGGCTGTTGTCGGGCCCGTTCACCTCGTTGACCCAGAAACGCACCGTGCCGCACGGGCAGATCGGCGAGCGGCCCATCACGAGCAGCGCCGCCGCCATCGCCGCGACGATGGCCACAGCGACGAACCAGTAGCGGCGCTCGATGAGCCTGGCCGTCACGCCCGCAACATGTCCAGCAGCGTGACCACGGTGCGATAGTTGCGCGCGGTGGCCGGGGAACCGACGGCGCGGTCGATCAGCGACGGCGTCAGCTTCGACGTGCCGGCGCCCTCGGGATAATGGAACCAGAGCGCGTCGCCGGCGCGCTTCACCCGTTCGCCCGCGGCCGCCCGCGCCTGGATGACCTCCTCGGCGCCCCCGGCAGGCGGGCTCTTCGACAGCAGCAGCATCAGCCGGTTGGGCTCATCTCGCGCCGCCTCGGAGAAGGGGTTGGCTGGCGGATATTCGGCCCATTGCGCGGCGGTGCGGATGATAACCGGCGAATCGAAGCCGAAGCGTCTGGCGACGGCGCCTTCGAGCGTTTTCTCGAGCGCGCCGGGCTTGTCGCCAGCGGTGAAGACGACATTGCCGCTCTGGATATAGGTGGCGACGTCCTCCCAGCCGAGCCCCGCGCAGAGCGCGCGCAGCTCGGCCATGGGCAGCTTTCGTCCGCCCACATTCACCGCCCTGAGCAACGCCACCATCCGCCCCATGGTGCGCGACTTTAGCGAATATTTGACGCGCGTCTGCCCTTGACGGGGATATGCCGCCTCCGCCACTAGCCCCCATGGAAATCGCAAGCGCCTTCCAGCGGCGGGGCCTCCTTTTCGTGCTGTCGAGCCCGTCGGGCGCGGGCAAGTCGACGATCGCCCGGATGCTGATGGAGGCGGACGACGGCGTCGCCATGTCGGTTTCCGCCACCACCCGCCCGATCCGGCCCGGCGAGGTCGACGGCGAGGACTATCATTTCGTCACCGACGCCGAATTCGACGCGATGGTCGCCCAAGGCGAGTTCCTCGAATGGGCGCACGTCTTCGGCTTTCGCTACGGCACCCTGAAGCGCGAGGTGATGAAGGTGATCGAGGGCGGCCGCGACGTCCTCCTCGACATCGACTGGCAGGGCACGCAGCAATTGAAGCAGGTCGATCCCGACATCGTCCGGGTCTTCATCCTGCCGCCCTCGATGGCGGAGCTGGAGCGGCGGCTGCGCGCGCGGGGCACCGATTCGGACGAGGTCATCAAGCGCCGCATGGACCGCGCCGAGACCGAGATCAGCCACTGGGCCGAATATGATTATGTGCTGATCAACAACGACGCCGTGAAGTGCCGCGAGCTCGTCCACAACATCCTGAAAGCCGAGCGGCTCAAGGCGACGCGGCGAGTCTTCCTCCACGATTTCGTCCGGGAGCTGATCGTCTGATCGGGGACGGGGCCGGGGACAGTCACTTTCGGCTGCCCGGTGCGTCGCTTCGCACTTCGTGCCGAAAGTGACTGTCCCCATCCAGTGCAAAAGGTGTAGCTTCCCACCCGACAGGCAGGGGGAGGACGTCATGATCCGCGTGGTCTGGGGCTCGTTCGTCGCGGCGATCGCGATGTTCATCATCGGCTTCGTCTTCTTCGGGCCGTTGGGCCTCAAGAACCTGGCGAACAAGAGCGTCGACGACGTGCCGGCGCTCGCCATCCAGCAGGCGCTGAAGGCGAATCTGCCGCAAACCGGCACCTATATGATCCCCGACGACACGCGTTCGGGCGGCCAGACGGCGATGTACGGCAACGGCCCGATCGCCACCGTCCACTATAATAGCAGCGGCTTCGTGGCCGCCCTCGATCCGGCGACGATCGGCAAGGGCTTCGTGTTCAACTTCGCCATCGCCTTGCTCATCGGCCTGGCCTTGATCGGCATAGACGGGCGGGTGCGGGATTTCGGATCGCGGGCGCGGGTGGCGGCGATCATCGGCATTGCCGGGGCCGCCTTCACCAATCTCGGCGAGCCGCTTTATTACCATCACGATTGGCCGCATTTCCTCTACGCCTTCATCGCCGACGCGCTGATGCTGGCGGCGGCCGGCGTGATCGTCGCCTGGTTCCTGAAGGCGCCGCCCGAGGAGGTCGTCGCGGCAACCAGGGACGCGCGCGAAGAGCCCTGAAGCGTCCTTCGATACGGGCCCTCGACTTCGCTCGGTCCCTACTCAGGATGAGCGGGCAAGGGGATCAAGCAAGCTCAAAAACCGCGCGGCCGCGGCGAAATCGGCGCGGCGGGCGGCGAGCGCCCTGGCGGCGTCCGCGTCCTCGCCCCAATTCTGCGCCTGCCATAGCTCGTCGAGCGCGGCGGCGGCCCAGGCGGCGTCGAGGCCGATCGCGCCCTCGGCCAGCGCCAGCGCCACGATCAGCGAGCCGGAGATGGTGACGAGGGGCGACAGGCCCGCCAGCTCGAACGGGTCGCGCGCGGCCAGAGCGGCGGCGAGGCGCGCGACGGTCTCGGGCGGCTGGGGCTTGTGGATGATCCCGGCGACGACCTCGAACTTCACATCGTAGCGCGCCCGTGCCCAGGCGAGGGGGGGCTCCCACATTTCAATCTGGCGCGCGACCAGCGCCGCCGGGCCGTCGGCGCGGTAGCAGAGCAGGTCGCTCTCGCCATAGGCCGCGAGCCCCTGCGCGAAGGCGGCGGGGTCGGGCGCGATCCGGTCGATGGCGGCGTTGGCGAGGCCGGTCAGCCGCATCGCGCGCGGGTCGATATCCTTGCCCTGCGCGGTCCATTCATCGGCGATCGCCTCGGCGAGCCGGGCATTGGGCAGGGCCAGCGGCACCCGGCCCGGCGTCCGCACCGGCCGCCCGTCGAGCAGGATCCGGTTCCCCTCGCCGACCGTCGCTTCCTTGTAGAAGCGCTTCACGGGGCCGGCGGCGTCCGGTGGCGGTGGGCGTAGGATTTGGGCGCGAAGAAGCTCGCCACCAAAGCGACCAAAGCGATCGGCAGGCCGATGATCGAGCCGCCCCGGACGATCAGGTCGCTCTGCCACAGCATGATTCCGAACAGGACCATTGCGGTCGCGCCGATCCGGATAAGGTTCATGACGATGAAGCGGTTGCGCCAATAGGCTTCGTCTCGTTCGGGGGTCATGGCGTGGCTTTCGGGTCGGGCCGCATCAGGGCGGCGAGGGCGGGGTTGAACGGCGCGAGGCCCTCGGCGGCGCCATGCCGCTCGGCTTCGCTCTTATGCTGGCCGAGCTTCCTGGTGCCGCGCAGGTCCTCGATCGCCAGCTCATAGCCGATGATCGCCTTCAGCATCGCCTCGAAGCGGCCGGGGCTCATCTTGGCGCGGGTCCACCCGGGCTTGGGCGCCAGCCGGGCCTCGTGGGCGGCGCTCAGGTCGTCGAGCAGGGCGGCGAGCTCATCCTCGTCCAGCCGGCGCAGCGGGCCCTCCGCCTCGACGGCGAGATAGTTCCAGGTCGGCACCTGCTCGGGCGTGCCGTACCAGTCGGGGCTGACATAGGCGTCGGGGCCCAGGCACGAAATGATGGCGCGGCGGCCGTCGAGCTTCGCCCGGTTGCCGCGCGCTATGTGGAAGCGGATGCGGTTCGGCGGATGGACGACGACCGGCGCGTGCGCGACCGTCGGCCCCTCGGCTGCCACGGTGCAGAAGGCGATGTCGGCGACGAAGGCCAGCATGTCGTCGCGATCATCCCAGGCGAAGGCGCGGTTCGGGTGCATCAGCCGCGCCGGCGCGAGCGGCGCTCGCCCTTGCGGTCCTTGCGGCGCGATTTGGCGGCGGCCGAGATCGCCTTGCGCTTGCCTTCGGCCGTCTCGGAATATTTGACCTCGTCGAGCGGCAGGTCGCCGAGCGAAAGGTCGAAGCCCAATGAGGCCATGCTCGCGGCGAAATGGTCGGGCAGCTCCGCGGTGACGTCGATCTGGCCGCCGTCGGGATGGTCGATGCGCAGCCGCCGCGCGTGAAGATGGAGCTTGCGGCTGATCGATCCGGTCAGGAAGGCGTCCTGGCCGCCATATTTGCCGTCGCCGACGATGGGGTGACCGATCGCCTCCATATGGACCCGCAATTGGTGGGTGCGGCCGGTGAAGGGCTGGAGCTCGACCCAGGCGGTGCGGTTGCCGGCCTGCTCGATGACGCGGTAGCGGGTTCGCGCAGGCAGCCCTTCCTTCTCGTCGACATGCATCTTTTCGCCGCCCGAGCCCGGCTGCTTGGCGAGCGGCAGCTCGATCATGCCGTCGTCGATCGAAGGCACGCCGACGACCAAAGCCCAATAGACCTTGCGCGCCGTCCGCCCGGAAAAGCTCTTCGAGAAGAAGGCGGCAGCGCGTGGAGTACGGGCCACCACCAATGCCCCCGACGTGTCCTTGTCGAGCCGGTGGACCAGCTTGGGCCGTGGCGCGTCTCCCTCGGCGAGGCCGTCGAGCAGCCGGTCGAGATGGTCCTTCGTCTTGGTGCCGCCCTGGGTGGCGAGGCCGGGCGGCTTGTTGACGACGATCGCCGCTTTGTCCTGGTGGATGACGAGCGCGCGGACGAACTCGATCTCGTCGGCGCTCAGCGTCTCGCGCTTGGGCGCCGGCTTCTTCGGTGCGGCCGGCGCCTCCTCCTCGCCCTGCGGCGGGACTCGGATCGACTGGCCGGCGAGAATGCGGTCGCCCGGCGTGGCGCGCTTGCCGTCGACGCGCAACTGCCCGGTCCGCGCCCATCGCGACACCTGGCCGAAGCTGATTTCGGGCAGGTTGCGCCGGAACCAGCGGTCGAGCCTGATTCCGTCATCCTCCGCGCTCACCGCGAAGCTGCGGACTTCGGCGGCGCTCATCCCGGCGCCGCCCGCATCAGCCACAGGCCGGCGAAGAGCAAAGCCACCGAGCCAACGACCGAAATCCCCGCATAAGCGGCGGCGATGCCGATCTCGCCGCGCTCGACCATCAGGAAGGTTTCGAGGCTGAACGCCGAGAAGGTGGTGAAGCCGCCGAGAATTCCGACGGCGAGGAACAGGCGCATCGCCTCGTTGGCGCCGCCGCGCACGAACCAGCCGGTCAAGAGGCCGACCAACAGGCCGCCGGCGAGGTTGACGAACAAAGTCCCCCACGGAAAGCCCGGCCCGAGCCGCGCCAGCAGGGCGCCGCCGGCCAGATGGCGCAGCCCGGCGCCGATCGCGCCGCCCAGCATGACGATGAGGAGATTGGGCATGGCCCGCGATGTAGCGATGCGGGCCGCGCTCCGCCAGTGGCGGGCCGTTACCGCCCGTTATTGACGATCAGCGCGACTTCCGAACCGCCGCCGGCCGGCGTCACGATCAGGTAATAAGCGCTTTCGTCCCGCGTCCCGCCCAGCACCTGGTCGCCGCCGCGTTGCCTTTGCTCCGCCGAATAGCCGCCGCGCGCGGCCAGCGAACGGTAGCGTTCGAGCACGCGGCCGGGCGGGTCGCCGGTGGTGAAGGTGACGACGCGCATGCGGCAATCGCCATGGTCGTTGCCGGCCGCCTCGGTGACGCGGCCGCCAGGATAAGCGGGGAATTCGGCGGGCATCCGGCTTGTCCATTGCGGACCGTAATCGAAGGCGCCGCCGCAGGAAGCGGCCGAGGGCGGCGCGGCAGGTCCGCCGCTGGCGGCGGCGCGCTGGGCGCGGGCGCCGCCGCTCTCGCCGGGCCCGGCGTCGGCCGGATATTGCGCCTGGACCGGGGTTTCGGGCGGGCGGGCCGAATTGGGGTGGGCCTGCTGGTTGAGGTTGTTGTCGACCGCGATCTGGTCCTCGAGCGCGCTGGTCAGCGCCGGATCGACGCTGTTGGCGACGAGCTCGTTGTCGATCGCGGCGAGGTTGTTGCCGCCGCCGCCGCCGCAGGCGGCAAGCGCGAGCAGGCCGGCAGGGCCGAGGCCGCGAAGGAGAAGGCCGGCGTGGCGGGACATGGGCAAATCCTCTTCGCCACCCCTATGCCGCAATCCGCCGACCAATGGGTGAGCGAAGATGGTTAATGCGGGCCCTTGCGGGCGATTGTCCCGGAAGGGGACTGCCAGAATGCAAAGGTCCGCGCCTGCACGCGCGCGATGAAGCGCGCCGCTTCGGGGCCCTCCCAGGGCCCTTCATAGCCGCGCCCCGCGCCGCCGCCGGCCACCCACCAGCCCTGGCCCGGAATGCCGTCGCTCGCCCGCACCACCAGAACCGCGAGCTCGGGCTCGCCGCGCGCCTCTGCCTCGCGGTCGATCTCGCCGAGCATCGCGCAGAGCGCCCGCATTTTCGGCCGCGAGAAACGGTAGCCGAGATGCTCGAGCAAAGCGCCATAGCTGAGCGCCGTCCCGGCCTTCGCCGCCGCGACGAGATGGGCGCGGACTTCCCCCGGATCGGCGAGCGGCTCGGCCATCATTCGGTGGCGGAGAGGGTGATCTGCCCGTCGGTTCCCTCGCCGCGCGCGCCCGGCGTCAGCCGAATGCGGAGCCCGTCGCCGCCCCGGGCGGTGCCGGTGAGGACAAAAGCCGGGCCCTGGCGCTCGACGATGGTGATCGCGAAGCGGGGGGCGCGCGCCGGATCCCGATACCAGCGCGCCACGACGTCGGGCGAGTCGTCGCTGTGGAAGCGATCGCCCCGGTCGCCGCTGCCCGCGACGGCGCCCGGATAAAGGAAGGCGCCGTCCCGGTCGCCGGCCATGCGGCGCAGCGGCGGGGGGAGGTCGATCTTGAGGTCGACGCCCTGCGCGCGGACGGTGAGCTGGCCGTTCTCGGTCCTGCTCTCGGCGACGGCGTTGCGGTTCGCCGCGGCCTCGTTCTCGGCCGGTGCGCCGCAACCGGCCAGCGCGAGCGTGGCGGCGGCGCCCGCGGCGATGAACGGGTTCGAGCGGGACATGGCGATTTCCTCCTGGCCGGCGATGGGAAATAGCCCCGCCGGGCCGCGACCACAACCGCCGCGCTTGAAGCGGCGCATGCGCTTCTCTACCGCGCCGCGATGTCCCAGGGGATAGACAGCAAGCGCGCCGGCATCCTGCTCGGCCTCGCCGCCTACGCGATCTGGGGGGTGATGCCGCTTTATTTCAAGCTGCTCGCCGGCGTCGCGCCGACCGAAATCGTCGCCCATCGCATCCTGTGGTCGCTGGTCTTCCTCGGCGCATTGGCGACCTTGTTGCGCCGCTGGCCCGCCATCCGCGCCGCGCTCGCGACGCCGAAGGTGCTGATCACGCTCCTCGTCACCGCATTGCTGATCGCGGTGAACTGGCTGGTCTATATCTATGCGATCGTCAGCGGCCATGTCCTGGAGGGCAGCCTCGGTTATTATCTCAACCCCCTGGTCAACGTCCTGCTCGGGGTCCTGCTCCTCAAGGAGCGGCTCAGCCGGCCGCAAATCTTCGCCTGCCTGCTCGCCGGCGCCGGCGTCGCGGTGCTCGCCGCCGGCGCCGGGTCAGGCCTTTGGATCAGCCTCACTTTGGCGGCGAGCTTCGCCACCTACGGCTTCCTGCGCAAGGTCGCGCCGGTCGACGCGCTCGAAGGCCTGTGGGTCGAAACCGCGATCCTCGCGCCGGTCTCGCTCGCCTGGGTGGTCTATCTGCAGATCCAGGGCTTCGGCGGCTTCGGCGTAGTCGGGACGGGCACCGACGCTTTGCTGATCCTGGGCGGCGCGGTGACGGCGATCCCGCTGCTGCTGTTCACCGCCGCGGCGAAAAGACTGCCTTATTCGACGCTCGGCTTCCTCCAATATATCGCGCCGTCGCTGCAATTCCTGCTCGCGGTGCTCGCCTTTGGCGAACCCTTCACCCGCGCCCATGCTCTGTGCTTCGGCGCGATCTGGATCGCGCTCGCCATCTTCAGCGTCGAGGGCCTGCGCGCGGCGCGGGCGCGGGTCGCCGCGGCGGCTTGAGCCCCCGTTGCGGAGCCGCGACTTGAGCAAAGCGGCAATCGGAGTCATCTTCCCGCCGCAGGACAAGGGGAGGATTAGGATGAAGACGGACCCGAGGATCGACGCCTATATCGAGCGCCAGGCGGATTTCGCCCGGCCGATCCTGTGCCATTTGCGCGACATCGTCCATGCCGCCTGCCCCGATTGCGAGGAGACGCTGAAGTGGAGCTGCCCCTCGTTCATGTACAAGGGCAAGATCCTCGCCGGCTTCGCCGCGTTCAAGGCGCACGCGACCTTCGGCTATTGGAGCGGCAGCCAGGTGCTCGAGGCCGATCCCGCCCAGGCAAGCGCGATGGGCCAGTTCGGCCGGCTGACCTCGCTCGACGATCTGCCGCCGCGCGCGACGCTCATGGAGCTCACGAAGAAGGCGATGAAGCTGGTCGACGAAGGCGTGAAGCCGGTCCGCAACAAGACGGTGAAGGCGCCCTTCGCCGTGCCCCAGGATCTGCGCGCGGCGATCGACGCGGCGCCCGCCGCCGCCGCGACCTGGGACGCTTTCTCGCCCTCCTGCCAACGCGAATATGTCGAATGGGTGACCGAGGCGAAGCGCGACGAAACTCGCGCCAAACGCCTCGCTTTGACGATCGAATGGCTCGCCGAAGGCAAGCGCCGCAACTGGAAATACGAGAATTGCTGAAGAGGTTGCTCCCGTTCCTCGCCTTGGTCGTGCCCGCCGCGGCGATCCCCCAGACCGGCGCCGTCGTCGGCCGCGTGACCGATGAGGGCGGCCGCCCGCTGGCCGGGGCGAACGTGGCGATCGACGGCAGCGACCTCAGGACCGCAACCGACGATCGGGGACAATATCGCCTGACCGTCGATCGCTCCGGCACCGTCAGGATCCGGGCCTCGAAGCGGAGCTATGCCGCCTCCAGCCGAAGGGTGACGGCAGTCGCGGGGGCGACCGTGTCGCGCGATTTCCGGCTCTTCCCAATTACGGCCGAGCGCGACGAGCTTCCGGCGCGCGGCTTCTAGCGGACTGCGGGCAGATTGAGGCTATTTCGTCAGGCCGGACCTGATCCGCTTCCACCTTCTTTCCCATCGCGCCACAAGAAGGTGGACCCCGGGTCAAGCCGGGGCGACGTTCGACGCCGCTCTAGAGCCCGTTGGTCAGGTTCCGGTTCGCCGCCTCGATCTCGCTGGCATTGACCTCGGTGCCGGGCGGCGCGCCGGGGTCGGCCGGGAGCGGGGGGACGGGGCGGCACAGCGGCAGGCCGAGCTGGCGATGCTCGGCGCAGTCGCTGACCTGGATGTCCTCGGTCGGCGCGATGAACACCGCCCAGGCCTTGCCGCCCTCGCAGATCGCGACCCACATTGCGAGATTCTCATGGCGCTGCTGATAGACGCCGGTGAGGACTCGCCCGCATCTCTTGCCGCTTTGCGTGATCGCGTGCAGCAACCCGATCCGCTGGTTGAGCGGCGACAGCGTCTTGAGCCGGTCGCTGCCGGGGTTGGCGATGGTGATCGCGGGCGCCTGGGCGTTGGGCGGCGTGGTGTCGCCGCAGCCGGACAGGGCCAAAGCGAGGCCGACGGCGGCGGTGAGGGTGAGGCTCTTCATGTCTTTCTCCTCGCCGCAACAATGAACAAGCGGCCCTGCGGTTGCGTCGCGCCGTCCGGACGGCTCAGGCGGGCGTGGCGACCGCGTCGCGATATTGCGCGCGCAGCGAGACCTTGTCGATCTTGCCGGTGCCGAGCTTGGGCAGCGGCTGGTCCGAAAAGCGGATGAATGCGGGCAGCTTGAACGGGGCGAGCCGGCCGGCGAGGAAGTCTCGCAAGGTTTCGGCGTCGAGCCTCTCCTTCTCGCAATAGACCAGGGCGACGGGAACCTCGCCCAGCCTTTCGTCGGCAATTCCGAACACCGCCGCCTCGGAGACGGCGGGATGCGCGTAGATCGCCGCCTCGACCTCCTGTGCGGCGATATTCTCGCCGCCGCGGATGATGATGTCCTTCTTGCGGTCGACGATGAACAGATAGCCGTCCTCATCGAGATAACCGATGTCGCCGCTCTTGAAATAGCCGTCCGCGGTGAAGGCGGCGCGGGTCGCGGCCTCGTCGCCCCAATAGCCGCGGATGTTCGAGGCCGATCGGATCGCCACCTCGCCGCGCTCGCCGGTCGGGAGGTGGCGATCGCCTTCTCCCAATATGGCGAGCTCGACGAAGGGCAGCTGGGCGCGGCCGGTCGAGGCGGGCTTGTCGTGATAGTTCGACCAGAAATTGCCGCAGCCGGCCGCATTGGTTTCGGTCAGGCCGTAGCCGAGCGCCGGCTGGGCGCCGCGGAAGCTGTCCTCGAGCCGGGCGACATGGGCGACCGGCCGGGGCGCGCCGCCCGCGGCGATGTCGGTCAGCGAGGACAAATCGTAGCGGCCGAGATCGGGATGCTGCATCAATTCGAGGCTCATCGTCGGCACGCCGACGAAATAAGTGATCGTCTCCTTCTCGATCAGCCTGAGCGCCTCGCCCGCATCCCATTTTGGCATCAGCACCATGGTCCGGCCGATCACGAAGCTGTTGAGCAGGACCGGCACTTCGCCGGTGACGTGGAAGAGGGGCACGTTGACCAGGGTCTTGGGCGGGTTGGGCGGCGGGTCGTTGTCGCGCTCCTTGATGCCGAGCAGCACGGCGAGGCCAAGCGTGTAGGCATAGGTGCCCGTGGTGACGGCCCGGTGGGTCGAGACCGCGCCCTTGGCGAGGCCGGTCGAGCCCGAGGTGAACAATATGGTGGCGTCATCCCCGGGCGCGATTTCGGGGAGGTCGGCCTCGTCCGTGCGCGCCAGCAGCGGCGCCAGCGCGGCGTCGAGCGGCCCGGCGACCGGCAGCGCCACGGTCGGGATCGTGCAGCCGCCGGCCTTGAGCAATTTCGCCCTGGTCTCGTCGGCGATGATCAATTCGGGCGCCGAAAGATCGAGCGCGTGGCGCATCTCGTCGGCCTGCCACCAGCCGTTGATCAGGGTCGCGATCCCGCCGGCTTTCAAGACCGCCATGTAGGAGAGGATCCAGGCCGGGCAATTGCGCATCGCGATGGCGACGCGGTCGCCCTTGGCGACGCCCCAGCTTCCGGCCAGCACCCGCGCCAGCCGGTCCGAGCGGGCGTCGAGCGCGGCGAAGGTCAGCCGCTCAGGCCCGGCGATCACGCCTTCGGTGGCGGCGTGGAGCGCGCTGAACGCCTGGAATAAGGCCGGCAGCGTCGCCGGAAAATTGCCGACGACCGCGCGGCCTTCCTCGTCGCGGTCGATCCGGAAGCGCCCGCCGGCGCCGATCTGCTCGGCCAGGACCGCGTCATATTTGCGGTCGAGATCGCTCGCCATGCCTCGGGTCGTCTCCGCTTTGCCTTTTTTTCTCCCCCCTCTATGAAGGCGCGAACCGGAAGGGGGAAGCCTTGATCGACGCGCTACTGACATCGATGGCAACAGCAAGCGGGGCGATCAGCTACAATGATCTCGGCCTGCATCCGGTGCTGTTCGAATGGGGCTGGTTTCAGCTCCGCTGGTACAGCCTCGCCTATCTGTTCGGAATCATCATCGGCTGGTGGTATCTGCTGAAGCTGATCCGCGCGCCGGGTGCGCCCATGGCCCGCCGCCACGCCGATGACCTCGCTTTCTACGCGACATTGGGCATCATCCTGGGCGGCCGGCTCGGCTACGTCCTCTTCTACAAGCCGCTCGATTATCTCCAAAATCCGATCGAGATCGTGCGCTTGTGGGATGGCGGCATGTCCTTCCACGGCGGCGTCATCGGGGTCAGCCTCGCCATCCTGTTCCTCGCCTGGCGCAAGAAGCTCGATTGGCTGCGGGTCCACGATTATGTCGCCTGCTGCATCCCGCCGGGCCTGTTCCTGGGCCGGCTCGCCAATTTCGTGAACGGCGAATTGTGGGGCGCGCCGACCAATGTGCCCTGGGCGGTGCGCTTCCCCGAAGTGGCCGACGGCATGGCCATATTGGGCCCGCCGCGCCACCCGAGCCAGCTCTACGAGGCTTTGCTCGAGGGCCTCTTCCTGATGATCCTGCTCTGGGTCATGTTCTGGAAGACGCGGGCCCGCTATCAGCCGGGCAAGCTCGTCGGCGCCTTCATCCTGGTTTACGGCCTGGTCCGCTTCGGCCTCGAATTCATCCGAGCGCCCGACGCCCATCTCGTCGGCTTCGCCCAGACGACCGGCCTCCACATGGGCCAGTGGCTGTCGGTTCCGATGATCCTCGGTGGCGTCTATCTGGTGCTGACCGCGAACAAGCGCGAGGGCCGGGTCCAGCCGGTGCCGGCCGATGAGCAGCCCGCTTGAGCGCAGGCTGAGGCGCCGCATCGCCGAGGAGGGGCCGATCCCGGTCGCCGATTTTATGGCGGAGGCGAACGCGCATTATTATGCGACCCGCGACCCGTTCGGCGCGGCCGGCGATTTCGTCACCGCGCCCGAGATCAGCCAGATGTTCGGCGAACTGGTCGGGATCTGGCTCGCCGATCTGTGGCAGCGCGCGGGCCGGCCGGAGGGCGCGGTCTATGTCGAGCTAGGCCCGGGCCGAGGCACGCTCGCGGCGGATGCGCTGCGGGCGATGCGCGCCGCCGGCCTCGAACCGGCCGTCCACTTGGTCGAGACCAGCCCGGCGCTGCGCGACGCCCAGGCGGAGCGGGTGCCGGGCGCGGTCTGGCACGGCGACCTGTCGACATTGCCCGACGAGGGGCCTCTTCTGGTGGTCGCCAATGAATTTTTCGATGCGCTTCCGGTCGAACAAAATGTCTCCCCGGGACGGATTCGAACCGTCGACTGGCGTGAGGGCCGGTTCGTCCCGCTCGGTGAGGTGGAGAGCGAGCGCTCACCCGTGTCGCTCGCCATCGTCGGCGATCTGTCCCGTCGCCTCGCGCGCCAGGGAGGCGCCGCTTTGATCGTCGATTACGGCCACGACCGGGCCGGCAGGGGCGACACGCTTCAATCCGTCTCCCGCCATTCTTATGCCGATCCGTTCGAGGCGCCGGGCGAGCGCGACCTCAGCGCCCATGTCGATTTTTCCGCGCTCGCCGGGGCGGCGCATGGCGTTCGAGTCTCCGGCCCGGTCGCGCAGGGCGACTGGCTCGATGCCATGGGGCTGCCTCTGCGCGCCGCCGCGCTCGCCAAAAGAACGCCGGATAGGGCGGGGGAGATCGCGGAGGCGCGCGACCGGCTCTCCTCGCCGGGGCGCATGGGGCGGCTGTTCCGGGCGATGGCGCTCAGCGCTCCGTCATGGCCCGAGCCCGTGGGCTTGCGATGAGCGCCATCGCCTATCGCGACGCCACCGCCGCCGACGCGGCGCTGATGGCGCGGATCGGGCCGGAGAGCTTCACCGAGACGTTCGGCCATCTCTACACGCCCGAGAATCTCGCCGCCTTCCTGGTCAATCACAGCGAGGCCAATTGGCGGGGCGAGCTCGAAGATCCGCGCTTTTCGGTCCGCATCGCCGAAGCGGACGGCGAAGCGGCGGGCTTCGCCAAGGTCGGCCCGCCTTCGCTCCCGTTCGAGGTCGAGGGGCCGACCGCGGAGCTGCGCCAGCTCTATGTGCTGAAGCCCTGGCAGGGCGCCGGCGTCGCGCATGTCCTGATGGCCTGGGTGCTCGACGAAGCGCGGCGGCGCGGCGCGGCTCAACTCTTTCTCTCGGTCTTCACCGACAATCACCGCGCCAGGGCCTTTTACGCGCGCTACGGCTTCGAAGCGGTCGGCGTCTACGCCTTCATGGTCGGCAGCCACGCAGACGAGGACATCATCATGCGGCTCAAACTGTGAGCATCGTCTATCGCGACGCCGTCCCCGCCGACGGCCCGGCGCTCGCCGCGACCGGGCGGCGCGTGTTCGCCGAGACGTTCGGCGCCCATTTCGATCCGGCCGACATGGCGCTTCATCTCGATCGCAAGTTCGGCCCCGGCGGCCTGCCCGCCGAGCTTGGCGATTCCGCGATCCGGATCCGGCTGGCCGAGGCGGAGGGCGGCGTCATCGCTTACGTCAAGCTGGCGCCGATGGCGCTGCCGGTTTATCATCCCGCGGGGACGCTGGAGATCAAGCAATTCTACGTGCTGGCGCCCTGGCAGGGCGCGGGCGTCGCGGCGGCGCTGATGCTCTGGGTGATCGAAACCGCGCGGGCCGAGGGCGCGCCGGCCTTGTTCCTCAGCGTCTGGGAGCGTGGCGACCGCGCGGCCGCCTTCTACCGGCGCCACGGCTTCGTCACCGTCGGCGCGGCGCCGTTCCAGCTCGGCACGCGGACCTATAACGACCCCGTGATGCGGCTCGACCTTGGATGAGCGGCGTCGAAATCATCCGCGCCGCCAGCCTGGACGGACTCCCGCACGGCTTTCTCGGCCGCAAGGGCGGCGTCTCGACGGGCGCCTATGCCGGGCTCAATGTCGGCCTGGGCTCGGACGACGACCGCGACGCAATCCTGGAGAATCGCCGGCGCGCCGTGGCGGCGGTGGCGCCGGGCGCCGCCCTGGTCACGGTCCACCAGGTCCATTCGCCCGACGCGCTCTATGCGGCCGCGCCCTGGCCCGGCGATGGCCGCCCCAGGGCCGACGCTATCGTCACCGATCGTCCCGGCCTCGTCCTCGGCATCCTTACCGCCGATTGCACGCCGGTGCTGCTCGCCGACCGCGAGGCCGGCGTGATCGGCGCCGCCCATGCCGGCTGGAAGGGCGCCTTTTCCGGCGTGATCGAATCGGTCGTCGCGGCGATGGCGGACCGCGGCGCTCGCCGCGAGCGAATCACCGCCGCGATCGGCCCGGTCATCGCCCGCAAAAGCTACGAGGTCGACGAGGCCTTCCTCCGCCGCTTCGCCGAGGCCGACCCCGCCAACGAACGCTTCTTCACCCCCGGCCGCGAGGGCCATCACCAGTTCGATATCGAAGCCTATGTCCTCGCCCGCCTCGCGGAAGCCGGAATTATCTGCGCCGAGGCGCTCGGGCTCGACACCTATGCGGACGCCGATCGCTTCTACTCCTACCGCCGCGCCACCCATCGCGGCGAGCCCAGTTACGGCCGGCAGATCTCGCTCATCGCTTTGCCCGAATAGACCCTAGCGAGAGCGGCGCACAATCGGCTAGGGAGCCGGTGGGCAACAGACCTCACCCCCGGGCCGCTCCCTTGCGAACGGCCGGTGAGCCGGTCTCTCCGCGACTCGGCTCGGTCCCTACTCAGCGATGAGCAAGTGGGTGCAAGGAGACGCAAGAATGACCGACGAATCCGACCTCAGCGGGGCGACCCCTCGTCGTCGCCCCAAGCCCGACGTGCTGGAGCTTGGCGGCCGCAGGCTCAAGCCCTCGACCCTGATGATGGGCCATGGCTTCGACCCCGCTCTGTCCGAAGGCTCGCTGAAGCCGCCGATCTTCCTGACCTCGACCTTCGTCTTCGAGAATGCCGCCGCCGGCAAGCGCCATTTCGAGGGCGTCACCGGCAAAAGGCCGGGCGGCGCCGAGGGCCTCGTCTATTCGCGCTTCAACGGCCCCAATCAGGAAATCCTCGAGGATAGGCTCGGCCTGTGGGAAGATGCCGAGGACGCCTTGAGCTTCTCCAGCGGCATGTCGGCGATCGCCACCTTGCTGCTCGCCTTCGTCCAGCCCGGCGACGTCGTCGTCCATTCCGGGCCGCTTTATGCGGCGACCGAGACTTTGATCGGCCGCATCCTCGGCCGCTTCGGCGTCAAATGGCTCGATTTCCCCGCCGGCGCGACCGAGGACGAGATCGCCGACACGATCGCGCGCGCCAAGGCAATGGGCCGGGTCCCGCTCATCTATCTCGAAAGCCCGGCCAATCCGACCAACGCTTTGGTCGACGTCCAGGCGGTGCGCCGCGCCGCCGACGCCGCCTTCGCGGACGGAGAGCGCCCGCCGATCGCGATCGACAACACCTTCCTCGGCCCGCTCTGGCACCATCCGCTGCGCCACGGCGCCGACCTTTCGGTCTATTCGCTGACCAAATATGCGGGCGGCCATTCGGATCTGGTCGCGGGCGGGATCACCGGCTCGAAGGAGCTGATCAACGTCATTCGCATGCTCAGGAACACGATCGGCACGATCACCGACCCCAATACCGCCTGGATGCTGCTCCGGAGCCTCGAGACGCTCGAGCTCAGGATGACCCGCGCCGGCGAGAATGCCGACAAGGTCTGCCGCTTCCTGCGCGATCACGCCAAGGTCGAAAGCGTCGGCTATCTCGGCTTCCTCGAGGAGGGCGGCGACGCGCGCCAGGCCGACATTTATCGCCGCCATTGCACCGGCGCCGGCTCGACCTTCTCGCTCTATCTGAAGGGCGGCGAGACGGAGGCCTTCGCCTTCCTCGACGCGCTGAAGATCGCCCATCTCGCGGTCAGCCTCGGCGGCACCGAAACCCTCGCCAGCGCGCCCGCCGCGATGACCCACCTCTCGGTCCCGCCCGAGCGCAAGCAGGCGCTCGGCATCACCGACAATCTGGTCCGCGTCTCGATCGGCGTCGAGGATGCCGACGACCTCATCGCCGATTTCGACCAGGCCCTGGGCACGGTCTAGCAAGAAGGGGACGCCCAGCTGTGCGTCCCCTTCCATGCGGTGCCGGCTCCCGGCGCCGGAGGTACACCAAATACCCTCATCTCCGCCGATAAAATCCTTTGGATTCAGTGGAGCGTCCCGATGCCGCTGCTTCCCTGTCGAGGGGAGGGGCTGCTGTTGATGCGCGCCCATCGGCGAGGATAGATCAGACCAATTCCTACATTTCAATCGGGCGCGAGGGTATCGAGCACGGCCTAGAGGCCGATGCCGCGCGCCATCGTCGCGGCGAAGGCCGGGATCAGGACGAAGACGGCGAGCTCAACGCCGAGCCAAATGTGGACCCGCGAGATCTCGGCGTCGGGAACGACGAAATCGGGATCCGCGGTCGCGCGGCGGCCCCAGGCGAGGATGCGCAGGGTCGGCGGGATGGAGAGCAGGCCGACCGCGAGGAAGGCGGCCATCTTCGCCCAGAAGACCGGATTGGCGAGGTAGAAATCCGGCCCTTTGAGCCCGTAAATCACGCGCAGCACGCCGACGACGATCAAGAGGCCCGCGAACAGCCCGTAGAAGCGATCGAACATCCGCACCCGGTTCAGTCCCGCGCCGGCGAGCCCGGGCCGGACGATCGCATATTGCGCGAAGAGAATGCCGAGCAGAGCGAAGGCCAGCAAATGATGGGCGATGGCGAGAATCAGATCCGTCATCATGGCTAGATCCTTCCGGAAAAAGCGTTTTCACTCCCAATGCGCCGCCGCCGCCGCGCCGCGCTGGCGCCGCGCGGCAATGCGGTGCGCGCGAGCGGCCGATTATTGCGCACCTCTTTGCTGAGGCCTAGAGCGATTCGATGCCCGACGCCCTCAACGCCCCCGCCGCCCCCCATGTCACGCGCCGCGAGGATTATCGGCCGCCGGAATGGCTGGTGCCCGAGATCGAGGTGGAGTTCGACCTCGGCGCGGCGCGGACGATCGTGCGGGCCAGGCTCCATGTCGCGCGGGGCGGCGAGCATCAGGCGCCGCTCAGGCTCAACGCGTCCGGGCTGACCCTGATCAACGTCAGCGTCGGCGGCGAACCGGTCAATTACTGGTTCGAGAAGGACGTGCTCAAAATCCCGATCGACGCCGACAGCGCCATCGTCGAAACCGAAGTCGCGATCGCGCCGAGGGCCAACACCCAGCTCATGGGCCTCTACGAATCGGGCGGCATGCTGTGCAGCCAGTGCGAGGCCGAGGGCTTCCGACGGATCACGCCCTTCCCCGACCGGCCCGACGTGCTGTCGCGCTACAAGGTCAGGCTGATCGGCGACAAAGCGGCCTTCCCGGTCCTGCTTTCCAACGGCAATCTGGTTGCCAAGGGCGAGGATCCCGCCACCGGCCGGCACTGGGCGGAATGGCACGATCCCTTCCCCAAGCCCTGCTACCTGTTCGCCATCGTCGCCGGCGATCTCGTCGCCAATCGCGACAGCTTCACCACCCGCTCGGGCCGCAAGGTCGATCTCGCCATCTGGGTGCGCGACGGCGATCTCGAGCGCACCGAGCACGCAATGGCGTCGCTGAAGGCGGCGATGAAATGGGACGAGGAGGTCTATGGCCGCGAATACGACCTCGACATCTTCAACATCGTCGCGGTCGGCGATTTCAATTTCGGTGCGATGGAGAACAAGAGCCTCAACATCTTCAACTCGCGCTACATCCTGGCCGATCCCGATACCGCCACCGACAGCGATTATGACGGCATCGCCGGCGTCGTCGCCCATGAATATTTCCACAATTGGTCGGGCAACAGGGTCACCTGCCGCGACTGGTTCCAGCTCTCCCTGAAGGAGGGCTTCACCGTCTTTCGCGACCAGAGCTTCTCGGCCGACATGGGGTCCGAAGCGGTCAAGCGGATCGAGGACGTGCGCCTCCTGCGCGCCACCCAGTTCCAGGAGGATGCCGGCCCGCTCGCCCATCCGGTGCGGCCCGATTCCTATATCGAGATCGCCAATTTCTACACCGCGACCGTCTACAACAAGGGCGCGGAGCTGATCCGGATGCTCCACACCATATTGGGGCCGGAGCGGTTCCGCGCCGGCTGCGACCTTTATTTCTCCGCCCATGACGGCGGTGCGGTGACCTGCGAGGATTTCGTGCTGGCGATGGAGGAGGCGAGCGGCGAGGATCTCGCCCACTTCCGCCTCTGGTACAGCCAGGCGGGGACGCCCAAGGTCAGCGTCCGGCTCGCGCGCGAGGGCGACAATGCCCGCGTCACGCTCGAGCAGAAGGTGCCCGCGACGCCGGGCCAGCCGCATAAGCGGCCGATGCCGATCCCGCTCAGGCTCGCTTTGTTCGGGGCGACGAGCGGGGCCAAGCATGACGAGCGCCTGTTCATGCTCGACGAAGCGAAGCAGGAGCTGGTGATCGAGGATGTCGGCGAGGAGGCGGTGCTCTCGGTCAATCGGGGCTTTTCGGCGCCGGTGACGGTCGAGAGCGACCGCTCCGCCGCCGAGCTCGCCTTCCTGTCGGCCCGCGACGACGATCCCTTCGCCCGCTACGAGGCGATGCAGCAATTGATGCTCGACACGTTGATCGGTGCCGTGGCTGGCGCCGCCGCCGATCACGAACCCGTGATCGAGGCGGTGCGCGAGACGCTGACCAACAAGAGCCTCGATCCGGCCTTCGTCGCCGAGGCGGTGCTGCTGCCGAGCGAGGCCTTTGTCGGCGACCAGATGGCGGCGGTCGATCCCGACGCGATCCACCTGGCCCGCGAGGCGCTGAGGGCCGATCTCGGGCGCCGCCTCGAGCCGCTGTGGCGCGACGCTTATGCCGGCTTCGTCGCCAATCGCTACGCCTACAATCCGGCCGCCAAGGGCGCGCGGCGGCTGAGGACGATCGCTTTGGGCTATATCATGGCGGCGGGCGCGGCGGACGCGGCGGGCCTCGCCAAACGCCAATATGACGAGGCCGACAACATGACCGACCGGCAGGGCGCATTGGGCGTCCTCGTCAACGGCGACGCGCCCGAGCGGACGGCGGCGCTGGCGGCCTTCTACGATCACTACCGGGACAATGCGCTGGTGCTCGACAAATGGTTCACCGTGCAGGCGCTGTCGACGCGGGCCGATACCGCCGAAGCGGTCGAGGCGCTGGCCCTTCATCCGGATTTTTCGATGACCAACCCGAACCGGCTGCGCTCCCTGGTCGGCGCCTTCTCGGTCAATCAGCGCGCCTTCCACGACGCCTCCGGGCGCGGCTACCGTTTCCTCGCAGACATGATCATCGCCGAGGACAAGCTCAACCCGCAGACCGCGGCCAAATTGGTGCCGCCGCTCGGCCGCTGGCGCCGCTTCGGCGAGGCGCGGGCGCAGCTGATGCGCGCGGAGCTGGAGCGGATCGTGGCGACGCCGGGCCTCAGCAAGGACGTGTTCGAGCAGGCCTCGAAGAGCCTCGGATGAAGGTCCTCAAGATCGCCGGCGTCCTCGTCCTGCTGCTGGCGGCGGCGTTCCTCCTGCTGACCTTGATGGCGCGCGGCGACGGCCTGCCGCCCCGCGCGATCGCCGCCGACGGCGCGATGCTCGCGGCCAGCCCGGCCGGCCGCTTCGCCCATCATCAGGGCGAGGCGCGCGACATAGCCTTCCTCCGCGACGGCCGGCTGGCGTCGGCGGGGACCGACGGGCGGATCGCGCTGATCGACGCTCATGGCCGGCTTGCCGGCACGATCGTCCATGACGGCGGCGCCTCGCCGCTCGCGGTGGCGCCGGACGGCGCGACGCTGGCGAGCGGCGGCTACGACCGCACGGCGCGCCTCTGGCGGGTGGCGGACGGGCGCCAGGTCCGCGCCTTGCAGGGCCATGGCGGCACCGTCTGGACATTGGCCTGGTCGCCCGACGGCCAATGGCTCGCGACCGCGGGCGAGGACAGACTGATCCGGATCTGGCGGGCGAGCGACGGCGCTCTCGCGCGCACGCTCGCCGGCCACGAGCTCAACATCTGGTCGGTGGAGTTCAGTCCCGATTCCCGCCTGCTGGCGAGCGGCAGCTTCGACCGGTCGATCCGCCTATGGGACGTCGCCAGCGGCCGCATGGTCAGGCGCCTCGCCGGCCACGACCAGGCCGTGGTCGGCGTCGCTTTCTCGCCCGACGGCCGGCTGCTGGCGAGCGGCGGCGACGATTCGACGGTGCGGCTGTGGCGGGTTGCGGACGGCGCTTTGGTGCGGACGCTGACCGGCGGGTCGGACCACGTCTACGCGGTCGCGTTCAGCCCGGACGGACGCTGGCTGGCGAGCGGCGGGCGGGCTCGCAGCGCCTTCTGGACCGCCTGGCACGGCCTGACCGGCCAGGGCCCGAAGGGATCGGCGGTGCGGCTGTGGCGAGTGGCGGACGGCGCATTGCAGGCGACGCTGGAGCATAGCGACGACGTCATGGCCCTCGCCTTCAGCCCGGACGGCCGCACCCTCGCGCTCGCCTCGGCCGACGGCTCCAACGCGCTGTGGCGGCTGGCCGCGCGATAAAGAGTGACAGTCACTCTTTACCGACCATCCCGACCATCCGGCGCAGCGCCCCGATCACCAGCTCGGGCTCGTCGCCGGCGATCATATGGTTGCTGCTCTCCGCCACCCGGAGCGCGCCGCGCGTCGACAAAGCGGCGTGACGCTCCTGGCCGGCG
The DNA here is from genome assembly GCA_035543935.1 of Allosphingosinicella sp. GTDB lineage: Bacteria > Pseudomonadota > Alphaproteobacteria > Sphingomonadales > Sphingomonadaceae > Allosphingosinicella. Next base: position 42,158 of record DATKIV010000021.1, read on the forward strand.
CGCCAGAACGGCTCGAGCGCGGCGAACGGGCCCGGAAACGGCTTGCCGTGTGTGAGGACGATCAGCGGCAGATCGCCGAGGCGGCCATAATCCTCGCCCGGGCGGCGGAGCGAAGCGATATCGTCGGCGATCGCGGCGTAGAAGGAGGGGCGCGCCGTCGCCGCCCGCATCGCGGCCTCGTCTTCATCCCGAGGCCTGCCGCCGAACAGCGTGCCGAGCAGGCGCACCAGCCCCACCGTCGCGGCGCCGCGCAGCAAAGCGACGAACGGCCGCGCGCGCCCGAGGAAGCGCTGATAATCGGGATGGAAGGCGATGCTCTCCTCGATCGCGTCGACCATGACGAGGCCGGCCGTCTCCGCCGGGAAGCGCCGGGCGAAGGCGCGCACGACGAGCCCGCCATAGCTGTGCGCGACCAGCACATAGGGCCCGGGCAGGCCGGCGCCCTCGATCATGGCATGGAGGTCCTCGGCGCGCGCCTCGATGGTGCGCGGCCCCGGGGCCGGCGGGCTCCACAAATAGCCCGCCCGGTCGTAAAGGCAGAAGCGCGAGAAATTGCGGGCCTCGCGCTGGATCGCGCGCCAGAGCAGGCTCGGCTCGCCCGCGCCCTGCTCGACGACGATGACCGGCCCCTCATCGCCCTCGCACAATAGGTGAAGCCGGCGGCCGCCGCCCAGTTCGACCATCCGGCCCGGGGCGGGATGGTCGCGCGCAAAGTCGCGGCCCGCCCGCCGCTCCCACAGGCCGCCAATGGCGAGCAGCAGGATGACCGCGCCCGCCGCCCACAAAGCCCAATGCATAAGTCCGCTCCAATAAAAATACACGTGCGTTTTTTATACAGATCTGTATCCTCGCGTCCATGGCAAAAAACGAAAGCGGCAAACGGGCGCGCACGCGCGAGGCGCTGATCGAGGCGGCGTCGGCGGTCGTCGGCGAAAAGGGGTTCGAGCGGACCGGCCTCGAGGAGGTGGCGCGGCGGGCCGGAATGAGCCGGGGCGCGATCTACGGCAATTTCCGCGACCGCGAGGCGCTCTTCCTCGCCGTCGCCGAGCGCCGCTGGCAGCCGGTGGCGCCGCCCTTCCGCCCCGGCGCCACGCTGAGGGAGCAGATGCGGATCCTCGGCGAGACAGTCGCCGCCGAAGCGGAAATGCGGCGCGCGCGCGCGGTCGGCGCGCTCTCCTTCCGGCTTTATGCGCTGACCCACGAGGAGATGCGGTCGCGGCTCCAGAAGGAGAATAGCCGGCTCTATGCCTGGGCGACCGATAACCTGCTCCGCTTCGTCGACCAAGCCGATCTGCCGATGCCCGCCGAACGCTTCGTCCGCGTGCTGCACGCGCTCAGCGAAGGGCTCATCCTGACCCATGCCCTGACGCCGGAATTGATCACGCGCAAGGAGATCGTCGCCGCGTTCGAGGCCTTGGCCCGGACGGATTGAAACGTCATTCCAGCGAAAGCTGGAATCTCACTTCTTCAAAGCGCTGAAAGGAAAAGAGATTCCAGCTTTCGCTGGAATGACGGTGTAAGTCGGAAGGTGACAGGCCCTAATTGCCCACCCAGGCGGCGACTTCGCCGGCGAGTTGATTGGCGGCCTGGTTGAGCGCCGGGGCGACCGCCGCCGGGGTGGCGTCGGCGACGGGCACGCGCGCCTCGAAACGGTTGGTGGCGACGCCGGTGGGCCCGCGCGCCACGGCGGCATCGTAGACGATCACCACCTGCATCGCGGCCGGATCGAGGCCGAACTTGACCAGGGTCCCGGTCAGCCTGGTGCCGGGATCGTGGCTATACTGGCTGGGATCGAGCACGACCCGGCCGGTCCGCGCCGCGATCGTCTCGCCGACCAGCCGGGCGAAGAGCGCGCCGGGCTGCTCGACCCAGGCCGCATCCTCGAGATATTGGATGCTGGTGTCGCTGACATAGACCGGAATGCGGGTCGTGCGCAGCGCCTGCGGCACGGCGGGCACGGCGACGGTGATCGCCTCGCCCGCGCCGGCGGTGCGCGGCGTCGCCACCGGCCGCATCTCCGCCGAGGTCAGGGTGAGGAGATGATCGGGCACCGAGGCGCCGCCGAAGCAGGCGGAAAGCGCGAGGAGCGAGGCGGCCGCGGCGGCAAATTTGAGGCGCATCGTCAATTCCTTCTTCCCGGCCGGTAATTGGGCAGGCGCTGGCCGCTAATGACGCCGCCGACGCCCTGCTGGTTCAGCCGGTCGGTGATCTCACGCAGGGATTCGGAGCTCGCCCGCAAATCGCGCATGAGCTGGCCGACCTCGGGCAGGGTCTGGTTGGAGAAAGCCTGGAGGCCCGGCCGCGCGTCGGCGATCGCCGCCTCGAGCTGGGCCATGCTGCCCTGGGCCGAGCGCAAGGTCGTCCGCAAATCGTTGATCAGCGGCCGCCCGTCGCGGTCGAGCAATTGCGTGGTCGAGTTGGCGAGCTGGCCGATCCGGTCGGCCGCCTCGCCCGCCTGGCGGATCGCGACCCGCGCCTCGGCGAGCGCCGCGGCGATCTCGGGCGAGCGCTCGGCGAGCGAGCGGCTGATCTGCTGGAGATTGTCGAGGATGCCGGCGATCGATTCCTGGTTGCGGTCGGAGAGCAATTCGGTGAGCCGCTCGGTCAGCGTCGAGACCCGCTCGAGCAGCTCCGGGGCGGTGTTGAGCAGGCTGGTCAGCGCGCCCGGGCGTGTCGGGATGATCGGCACGCCATAGGGACATTCCGACTGCGCATTCTGCTCGGGGCAGCGTATCTCGCGGCGCGGACGCGGGCGCTGGCCGGCCGGCGGCGCTGGCGGCGGATCGAGCTGGATCTGGGAAACGCCGGTGAAGCCGACGCCGCGGATGGTCGCGGTCGAGCCTTCGAGCACCGGCGTGTCGCCGTTGACGTTGATCCTGACGCGGATGAATTGCGGGCTGTCCGGAACCAGGTTGATCGATTCGATCTGGCCGACCGGCACGCCCGAGAAGGTCACCGACGTGCCCTTGGCGAGGCCCTCCACCGACTGCTGGAAGAAGATGTCGTATTTCTTCTCGCCGGCGCCCGAAATCTGGCTCAGCCAGATCACGAACAGGACGAGCGCGCCGAGCAGCCCCAAGGTGATGGAGCCGACGAGGACCTGGTTCGAACGGGTTTCCATCAGGCAAGGGCCCCTTCAGTCTCGCTTGGCGCGGCGCGGCGCCCGCGCGGCCCATTGAAATAGGCCTGAATCCACTCATGGTCCAAAGCCAATAATTCCTCGATCGTTCCGACCGCCACCACCTTGTGGTCGGCGAGCACCGCGATGCGGTCGCAGATCGCGTAGAGCGTGTCGAGGTCGTGCGTGATCAGGAAGACGGTGAGGCCGAGCGCGTCGCGCAGCTCGAGGATGAGCTGGTCGAAGGCGGCGGCGCCGATCGGGTCGAGCCCGGCGGTCGGCTCGTCGAGGAACAAAAGCTCGGGATCGAGCGCCAGCGCGCGGGCGATGCCGGCGCGCTTGCGCATGCCGCCCGACAGCTCGGACGGATATTTGGCGCCCGCGTCGACGGCGAGGCCCGCCATCGAAATCTTGTAGGCGGCGATCTCGTCCTGCAGCTCCTGGTCGATGCCGGGATAGAATTCGCGGATCGGCACCTGGATGTTCTCGGCGACGGTCAGCGTCGAGAACAGGGCGCCGCCCTGGAACAGCACGCCCCAGCGCCGGCGGACGTGCTTGGCCTCCTCCTCGTCGCGGCCGATCATCGACTCGCCGAACACCGTGATCTCGCCTTCGTTGGGGTGCTGGAGACCGATGATCGATCGCATCAGCACCGATTTGCCCGTGCCCGAGCCGCCGACCACGCCGAAAATCTCGCCGCGCCGGACCTCGAAATCGAGCCCGTCATGGACGATTTGGTCGCCGAAGCTGTTCCTGAGGCCGTGGACCTCGACGATCGGAGCTGAGCTGTCGGCCATCAGAGCCAGCCGATCTCGGTGAAGAAGACCGCGAAGAAGGCGTCGAGCACGACGACCAGGAAGATGCCCTGGACGACGGCGGTGGTGGTGCGCTGGCCGACCTCCTCGGCATTGCCCTTGACCTGCATGCCCTGATAGCAGCCCGCCATCGCGATGATCATGCCGAACACCGGCGCCTTGATCAAAGCCTGGTAGAGGTCGGTCATCGGCACCACCTCCTGGATGCGCTGGATGAAGGTGACCGGCGGGATATCCAGCGACAGCCAGCAGAAGATGCCGCCGCCGACCATTGCCATCACCGCGGCGTAGAAGCCGAGCAGGGGCATCATCAGCACCGTCGCCAGCACGCGGGGGAAGACCAGGGCCTCCATCGGCGACACGCCGATCGTGCGCATCGCGTCGATTTCCTCGTTGAGCTTCATCGAGCCCAGCTGCGCGGCGAAGGCCGAGCCCGAGCGCCCGGCGACCATGATCGCGGTCATCAGCACGCCCAGCTCCTTGATAGCCGAGCGGCCGACCAGGTTGATCGTGTAGACCTCGGCGCCGAACTGCCTGAGCTGGACCGCGCCCTGCTGGGCGATGACGATGCCGACGAGGAAGCACATCAGCCCGACGATGAAGAGCGCGTGCACGCCGACCACCTCGAACTGGGCGACGACCGCGTTCAGCCGGAAGCGGCGGGGATGGCGGAAGATGTGGCCGGTCGAGATGATAAGGGCGCCGAAGAAACCGAGCATGCCGACCATCGTCGACAATATGTTCTGGGTCGAGGCGCCGACCTGGCCGACGACGCGGACGAAGGGCGAGACATATTCGCGCTTCAGCTTGACCGGCTGGTCGGCGGCGGTGACATGCTCGATGAGCAATTGCTGCTCGCGCGTGGCGCCGACGATTTTGGCGCCGCGGTCGCGCTCGAGCTTGTGGACCAGCCAGGCGCCGACCGTGTCCATCCGCTCGACCCCGGAAAGATCGACGACGATCTCGTCCGCCTCGATCTCCTTGAGCTGCTCGGAGAGCTTGCGGACCCGCAAAATCGTCAGATTCCCGGTGAACCGCAGGACACAGCTGCCGTCTTCAACGTTGGGACTGAATTCGGTGACGCTCATGCCGGCGAAACCCTGCTTCAATTCCCGGCGTGCGGCAAGGAGGTAGGATGGACAGCTGCCGCCATTCCATGCTTGCAGAGGCGCGATGACCGCGACCCTCGCCATTTACGACATGGACCGCACGGTGACGCGCGGGCCGACCTTCGGGCCGTTCCTGTGGCACGCTTTGTGGCGGCTGGCGCCGTGGCGGGCCTTGCTCGCCCCGGCCGTCCTGCTCGCGACGCTCGCTTATGCGCTCAAGCTGATCGACCGCGGCCGGCTCAAGGAGATCAACTACCGGCTGCTCGTCGGGCCCGCGTCGCCCGAGCGGCTCGAGCCCGTCGTGCAGAGCTTCGCCGACGCTCAGTGCCGGACCAACATCCTGGCCGGCGCGCGCGAGCGGATCGCGCAGGACAAGGCCGCGGGCCGGCGCCTCGTGCTCGCGACCGCCTCCTACCGGCTCTACGCGGCCGCCATCGCCAGGCGGCTCGGCTTCGACGACGTCATCGCCACCGACACCCATATCGACGCCAAGGGACGCACGATCGCCAAGATCGACGGCCGCAATTGCTATGGCCTTGGCAAGCTCGACATGATCGAAGCCTGGCTGCAGAAGCAGGGCCTCGACCGCGACGCCGTCCACATCCGCTTCTATTCCGACCATGTCTCCGATCACCACGTCCACCGCTGGGCCGACGAAGCTTTCGCCACCAACGCCCATGCCCGGCTTATCAAGGTCGCCAAAGACGAGGGCTGGGAAGTGCTCGACTGGCGCGACCGGCGGCGGGCCTGAGTCAAATGCCTTCCTTGGTGGGAGGGGCCGAATGATTGGGGCGGGCGATTGAAATGTAGGAATTGGTCTGGTCTATCCTCGTGGATGGACCTCCAGGCCTTTTCTTATTTCAGTCCCGATCGCGGGCGTCGGACCGCCGCCGGCGCGCCGGGCGAGGCGAATGCATTGCACGTCAGCTTCATCAACTTTGTCACCTTTCGCGGCCCCTGAGCGGAAACCAATGGCAAGTGTCATCTTTGTCAACTTCACCCCGCCGCGCGCGTCACCCGGACGCTCTGGGCGTTCATCCGGGCGGAGCCGAAGATGGTCATGAAGGCGATGTCGGTGGCGTCGCGGCCGACGCAGATGCGGGCCAGGCCCTCGAGCGGGGCGAGGCCGGTGGCGTCGAGGAAATGCCAGGCGCCGTCCAGCCAGACCTCGACCAGAGCGTGGAAATCGGGCGGGTCGAGCCGCCAGGCATAAGCGGAGACGAGCCGCGCCGGCATGCCGGCGGCGCGGGCGAAGCTCGCCATCAGATGGGCATAATCGCGGCAGACGCCCTGGCGCGCGACGAAGGCGTCGGCGGCGGTGGTCCTGGTGTCGCTGGAGCCGGGCACATAATCCATCTCGGTGCGGATCCAGTCGCGCATGGCGAGCAATTTGGCGCCGCCTTCGAGGCCGCCGAAGCCGCGCTCGACGAACGTCTCGAACCGGTCCGATTCGCAATAGCGGCTCGGCCACAGATAGGCGACGACATGCGCTGGCAGCGCCGGGTGCGGCGTCGCCGGCAGCGCGTCGATCGCCACCAGCGGCCGGGCGATGTCGAGCGTGGCGCGATAGGTGGCGCGGAACGGGCCCTGCGCGCTCAGCCAGGTGCGCCGCCCGATGCCGTCCTCGCCGGCGATCGGGGTCAGCGGCCCGGCGCCGTCGACGGTGAGCAGATCCTCGATCAGCAATTGGTCTGGAAGCTGCGCGACCTCGACCGCGAGCAGGACGTCCGCCGCCGCGGGGAAATGATAATCGAGCTCGACTTCGATGTTCAGCCGCACGCCACCCGCTCCTTTCCGTCCGCGCCCAACGCACGAGGCGGAGAGAAGGGGACAGTTGCGTTGGGAAGGGCGGGGACAGTTGCCGGCAACTGTCCCCGTTCTGGCGGTTTACTGGCTGGTCAGCTCGGAAATGTGGAGCCGCGCCGGCTGCGAGCCGGTGTCGCTGAAGGTGCCGATCCAGATCTCGTAGCGGCCGCTGTCAGGCTCGTTGAAGCGCACCATCGGGTTCAACGGCGCGTCGCCGCTGTCGTCGTCGCAATACCAGCGGCCGTCCGGCGCGTTGACCACCAGCGTCGTGTCGCTGGCCGCGGCGACCGAGATGATCAGCGGCAGCGAGCCGGCATCGTAGGTCAGGCGCACGTCGGGCGCGCGGGCGATGAAGCCGGTGCAGGGCGAGCCGAGCCGGCTGGCGTCGATGGTGCCGCCCGCCCGCACCGGGATCACCCGGGGATCGCCGGAAAAGCCGGAATCGAGCTCGATCTCGCGATAGGTGGCCGGCGCGCCGATATCCTGGGCGAGCGCCGGCGCGGCCGCCGCGACGGCGGACAAGGCGACAAGAAGCAAGGCAGCGGTCTTCATTTTGATCTCCCGGTTGGCGCGCGATGCGAAGGCCGGCGCGCTGGACGTTCTCCCCATTTCGGGAGCATAACAACAGCCGTCCGGCGAAGTCCAGTCGCCCGGCTACTGACCCTATTCGACGGGCGGCGGCGGCGGGGTGCGGCTGGACTTGAGCGCGATGACGAGGCCGGCCAAAGCGAGCGCGCCGCCGGCCAGCGCGAGCGCCGACCAGCTATAGCCCTCCGCCACGGTGGAAATCGCCATGGCGATGACCGGGATGAGCACGCTCGAATAGGCCGCCTTGGCGGGGCCGATATTGCGGATGATGTCGTAATAGAGCCAGAAGGCGAGCGCCGAGGCGATCAGGCCGAGATAGACGATTCCGACCCAATAGCCGAGCCTCGGCTCGACCGCCGGCGGCCCGACATAGGCCCAGCCGAAGACGGCATTGGCCGTGGCGCCGTAGAGCATCGCCCAGCCGAGCAACGGCGCCACCGGGCGCGCCTTGATCGCGGGCATGATCTGCATGACGTTCGAGATCGAGGCGGCGAGCACTGCGACCAGCACGAGGGCGAGACCGGTCAGCACGCCTTCGGTCGATGCCGTGGCATGACGCATCTCTTGAACGAACAGCAGTGCGACGCCGGCCATGGCGACCGCCGAACCGAGCGCGAAACGGCCGGTGACGCGCTGGCCGAAGAAAAACCAGGCGAGGATCGCATTGGGCACGACCAGGAGCGCGAACACGACCGCTGCGAGGCCGGAGGTGATGTAAAGCTCGGAGGCGTAAACGAAGTTGTAATTGACTATGAACTGAAACGTGCCGAGCATCGCCGCGAGCACGAAGCCGCCCCGGCCGATCCGGAAACCCTCCCCCCGCAGCAGCGCGATCGCCATCATCGCCGCCCCGGCGACGTAGAAGCGGTAGCTGACCGACCAGACGGCCGGGACGGCGCCGAGCTGATCCTTGATCACGATCCAGGTCGAACCCCAGATCAGCGTGATCAGAAGGAAGGGGAGCAGAACCTTCGGGTCGCGGAATGTGCCCTTGCCATGGCCCTCGTCCCGCTCAGTCACTCGAATTCCCGTCCCGACCCCTCACAGCGCCCGGATCGCCGCGGCGAGGGCGTCGACATGGGCCGGGTCGCTGTCCCAGCTCGTCACCAGCCGGGCCTCTCCCGGGCCCCAGTCGTAGAAATCGAAGCCCCGCGCCCTGAGCGCGGCCGCCTCGTCCGCCGAAACCCGGACGAACACCTCATTGGCCTCGACCGGCAGGACCAGCCGGTCCGCTCCCGCCGCCGTGCCGAGCCGCGCCGCCGCGTCATTGGCCGCGCGGGCATTGGCGAGCCACAGATCGTCCTCGAGCATCGCCAGGATCTGCGCGGCGAGATAGCGGCCCTTGGAGAGGAGGTGGCCGGCGCGCTTGCGGCGGTAATGAGTGGCGGCGGCGAGCGCGGGATCGAAGAAGATCAGGCATTCGGCGCAAAGCCCGCCATTCTTGACGAAGCCGAAGGAGAGCGCGTCGACGCCCGCCCGCCAGGTCAGCTCGGCCGGCGCGCAGCCAAGGCTCGCCACCGCATTGGCGAAGCGGGCGCCGTCGACGTGGAAGCCGAGGCCGCGCGCCGCGCACAAGGCGCCGAGCGCCGCCGTCTCCGCGGCCGTGTAGACGCAGCCATATTCGCTGGCATTGGTGATCGAGAGCGCGGCCGGCTGGACCTGGTGGACATCGTTCCTGACCGTGGCGAGCAGGCCGGTCACCGCATCGGGCGTGAGCTTGGCGCCCGCGCCCTCGCCGAGCAGCAATTTGGCGCCGCCGGTGTAGAATTCCGGCGCGCCGCATTCGTCATTCTGGATATGGGCGTCGCGGTGACAGACGATGCTGCCATGCGGCGGGCAGAGCGCGGCGAGCGCGAGGCTGTTCGCCGCTGTCCCGGTCGAGACCCAGAGCGCTTCGACCTCGCGCTCGAACAGGGTCGAAAAGGCCGCGTTGAGCCGCCTGCTCCAGGAGTCTCCGTCATAAGCGGTGTCGATCCGGTTCGCCGCGGCGATCGCGTCGAGCACCTCGGGGCAGGCCGGCGCCGCATTGTCGGAGAAAAAACGCATGGAGCGCCCATGAAAGGCGCAGTCGGGCGCGTCAATGGCGATGCCGGCTCCCTACGATTTCGGGCGACATGTTTAACCACAATTTAGTGCCGCTGGATTAATGGCTTCGGGAGAAACCGGGCTGGAAGGAAGAGATGGGCGTGGAGAATTTCGCCAACGCGGCCGCGGGCAAGCGCTCGGCCAAGCGCGCGCGCGTGTTGCTGGCGGCCAAGCTGGAGACCGATTCGGGCGAGATCGACGCGCGCCTGCGCGATCTCTCGCAGAAGGGCGCGCTCGTCGAATGCCTGCAGGTGCCGCGCGCTGGCAGCGAGGTCGTGTTCGTGCGCGGCGCGACACGGGTGCCCGCGCGCGTCGCCTGGGCCGGGGCCGACCGGGTCGGCCTCGAATTCCACCACATGATCGACGAGCATGAAGTGCTCGTGCAGCTCAGCAAGCGGCCGCCGCCGAAGGCGGAGAGCTTCCGCCGGCCGGCCCTCGGCGCCGGTCTCAGCGCCGACGAACGCAAGATGGCCAAGGCCTGGGGCGTCACGGTCGGCCTCAATATCCCGGACAGCGACGGGTAGGAGGCGCATCTCATGCAGACCTTCGCGGGATCCTGGTCCTTTCCCTCGGAGCTCGGCACGCCCTTTCTGAGCGGCGAGCTGACCACCGACTCGAGGCCGCCGACGGATCGGCCGAGCCGCAAGTCCAAGCGCGTCGCGCTCGAGCTCGGCGCCGGGCTGCGCCAGCGCGGCGGCACCGGCGTCTCGATCCAGATCCTCGATCTGTCGGTCGACGGCTTCCGCGCCTCGACCCACCTCGAGCTCGCCCAGGGCACCGACGTCTGGCTGCGCCTGCCGGGGCTCGAACCCTATCAGGCAAAGGTCGCCTGGTCGAAGGGCCATTATGTCGGCTGCGCCTTCGTGCGGCCACTCCATCCGGCCGTCCTCGACATGATCGTGAAGCGCTCCGGCGGACGCTGAGGCCCTCTATTTGGTCCGATTCGGATTCGTCATTGACCTGTGTTAGGCTCGCCGAGTCGGGGGAGGCGACGTCAATGGAATCGGATCAGCGTTATTTCTTGCGCCGGGCCGCGGAGGAGCAGCGCCGCGCGCGCCACGCTGTCACGCCGGCGGCGCGCGAACGTCACAGCGAGCTCGCCAGCCTGTTCGCCGGCAAGGCCGCCAAGCAGGCCAGGCTGCAGGAGCTGGAGCTCATCCGAAGCTGAACCGGCCCGCAAATCTTCGTCGGCCAGTATCTCAAGAAGCGATGGTGCTGCCGGTGAGGATTGAACTCACGACCTCAGCCTTACCAAGGATGCGCTCTACCACTGAGCTACGGCAGCCTATCGCTTTCCGGGAGGCGGGCGCTATGGCCGCTGACCTCGGATGATGTCAAGGCAAGTCCATGGCGAAGAAAGACGATGAGCGTGCCAGGCGACTCGCCGCAGCCCTCCGGGAGAATCTGAAGCGGCGCAAGGCGCAGGCGCGCGAGGTGGCCGCGGACCATTCGGAAAAGCCACGTCATCCTGACGAAAGTCAGGACCCATGAACACGGACAGCGAGAACCGAGTCCCAAGGTGTTCATGGATCCATGATGGGGCCCCCATCGCGCTG
>DATKIV010000022.1:0-2023 GCA_035543935.1 Allosphingosinicella sp.
CAAGTTCGACGTCGCCACCGGCGCGCAGGCGAAGTCAAAGGCCGGGGCGCCCGCCTATACCAAGGTCTACGCCGACGCCCTGATCCAGGAGGCGAGGAAGGACGACAAGATCGTCGCCATCACCGCCGCGATGCCGTCGGGGACCGGCCTCGACTTGTTCGCCAAGGAATTTCCCAATCGCTGCTTCGATGTCGGCATCGCCGAGCAGCACGGAATAACGTTCGCGGCGGGCCTTGCGACCGAGGGCCTGAAACCCTTCGCCACGATTTACTCGACCTTTCTGCAGCGCGCCTACGATCAGGTCGTGCACGACGTCGCCATTCAGCGGCTGCCGGTGCGCTTCGCCATGGACCGCGCGGGGCTCGTCGGCGCCGACGGCCCGACCCATGCCGGGGCCTTCGACGTGGCCTATCTCGGCTGCCTACCAGCCTTCGTGATCATGGCGGCGGCGGACGAGGCCGACCTTGTGCACATGGTGGCGACCGCCGCCGCCATCGACGATCGCCCCTCGGCGCTGCGCTATCCCCGCGGCGAGGGCATGGGCGTACCGATGCCGGCGGAAGGCAAGCCGCTCGAGATCGGCAAGGGACGCATTTTGCGCGAGGGGACCAAGGTGGCGTTGTTCTCGTTCGGCGCCCGGCTCGCCGAATGCCTCAAGGCAGCCGACGAGCTGGCCGCGCTCGGACTGTCGACCACGGTCGCGGATGCCCGGTTCGCGAAGCCGCTCGATACCGATCTGCTGCTTCGGCTCGCGCGCGAGCACGAGGTGCTGATCACCATCGAGGAAGGCTCGATTGGCGGCTTCGCTGCGCAGGTGCTGCAGGCGCTCGCGGACAACGGCGTGCTGGACGGCGGCCTCAAAGTGCGCCCGATGGTGCTCCCCGATATCTTCATCGATCAGGATTCGCCCGCGGCGATGTACGCCACCGCCGGCCTCGATGCCAAAGGCATTGTCACCAAGGCATTCGAGGCGCTCGGCCAGAATCTACGTGGCGAGGCAATGAAGCTCGGGCGCGTCTAGATCCAGTCGGGTTTCCCCTAGCTGCGCTTGCGACCGCCGCTCTTGCGAGCCGTAGTCTTGCGCGCCGCGCCTTTGCGGCCGGTGCTTTTGCGGGGGACTTTCTTTCCTTTCCTGCGCGCCTCCGATAGGCCGATAGCGATTGCCTGTTTGCGGCTCTTGATCTTTCTGCCGCTACCGCTCTTCAGGCTCCCGCGCTTGCGTTTGCGCATCACGCGCTCCACGTCCTTCGAAGCACTGCGGGAATATTTTCGTGCCATGATTTCGTTCCTTTCCGGCCGGTGCGGGCGTCGCCCGCTTCGGATCGGCTCCCATGAGCCGACTGGAAATAACAGCAGAGCACAGTTACTTGTTCCGACACGCGAACACCGCCACCGGGGCGGCGCGATCGCGCGCGTCCTTACCCATCGCGGATCCATGGCCACCCATATTCGCATCGATCGTCTGCTCGTCGAGCGCGGCCTGTTCGAAAGCCGCGCCAAGGCGCAGGCCGCTATTGCCGCCGGCCGGGTGACGGCAGATGACGTCCTCATCACCAGAGCCTCGCAGGACGTATCAGCCGCCGCGGTCCTGCAGGCCGAGCCCGCACACCCCTACGTGTCGCGCGGCGGCGTAAAGCTCGTGGCCGCACTCGATCATTTCCGCTGCGATCCGACCGGTGACCCGCGCGGACGCGTCTGTCTCGATGTCGGCGCGTCGACCGGGGGTTTCACCGAAGTTCTGCTCGCGCGCGGCGCCCGGCGGGTCTACGCGGTGGATGTGGGTCGCGACCAGTTGCATTCACGCCTGCGCGAGCGACCGGAGATCATATCCATCGAGGGCACCGACATCCGCCGGCTCGATCCGGCGCTGCTGCCGGAGCGGCCCGAATTCGTCACCATCGACGCCAGCTTCATCTCGCTCAGGCTGCTGCTTCCCGCGGTGCTTGAGCTCCTGCAAACGCCGGCGCACCTGCTGGCGCTGATCAAGCCGCAATTCGAAGCCGGCCGGACCCACATCAAGAAG
>DATKIV010000023.1:0-7798 GCA_035543935.1 Allosphingosinicella sp.
ACCGCCCAGAACCTCCGCAAGATGGCCAAGCTGCTCCCGACCGGGGCGCCGGCGATGGCCGGCTGAGGCTACCCAGCCTCGCTCGAGCTCGGCCCACGCGAACGTCCGCTTCTGTCAAAAGCGGACTTCTTCAACACAATCCACCCTTAGCAGACGTTCCGCCCTAGGCTGCTAGGGTGCGTGTAGGGGATAAACGGGTAAAAGATTTCTCAGGACCCTTGTCGCGTTTCCAAGCAAAAAAGGTGGATAGGGCAGGAATCTCCGACATTGTGATTAGCATCAATAAAGATGCGTCGGCAAAGATACCGGAAGCTCGTCTAGGGGACTTGATGGACATGGCTTGGGATAAGCTTGAAGAGAAGATTGAAGCTATACCGGACACGCCATCTCCGATTGCGAAGTCGCGCACTCAATCCGATATCTTAGAGGAGCTTGTGGCTGGCGTTCGCACAATGGAATCGCGAATTCGCGATGTTTCCGATGACGATGAAATGTTTCGCCGGAAGCGCCGCTCTAAGTTCTTTCCACCGATGATACATGAGTTGCTTCGCCATCTGTCGAGGAAGCGAGATGACCCTGTTCAACTGGTGGTTTTTGCGAGTTTCTTTCGAGACGATTTGCCTTGGCTCTATGAACTGGCGATGCTGGCTTATCGAGCTATCGTTGCAGGAGAAATCCAAGAGTCGCGTCGGGCATTGAAGACGTTTCAACACGGCGTTGAGTTGGTGATGCATGGTCCCTTTGGCCGAGAGCTAGGTTACGACCGCGAGCGATTGCACATGGTCATGATGGAAATGGAAGGAATGGTGGAGGGTGATCTGGTTGAGAGATTTGCCGTGAAGCTTCGTGCCCCTCGATTTCGCAAGCGCCAGCCATCCGATGATGCGTCATCGTCCGACGTTGAGTAGCAAACCCGCGCGGTTGCCCCCTGTCGCTAAGCGCGCGCAGTTAGAATGCGGCCACGGCACCATCGTGCCGTGGCGTCGGACGGGCTCGGCGGACTTTGGGTCCGCCGCCCCGCCGGCCGGGCTTGCCGACTCCGGCCTTAGCTTCGGGGCCGCTTCGCGTCCGCGGCGCTAAGGCTGGGTCGGCTACGCCGCGATATCCCCGATGCCGAGCTCGCCCAATTTGCGGTAGAGCGTCGAGCGGCCGATCCCCAGCCGCCGCGCGACCTCGGTCATGCGGCCGCGATAATGGCCGATGGCGAGGCGGATGACGTCGGCCTCGATCTCCTCGAGCGGGCGCAGATTGCCGTCGGAGGCGTAGAGGGTGACGCCCGGGCCATGGGCCATGGCCGAGGTGTTGGACTGGCCGGTCAGCGGCTTGGCGTGATAATCGTCGGCGCGCCGGCCGCAGGTGGCCTCGTTGGCGATATGCGGGAAATCGGTCGCGGTCAGCGCGTCGCTCTCGCAGAGCACGGCGGCGCGGAACAAGGCGTTCTGGAGCTGGCGGACGTTGCCGGGCCAGCCGTAGGACATCAGGATGGCGAGCCCGTCGTCGGTGATCGACAAATGGCGCATGCCGGGCTGGTCGGCGATGCGCGACAGCAGATGCCGGGCAAGCGCGGGAATGTCGCTCTGGCGGTCGCGCAGCGGCGGGATCGGGACGTGGACGACGTTGAGCCGGTAATAGAGATCCTCGCGGAAACGGCCCGCGGCGACCTCCTCGACGAGGCGGCGGTTGGTGGCCGCGATGATGCGGACGTCGACCAGCTGGGTGATCCGCCCGCCGACCCGCTGGATCTCGCCGGATTCGAGGACTCGGAGCAATTTGACCTGGGTTTCGAGCGGCAGCTCGCCGACCTCGTCGAGGAAGATGGTCGAGCCGTCGGCATCCTCGAAGCGGCCGATATGGCGGTCGAAGGCGCCGGTGAAGGCGCCCTTCTCATGGCCGAACAGCACCGATTCGACCAGATTGGCGGGGATCGCGCCGCAATTGACGATGTGAAGCTGCTTCTTGCCGCGCGGGGAGGCGGCGTGGATGGCCTGGGCGATGATCTCCTTGCCGGCGCCGCTCTCGCCCTCGATCAGCACCGAGACGCGGGCGCGGGCCGCCTTGGCGGCGATGGCGAGCGCAGCGCGGAACTTGGGCGCCGAGCCGACGATCTCCTCGAACCCCAATGTCTTGCTGATCTTCTCGGACAGCGGGCGCAGCTCGCCCGAGCTTTTGCGGCGGTCGGTGGCGGTGTTGAGCGCGGCGAGCAGCCGGTCGGGCGCGAGCGGCTTGACGACGAAGTCGCTGGCCCCGGCGCGCATCGCGTCGACCGCGACGTGAACGTCGTTCTGAGCGGTGAGGACGAGCAAGGGGAGGTCGGGACGGGCGGCCCGGATGCGGCGGATGAGCGCGCTGCCCTCGTCGCCGGGCAGCCAGTGATCGAGCAGGATCGCGTCGAACTTGGGCTCCTGCGGATCCTGGAACATCCGTTCGGCCGCGTCGAAATCGGAGGCGCCGCGCACCCACCAGCCGGCGCGCGCGCCGATGGCGGTGACGAGCCGGCGCTGGGCCGGTTCGTCGTCGATCAGCAACAGGCAACGATTGGGATCCGCCCGCATTCTCTTCCTCTCGCTCGGCAAAGGCGGGGAGTAGACGAATTGGGTAAAGGCGGGCTTAAGAGCGTCTGCGGCGAATGTGCGGAGCCTAGCGGGCGCCGAACGCGATGCGGGCGGTCTCGGCGCCGGTGATTGTAACGGTGCGCCCTGCACCCGCGCCCGGCCCCGCCTCCCGCAGCGAATAGGCGCCCGGGGGAAGGCCGGTGCTGCAATAGTCGCCCGCTGCGTCGGTGCTGCCCTGGGCGAGGGTGACGTTGGCGTCGCCGAGGATGACGAAGCGGCGGCCGGCCAGCGGCGGCTCGCCGGCATCGCGGACACCGTCGCCGTCGCGATCGTCGAAGGCGGCGACGCAGATCCGGCCCGCCGGCGGCGCGCCCTGCGGATCCATGATGATCGAGCGCCCATTGGACAGACGAGGGCCACGCTGCGCCGCCGCTGCGGCGCAGACCAGGGCCAATGTGCCCAGGCATCCGAGCAGGCCGAGCACGAGTCGAGGTGCCGACATGAGCCTGTCCCCCCGCGGATTGCCGTAGCAGATCGGTTGCGAGCGGACGACAGGAATTTGGCAGGCATGGCCGGCTTCGCCCGGCGATTGAGGCGCTATCTGGGGCGCCGACATCGTCATCGTGAAATATCCGCTCCTGTCCCATCCCGCTTATATCCGCGGAACCGGGAGCAGGGCGCCGGCGCCGCGGCCCATCGCGGCTTTCGCGCCTTGCCCTTACTCCCTCCGCCTTGATAAGAGTGCTCGCACAGGAGGACGCGAGACATGGCAGCGGACGGTGAGGCCACCAAGGAAATGCGGGCGCACGAGAGCAGCTACACCCGGTTCACCTTCATGATGAAATGGGGGACGATCTTGAGCCTGATCGTCGGCTTCATCGTCATCATGATCATTTCCAACTAGCCCGGGCCGCCGGGGGTGAAGATCGCGGTCCTGAAAGAAACGGAAGCGGGCGAGCTTCGGGTCGCGGCGACGCCCGAGACGGTCAAGAAATATGTCGGTCTCGGCGCAAGCGTCGCGGTCGAGAGCGGCGCCGGCGAAGGCGCCACCATCGCCGACGCCGATTATCTGGCCGCCGGCGCGAGCGTCGGCCCGCGCAGGGACGTGCTCGCCGACGCCGACGCGGTGCTCGCCGTGCAGGGTCCCGATGCCGCTTCGCTGGACGGGATCAGGAAGGGCGCCTGGCTGGTCGCCTCGTTGAACCCGTTCGGGCGCCGCGAGAGGATCGACGATTATGCCAAGGCCGGCATCGAGGCGCTGGCTCTCGAATTCATGCCGCGCATCACCCGCGCCCAATCGATGGACATATTGTCGAGCCAGGCGAATCTGGCCGGCTACAAGGCGGTGCTCGACGGCGCGTCGGAATATGGCCGCGCCTTCCCGATGATGATGACCGCCGCGGGGACGGTGTCCGCCGCCAAATTGTTCGTGATGGGGGTCGGCGTCGCCGGGCTGCAGGCGATCGCCACCGCGCGGCGGCTGGGCGCGCAGGTCTCGGCGACCGACGTCCGCTCGGCGACCAGGGAGCAGATAATGTCGCTGGGGGCGAAGCCGATCTTCGTCGAGACTATCGCCGGTATCGAGGGCGAGGGCGCCGGCGGCTACGCGACCGAGATGTCGGACGAATATAAGGCCGCGCAGGCCGAATTGGTTTCGAGCCATATCGCCAAGCAGGACCTGGTCATCACCACCGCCTTGATCCCGGGCCGGCCGGCGCCCCGGCTGATCTCCGACGCGCAGATCGCCACGATGAAGCCGGGCAGCGTCATCGTCGATCTGGCCGTCGAGCAGGGCGGCAATGTCGAGGGCGCGGTGGCGGGCGAGGTGGTGGTCAAGCACGGCGTCAAGATCGTCGGCCACCGCAACGTGCCGAGCCGGCTCGCCGCCGACACCTCGGCGCTTTTTTCGCGCAACATCTACAATTTCCTCTCCGCTTTCTGGGACGCGGAGACGAAGGCGCCTCTCTTCCCCGACGATGACGAGATCGTGCTGGGGGTGCGGCTGACCAGGAACGGGGACATCGTCAGCGAGCGGCTCAAGGCATGAGAGGCTCGGCGGCGACGGCGGGGATGCTGTCGGCGGCGATCCTGTTCGCGCCGGGCTGCGGCGGCGGCGCGCCCGACAAGGCGGCGTCGCGCGAGGAGCCGGTCCGCCGCGCCGCCTATAAGAGCCTGCTCGCCCGCGACCTGCTCGCCGCCTGCCCGGCCGGCGGCGTGCCGGGGGGCGAAAGCGCCCGCTATGAGGAATTGAAGCGGCTCGCTTCGCAGCGCGGCGCCGGCCACGCCATCGCGCTCGGCGAGAATGATTTCGCGTCCATGCGCCGCCTCCCCAAGGGCGGGCGCTGCGGCGCGGGCGACGCCGCCCGCGGCGCCGCTCTGGCCGCCTACGCCCGCACCCTCGACGCGCTCGCCGCGCGGATCGCGGAGTATCGGCAATGAGCCGCGCCGCCCCCCTCCTCGCCGCGCTGGCGCTCGCCGGCTGTTCGACCGCGCCGGGCACGGGCTGGACCCGGGCGAGCGACCTTTCGGTCTACAGCGCGATGCACGTCTTCGCGCGCGCGGCGATCGACCAGGAAGCCTATTGTTTCGGTCGCGACCCGGCTCGGATCGCCGCCGATTGGGACCAGGATTTCCGCGCTCGCCAGGGCGCCGTCAGCGTCGCGCTGAGCCAGCGCTACGGCGCCGAAGCGCTGACCGAGGCGCGCCAGGCCTATGCGCCGCGCGTGCCCTGCGGCGATGTGCCGGACCCGCAATGGCGAACGCGCTACACAAGGCTGCTTCGGCTGCTCGAAATCCGGCTCCGAATGCCGGCGGATGAGGGATGAGGGCCGTCGCTCTCCTGCTCGCCATGCTGGCGCTCGCGGCCGCGTCCGGCCCCGCCGCCGCGCAGCGCGGCGCGCGCCCGGCGCGGGCGCCGCAGGAACGTTACGCCGTAATGTGGATCATCCTGCCCGATCGGCCGATCCCCTCGACCGCCTGGATCGGCCCCTATTCGTCGATCACCAGCGCACGCCTCGTCCCGCGCCGGGCCTATGTGACCGGCGCCGACGCGGTCGCGCAGGACGGACGGCCGCTGATGGCGGCCGGGACCCGGCTGACCCAGCTCGCGTCGCCGACGACGATCGCCTGCATGATGGCGCCGCCGCCAAGAGGGGCGACGGCCTCGATCCTGCTCGGCCAGCGTGCGCGGATCTGCCTGATCGATCAGGACCGGGACGGCCGGTTCGAGCAGTTCTTCCGGCTCGGCGGGAGCTTCACCGGCTTCTTCACGGGCGCCGGCCGAGTGCCGCGCGAGCGCGAGGCGATGCAGCCGGCGGCCTATACGGCGATCGATCCGACGGCGATCCCCGATTTGCCCCGCATCTACATACGCTACGGCTGGTTCGCCTCGCTGATCAACCGGCTGATCTTCCAGGTCTGCCTCGGCGAAGAAGGGCCCGCCATCTGCATCAGCGAGGAGGCCCGGGTCAATCAAAGCCAGCTGCCGGCGACCTTCGAATTGCTCGGTGCCCAGTTCCGGGTGGAGGCCAAGCTCGAGAACCGGGTTCAGGTCACCATGCTCACGCCGATCGTCGCGCGGCCGCTCGTGCTCTATTAGGAAAGAAGGGGCTGATGGACTTCATCTCGATCCTGTCGATCTTCGTTCTGGCCTGCTTCGTCGGCTATTTCGTGGTCTGGTCGGTGACGCCGGCGCTGCACACGCCCTTGATGGCGGTGACCAACGCGATCTCCTCGGTGATCATCGTCGGCGCGCTGATCGCGGCGGCCGCGACCGGGGCGCCGCTGGCGAAATGGCTCGGCCTCGCTGCGGTGGTGATGGCGAGCATCAACATCTTCGGCGGCTTCGCGGTGACCCAGCGCATGCTCGCAATGTACAAGAAGAAGGAGCCGCGCTGATGGAGCAGGGATCCGCCACGCCGGCCTGGGTGCTGCTCGCTTATCTGATCGCGGGAATCTGCTTCATCCTCGCCCTGCGCGGGCTGTCGAGCCCGGCAAGCTCGCGGCGGGGCAACCGCTTCGGCATGTTCGGGATGACGCTCGCCGTCGTCACCACGCTCGTCCATTACCGGCCGTTCGGCCCCGCGGGCGCGGGCGCGAGCCTGCTGGACAATATCGAGTGGACGGTGGCGGGTCAGATCCTGGGCGCGATCCTGGTTGGCGCCGTCATCGGCATCGTCACCGCGCGGCGAATCGCGATGACCTCGATGCCGCAGCTGGTCGCCGCCTTCCACAGCCTGGTCGGCATGGCGGCGGTGCTGGTCGGCGCCGGCGCGTTCCTGAACCCGCAGGCGTTCGCGATCGCCGGGCCCGACGGCATCATCCACCTTAGCAGCCGCGTCGAGATGGGGCTCGGCGTCGCCATCGGCGCGATCACCTTCTCCGGCTCGGTGATCGCCTTCCTCAAGCTCAACGGCAACATGTCGGGCAAGCCGATCATGCTGCCGATGCGGCACGTGATCAACCTCGGCACCCTGATCGCGATCCTCGGCCTGATCGGCTATTTCACCCAGGACCAGGCGCCGTGGATCTTCTGGACGGTCACCGCCTTGAGCTTCGCCATCGGCTTCCTTTTGATCATCCCGATCGGCGGCGCCGACATGCCGGTGGTGATCTCGATGCTCAACTCCTATTCGGGCTGGGCGGCCGCCGCGATGGGCTTCACCCTGCACAACAGCGCGATGATCATTACCGGGGCCCTGGTCGGCAGCTCGGGCGCGATCCTCTCCTACATCATGTGCAGGGCGATGAACCGCAGCTTCATCTCGGTGATCGCGGGCGGCTTCGGCGGCGGCGACGCGGCGGCGGCGGCCGGCGGCGGCGCCATCGACCGGCCGTGGAAGCGCGGCTCGGCCGAGGACGCCGCCTTCCTGATGAAGCAGGCCGAATTGGTCATCATCGCGCCCGGCTACGGCATGGCGGTCGCGCAGGCACAGCATGCGCTGCGCGAGATGGGCGACCTGCTCAAGAAGGAAGGCGTCGAGGTCAAATATGCCATCCACCCGGTGGCGGGGCGCATGCCCGGCCATATGAACGTGCTGCTCGCCGAGGCCAACGTGCCCTATGACGAGGTGTTCGAGCTCGAGGACATCAACGCCGAATTCGCCCGCGCCGACGTCGCCTTCGTGATCGGCGCCAACGACGTCACCAATCCGGCCGCCAAGACCGACAAGACCTCGCCCATTTACGGCATGCCCGTGCTCGACGTGGAGAAGGCCAAGACGGTTTTGTTCGTGAAGCGCTCGATG
>DATKIV010000024.1:0-19859 GCA_035543935.1 Allosphingosinicella sp.
GCGCTGGCGGACGGGCTCGGCGCGCTGCTGGGTTCCGACGATCTGCGGTCCGCGATGGGCTCGGCAGCGCGGCGTCTGGCGGAAGAACGGTTCGACCGGACACGGCTGACGGCGCGGCTCGAGGCGATTTACGATGAGGTAGTGGGATCGGTTCCCAACGTGTGTTGCTCCGGCCCCGCTTAATCCGAGAGCTCCACCCAGGTCGGGGCGTGGTCGCTGGCCTTCTCCTTGGCCCGCGTCGCGGTGTCGACGCCCGCCGCCGCGAGCCGCTTCGCCGCGACCTTGTTCAGCAGCAGATGGTCGATGCGGATGCCGGCGTTGCGGGCGAAAGCGTTGCGCCAATAGTCCCAGAAGGTGAAGATGGTTTCGTCCGGGTGGAGGTGGCGGATCGCGTCGGTCCAGCCCTGCGCGAGCAGTCGGACATATTGGGCGCGGGGCTCGGGCTGGAAGAGCGCGTCGGTCCGCCAGCGTTCGGGCTTGTAGACGTCCTTGTCGGTCGGGATGATGTTGTAGTCGCCGGCCAGCACGATTGGGCAATCGAGCCCGGCCAGCTCGGCCGCGCGGGCCATGAAGCGGTCCATCCATTTGAGCTTGTAGGCGAATTTGGGCGTGCCGACGGGATTGCCGTTGGGCAGATAGAGGCAGCCGATCAGCACCCCGTCGACGGCCGCCTCGATATAGCGGCTGTGCAAGTCGTCTGGGTCGCCGGGGAGGCCGCGATGCGTTTCGACCGGCTCGCAGCCGCGGGCGAGGATGGCGACTCCGTTCCAGCTCTTCTGGCCGTGCCAGATCGCGCCATAGCCCGCCGCTGCGATCGCCGCCTCGGGGAAGCGCTCGTCGGGCGCCTTCAATTCCTGCAGGCAGGCGACGTCGGGCCGAGTCTCGGCGAGCCAATCGAGCAGGTTGGCGAGGCGGGCGTTGATGCCGTTGACGTTGAAGGTCGCGATCTTCACGCCGGGCAAACGCAGGCGCGGGGGGACAGTTGCGCGCAACTGTCCCCTAGGTCGACAGCCAGGCCAGCGCGCTTTTGCTCGGCAGGAAGAAATAGCCGCCGCCGCGGACCTGGACCACGTCGCGCAGATTGCGGACGTAGATCGGGCCGTGCGGCGTCGGGATGGTGAGGCGCGCGGTCTTGTGCGGCGCCGCGTCGGGCTTGTGGCTGCCGCGGCCGAGGATCGCGTCGACCTCGTTCTCGACCCCCATGAACTGCATCGCCATCACCCAGGTCTGCTGGATGAACTCATATTGGCGTTCGAGCTCGGCGTTGAGACACATGAAGAACAGGCCCTCGGTCTCGCTGCCGCCGTCATGCCGATAGGCATCGTAGCGGCGCCCCATTCTGAGGATGCGGTGGCGGTTGTTGATCGCGAGCTGCGCCATCGAGCCCGGCTCCATCGTATCGCGCGGATTGGCGCGGCGGATATGGGCGCCGAACGGGCAGCGATGGCCGATCGGATCCTCGGCGCCGAGCAGGAAGCCATTGTCGGGCTCGACGTCGATCGGGCCGTCGGCGCCGGGCCTCGACGGATCCTTGCTCCAGCCGGTGCCGGGCCGGTGCGGATAGCGGACCAAAGAGGTGCCGTCGCGCCAGCGGCCGACCATCTTGGCGGCGACCCATTGCTCGCGCTGCCACCGGTCGAGCCCGGGCGGCATGCCGGGATGCGCCTTGCAATGCTCGGCGGCCTGGGCGACCGACTGGTCGAACGCCGCCACGTCCTGGGCGAGCTGGCGGATGACCAGGTAGGAGCCGTTCCGGCCGAGGTCGCGGTCGCGATTGGCGCCGCTCTGGTCGAGGCTCGGATAATGGCCACGCGCATAGACCGGGTCGGCGACGGGGAGCAGACTGTGCGGATCCTCCTCGGCGCGGACCAGCGGGCTGAAGGCATGGCCGCCGCGATTGTCGGGATAGCCGAGCAGGAACTCGCCCGGCTCGACTGTGTGGATGGAATCGGCCTCCTTGAGCCAGCGCCGCGTGCCCTTGACGATCGGCTGGGAGACGCCGTCGGCGAAGCCGAACGCTTCCTTGGCCTGGTTGCGGCGGCCGCCGCCCGAGGCCTGCGCGGCGTCGTCGAGCGGGCGGAAGCGGACCTGGTGAGCGACCGCGCCGCCGGCCTCTTCGATCGCTGCGGCTGCGGCCCGGATCGCTTCGGCCAGGACTGCCTCGTCGGCCGCGTAGAGGACGAGCGCCGCATCGACATCGTTGCCGCCGCCCCAGATCCACTCCGCCGGCTTGTCGTCGCCGGTGTCGGCGAGGATCGTGCTGCGCACCGGATCGGCCATCCCCATCCGGAAGGCGAAGGGGAAGGAGGCGAGCTGCGCATCGTCTAGCCCGAGCCGCCCGAGGCCGCGCGCCGACAAAGCGAGCAGGGTCACCTCGCGGGGGTCAGGCTGGTCGCCGAAGGTCACCGTCGCGGCGGCTTTGCCGAGCCATTCCCGCGCTGCACCGGGCGTGTCGGGCAGGGTCATCAGCAGGCTCGCCGCGAACGGATGATGCTTGAGCCCGCCGAACAGGATGGTCTGGATTTCCGGCGTGTCGAGGAAGGCGGGCGGCGGCATGCGCGAGCCGAGATTGGCGAGCCAGGCCCGGGCCTCGTCGTCGGTCGAGGCGCCGGCCAGGCCCTGGCGGATGGCGGCGTTGGAGCGGATGCGGTCGGCGGTGAGGTGGGGATAGGCGCTGTACCAGAAATAGGTCGGCCGATGCTGGCGCCGCGCCCAGCGCAGGAAGGGCTCGGCCTGGCTGGCGCCCTCGAAGAACAAAGTGGACGATTTGGGATAGCCCTCGCAATTGCTCCAGATTCCGGTGAGCCCGTCATGCGCCTTGTGGACGAAATCCTCGAGATAGCTCTCCCAGCTGCCCCCATAATTGCTCAGGAAGAGCAATTGGTTGGTGCCCGGCAGCAACACCCAGCGCGCGAAATTGATAGTGCCGATGCCGGCTAGATAGCCGGGCCGGAACTTGCCGGACAATGTCCCGACGATGAAGAAAGCGAGCTTGATCGTGAAGCGGCGCAGCCGGCCGGCCTTCAGCCGCGAGACGCCGGTCATGTGGTTCAGCATGGTCCTGTTCTCGCGGCGGACGACCTCCCTCAGCACCGCGTCGTTCGGGATGCTATCGTCCGGTACGTCGCTTTCCTCGCGCTTCCTGAGGCCGGCGTAGAGGAGCCCGAGGATGGCGAGCAGAAACAGCAAGGCGAGGCCGAAGGCGATGAGCACGGCCAGCACCGCCGCCACCCCGCCGTAAAGCATCCACGCCGCCACGCCCGCAGCGACGATCAGCACCAGATCGAAGAGCAGCAGCGGCCAGAAAAATTTCCGGATCGCGCCGAAGAAGAGCCCGGGCGCGCTGGTCAGCAGCGACGAATTGTCCTCGAGCTCGACGAGGAAGGGCGCCGGCTCGAGCGTCAGCAGCGGCGCGAGCGCGGCATCCTGCGCGACCTCGGCGCGCACCCTGGCCAGGATCTCGCGCGCGCTGCCGTCATAGACATTGTCGTCGAACAAGTTGCGGACCTTGCGCGCCAGATCATATTCCCGCCGGATCCGCGCCACGGCCATGCCGGGCGTGCCGGTGAAGTCGATCCCGGCATTGTCGCCAAGCCCGGTGCCGGAAGTGACGACGTGCTTGCCGAGCAGGCCGACAAGGTTCGAGGCGGGCAGGCCCGCGGCCTGGAAGACCGGCTGCAGCCAGGGGTCGAGCCGGGTCACCAGCAGCGCGATCGTCTCTTTCGGACCGACATCGGAGCTGGCCTCGATGACGAGATGGCCCTTGGCCGCGCCGTCGCCGCTGATCGCGCTGATGCTGACGAAATGGACCTTGAGATCCTCGCGCATCGCATCGCGAATCCCCTTGACCGCCGGGTTGCCCATCTCGTCGAGCTTCGCATTGGTCGCCGCCACCCGCTCCTCGGGTATCGGGACGGCGACGGTCAGGAAGCTGTGCGTCATGGCCCTCTCCCCAGCGAGACGACGAGGCGGTCCGGGAAGGGCCCGCGGCTGCGGCTGTCGGCCGGACCGGCGAGGCCGTGGTCGAGCAGGGCCCGGATCAGGGCGGGGACCTGGATATCGTTGATGCCGCGCCCCGAGCAGCGGTGGAGCCCGCGGCCGAAATGCATGTAGAGATTGCGGGGCCTTGCCGGATCGAGCGCGGCCGGGTGGGGGAAGGCGCGCTTGTCCTGCATCGCCGCCAGGGTCATCGCCAGCACCTGCTTGCCCGCCGGGATCGTGCCGCCGGCGAGCCGGGTTTCGCCGCCGGCCAGGCGCAGCACGGCGGGGTTGTGCGGGCGCCGGCGCAGCGCTTCCCAGCACCAGCCCGCGAGGCGGTCGGGATCGGCGCTGTCACGGCGCATCGCCGCGAGCAGCGCGTCGTCGCGCACCGCTTCGTTGACGATGTTGGCGACGACGGTGGCGGTGGTGTCGACCGAGCCGACGAGCAGCCCGGCGGCGATCCACGGCACCTCCTCGCGCCGCAGCCGCCCACCGGCGACCTGGGTGAGGAGCCGGCCCACGACATCGTCGCCATGAAGGTCGCCCCGCCGCACCACCTCGGCGTCGATCCACGCCATCATCTCCCGGCCGGCGGCGCGGCCGGCGGTGCGGATCGCTTCCTGATTGTCGAGATTGAGGAAGGTTTCCTGGAAGATCGCGCGCGCGGCGCGCATCAGGTCCTGCTCGGTCGGCCCGGCGATCCCGAACAGGGAAGCGGCGACGCGCGCGGCGACCGGCCGGGCATAGAAATTGACCACGTCGATCCGGCCGAGCCGCCGCGCGGCGTCGCCGGCCAGCCGCGCCGGCTCGGTGGCGAGAATGCGGACGAGGCCGCTTTTGTCGGCATCGCGCAGCGCCGCATAATTGCTCTCGCGCTGGGCGTGGAGGCGGACGGAGGCGTCCATGCCGAGAATGAAGGGTCCCATCACGCCCTCGATCCGCTCGGCATTGACCGGCGCGATCGCGAAATCGGCGTCGCGGCGCAGCAGCTCGTCGACATCCTGCCAGCGGAAGACGGCCAGCCTCTTGCCGAGAGGAAAGCGGCGCGGCCCAACCGAGGCCAGGACGCGCATGACCCATCGGAACAGCCTGACCCTGAGCTCGGCAAGCATCGGCGGGCGGTCCGCCGGAACCTTGCCATGATCGCGGACCGGCGGCCGCGCCTGCCAGACGCGCAAAGCGAGCGCGGCGGCGGGCCGCGACGCGCCGTCCTGGATGAACGGCGTCGCCAGCACCGCGAAGGCGATGTCGCGCGTGCCCGGCCGTTCGCCGTCGAGGAAGTCACGCGACCCGAGCGCCGCCTCGACCCGCGCGAAGGCTTCGGCGATCCGTTCCGGCTTGGGCGGCAAAGGCTGCGGATCGAGCTCGGCGCAGAGCGACTGGACGAAGGCGCGGTCGCCATCCTCGGGGAATAGGCCCTCGCTCGCTCGCGAAATCTCGTCGAGCCATTCGAGCGCGGGCCAAAGGCCGCCAATCCCGCCTGCGGGCGTCTCGATCAGCGACGGCGCGACGGCCGTCGACGGCACTGACTCGAACGGGATGGCGCGCGCCTCGAACAGCCAGCGCAGCAATTCCACGGGCGGCGCTTTCACGGGCCCGATCAGCTTGATCCGCGGTGCCTCCGAGTCGGCCACGGCACACCCCTCCGCGAGGAGCATCGCACCCGATCAAGAAATATCAAGCTCCGAACGCGCCCGCTTCGGCGCTGTTCATGGAAGCGCCAAGTGAAAGCGCACGGCAGTCACCTAAGGCTTGATCGGGATCGGCGGTTCGATCAGGTGATGGTCGAGCGCGCCCCCGTCATTTCCTTTCGGCACTTCCTTGAGCCCGATCGGGAAGATGGTGAGGCCTCCGTCCTTGTCGATCCGCAACCGGAGGAAGGATTTGTAGTCCTCGATGCGCATCGACGAGAAGCCCTCGTTCGGGTGGCGGCCGAGCCAGCGAATGCAAAACCACAGATAAAGGCCGAACGTCACGCCCGACAGGATCGCCGAGGCAAAGGTCGCCAGCGCCACCGACACGATGCTGTCGAGCCGGGGATGCGCAATGATCCAGTCGGTCCACGGATTAGCGATCATCCAGTCGGGCCATCGCATGACGGCGATCGTGGTCAGCGTGACCACCGCGGCCTGCAGCGAGGCGTGGGCGGCCCCCATCACCCATCGCAGCGGCTTCGAACGCTTCGAATCGGCGAATTGCTTGTAGGCGAGCAGCGAGATCAGGACGAGGAGTGCGGACCAGGGCGTGGTCGGGACCAGCACCGTCCAGTAGAGCCAGATCGCGTCGCACAGGCCGCCGTGACGAAGCGCCTCGACGAGCATCTCGCCACGCGCGATTCCGGAATTGAAGTCGAGGATCCAGTTGAAGAACCCGTAGACGAAAAAGAGCGTGAGAACGAACAACTTGTTCTTCCACGCGAACGCGAAATTGCCCCATGACAGCTTCTTGGACGTCTTTCGGTCCGGGAACAGCGGCTCCTCGCCTTTCCCGGACTTCGGAATCTTGAACTCGCGCGGATGTTTTTTCCCGCTCGAATCGGCGGGTACCCCGGGCTTGGGGAAGCGATAATCGAAGCAGCTGTCCTCGAGCTGGTGGGTGGGGTGGAGGAAGGCGCCGCCGCCGCCGCAGACGACGTAGTGGCGGGCGGGCGTGACCGGGTCTTCGTCATATTCGACGTACCGGCAATAATGGTGACTGTCGCCGGTCAGGACGAGCTTGAGAATGTGGCCCATCGGCGCGCCGGGCGCGGGCCACGTCTCTTCGCGCCCCTCCCTGTCGTCGGGCATGCTTGCGAGGCCGGCGAGCCGCTCGAGATAGGAAAAGCTCTCGAACTTCTTGTCGGGGTCCTTCGGGTCGACATGGGCCCAGGCCGGATCCGCGACGCACAGGATCAGCTTCGAGCCCGGTTTCATCCAATGCGCGGCCGCATGCTGGAAATAGTCGATCTGGGGCTGATCGATATAGCCTTCGAGCTGGCAGTCCGTGCCCCAGACCCACCAACCATTGGGCAGCGCGATCGCGAAATAACTGCGCGTCTGCTGGGTCCGCCGCCCGCCGATCACCTTGCCGTTGCGGCTGATGCCGAGATCGGTCTTGCCGACGACGCGGCGCCGGCAGAATAGCCCGAAAAAGGAATTGAGGCCGTCATACCAATCGTGATTGCCGGGAATGGCATAGAGGTGCGGCCGATCCTTGTCGTCCGGCCAGCGCGGCGCGCCGCCGGGATCATAGGCATAGTCATAGGGGTTTACGAAGCGGTCGCGATATTCCTCGCGCGACGCGGTCGGATAGACCTGATCGCCGCCAAGGATGAGCAGGTCCCCGCGCGGCAGCTCGTCGGCGGTCAGCGTGTCTTCGTTGGCGAGGCGCGCCATTGCGAAAGTGGGATTCCAGCCGTCGCCGGTGTCGGCGAGATAATCGAACCAGAAATCGCCGCCGGGATTGCGGCGGGAATAGTCGAACTCGCCGTCGGCGGGCGTCGGCTGGATGGCGTTCGCCGCGGCGATCGCCTCCCTCTTGTCGGCGAAATGGCCGAACAGGCCCGAAATCACCGACCGGAACCCGGTCGCGGCGAGAAGGCGGGGATCGAACCAGGCGGCCATCGGTTTTTTCGTGGGCGCGGCGTCGTCCTGCAAATTGTCCGGCATGATTCCTCACCCCCGCGGAGAAGAGGGCAAGACTAGATCAAGTCGCGGTGGCGCGCGAGTATTTCTTGCGGGGCCGGCGCCGTAGCCTTGCGCCGGCGATTCAGGCGTCTTCGCCGTCCTCGCCGTCGCGCCACCAGGTTTCGACCTCGCCGTTGAGCTTGACGGTGACCGGAATGCCGTGGCGGTCGACGGCCTTGCCGGCCTGGACGCGGATCCAGCCTTCCGACGCGCAATATTCCTCGACGTCCTCGCGCTCGCGGCCCTTGAATCGGATGCCGACGCCGCGGCGCAGAGCGTCGACGTCGAAATGCGCGCTGCGCGGATTGTTGGAGAGGCGGTCGGGCGGGGGCGTTTCATCGGCCATCAGTGCGTCGTCCTTTGCGTGGCGATCCAATTGTTCACGAGCTCCTCGAGCACGTCGAGCGGCACCGAGCCGTTCTCGAGCACCGCGGCGTGGAAGTCGCGTATGTCGAAGCGGTTGCCGAGCGCGGCGCGGGCGCGGTCGCGCAGCTCCAGGATCTTCAGCTGGCCGATCATGTAGCTGGTCGCCTGGCCGGGATTGTTGAAATAGCGCTCGACCTCCTTGGTCGCGTCGCGCCGGGAGAGCAGGCCGTTGGCCATGAAATAGTCGATCGCCCGCTCCCGGGTCCAGCGCTGGCTATGGATGCCGGTGTCGACGACCAGCCGGATCGCGCGCCAGAGCTGGGTCGAATACATGCCGAATTCGCTGATCGGCTCGCGGTAGAAGCCCATCTCCTTGCCCAGCCCCTCGGCATAGAGGCCCCAGCCCTCGGCATAGGCGCCGTAGCCGCCGAAGCGTCGGAATTTGGGCATGCCCTCGAGCTCTTGCGCGAGCGCGATCTGGAAATGGTGGCCGGGCGCGCCCTCATGATAGGCGATCGCCTCGACCTGGGGCCTCAGCACCTGGTTCATGTCGGCGAGGTTGACGTAGAAGATGCCCGGCCGCGAGCCGTCGGGCGAGGGCCTGTTGTAGAAGGCGACCGCGGCGGTCTCCTGCCGAAACGCCTCGACCGCGCGGACCTCGAGCGGCGCCCGCGGCAGCCGGCTGAAGAAGCGCGGCGCCGCTTCCATCACCTGGGCGATGAAGCGGCGGCCGTCGGCGAGATAGGCTTCGCGCGCCTCCGCCGTGTTCGGATATTTGAATTCGGCGCCCTCGTTGA
Source organism: Allosphingosinicella sp. (assembly GCA_035543935.1). Classification (GTDB taxonomy): domain Bacteria; phylum Pseudomonadota; class Alphaproteobacteria; order Sphingomonadales; family Sphingomonadaceae; genus Allosphingosinicella. The sequence goes on from DATKIV010000024.1 coordinate 8,810, forward strand.
TGTGGGCGAAGAATTGCTGGAGCGTGCCGGTGAAGCCGACCCGGGTCTTGATCCGCTCCATCTCGCGGTGGATGCGGGCGACCTGGTCGAGGCCGATGCGGTGGATCTGCTCGGCGCTCATGTCGGTGGTCGTCGACTGGCGCAGGCGCCGGGCGTAATAAGCGGCGCCGTCGGGCAGGCTCCAGGCGCCATTGTTGCCCCGGGCGCGCGGCTCGATCGCGTCGAGGGTCGCGAACATGCTTTCATAGCCGCGGCGGAACGGGCCGGTCAGCGCGGCGCGGGCGGCGGCGATCAGCCGGTCCTTCTCGGCCTGGGGAATCTGGAGCCGGCCGACCTTGGCCTTGAAATCGGCGAAGAGGGCGCTGTCCGGCCCATCGGTGAAGGGCGCGCCGGTCAGGATGCGGCGGCCGTCCTCGCGCACCGGCGCGAAATTGAAGGCGGGCGGGACGATGCCGAGCCCGGCCTGGCGACGGATATTGGCGCCGATCTCGCCCATCACCCGCTCGACCTCGCCCAGGCGCGACACATAGGCCTCGGCGTCGGCGACGCTCTCGATCCGGTGGTTGTTGATCAGGAAGACGGGGATATTGCCGAGCGGGCTGCCATTGTTGGTCGCGGGGAAAGAATGCCAGCGCCAGCGGAAGCCCTCGCGATCGTCCGTCACTTCCTTTTCGAACAGGCGGAAGGAGACGCGGCCGGCCGGGCTGAGCCGCGCCGGATCGAAGCGGCGGCGCATCTCGGCGAGCTGGCGCTCCTGGAGCGCGAGCTCCCGCTCCCGATAGGCGTCGGTATAATCGTTCAGCCGGTCGTAGAGCTGGCGGCTGCCGAGCTGGGTCAGCTGCTGCGGGTTGGTCGCGATCTGCGCGTCGAACGCGGCGTCCAGAAACTGGGTGAGGCGGGCGTCCTCGGCGGCGGGGCCGCTGGCGGCCGCCGGCGCGGGGCGCGCGGGCTGCTGGGCGAGCGCGACGCCGGTGGTGGCGAGGAGGAGGGTGGCGAGGGGCAGGAGCGGTTTCAAGGGCGGTTCCTCGGCTGGGATCGCCGCTTCTTAGCGGCTCGGGCGGCGAGGTCCACCGGCCTTCGATACCGGCCGCCGCTCAGCGCCCGAGCGCGGAACGGCGGCCGGCGGTCCCCCTAGATCCTCCGGCCGCCGCTCGTGCGGCACCGCGATCGTCAGACCGTGGCGGCGTAAGCGGGCACCCAGTCGGTGCCAGCGACGTTCGTGCTTTGGGTGGTTAGCCGGCTCCAGCCCAGGATCACCCGGTTGCCGCTGACCGATGGGGTCACGTTCTGCACGAAGTCGCCCTGCTTCCAATAGCCGGTGCCGGGCATCGCCGTGCCGAAGTTCCGGCCCTGCACGTTGCGCGACGGCAGGAAGGTGTAGAAGCCCATCTGGCTGCCATAGCCGGAATAGCCATTGAAGGCGCAGTCGGCGATGGCGCAGTCGACGTAGGTGATATTCGGGCCGGTGTGGAAACCGAACGCGTTGCTCGAATCATAGGGCACGTCGACCGAGTAGGTGACGTCGGTCTGGGTTAGGCTGCTATGGACCGCGCTCGCCGCCGCCTGGACGCCGTAGGTGCCGGCGTTCGAGACACCGCCGCGCACATAGCCGCTGAAACGGGCGCGCTCGGCCCCCTGCACCCTGAGCCCGACGCCGTCATGGTCCTCGATCTCGACGCGCATGTCGGAATCCCTGAACCAGCCCTCCTCGCCCACGGTGACGCCGTGCGTCACGCCCGACACGCGCAAACGGAAACGGCAGAAATTGCAGAAGTCGACGAAGATCCCGCGCTCCCGGTCGCCGCTGCGGACCAGGGTCACGTCCGCGGTCAGGCGCCGGACGCGGCGGAATTGGGGGCCGCCTTCGTCGTCCGAGGTGATCACGACCGTCGAGTCGGCGATGGAGACATCCTCCAAGTTCCAATCCTGCGCCGCATCGTCGGTGAACGGCTTGCCGAGGACGGCGATGCCGGTGAGGCCTTCGGTTTCGACGTACCAAGGGCCGGAGCGGACGTTCCTGACGACGTGCCAGTCGCCGTCCGGCTCGATGTCGAAGCCGCCCGGCATGATCAGCCCGCCGACATTGCGGCCGCCGACCTTGATCGAAAGGCCTCCGGCGATGACGATGTTCTCGCACGAGATGATGCTCAGTGCGTTGCGGCCGTCGTCCGCGGAATTGATCACCCGAATCGGGCCGATAATGATGTCGCGGCTGTTGACCGTCAGCGGGCTGATCGCGGTCTTGGAGTTGACCACGATGCCGTCGCCCCGGACCTCGCGGCCGTTGAACTGGGCGATGCGGACCCGGCGGGCGCCGAAGAGATGGATGAGGTGGTGCTGCTGGATCTGGTTGTCGTAGGGCGGGTTGCTGTTGGGCTGGTTGGCCCGGTTCCCGTCCATCATCCCCGGCACGTCGATGAAGATGTCCTCCACGTCGTGGAGGATGATGCCGTTATAGCTCGCGGCCACGAACGGATCCCAGTTGAAGGTGCCGCCGCTCGGCGCGAGCAGGAAGACGCCCTCGATGATGATCCCGGTGCCGTTATAGGTCGAGCCGGACAAGGCGATCCCGTCAGCGAGGAAGGTGTAGCCCGAGGGCAGCACGATGAGCTTGCCTTTGTTGGCGTCGATCGCGGCCTGGATGGCGGCGCTGTCGTCGGTGGTGCCGTCGCCGACCGCGCCGTAATCGAGGACGCTGACGCACTCGCGCGCCTTGCCCAGGAGCGTGCGCGGGACCGCACCGGTGCCGGTCTGGATGAACTCCGGATCGAAGTCGATCGCGGAGCCGATGGTGACCGCCCCGTTGCCGGCCACCCGCCAGACCGAATCGGCGAAGAGCGTGCCCGAGGTGACGAAGGCCTGGGTGCCGCCGGCGACCTCGCCGGCGCCGTCGAAGTCGGTCGCGCGCGACCAGGCGCCGGAGGCGGCGACGTAGATCCCGTTCTGCGACGCGGTGCCCTGCGCCCGGACCAGGACGCGGTCGCCGGCCGAAACCGAGACTCCGTCGATGGTCTGCAGCCCGGACAAAGTGATGTTCGCCGTCGTCGCGACGCGGCACGGTTCCTTGATAGCCAGATCGGCGGCCATGATCATTCTCCTTGGAGCGACTCGCAGGATGCGAGCCAGAACAAAAGAAGAACGATTCCAAATCCTACATTGCAAGCGACTGGCTCAGCGCACCCGTTCCTGGGCCAGCCAGCACGGATCCCAGCTCGGCTCGGGGCCGAAGCGCTCGACCAGGAAGTCGACCAGCGCGCGGACGCGGGCGGTGACGGCGCGGCCGGGTGGCATCACCGCATGCAGCGCCCCTTCCTCGAGCGGATAATTGGTCAGCACGACCTCGACCCCGCCATCCTCGATCGCCGGCGCGGCGATGAAGCTTGGCAGCATGACGAGGCCGAGGCCGTTGCGGGCGGCGGCGAGCAGCATGTCGCCATTGTTGCTCCTCAGCACCGGCGACACCCGGATCGTCTCCCAGCGGCCGTCGACCTCGAAGCGCCACTGCTCGTTGGCGTAGAGCAGGATGTCGTGGCCGGCGAGATCGGCCGGGCGCCCGGGGCGGCCGCGCCCGGCGAGATAAGAGGGGCTGGCGACGACATGCTTGCGCACCGGGGCGATTCGGCGGGCGATCAGGGAGGAATCGGCGAGCCGGCCGATCCGCACGGCGAGGTCGTAGCCGCCCCCGGTCAGGTCGACGGTCCGGTCCTCGAACTCGATGTCGAGCTCGACCCGCGGATGGGCCGCGGCGAAATCGGCCAGAGCCGGCGCGAGATGGGCGACCCCGAAGGAGAGCGGCGCGGTCAGCCGGATCGGGCCGGCGACCTGGGTGACGGCCTCGGCCACCACCTCCTGCGCCGCTTCGAGGTCGGCGAGGATGGCGGCAGCGCGGGCGTAATAGGCCTGGCCGATGTCCGTGGGCTGGGCACCTCGCGCGGTGCGCGTCAGGAGCCGCGCGCCGAGTTGCTCCTCGAGCCTGGCGACGCGGCGCGAGAGGACGGGCTTACTCAGGCCCATCCGCTCGGCGGCGCGAGCGAAGGAGCCGGTGTCGACCACCCGCACGAAGGCGAGCACGTCGACGAGGTCGGGAGCGGAGCGTTCCATATTATGCAACACCATGATGCAAGTTTGCTGGCTTTCTGAAACACTCCTAGGGCCCTAAATCCACTCAGGCAACAGACATCCCACGGAGAACGTCCATGAACATCCTGATCGTCAGCAGCAGCGCCAATGGCGACGCCTCGGTCTCCGGCGGCCTCGCCGCGCGCTTCGCCGATTCGGTCCGCGCCAGCGATCCCGCGGCGCATCTCATCCTGCGCGACGTCGGCGCCAACCCGCTGCCACATCTGACCGCCGACACCGTCGCCGCGATCAAGGGCCAGCCGGTCACCGCGGCGGAGATCGAGGCGCGCGCTTTGTCCGATGCGCTGGTCGCCGAGCTCCAGGCCGCCGACGTGATCGTCATCGCGAGCCCGATGTACAATTTCGGGATGAGCTCGACCTTGAAGGCCTGGTTCGACCATGTGCTGCGCGCGGGCGTCACCTTCCGCTACACCGCGGCCGGGCCGGAAGGCCTGCTCACGGGCAAGAAAGCGGTGGTGATCGAGAGCCGCGCCGGCTTCTACAGCGAGGGCCCGGGCGCGGCCTTGGACGGCCAGGAGCCGCACATCCGCACCCTGCTCGGCTTTATCGGGCTCGACGACGTCACCTATGTCCGCGCCGAGAAGCTCGCTTTCGGGCCTGAAGCGGCCGAAGCGGCGATCGCCGAAGCGGGCGAAGCGCTCGGCCTGTTCGCGGGCACGGCGCTGAAGCTCGCGGCCTAGCGCCGTTATTCCCGCGAACGCGGGAATCCAGCTTCCTTCGCGAAGCTGTTATCAGGAAACAAGAAGCTGGATCCCCGCTTTCGCGGGGATGACGGCTGAGAGGAATCGCGCAATGATCGATATCCGCAAATTCGCATCGCTCGGCCATGCCGACCATGGCTGGCTCGACGCCCGCCACCATTTCTCCTTCGCCGACTATCACGACCCGGGCCGCATGGGCTGGGGCGCGATCCGGGTGTGGAACGACGATGCGATCGCCGCCAAGTCCGGCTTCCCGCCGCATCCGCATCGCGACATGGAGATCATCACCTATGTCCGCTCCGGCGCGATCACCCATCAGGATTCGATGGGAAACAAGGGCCGTACCGCGGCCGGCGACGTCCAGGTGATGAGCGCCGGCACGGGCGTGCGCCACGCCGAATATAATGTCGAGGACGAGGCGACGACCCTGTTCCAGATCTGGGTGACGACCGACAGGCCGGGCGCCGAGCCGAGCTGGGGCGCGGCGCAATTTCCCAAGGCGGACCGGTCGGGCAGGTTCGTGACGCTGGCAAGCGGGTTCGAAGACGATGCCGGCGCGCTCGGGATCAACGCCGCGGCCCGAATCATGGGCGCGACGCTGGCGGCGGGCGAGGCGGCCGAGCTCACGCTCGATCCGTCGCGCCACGTCTATCTGGTCGCGACCCAGGGGCCGATCGAGGTCAACGGCGTCCGCGCCGAAGCGCGCGACGGCGTCGCCATCACCGGCGAGGCGCAGGTGACGATCAAGGCGCTCGACGCGGCCGAGATCGTCCTCGTTGACGCGCGCTAGGTCGCGTCACACACAACTTCGCTCATCCTGAGTAGGGACTGAGCCTGGCGAAGCATGTCCTGAGCGGCCTGCCTTGGCAGGCAGTCGAAGGGGCCCGAATCGAAGGACTGCGCGAATAGGCGGTGCGTCCTTCGATACGCCGTTTCGACAAGCTCAACGGCTAGTCAGGATGAGCGGTGTTGTTGGCAATCCCTCCCCTTTTGGTCGAGTCCGCGCGGCGCTTCGTCGAACGGCGCGGGCGTTCGCCGAACGCGGGCGCATCATGATCGAAAGCAGGGCGCGAAGGCGGCGCGGGGCGGGCAGGACGGAATTGCGGCCCGCCCGGCGCAGTCCCCGCACCCGGAGCGGGCCGCGACCCGAATCACGGCCGTCGCCGGCCGAGCAGGAGTGAAGTCCATGTCCGTCCGTTCCCTCGCCCTCGTCGCCGTCGCCGCCTTCGTCGCGCTCGGCACGATGACCTTCGCGGTCAGCCCGGTCTTCGCGCGGGAGTGCGGCGATGTCGCGCTGGCCAGCGCCGGCGGCGTACGTGCCGCGCCGATTTTCAGTGTGAGTCTCGCTGTCGATTGAGCCCACCAGGCAGCAAGGCTCCATTGGGAGGCGGCGGTGCCCCAATCGCCGCCTCCCTTTTTTGGAGAGGTAGCGGGGGACAGTTACCAGTAACTGTCCCCACTCAGCGCCCAGCGAACCTCTTCACCTCGTCGACATAGGAGCGGCCGATGCGCTGCTCGGCGCCATCGTCGAGGCGGGCGGTCCAGTGGCCGGCCTCGTCGCGATAGAGTCCGGTGATGGTGTCGCGCCGGAGGATCACCGAGCGGTGGACGCGCATGAACAAAGCCGGGTCGAGATCCTCCTCGAGCTTGGCGATGGTGCGGTGGATCAGCCAGGAGCGGGCGCCGACGTGGAGCCGCATATAATCGCGCTCGGCGGTGATCCGCTGGATGTCGGCGGCGGCGATGCGGACCAGGCCATTATGGTCGGGCACCCAGAATTCCTCGACATGGCCGGAATCGGGTCGCGCCCCTTCCGGCCGGCCGCCGGCGATATAGGCGCGGACCCGATCGAGCGCGCGTTCGAGCCGGTCGGGCTGGACCGGCTTCATCAGATAATCGATCGCGGCGACGTCGAACGCCGCCACCGCGAAATTGTCGAAGGCGGTGACGAAGACCACGGCCGGGTCGACCGCGGAAGCGGAAAGCGCGCGGGCGACGTCGATCCCGTCCATGCCCGGCATGGCGATGTCGAGCAGCACCAGATCGGGCGCGACCGCCTCGGCGATCCGAAGCGCCGCCTCGCCGTCATTGGCGGTGCCGACGACGGCGACCCCCGCCAGGCGCGCGAGCAGCAATTGAAGCCGCTCGACCGCGAGCGGCTCGTCGTCGACGACCATGATGCGCAAAAGCCCGGGTTCAGCCATGCTTCACCACCGGCATGTAGATGTGGACGGTATAGCCGCCGTCGGGATCGGGACCGTGCATGCAGCCGGCGCGGTTGCCGTAGCGGGCGGTGAGCCGGTCGCAGACGTTGCGGAGGCCGACGCCGGTGCCGTCCTCGCCCGCATCGTCGGCCTGGACCTCGCCATCGTCCTTGACCTTGATGTGGAGCCGGCCCGCCTCCTCATGCGCGACGATCCTGACCGAGACTGACTTGCGCGACTTGGCGACGCCGTATTTGACCGCATTCTCGACGATCGGCTGGAGGATGAGGACCGGCACGCGGGCCGATTGCAGCGACTCGGGCACGTCGATCTCGACCGTCAGCCGGTCGGGGAAGCGGATCTGCTCGATGTCGAGATAGAGGCGCTGGAGCTTGATCTCCTCCTCGAGCGGCACGTCGGCGGTCGGGTCGGCGGCGAGCGTGGCGCGAAAGAAGGTGGAAAGGTTCATCAGCATCCGCTCGGCGACGTCGGTCCTCTGCGAGAGGATCAATGACGAAAGGCTGTTCAGCGTGTTGAACAGGAAATGCGGGTTGATCTGGTAGCGCAGGGCGCGCAGCTGCGCCTCCTGCGCTTCGCGCGCCAGCATGGCGGCGTGGCGGTCGGCGGCGCGCAACTGCTTGGCGTAGCTCATCGCCACGTACACCGCCGCCCAGGCCGCAAAGATGAAATACCAGGAGAGCGAGCCTTCGACCGCATATTTCCAGAAGGTGCCCCAATTGGTCATGTCCTTCATGCTGGCATCGTTGCGCGCGGTTTCGAGCGGCGCGTAGACGTAGAAGATCCAGATGTTGAAGGCCGAGAACAGGATGGAGCCCGGTATGGAGAGCAGGGCGGCGACGGCCGCCTTGGCGTTCAGCCCTTTCCGGGCGACCGGGCGCATGCCCAGATAGACGAGGAAGGTCAGCGCCGAGCCGACCAGGGCCGCGGCGCCCCGCCGCGCGAACATGGCCCAGAAATCGGGGAAGTCGGCGAGGATCGCGCGCAGCGTGATCAACCCCATATAGAGCAGCCAGAAGGCGAGGATCGATTTCAGCGCGATGCCGAGGTCGGGGAGCCGGCGGGTGTCGCTCTCCGGAAGGGAGATATCCATGGCCCCTCCTAACGCCGGGCCGTGGGAAAAGCTTTGCGGCGGGCGGTCGTTCGCAGAACGGCGCGGCGCGTTGGTCGAAAAGCCGGGCAGCGGACGGCGATAGCCGCGCGAATCGGCCTCGCCGAGCATCGCGTCCTCGGCGCCGCCGCCGCGTCCCTTTCCCACCTTGTCGCCCACGACTCCGCGCATAGCATGGCGAAGCGGGAGCGTCAGAGGCCAATTCGAACCGCGCAAGGCGCTCGGGCCGGCGACTTTTCCACTACCGTTTATGCGGAGGGTAATCGTTTCGGCCACGAAAAAAGGGGAGAATTCCGGGACTTCGCTTCGGCTCCTGTTGCCGTGGGGCGACAGTCGCGGCCGCTTGCGCATGGCGACCGCAGTTTTGCGATTGCCCGTCATATCGAACTCTGATTCAATTCTGAACGGGGAGTGGGGTCTTGGTTAACGGCCTGGTAAGCCGTTCCGGTGCATGATCCTTTCTCTGGGGCAGAAGGAGTGGGATCATGAGTACGAGGACTCGGCCCGCCAGCGGGGCGACAAGTTTGGCGGAACTGCGCGAGTTTGCGGGCTTTTCGAAAGGCACGCAGCGCTACATCCGCCGTTCGCTCGACGTTGGCCTGGGCCGCCGCGACGCGGTCAAGCGCTGGTCGCGCGATCCGGCCGAAGCCGCCGGCATCCGCGCCCAGGAGCGCATCTACCGCCGGCTCGATCCCGTCCGCGACGCGATCCCCGACGATAGCGGCCTCGACGCGATGGAGCCCCTGATGGCGCCGCTCGTCACCATGACCGCCTTCGATCTCGGCCAGGACCGGCTGCCCTGCTTCGCCTCTTACCGCTTCCTCTACGAGCGGCTGCTCGGCGCGGCGGTCCGCCCCTGGCTCCCCGGCGCCTTCTGCGCGGCGGCCGCTTTGCCGCACCTCCACCCGGATCGCCGCCGCACCCTGCTCCAGTCGATCAGCGAAGCCGCGGCGACCGCGCCGGGCTGGTCCAACCGCGAGCCGGTTTTCTTCCCCGAATGGGTCGAGAAGGTCGACATGACCGTCGCCGGCTGAGCCGCAGCCTATTTCGGAATAGAAGCGGCGGGCCTTCGGGTCCGCCGTTTTCTTTTGGCTAGCGCAAAATCTCGAGCCGCACGTCGTCGGCGGCGAGCTGCGAGCGAGTGCCGCTGGTTATGAAGGCAATCTCGATCTCGTTGGCGCGGCGCGGGACGCGGAGCAGGACGCTTTGGCGGCGCCAACGCATGCTCGCGGCGATGGCGGTGCCGACCTCCGCGCCGCCTGCGCTGGCGACAAGGCGGCTATGGCGATGGGCGAAATCGGGCGCCTTGGTCTGGGCCGAAACCCGGACCAGCCGGCCCCGGTAGCGGCGGGCGTCGACGCGGGTGGAGACGCGCATCGCCGCGTCGCGCGGCGCCGCGCTGCGTCGGCGCCAGCCGATATGGAGATAATGCTCGCCCTCGGCGGACTGGCGGATGGTGTAGCCTTGATTGTCGGCGACCCCGACGCCGATCCCGGTATGTCCCACGACCTGCCAGCCGCGCAGCCCCTGCTCGAAGCCGGGATTGGCGAGCTGGAGGGCGGCGAGCGCGATGAGCATCATGCAAGGCTCTCCAGAAGCTGCTCGGCGAACAGGGTCAAGGTGTCGTCGCGCGCGCCCATCACCACGATGCGGTCGCCGGGACGGGCGAGCGCGGCGAGACGGGGCAGGCAGCCGGCGCGGTCGGGCACATGCTCGGCCTTCCGGCCTCGCGCCGCGACGCCGGCGATGATCCCGCCGCTCCCCACCGACCGGTCGGCGGTCCCGCCATAATAGACCGGATCCGGCATGATCAGCACGTCCTCCTCCGTCATTTCGCGCGCGAACATGTCGATGAATTGCTGCCCCATCGTCTTGATCGGTCCGTGGCCGTGCGGCTGGAAGAAGATCAGCAGCCGGCCGGGGAAGGCGTGGAGCGTGCGCAGGGTGGCGGCGATCTTGTCGGGATTGTGCCCGAAATCGTCGATCACCTTGATCCCTTCCGTCTCGCCGACCAGCTCGAAGCGCCGCCGCAGCCCCTTGAACCCGGCGAGCGCCCGCGCGGCCTGTTCGAACGGCACGCCGGCGGCCTGCGCCGCGGCGAGCGCGGCCAGCGCGTTCTCGACATTGTGGCGGCCGGGGATCTGGAGGCGCACGGGCACGCCATTCGCCCGGAAGGAAATCGCGAACGGCTCTTCGGCGATGTCGCTGCCGAACAGGTCCGCCGATTTGTCCTTGAGCGAGCAGGTCCGCAGCCGTTCGGGCGGCAGGATGGCGGCGAGCAAGCGGGTTTCGTCGTCGTCGAGGTTGAGCACGACCGTCGCCGCCTTGGCCGCGAAATCGCGGAACAAATGCCGGAGCTCGTCCAGCGACAGATGGTCCAAGGTGATGTTGTTGAGCACCGCGATGGCGGGCCGGTAGAGCGCGATCGTGCCGTCGCTTTCGTCGACCTCGCTGACGAAGACGTCGCCGCGGCCGACCAGGGCGCTGGCGAAGGGCTGGTCGGACGAGACGAAATTCTTCATCACGGCGCCGTTCATCACGCTCGGGTCGCGGCCCGCCGCGTGGAGGATCCAGCCGATCATGCCGGTGACGGTCGATTTGCCGCTGGTCCCCCCGACAGCGATCCCGGTCCCGGCCGCGTTGAACAATTCCGCCAGCAATTCCGGCCGGCCAAGGCGGGTGGCGCCGATCGCGCGGGTCTTCATCATATCCGGGACATTGTCCTCGACCGCCGCCGAGGCGACGACGATCTGGTCGGCGCTGGTGATGCCGCTGCCGTCCTGCGGAAAGAGCTCGATGCCTCGGCGCTCCAGATCCTCGAACTTGGGCGCCAGCCGGCCCTGATCGAGCGACCGGTCCGAGCCCTTCACCTCGTT
>DATKIV010000025.1:0-22390 GCA_035543935.1 Allosphingosinicella sp.
ATCTTTAATAATAAGCATTTTATTAATTTTGTCATATACTATATCTACCACAAGAGGTGTTCCCTCTTGTTTAAGAATGTCATCTATTATTCCACCATAATTTACCCTCGACTGGGTAGAATTGTCAATAAACTCGGCCAATGCATGCCACATGGTATAGCTCAGTCGACTATACGAAGCTAAAACCTGGGGGCCTACGCTGAGTTCCGTCTCGGATACCTGGGATTTGGCCATAATTATCTCGCATTCTGGCTTATGCTTGTTCGACAAACCTACCCTTAGAGCCCTCGATATAATTTTCGCTAGCCTCTACACCCACCCACCGACGGCCTAGTTTCTCGGCAACGGCGCCCGTTGTATTTGATCCCGCGAATGGGTCAAAAATCAAATCACCCGGATCGGTGAGCAATTCCGAAAAGAACCCGACAAGTTCAGGCTGCATTCTTGCCGGATGAGGTTCAAGCTCATTTGCATTACAATATTGGCGATAGTTTGCGTCCCAACTCGTGTTAGCGATTTTGAGAAGCGACGAAGGAAGCGCCCGAGGGTCATCGAAATCCAGCACGTTTGCTGAGATTGATCCTCCATGATCCGTGAGGAAGCCTTTTTGCGAGATCACGTGCCCGGACGGCCTCCGGCCAGGATTGTATTTCTGGGACGCAAGCAGCCGCTGCATATCCTGCCGATACGGGGTTAAGACCTTCTTGTTATTGGCTTTAGGTCTGGGAGTCTTTGATAGCCACCACACATGAGTGAAAGAATCCTTCAGCCGAATCCGATCGACCGTCACCCAAGCGGCCGGGGTGGGGAGCCGAGCTGGGTTATGACAGATCACATGCTGGCATAAATAAAGTCCCGCCGCCCTCTTGAATTCGAGGAGCGCCTCTAACGGAAGCGTGGACATCGCCGGCTCCCCTGGCTCCCAGGCGTTGCCAATTTCAATAACAATCGAGCCCGACGGCGCAAGCAACGTCGTAAGCTTTGGCGCTAGGTCGCTTAGCCAGCTTAAGTACCGTTCACCGGTTTCATTCCCATATTTCTTTTTCCGTACCAAGGGAAAGGGGGGCGACGTGATGAGCAAGCTAACTTGGCCTGACACGCTCTCCAAAATTTTGGATTCCAACGCATCTTCAATACGGCCATGGATCATTAGGCCATTCGGAGTGCGGTAAGCCTCGGAAACAATGGGGACGGCAGGCTCAATGCGCCCGTCACGATCTGCCACCTGCCCCCCCAATCTGCGCCAACGATTGCTCAGCGAATGGCCCCTCCTCCTCAACTTCGCAACAAAAAACCCCAAACACCGTCTTTAGCCCTGGGGACGTCAACCTTCCCAAAACGTACCCAGCCGAGAGAATGGGAGCGCCGTCGAACTCCCGACATCTATCCAAAACGGTACAATTCACTTGACAGCGTTACGCTGTTTTGGCATTATTTGTTAATCGTTGAGAGGTGCGAGTCGCAAACTCGCGCCTCTCGGTAAACAGGCGCGAAGGCCGGAGTGGAAACGCTCCGGCCTTCCGCATTTCAGGAGACGGGATATGCCGAGGAAGGGCGATCAGATCGCCGGGAGCGATACGCAAATGGCGGCGTTTCTGTTCGGGCTGGCGCGGGGGGCGACGGTGGCGGGGGCGGCGGCGGCGGCGGGGTTGAAGGTTCCGACGCTTTATTACCGGCGCAAGAGGTGCGCGGTGTTCGCGCGGGCTTGGCGCGAGGCGCTGGAGGCCTGGGACGCGGATTCGGGCGGGGCGGAGGCGGCGGACGCGGCGGACGCGGCGGACGCGGCGGGCGGGGAAAGTAAGAACTGGGCCTCGGCCTTCGCCGGGGAACGCGGGGAGGAGCGTGCGACGATCGTGCGCTGGCATGCCGGGCGCGGGCCGATGCGCAAGCGCAAGCGGCCGGTGGAGTTCGGCCGGGAGCGCAGGCAGGCGTTCCTCGATCATTTCGCCGAGACCTGCAATCTGGAGGCGTCGGCCGCGGCGGCCGGGGTCTCGCCGAGCGCGGTCTACCGGGTGCTCAAGACCGATGCCGCCTTCGCGGAAGGGTTCGAGGAGGCGTTGAAGATCGGCTATCTGTTCCTCGAGGCCGAGGCGGTGCGCCAGCAGCGCGAGGCGCAGAAGGCGTACCGGATCTCGCCCAAAAGCTGGGGCGCGGCGCAGGCGCAGAGCTTCGAGCGGTCGATGCAGCTGCTGCGCGAATATAAGCGCGGGCAGGGACGGATCGGGCAGCGGCCGACCGGGGCGCGGCTGACCAAGTGGAGCTTCGACGACGCCTTCAAGGCGCTGGAGAAACGGCTGCAGGCGTTCGGGCTCAGGGTCGAGCGGGGCGAAGAGGCGCCGGAGGAGGACTGACGGAGAAGGAGCCCCTCCACCATGGACAGGTGGACAGTGCCGCGCACTGTCCAGCGATGTCCGGGGGACATCGCGACCCGTCCATTGCACCCGGTCCCCAGTGACCCGGCCCGCCATGCCCCCGGCATGGCTGCGAACTGCCGGGGGCAGTTCGCACCGGGCCACTCCTGCAAAGGCAGGGGAGGATGCGGCACGCGCCGGCGGCCGGGTGGACGAGCCCGCTTGACTTGGGCCCCCGTTCGGCCTTCCCTTCGGGCATGGGAGCGTCATCGAGGGCCTTTCTCATTTGCCTAGGCCTTGCGGCCCTGCTCCCGGCGTGCGGCGCTTATCCCAGGGACATTGACGGCACCTCGGAGCGAGTGCGCGCGGCCGGGATCGTCCGGGTCGGGCTGATCGCCGGGCCGGCGACGGCGCGGGACCGGGCGCTGATCGGCGCCTATCTCGGTCGCGTCGGCCGCGCGGCCGGGGCGGCGCCGCGGATCGTGACCGGGGGCGCCGAGCCCTTGCTTGCCGGGCTCGAGGCGGACCGGCTGGATCTCGTCCTTGGCGAGATCGCCGCGGACAGCCCCTGGGTCAGCGACGTGGCGGTGATCGAGCCGCTCGCCGAGCGGGTGATCGAACGGCGGCGGATCGGCCTCAGCCCGATCGCCCGCAACGGCGAGAATCGATGGATCATGCTGCTCGAGCGCGAGGCGCGCGACATGAAGGCGGGCGGATGAGCGAGAAGAAGGGCCATCCGAAGGAGATCCGCGCCGACATCGCCGCGGTGCAGCGCCTCGAATATTGGAACATCGCCTGGACGATCAGCATCGTCGCGGCGATGGGCCTGGCGATGGGCGGCAGCCAGGCGATGAAGACGGCCTGGGTCGAGGACACGCTCGGCCTGGTCCCGCCGATCGCGATCCTGGTCGCTTTGCGCTACGAGGCGCGGGCGTCGAACCGGCGCTATCATTACGGCTTCGACCGGGTCAACGGGCTCGGCTTCCTGATCGCCGCCGTCGCGCTGGCCGCGGTCGGGCTGGTGCTGCTCAAGAACGCGGTGGGCACGCTCATCACCGCCGACCATGTGACGATCGGCTCGACCCGGATCTGGGGCCATGACGTGTGGCTGGGCTGGTTCATGCTGGCGGCGCAGGCCTATGCGACCATTCCGCCGCTCATCATCGGCCGCAAGGAATTGCCGCTCGCCCGGCGGCTCCGGGACAAATTGGTCCATACCGACGCGCTGATGAACAAGGCGAACTGGCAGACGGGCGTCGCCGGCTTTCTCGGCGTCGCCGGGCTGGGGCTTGGCTTTTGGTGGGCGGACAGCGCGGCCGCCGCCCTGATCTCGCTGAGCATCATCCTGGACGGGTGGAAGGCGCTGCGCGTGGCGACCTCCGAGCTGGTCGACGGCATTCCCTGCGAGCTCGGCGAATCGCGGCTCTCCGACGACGCCAATGCGGTGGCCCGCGCGCTCCGCAAGGCCTTTCCCAAGTCCCGCGTGCTGATGCGCGAGACCGGGCGCTACATGCGCGCCGAGGTGGTCGGCGCGTCGCCGCCCAAGGGGTTCGACGTCATGACCTTCGAGATACCGGGCCTGGAGGACCGCTGGCGGCTGGACAGCGTCGCCTTCCGGCCGTGAGCGGGGCCGGCAAGTAGCCGCGGAACGAGGTCGTCTTTCCGGCCGGGCGCGGCGGCGAAGAAATTCTTGTCGTCCCGGCGCCCTTTCTTGCCTTGACCAGGATTATGATTGGGTAGACCATTCGCTTCGGGCCATATTGCTTGGAGCGGGAAATGGCTGACGACCATGTGGGGCCTTACCAGCTGGACGGCGTCGCCATGCCGACCTGGCTGCTCCGGTTCGACAAGAACGGCAATGGCGAATCGCCCCGCACGCTAGCCCTCCTCCTTGACACGCTGGACCGGGACCCGCCGACCGACCTGATCTTCTTCTCGCACGGCTGGAACAACGATTTCGCCTTTGCCGGCCAGCTCTACCGGACGATGCTCGGCAATGTCGAAGCCGCCCTTGCCGCCCATCCCGACCCCGCGCGCCGCCTCCTGTTCGTGGGCGTGGTCTGGCCCAGCATCCTGCTGCCGGGCGACCCCGGCCCGGTCATCGCCGGGCCAGGCGGCGCGCTTCCGCCCGCCGAGGCGGCGGCGCTCGACGATCTCGCCGACCGGCTTCCCGACATCGCCGGGCGGCTACGCGCGCTCGCCGCTAAGCGCGCTCTCGCCGACGACGAGGCGAGCGAGGTCGCACAGGCGATCGGACAGGCGATCGGCGACGCCTCGCCCGCGGCCGAGGGCGCCGAGCCCGACGCCGCGCCGGATGCGCAGGATGTGATCGCCGCCGCCAGGGCGATCGGCGCCCAGCTCGATGCTCCCCCTCTCACCGACGATTTCGGCGGCCGACGCGGCGCCGGCTCGAATGTCAGCGCTGCCGGCCTCGCCTGGCTGAACCCGGTGAACCTGCTGCGGGTGCTGACCGTCTATCAGATGAAGGACCGCGCCGGCGCGGTTGGCGCGAACGGCGTGCGGGCCCTGATGCGCGACCTGCTGGCGCATGGCTCGGCGCGCGTCCACGCCGTCGGCCATTCCTACGGCGCCAAGGTCATGCTTTCGGCGCTGTGCGCGGGGCCGCTGCCGCGGCCGCTGGAATCGCTGCTGCTGTTGCAGCCCGCAATCTCCCATTTGTGCTTCGCCGATGTCGTTCCGGGCCGGCCGGGACCCGGCGGCTATCGGGCCGCGCTCGGACCCGACCGCGTCATCCAGCCGATCCTCACCACCTACAGCCGCCACGACATCCCGCTGCACGACCTGTTCCATGTCGGGCTGCGCCGCCGGGCGGATCTCGGCGAGCTCGGCGTGGCGGCGGGGGCGACCAGTGCAGGCTCGCCGCCCAGCGTCTACGCGGCGCTCGGCGGCTACGGCCCGCGCGGCGCAGGCGAGACGCTCGTCGATCCGATCCCCGCCAGCGCCGAGCCTTGGCCGGACGTCGGCGGCGCCCGCATCGTCGGCCTCGACGGCACCAAGGACCGGCGCATCGGCGGCCATGGCGACGTGACCACGCCGATCGCGGCCGGGGCGCTCGCCCGGCAGATCCTGGGCTGACGGCGATGGCGGACTTCCTCAAGCAATGGTACGGCCTGCTGACCCTCAAGGTGACCCTCTTCGCCAGTCCCGTCGCGGCGGCCGAAGCGGAGCCGGTCTCCGACGCGCGCCCGCATCCCCATATCGAGTTCACGGTCGAGCGGAACGTCCGCGGCGAGACCGTCTCCCGGCAATCGGCGTTGCTCCCGCTCGGCGCGACCGGCATTCCCGATGCGATCGGCAACGGCCCGACCGTGACCTTCGCGCTGGCGGACGTGCTCAAGGACATGCTGCGCAACGCGGTCGCCGAAAGCGATCCCGAAGAGCCGTTATGGCTGCATCTGGTCAAGCCTTACGGGCATCTCGGCGCCTTGCCCTGGGAAGGGCTGCTGACCGAATTGACCCGCCACTCGGTGCTGCGGCTGCCGGACTTTCTCGAGCCACCGCGCGAGAACAAATCGGTGCTCGAAGCGGCGATCATCTGCGACCTCGACCTCGAGGAGCATGGCAGCCGGGAGGCATTCCGGCGCGCCATCGAGGCTTGGGTCGGCGCGCCCTATCGGGAGGACGTCCACGTCCATGTCTTCGCCTCGCGGCTGGCCCGCAAGGCGGCCAAGCACCTCGCCACCCATTCGCGCGTCATCTTCCACCATCCCGACGATATGAAGATGGGCAAGGGGGCGATTCCGGATCCCTGGCAGCACTGGGTGACCCGCGCCATGGCCGGCCGCGCGCTCGACGCCGTGCATCTGCTGTGCCGGGCGACCCTTTCCCACGGGCGATCGTGCATCTCCCTGTCGCGGCCCTTCCAGCGCAGCGAGACGGCGCCGGTCGCCTTCGTCTATCCGGACGAGCTGGCCAGCGGCCTTACCCAGACCGGCGCCTGGTGCCTGGTGGTCGGGGGGCCGGCCGACGGATCGTCGGACACCGCGCTTCGCCATTTCGTCGATGCGATGGCGCAGACGCGGCCCGGCCCGGCGCTGTTCCATTGCTTCGATCCGGACACGATCGAGAACGAGATCAGGCCGGCCTTCAGAACGCTGTTCGGCGCGGAGCGCGTCTACCCGCCGATATTCAGGCGCTCGTTCCTCTATTGCCAGCCCGAGCTCGCCATGCCGGGCCTGAAGGCCGTGCCCAAGACCGAAATCCTCGCGCTCCACCGGAACACGGAATTGCTCGAGGCCGGCCTCGCCCTGGCGGCCAGCGCCGCCCCCGACGCGTTGGGCCACGTGCCGAACTGGGTCGCGGCGTCGCAGCGCTTCGCCGAAGGCGTCGCCCTCGAAACCGCCCGGCGCAGCAGCGGCGACGTATTGATGAGCGACCCATTGGCGCTGGGCTCCTCGGGCGCAAACAGCAAAGGGGTGGAGATCGTCCAGGATACGGTGGCCGAGATTCAGCGGATCGTGAGCGAATATGCGCGCGAGCAGCTATCCGATTTCGGGGAGTCTGACGGATGAGGCCATCCTTCGTCGTGACCCTTCAGGAGGATTCGAACGGCAATCTGCTCGGGCAGCTCTCCAAGGCCAGTCCGAACTTCAAGGGCGCCATCATCCTGCGCAACCTCGAGATCGACCTTGGCCAATTCCCTCCCAAATTCGACACGCGCGAGCGCGCCGCCGACTACGGCCGCAAGATTCGGGCGGCCCTGTTCAAGCACCCCGCGATCGGCCAGGCGATCGATGCCGTCTACATGGCGCATCCACAGGAGCCGGCGCGGCTCATGTTCGAGATCATGACCCCGACGGCCGAAAGCCTGCGCTGGGAGACGCTATGCGACGACAATGACAAATTCGCCGCGATCGACTTCGCATGCCGGGTCGGTCGGGTCGCCAGCAATTCGGCCGCTCATGACGGCGCGCTGCAGACCTTCTCCTGGCCGCTGCGCATGGTCGCTTTCCTGTCGGCCGCCGGCATTTCCGCCAAGCACGAATTGAAGGAGATCCTCGCGACGGTCGAGGCGATCAGCAAGAAAAAGCTGAAGATCGAATGCACGATCTATCTGGGCGAGCAGCAGCTGCTCGATCAGCTCCAGGACGAAATCGCCCGGAAGAAGCGGCCCGGCATCACCGCCCTGCCGATGCCCGATTCGTCGACCAAGATCGAGGCGATCCTCACCGAGAACCCGCCGCACATTCTGCATTTCTTTTGTCACGGAATATCGAGCGCCGGCGTGCAGCATCTGGAATTCGCGACGATCAACGATTGGGACCTGGGCGGCGCGACCGGATCCTCGCGGCTGGCGATCGACCGCATGATCCGCCTGGAAGCGCTGACTCATTGCTGGCTGACCGTGCTCAATTGCTGCGAAGGCGCGGGCGCCGCCGAGCAGACCTATTCGATGGCCTACCAGATCGTCGTGTTCGGCGGCTGCCCCACCGCCGTCGGCATGAACGAGCCGATCGCCGCCAGCGACGCCACCGCTTTTTCGCTGGCCTTCTACACCAAGCTGTTCGAGATCCTCCAGGCCGAGCTCGGCGGCGCGGCGCGCAAGCCGACCAAGCTCGATTTCACGCCGGCGATCGTGGCGGTGCGCACGGCACTCCACGAACTTTACGAGACCCAGCCCCCGGAGGCATTCGGGCGCTGGTCGCTGCCCGTTCTCTACGTGGCGACCAAGGGTCTCGAGGTCCAGCGGATCCAGGTCGACGAGGAGATGCAGAAGGAGATGCAGAAGCGAATCGACCTTGTCGCCAAATATCTGCACGACATGCCGGCGGACACGCCGGACGATCTGCGCGACCGCGTGCTCGCGATGCTCGACCAGAACCCGGCCGTGCCAAAAGCGCTGAGGCCGGACCGCTTCGGGAGCTTCGACCGGCAATGACGATCGCCACCCCGCCGAATCTCAGGGCGAATGCGTGGACCGGGGCGGTCTCGCCGGCGGGCGAGCTCGCCACCTCGTCCTGGGGCCAGCGCGGCCGTGCCCTGAAAGACAACACCCTGCTGGCGCCGACCCCCGTCGACGAGCGCGACTGGATGCATCCCGACATCGGCTGGGGCCTGGTGCTCCCGGACAACGAGGCGATCACCGAAGCCGAGCGTGCGACCGCGGCAGACGCGCCGGAGCCGATCCGCAACCTGCTCGCCGCCCGCCCCGGCTCGCCCGTGCTGCGCTATCGCGCCGACCTCGAAAACGGCTGGCTTCGGCGCTATTATCCGGACCGGCCCTTCCAGGACATGTCGGTCCAGGCGTCGCGGCCGGGCGTCGGCGAGGGCCGGCTGCCGCGCTATCTGCTGATCGCCGGATCCCCGACCGAGCTTCCCTGGTCGATCCAGTACCAGCTCAACATGTCCCGCTACGTGGGGCGGCTCGACCTCGACGAGGGCGGGCTGGCAAATTACGTCAACGCCCTCCTCGCCGACTGGGCCGGGCCACAGCCGGACGCGTCGGCGCCGGTTCTGTGGAACGTCGATCATGGCGGCAACGACATCACCCGGCTGATGGCGTTCGCCATCGGCGAGAAATTGTGGGAACGGCTTGCGGTGGACGCGGACGCGGCCAACCGCAAGCGGCTGACCGGAAACGACGCGACCGCGGCGAAGCTCGCCGACACCCTGTCCCAGCACAAGCCCGCCTTCGTTGCCACCACCAGCCACGGCATGACCGGTCCGCTCGACGACGCGCAGCAATTGGCGGCGCGGCTGGGCCTGCTCGTCGACGGGGATTATGCGGCGCTCGACCCCGCCACGCTGCTCGGCGGATGGGCGCCGTCGGGAGCGATCTGGTACGCGCACGCCTGCTGCTCGGCCGGCTCGGACACGGCGTCGCGCTACGCCGACCTGTTTCCCCAGGGCGATTCGCTGGCGACATTGCTCGCCGGCGTTTCCGCCGGCGCTGGATCGCGGAGCGCGCCTTTGCCCCGGGCGCTGCTCGGCGCCGCCCGGCCGTTGCGCGCCTTCGTCGGCCATGTCGAGCCGACGTTCGATTGGACGCTTCGCGATCCCGACACCGGACAGATACTCACCCACGAGATCGTCTCGGCCCTCTATAACCAGCTGTTCCGGCGGGACTTCCCGACGCCGATCGGCTATGCTTTGGGCGGCCTGTTCCGCGAGGCCGGCGCCTTCTTCGCGGGCTGGAGCGAGGCCGTCGGCGCCATCAACGACAATGTCGCGGGCGCGCGCGCCACGGCGCTCTACCGCAAGCTCGTCGCCATGGACCGCCAAGGAATCGTCCTGCTCGGCGACCCGACCGTCTGCCTGTCCGCCTGAAGCGGATGTCCGCCGAGATGCCGAAGACGATCGAAGGGCGAGACAAAGGCGCGGCGAGGGGCTAATCGAGCGGGCATGAGCGCAGCCCCGGGTCTCCCCGCCATCAACGTCCGCCAGATCACGTCCAAGGCCGACCGCAAGGCGTTCGTCGAAATCGCCTATAAGCTCAACCTCGACGATCCCAATTGGGTGCCGCCGCTGAAGAGCGAGGTCCGCTCGCTGATCGACGCCGACGAGAATCCCTGGTTCGAGCATGCCGAGGCGGCCTTCTTCCTCGCCGAGCGCCCCTCGACTTCGCTCGGGACAGGCCGGACGGAGGTGGTGGGGCGGATCTCGGCGCAGGTCGATCAGCTCGTCCAGGTCCATATGGGCGAGGGGCTCGGCCAATGGGGGATGTTCGAGGCGGCGGACGAAGAGGTGGCGCTGGCGCTGCTCGGCGCGGCGGAGGCCTGGCTCGCCGCCAAAGGGATGACCCGCTCGATGGGGCCCTTCTCGCTCGGCATCTGGGACGAGCCCGGCCTCTTGATCAAGGGCCACGACCATAAGCCGATGGTGATGATGGGGCATAACAAGGCGGAATATCAGGGCTGGGTGGAGGGCGCCGGCTATCGGGGCGTCAAGGACCTCTTCACCTACGACCTGCGGGTCGACAAGCCGTTCCCGCCGATCGTCCAGCGCATCGTCGCCTCGGGCGAGAAGAACGGGCGAATCCGCATCCGCGACGTCGACAAGAGCCGGTTCGACGAGGAGGCGGCCTTGCTGCTGTCGATCCTCAACGAGGCTTGGTCGGACAATTGGGGCTTCATCCCGCTGACCGATTCCGAGGTCGCCTATGTCGGCAAGAAATTGAAGCCGATCGTGCTCAACGACATGATCAAGGTCGCCGAATATGACGGCGAGCCGGTCGCGTTCATGATGTCGGTGCCCGACATCAACGAGTTCATCGCCGATCTGAAGGGCGAGCTCTTCCCTTTCGGCTGGCTCAAATTGCTGTGGCGGCTGAAACGGATGCGGCCGAAGACCGGACGGGTGCCGCTGATGGGGGTGCTCCGCAAGCTGCACGCGACCCGGCTCGCCAGCCAGCTCGCCTTCATGATGATCGAATATATCCGCCGCGCCGGCAACGGCCATTACGGCATCTGCCGGGCCGAGGTCGGCTGGGTGCTCGACGATAACGGGCCGATGATCTCGATCGCCGAGGCGATCGAGAGCAAGAACAACCGCACCTACCGGATCTACGAGAAGGCGCTCTAGCGCCGGTTCCCGTCGTTGAAGCGCCGCCATTCCAGCGAAAGCTGGAATCTCGCTTCCCCTTCTCAACGGCCGTCCAAGGCGGAGAGATTCCAGCTTTCGCTGGAATGACGATTGGGGGATCGCGCCGGCGCCTGTGCCAGACGCGGACAAGCCGTTAATCATAAAGCTTTTTCTCGCCCCTTTCGCTCGGGCGGCGGGATCGCTATGTAGGGACGTTGGGGGACGATTGGGGATGCGTTCGAGATGAAGGCAATTGCGACCATGGCCGCGGCGGCCGCCCTGCTCGGTCTGGGCGGCTGCGGCCAGCTCGGATCCGGCGGAAGCAGCGCGTCGAACGACAAGGCCGGCGGCGGCGCCGCCGCCAAGGCGCGCGCGCCGAACCGCAGCGCCCGCGCCGCGGACGGGACGGCCGGGACCGGCGGGCTCGCCTCGGCGCAGCAGGGCCTGGCCGGCAATCCCAACGTCATCCCGACCTCCTCCGCTTTGACCTTGCCGGCGGTCGACCGCGCCTTCCTGATCGGCCGCTGGACCGACGCGCGCGATTGCGACGAAGCCGGCGAGTTCGCCGCCGACGGCCGCTTCACCAACGCCGCCGGCATGGGCGCGACCTGGTCGCTCGACGGCGACCGGCTGACGGTGACCTTCGCGGGCGCCAGCCCACGCACCTTGCGGGTCAGCGCGCTCGACCAGAATACGCTCAACGTCGAAAACCCCGACGGGTCGATCGGCCGCTCGACCCGCTGCTGAGCGCGGCTCGGCGCAACGAGGGAGGGAAGCAGGAGATGGGGGCCTTCGCGAAACCGGTCCGAACCGCGGCAGCCGCCGCCCTGATCGCCCTCGCCGCCTTCGCCGGCCCGGCCGTCTCCGCCCAGGCCGACGCCGGCCGCGGCGTGGCCCGAATCGCGATCGACCGCGACTTCCTGATCGGCAGCTGGACGGACGCGGGCGATTGCAGCGTCACCGTCGCCTTCGTCGCCGACGGCACCTTCGCCACCGCCGAGGGCGACGGCGGCACCTGGAGCCTCAGCGGCGATACGCTGACGCTGACCGGCGCGGCCGGGAGCCGCAGCGTCACCCTGATCCCGATCGACCGCGACACGATGGAGGTGGTCGGCGAGAATGGCGCGCACGACCGCACGACTCGCTGCGCCGGCGACCTGTTCGACGCCCGCCGCTTCGCCTGAAGCCGGCGACGGAGCGCCTCGTCCACGGGCCCGGGAGAGGCGCCGGCCGGGCTTTCCGCATTCCCGCCCCGACCCCCTTCTGCTAAGGTCGCCACGGCGCGCGTGACACGGTGAATCTTGCTGCCGTAGCACGGGTCCGGCCACCAGGCCGACCGAACGCATTGTGGGGAACGCAAGTCCCACCGCGCGCCACTTTTCTCATCCCTGCGACGTCGCCGCGCGTCGAGGCGCGGCATAGGAGATGGGCCGCCGCCCGGATCAGGCGAATGCGCAGCCAGTGGAAGCGGGGATGACGATCGGCAGCGGGAGCGGCGACGTCCCTCACCGGCGGCAGCGCGCATCCTGTGCGAAAAATCCGCGACGGCTGGCAAGCGGACCTTGCCCGGTGCCATAAGGCGACGATGCGACAATGGACCGCCGGCTATACCCAGACCGAGCTCGACGCGGCGCAGGAGCGGTTCGGGCTTCGCTTTCCGCCCGATTTGGTGGCGCTGCTCCGGGAGAGGCGTCCACTGCACGGCTATGACTGGCGCACCGGCGACGAGCGCATCAATCGCGCCCTCGCGCACCCGCTCGATGGCCTGCTGTTCGATGTGGAAGAAAATGCCCTCTGGTGGTCCGAATGGGGCGAGCGGCCCGCGACTCCCGCGCAACGCGCCGAGATCCTCACCGCGGTCGTCAAGGCGGCCCCCCGCCTCATCCCCATCATCGGCCATCGCTACATCCCGCAGGAGCCGCATGCGGCGGGCAACCCGGTCTTCTCCATCATGCAGTCCGACGTCATCTATTACGGCGCCGACCTGGCCGACTTTTTCGAACGGGAGTTTTTTCCGCAGCCGTTCCCGGGAGTGCCGATGCGGGCAGATATCCGCTGGATCCCCTTCTGGTCGGACCTCGTCGAGCGGAACCATATGGCCCGGATGAAGGGTCCGGCCGGGGGTTGAGGTACCGCCGGTTGTTCGCGGCGAGGGCCGTCACGGGAGTGAATCCCGTGACGTCGGACGGGTTCGGCCTAAGCCGACCCGCCGGCCGGCCGGCGCGCTCTCTTCGCGCTGCGGACGATCGCTGCGCGATCCTCCGCTGCGCTCGGGCGCTTCGGCTAGACCTGGGACAACATCAGCACGTTGCCGTCGGGGTCGGCGAAGAAGGCGATCTTGTCGCCGTCCGGCGCGGTCCAGATGCCCTGCGCGTCCTGATCCATGCCTTCGAAGATGGTGAAGACGATGCCCCGCTCGCGGAGCGCCGCCGCGGCGGCCTCGATATCGTCGACATTCCAGCCGACCACGGGATGGGGGTGCGCCTTGAGGTCCGCCATGACCGTCATCCTGAGCAGGCCGCCGCCGAGATCGATGAAGTCCCCGTAATCGTCCGAGTCGCGCACCGCGAGGCCGAGCGTGTCGCGATAGAAACCAAGCGCCCGCTCGCGGTCGGCGACGTAGACGAATGCCACCGGCGTGGCCTGTTGAAGATTCATGTCGATCCGCTCCCTCATTGTCCCGTTGTCGCGGGTCCGGCTTACAACAGGGCGAGCGCAGCGCCTATCACCCAGACGGGTGATTTTCGGGAAATCACCCGCCGGGAGCGGGCAAGGACTGGCCGGCGGACGCCTTGCGATTTAGACTCCCCGTCCGGCACCGGAGGTGGTCATGGTCCCGTTCGCCGCAATCTTCGCCTCGGCCGCGCTGCTGGCCTGCGCGCCGGTGCCCCAGCCCGATTCCTTCCGGCTCGTCGCCGCCGTCGAGATTCCGTTGCGGACGCCCGCCGACCGGAGCGACCTCATCGCCATGCTGCGCCGGCACGCGGCCGCGGACGGGCTTCACGTCGACGACGTCAGCGCGGAGTGGCAGGACCATCAGCGCAATGCGCCGGAGCTGCCCGATTTCGCGCGGGGGACCTTGTACGTCGGGGTCTGGCGCGGCGCGGAAGACGACGATCTCGAAGTGTCGGTCGACGATAGCGGCCATCCGGGACGGGCCTGGATCATCTTCTCCAGGGGGAAGCAGCCGGTGCTGGCGACGCGGACGCGCGAAAGCCTGCTGAGTGCGATCGGCCGCCGCTGGCCCGGCGCGCGGCGCCTGCCGGTCCTGCCGACCGGCGGCCTGCCTCTGGCCGACGATCTGCGCCTGAGCCCGGACGGCTACCGGATCGCCCGCTCCGCCGCGTCAGGTTACGAGCTGCCGGCGACGTCGCCGCTGCTGGCGCCGCGTTGACCGGCGGGCCGCCCGTCACGAGGAGGCACAAGCGATGACCGTCACCCGCAGGCTGTTTCTGGGCGGGCTTGCCGCCGCCGGCGCGGCGCGGCGCGCGCCCAGCCCCATGACCATGAGGGGATGGCCGCCAGCCTGAACGACCCGGCCCGAAGCACGCTGCCCGAAGAGCATGAGGGCCAGCGCTACACCTTCTCGACCGCGCCCGCATCGGCCCGGCCCGGGCGGCGGCTTCCAGAGCGCCTATAACGAGGCGTTCACTCTGGAGTGAGGCGGGCGCCTCAGGCCTACCAAGCCCATTGCGGAGAGTGGCAGTCGTACAAAAGGGGACAGTCACAGTGACTGTCCCCTTCAGGCGTCGATCTCGACCCAGGTCGGGGCGTGGTCGCTGGCTTTTTCGCGGCCGCGATAGTCCTTGTCGACGCCGGCGTCGCGCAGGGCGTCGGCGGCGGGGGCGGAGAGGAGGAGGTGGTCGATGCGGAAGCCGGCGTCGCGCTGCCAGCAGCCGGCGGTATAATCCCAGAAGGTGTAGAGAGCGCCTTCGGGATAGCGGGCGCGGATCGCGTCGGTGAAGCCAAGGTTGAGGATGCGGCGCAGGGCCTGGCGGCTTTCGGGCTGCATCAGCGCGTCCGACGCCATCGCTTTGGCCGAGAAGACGTCGTCGGGATCGTCGGTCGGGATCACGTTCCAGTCGCCGGCCAGCACGAGCGGGCGCTCCTCGGCGAGCAAAGCCCCGGCATGGGCGCGCAGCCGGTCCATCCAGGCGAGCTTGTAGGCGAATTTCTCGGTGCCGACCGGATTGCCGTTGGGCAAATAAAGCGAGGCGATGGTGACGCCGCCGATTTCGGCCTCGATATAGCGGCTGTGGGTATCGTCGGGATCGCCGGGCAGGCCGATGCGGCGCTGCGTAAGCGGCGCGCCCTGGGGCGCCAGGATGGCGACGCCGTTGAACCCCTTCTGGCCGTGCCAGATGCCGTCATAGCCGGCGGCGCGGATGTCGTTGATGGGGAAGGCATCGTCGTCGCACTTGATCTCCTGCAGGCAGAGCGCGTCGGGCTGCTGCTCGGCGAGATATTCGAGGAGCCGCGGCAGCCGGGCGCGGATGCCGTTGAGATTGTAGGTGACGATCTTCATGGGTACGCACTAGCATCGGGGGCCGGAATGGGGACAGTCACTTTTCCGTGCCGAATGGGGGACAGTCACTTTTCCGTGCCGCGGCACGCATTTTCACCCGCCGTGCGGAAAAGTGACTGTCCCCGGGGATGGCGGATCGGCGCGGGCCTGCTAGGGGATGCGCAGGAGCGGCGCATCCCGCCGGGTCCGGACATATTGGAAAATCATCATGAAAATCGGAATGGCACTTTTCGCGGCGAGCGCGCTCGTCCTCGCCGCCGGCTGCTCGCGTCAGCCCGCCGCCAACAATGTAGCGGCCGCCAACGCGGCCGGCGCCAATGAAGTCGACGTCGACGAGCCTGAGACCAACGAGGCCGCTCCGGCCGGCAATGAGGGCGCCGCCGCGGCAGGCGGCGCGGTCGATCAGGAATTCCTGGTCGGCAGATGGGGCATGGCCGGCGATTGTTCGCAGGTCATGGAGTTCAAGGAGGACGGCAGCGCGACGCCGCCCGAAGGCAGCCGCTGGAGCGTCGCCGACAATGTCATCACCGTCACCAATCCGGGCGGACGGCCCGAGCCGCAGACCGCGACGCGCACCGGCGACGACGCCTTCTCGATGGTGACGACCGGCGGGGCGACGGTGAACATGACCCGCTGCCAGTAATCCTGCTCCTCGTCATTGCGAGCGCAGCGAAGCAATCCAGGCGGCGTGCGGGCCATCTGGATTGCTTCGTCGCTGCGCTCCTCGCAATGACGACTAGATCGAGAAGCTGGTCCCGCAGCCGCAGCCCGAGGCGGCGTTGGGGTTGGTGACCTGGAAGGCGGAGCCGCCGAGGCTCTCGACGAAATCCACGGTCGCGCCGCGCACCAGATCGAGCGAGACCGGGTCGACGACCAGGGTCGCGCCGTCGGCGCGCGCTATCTCGTCGTCGTCGGCGACCGCGTCGGCGAGCTCGAATCGGTACTGGAAGCCGGCACAACCGCCGCCGTCCACCGACAGGCGCAGGATCGCCGGCTTCGCCTGACGCGCGGCGATCGCCGCGACGCGGGCGGCGGCCGAAGGGGACAGCGCGATCTCGCTCATGACCGGAAGATAGGGTGCCGGAGGCGGGAAGACCAGAGTCGCGCCGGAATGGGGACAGTGAATGGGGACAGTCACTTTCATGCGTCGGCGCAGGCTGGAGAGGCGGGGCGGCCGAAAGTGACT
The DNA here is from genome assembly GCA_035543935.1 of Allosphingosinicella sp. Lineage (GTDB taxonomy): Bacteria > Pseudomonadota > Alphaproteobacteria > Sphingomonadales > Sphingomonadaceae > Allosphingosinicella. Next base: position 16,604 of record DATKIV010000025.1, read on the forward strand.
GGCCCCCGCGCAGGCTGGAGAGGCGGGGCGGCCGAAAGTGACTGTCCCCGGAGACTATCCCCATTCTCCATTTGACGGGTCGGAGCAAACTGATCATCAGGCGGGCGCATCGGCGAACAGGCGAAAGGCAAGCGGACATGGCTGAGGACCGGAACGGATTCTGGCTGCTGGCCGCGGGCGCCCTGCTCTTCGCCGCGGTCTTCCTGTTCGCCTATCAATGGCTCGGGCTCGGCGAGACCGAAGCGCTCGATCCGCCGGTGCTGCTTGGCCTGTGCACGATCGTCTTCGGCCTGCCTTATGCTGCCCGCGAAGTGCTGGCGCGCAGGACGAACTGGCTTCTCGTCGGCTTCCTGATCCTCCTCGTCCCGCTCTTCCACGCCCTCGCCGCCTACGTCTTCACCTACGTCTCCACCCAGGTCCAGGAGGCGGCGGCGCGGGCGGCGGAAGCGGCCGCCATGGCCACCGACCCGGCCGACATGATGCAGCCCGCCGCCGAAGGCGCGACCGCGTCGAAAATGTTCATCGGGCTGGCGGCGGGCCTTGCCGGCGCGCTCCCCCTGCTGCTCGCCGGCCTGCTGCCCTGGCTGCGCGCGCCGGGCACCCGCCTCTGGCCGGTCCTCGCCGGCCTCGTCGCGCTCGCCTGGTGGGGCGGGATAAGCGTGCGCCTGGCCGATATCGAGAATTCCTGGGACGTCGCCGCCACCATCTTCCTGCCCTGGCAGGTGCTGTTCGCCTTCATGCTCGCGCATCTGCTCAGGCCGTCGCCGCCGAAAGGGCCGGCTCCGCAATGAAGGTCCGAGTCCACGTCACGCTGAAGAAAGGCGTGCTCGATCCGCAGGGCAAGGCGATCCACCACGCGCTCGAAGGGCTCGGCTTCGCCGGCGTCAACGACGTGCGCGCGGGCAAGTTGATCGAGCTCGACCTCGCCGAGGATGTCGTCGACTCCGAGATCGAGGAGATGTGCCGGCAGCTCCTCGCCAACATGGTCATCGAGAATTATCGGATCGAGCGGCCGGAGGAGGCGGCGCGGTGAAGAGCGCCGTCATCGTCTTCCCGGGCTCCAATTGCGATCGCGACATGGCCGAGGCGCTGCGCCTGGTTACCGGACGGGCGCCGGCGATGGTCTGGCACCGCCAGGATGCGCTGCCGCCCGGGCTCGATCTGATCGCGATACCGGGCGGCTTTTCCTACGGCGATTATCTGCGCGCGGGCGCGATGGCCGCGCAATCGCCGGTGATGTGGGCGGTCCGGGAGGCGGCCGAGCGCGGAATCGCCGTGCTCGGCGTGTGCAACGGCTTCCAGGTGCTGGCCGAGGCGCGGCTGCTGCCCGGCGCGCTGATGCGCAATGCCGGCATCCGCTTCGTCTGCCGCGACGTGCCGCTGATCGTCGAGGACAGCCCCTCGCCCTTCACCGCCCGCTACGAGGTCGGCGAGGAGATCGTCCTGCCGGTCGCCCATCATGACGGCAATTACCAGGCCGACGAGGCCGTGCTCGACCGGCTCGAGGGCGAGGGCCGAATCGCCTTTCGCTACGCCGCCGACGTCAACGGCTCGGCGCGGCGCATCGCCGGCATATTGAACGAGGCCGGCAACGTCCTCGGCATGATGCCCCACCCCGAGCGCGCCGTCGAACCGGCGCACGGCCGCGAGGACGGCCGAAGGCTGTTCGAGGGGCTGCTGGAGATGGCGAGCCAGACCGCCTGAAGGTCGGCGATCGAAAAACCATGCGATTTGACGCCACCCCCCGAGAATGGGATGACTAGCCGTTCGGGTTGAGGGGGCGACTCGCATGGCGGCGAGCGATAATATGGTTGAGTCTCCGGGCAGCCCCGCCCCGGCAGCCAAGATTCGGCTGCCGCCGGTCGGCTTCTGGAGCTATGCCCGTCAGGACGACGACTTGTCACAAGGCAAGCTCAGCGGTCTGCGCTCGCTGCTGATGTTCGAGCTCCAGCAACAGCACGGCCGCGACCAGATCCAGATCTTCCAGGACGCCCGCACCATCCCGCACGGCGCGGCCTGGGAGCGCGAGATCAAGGCGGCGCTCGACAAAGCCACCTTCTTCATTCCCATCGTCACGCCGAATTTCGTGCAGAGCGACTGGTGCTGCCGCGAAGTCGTCCTTTTCCTCGAACGCGAGGCCGAGCTCCAGCGGCTCTACCCGGACCTTGCGCGGCGGAGCCGAATCTTCCCGATCCAGTTCATCGATATCGAGGATGTCGATGCCGCGGATCCCGCGGCGCTGGCGGCCTTGCAGAGCCTCCAATGGTTCGATTTCCGCAAGTTCCGGCACCGCAGCTATGAGAGCGAGGCAGTTCGCGAGGCGATCGCGGACCTGGCCGGCAGCATCCGCGCTTTGCTCAAGATCAAAGTCTCCTCGATCGGCGGCAGCGACCCGGCCACACCCCCGGCGGCCGCCGAGTCGCTTGCGGATGCGGAGGCGGACGAGGTCTCGCACGCGCCCACGATCATCCTCACGCCGGAGGCCCCCGCCGAGGCCGCGGCGCCGCGCCCCGCCCCGAAGCCGGCGTCGACGGGGCGGCCGATCGAGATCGGCGACGTCCTCAATCATATTTTCGAGGTGAAGCGCTTCATCAAGGCCGGCGGCATGGGCCAGGTCTTCGAAGGCTCCAACGTCATCACCGGCGAGCGAGTGGCGATCAAGGCGCTGCTCCCGGCGCTGGCGGCCGACCCGAAAGTGATCGACATGCTGCAGCGGGAGTCGATGACGCTCACGCGGCTGCAGCACGAGGCGCTTGTCCAATATCGGATGCTGGCCAAAGAGCCGGAGCTGGGCGTCCTCTATATCGCCACCGAATATATTGACGGGGTCGACCTCGGCGACGTCCTGGACGAGGTCGATCGGTCACCCGAGGCGCTGGCCGCGCTGCTGACGCGGCTCGCTTCGGGGCTGGCGGCGGCGCACAGGCTCGGCGCTATTCACCGCGACATGTCACCGGACAATGTCATGCTCCCCGACGGCGACCTTCAGCGGGCCAAGATCATCGATTTCGGCATTGCCAAGGACCTCGCCGGCGCCCTGCCGACCATCATCGGCGACGGCTTTGCCGGCAAGCTCAACTTCGTCGCTCCCGAGCAGCTCGGCGAGCATGACGGAGAGATCGGCCCCTGGACCGACGTCTACAGCCTGGCGCTCGTCATTCTCTCGGTGGCCAAAGGCGAGAAGGTGGACATGGCAGGATCGTTCGCGGACGCGATCCGCAAGCGCCGGGAGGGGCCGGACCTCGCGGCCGTCCCGGAGCCGCTGCGTGCGCTGCTGGGCGACATGCTGCGGCTCGATCCGGCCGAAAGGCCGCAGACCATGGACGAGATCATCGTGCGCCTGGCGGCGGAGGCGGAGGCGGAGGCGGAGCAAACGCGGCGCGACGCCGAGCGTGAGGCCGAGCACGAGCGGGAGGCGGCGGCGAAAGCCGAGGCGGCGGCGAAAGCCGAGGCGGCGGCAGAGCAAGCGCGGCACGACGCCGAGCGGGAGGCCGAGCGTGAACGGGAAGCTGCGGCGAAAGCCGAGGCGGCGGCAGAGCAAGCGCGGCATGACGCCGAACGGGAGGCGGAGCGCGAGCAAGAGGCGGCGACAAAAGCCGAGGCGGCGGCAGAGCAAGCACGGTACGACGCCGAACGGGAGGCCGAGCACGAGTGGCAGGCCGCCGAAGGGACGGACCTCGATGCCGGCGAGATCCGGTCCTGGCGGCCGTGGCTGCCGATCGGCCTGATCGCGGCCGCCGCGATCATTTTCCTGGTCGTCCTTTTCTCCGGCGTCCTGACGGCGCCGCAATCATTGCCGCCGTCGCCCGTCAACGAGCCGCAGGCTGAGGCGGAGCCCTTCGCTTCCGAACCCGCCCCTCCGCCCGAGCCGGCGGCGGAGCCCCAAGCGTGGCTCTATGGTCGATGGGGCACGACACAGGCCTGCACCTCGATCATGACAATTTCGGGTGACGCGCGCTCTATCCGCGTCGACTTTAATCGCAGGCCGATTACGCGCAGGATATCGAGGGCCACGCCTGAGATGATCCAAACCAATGGCAGCAGCTACCGGAGATCGGGTCCCTCGGCGACGAAGGTCGACGTCGTCGAAGACGGCATATCCTATTCGATATGGAGATGCTCATGACGAGATTTGCGCTCCTTGCCACCGCCGGGCTCGGCACGGCGCTCGCGTTCATACCGCGCGCAGCCAGTGCCCAAGGGCATGCCTGCGAGGTTCTCCGGAGCCAGCCGACTCGGCAAGCCGAGTATCGCAGGCGCTGCCAGCCGCGGCCACAGCCACGAGCGCAGCCGCACCCGCCGCGGCCGCACCGACAGACGCACCAAGCGCCTCGGACTTCCGCGCCGCCGCCTCCAGCGGCGCCGCGGATAACCTACGGGACGCGCGGGATCACGATCGTAAGTTCCTGCTCCCAGCAGTTCAACTTCAGGATTATTTTTTCCACATCCGCCGGCTTGAAATTCCCTAACACAGCGCCGGGCACTCCAGGCTTCTTCTGGACGGTAAATCCAGGCCAGACGATTATACTTGGCTGGGAGGACCACAGTCCGATCATGTCAATATCGGATGAAATATACTTTCACCTGTCGGGCCCGAATGGGGCATTTACGACGTCCGGGTCCCTTACTTCCAGCTATGGCGGCACGGAGAACTTGCCGTTCAGGAGGGCTGACGTGACGATAAACAGCGCGGGCAACTGGAACATTCATTTCTGCTGAAGCAGGCCGACCACAGGTCGAGAGCTCGCCTTTGACTCCCGGTCGCGCGCCAGTGTGTGAAAATTCCATCGTTCCTGAGCTTGAGTATAATGAGCATGCTCATTATATGCGCGTCGCTATGGAAAATTTCGCATTCGAGGTGGTCGAGTCGGCCAGGATGATCAGGCGCGAGGCCAATCGGCGGGCGGCGGTGCTCGGCGCGACCAAGGCGCAGTGGCGGGTGCTGGCGCGGCTGAAGCGGAGCGGCGACGCGATGCGCCAGGTCGAGCTCGCCGACGCGCTCGACGTCGAGCCGATCACCTTGTGCCGGATGATCGACCGGCTCGAGGAAGCCGGGCTGGTCGAACGCCGCCGCGACGGCGCCGACCGCCGCGCCTGGCGCATCCACCTGACCGAGGCGGCGGCGCCGGTCCTCGCCAAGCTCGAGAAAATGGGCATCGGCTTCAACGCCGACATCCTCACCGGCATTTCGGACGCGGACCGGACGACGGCGCTGCGCGTCCTTTCCCGCATCCGCTTCAATCTCGATCAGATCGAGCAGGACATCGGGCAGGCGTCATGAGCGAAGCGGATCCCAAGCTGAAAACCGAGACGGCCGAGCCGGCCCCGGCGGAGGCCGCGCCTGAGGCGGAGCCCGCGCGCAAGCGCCGGCCGTGGCGGCTCGCTTTGATGCTGTCCGTGCCTTTGATCCTGCTCGGCATCGGCGCCTATTTCTACCTGATTTCGGGCCGCTACGTCTCGACCGACAATGCCTATGTCCAGCAGGACAAGGTCTCGGTCGCGGCCGAGATCACCGGCACCGTCTCCGAGGTCGCGGTGCACGAGAATCAGAAGATCAAGAAGGGCGACCTTCTGTTCCGGATCGACCCGCGGCCTTATCGCATCGCGCTCGAGCAGGCCCAGGCGCAGATCGCCGACGCCAGGGTCCAGGTGTCGAAGCTGCAGGCCGAGACGCTCGGCACCGGCGAGGACGTGACCGCGGCCCAGTCCAACCTCGAATTCTCGCAGCGCACCTTCGACCGCCAGGAGGAATTGCTCCGCCGCGGCTTCACCACTCGCGCGCGGTAT
>DATKIV010000026.1:0-40233 GCA_035543935.1 Allosphingosinicella sp.
ATCGATGGAGAAGACCATGTTCAGGAGGCCGATCTGAGCGATCGCCGCGCCCATGGTCAGCGCGCGGCTGCCCTTCTTGTCGAGCAATCCCTCGGTCGGGCTGGCGTCGATCGAATGATGGATCTCCTTGGTCGCGTTCCAGACCAGGAACAGGCCGCCCGCGACCATGATCATGTCGCGCCAGGAAAAGGCGGTCTCGAAGACCGGCGCGCCATGCTCGCCCGGCGGCCCGACGAGGCCGAGATCGAAGACGGTATTGGTGAGGTTGACGATCCAGGCGAGGCCGAGCAGCAGGAGAAGGCGCAGCCCCAGGGCGATCGTGATGCCGATCTTGCGCGCCTTCGCCTGCTGGTTTTTGGGCAGCCGATTCGACAGGATCGAGATGAACACCAGATTGTCGATGCCGAGCACGATCTCGAGCACCACCAGGGTAGCAAGCGCGACCCAGGCTTCGGGTTGCGCGAAGATGCTCAATGCTTCGATCATGTCCGCCTCTGCTGCTGCCGTTCGCCTGCGCCCATGCATGAACTGTGGCGCGGGAGCAATCCGCGCCGGATATTCGAAATTATCCACAGCCAAAAGCGCTCGCGGGATTGGATATTTTCGTCTATGTGAGTCGCCAGTGCGCCTCTTCCGGCGCCGAAGGCCGTTGCGCGCTTTGCCCGGCGCGGTGGTTTTGACAGGGGTTCGGGCGTACGAAAGTTATAGAACGGATGGGTTTCGACAGAGGGCGCCGCGGAGAGCGCGGCGGGCGCGGCAGAGACAAGCGCGACGGTTTCGGTGAAGACAGCAACTTCGGCGGCGGCGGATTCGGGGAACGGGGCGGCGGCGACCGGTTCGGCGGCGGTGGCGGCGGCGGCTATGGCGGCGGCGGCGATCGCTTCGGCGGCGGCGGTGGCGGCGGCTATCGCGGCGGCGGTGGCGGCGGCGGCGGCGGGTTCCGCGGCGGCGGCGGCGGCGGCGGTGGCGGCATGCCTCCGCAGGTCGTCGGCGAGGCCAAGGGCGTCGTAAAGTTCTTCAACGGCCAGAAAGGCTTCGGCTTCATCGTCCGCGACGATGGCGGCGAGGACGTCTTCGTCCATATCAGCGCGGTCGAGCAGGCCGGGCTGACCGGCCTCGCCGAGGGCCAGCCGCTCGAATTCACCTTGGTGGATCGCGGCGGCCGGGTGTCGGCGACCGATCTCAAGATCGAGGGCGATCCGCTCCCGGTCGAGGATCGCGGGCCCCCGCGCGACCGCGCGGGTCCGGGCGGCGGCGGCGGACCTCAGCGCGAGCTGACCGGCGAGAAGGCGAGCGGAACGGTCAAGTTCTTCAACGCGACCAAGGGCTTCGGCTTCATCACCCGCGACGACGGCCAGCCCGACGCCTTCGTCCACATTTCGGCGGTCGAGCGGGCCGGCATGATCTCCCTCAACGAGGGCGACCGCGTCGAGTTCGAGCTCGAGGTCGACCGGCGCGGCAAGACCGCCGCGGTCAATCTGGTCCCGATCCAGTAAGAGCGGGCGACGGATAGAGAAAAGGGCGCGGCGGCCTTCGGGTCGCCGCGCCCTTTTTCTCATCGTGCTTATTTTTCCGTCAACCATTGCTGGCGACCCCGCGTCCACCTTTGCCGTTTACCAAGACGGCCATGGAAAGCGTGCTACTCGCGGCCGCAATGATGGTCGCTTCACCAGCTGCGCCGGTCAACGAACCGGTCTCCGGATCCGCGCTCAACCAGCGCTGCTTCCGGCTGATGGCCGATCTGGCCGAGGACCGGGACCCCAGGGTCCAGGGTCTCGGGCGGATGGCCGCGCAATATTTTCTGGGCCGGATCGACGCGGCCGAGCCGGGCTTCGACCCCGATGCCGCGCTGGCGGGCGAAGCCCCGCAGGGCGCGGAACGGGGCCGGCTGCTCGCCCGATGCGGCGATGCCATGCAGGCCGGCGGGCGCGACTTCCGCTCGATCGGCGAGGCGCTGGCGCCGCGCGGGCGACCGACCGTCTGAGCGTTAAAGGGGACAGTTACTTTTTCCGTCACCAGCCGGTGCAGCGCATCCGTTCGTGGCGGAAAAAGTAACTGTCCCCATTCCCCTCACGTCGCCATCCGCTTCAGCGTTTCGATCCGGTCCGCCTCGGCCGCCGGCTTGTCCGTCCTGATCCGGGAGATGCGCGGGAAGCGCATGGCGAGGCCGGATTTGTGGCGCTTGGAGAGGTGGATCGAATCGAAGGCGACTTCGAGGACCAGGGTCTTCTCGACCTCGCGGACCGGGCCGAAGCGCTCGACCGTGTGGTTGCGCACGAAGCGGTCGAGCCATTTCAGCTCCTCGTCGGTGAAGCCGAAATAGGCCTTGCCGACGGGCAGCAATTCGCCGCCGTCCGACCAGCAGCCGAAGGTGAAATCGGAATAATAGGAGGAGCGCTTGCCGCTGCCGCGGACCGCGTACATCAGCACGCAATCGGCGACGAGCGGATCGCGCTTCCATTTGTACCACAGGCCGGCGCGGCGGCCGGCGACGTAAGGGCTGTCGCGGCGCTTCAGCATCACGCCCTCGATCGAGGCGTCGCGGGCGCCGGCGCGGATCGCCTCGAGCGCGTCGAAATCCGCGGCCTCGATCAAGGCCGAGACGTCGAACCGGTCCCGGTCGAGCCCGTCGGCGAAACGCTCCAGCCGCGCGCGCCTTTCGGTCAGCGGCAGCGCGCGCAGATCCTCCGTGCCGTCGAACAGGATATCGTAGAGCCGAACGAAGGCCGGATAGTCGCCGAGCATCTTCGCGGACACGCTCTTTCGGCCGAGCCTTTGCTGGAGCGCGTTGAAGCTCGCGGCGCCGCCACCCGAATCCTCGCCGCCCTGCGCCTCGCCCTTCACCAATAATTCGCCGTCGAGCACGCCTTCGCGGGCGAAGGCCAAAGCGACGTCGGGGAAGCTGCCGGTGATGTCGTCCCCGGCGCGGCTGTAGAGCCTGGTCTCGCCGCCCGCGTGGACGAGCTGGACCCGGATCCCGTCCCATTTCCATTCGGCGAGATAATCGTCGAGCGAGACCCGCGCCTCCTCGAGCGCGTGGGCGAGCATGAACGGGCGGAAGACGGGCACGTCCTCGGCGGTGGGCTGATCGCCGCGCCCTTCCGCCCAGGCGAAGATCGGCGCGTAAGGCGGGCCGATGCCGTGCCAGACCTCCTCCACCGCGTCGACGTCGAGCCCGAAGGCCTGGGCCAAGGCGACCTTGGCCAGGCGGGCCGAGATGCCGATGCGAAGCGCGCCCGTGGCGAGCTTGAGCAAGGCGAAGCGGCCGCTGGCGTCGAGATGGTCGAGCATGGCGGCGAGCGCGCCCGGCGCCTCGGCGCGGCCCAGGGAAGCGAGCCGCTCGACGACGTTCGACAGGCGCAAGGTGCCGTCGTCGAGCTCCGCCGGCGCGTCCGGCGGGGCGGGCCAGAGCAGCGACACCGTCTCGGCCATGTCGCCGACATAGTCGCGGCTCATATAGAGCAGCACCGGATCGACCCGTTCCTCGGCGATCGCCCGGATCGCGGCTGGCTTGACCGCGGGCAGGTTCAATTCGCCGGTCAGCGCCGCCAGCGCATAGCCGCGGTCGGGATCGGGCGTGCGCTTCAGATAATCGCCGATCAGCTTCAATTTGGCGCTGCGCGAGCGCGTGTAGACGAGCGCGTCGAGCAGCTGGGAGAAATCGCGCATAATAGCGGAACGAAGGACTCGCGCGCCGGTTCGCTGTCAAGCGCCGCCGGGCTCTCCGATCCGCCGGAGCCTCATCTCAGGTCAATTGCAGCGCATTCACCGCGGTGATGAAGCCCGCGACCAGGAACAGCGCCGCCACGCCATAGCGTATCCCGCGCACCGGCACCGCGGTCATGAGCCTGTCGCCCAGCAGCACCGCCGGCATGCACCCCGCGACCATGCCCAGGGTCGCTCCCGCCGCCGCGAGCGGGGCGCTGTCGAAACGGCCGGCGAGCGCGAAGGTGAGGAATTGGGTGCGGTCGCCCAATTCGGCGGCGAGGAGGAGGATGAAGGCCGAGGGGAGGAGCAGGCGCTTGGGGGCTTGCGGCCCGGGCTGGCGGCGCTGGATCAGGCCGGAGGCGCCGGCGAAGAGCAGGGCCATTGCGGTCAACAGGGTCATGGCGCGGATGGTGATGGTCTCGGCGATCCAGGCGCCGGCGAATGCGGCGACGCCGTTGCCCGCTAGCGCGGCCAAAACGAGGCCCGCGGCGACCGTCGCCGGCCGCCCGGTGACGGCGGCGAGCATTGCGGCGACGCGCTGGGCCTTGTCGCCCCAGGCGGCCAGGAAGGCGGCGACGAAGGCGGTGAGGAGGGCGTCCATCAGGAATGGGGCGAATGGGGACAGTTACTTTTTGTCGCTGACGCCAGCACACGCCAGTGGACACCAGCGGATGACGACAAAAAGTAACTGTCCCCGGTCACAACGAGTAACTGCCCCCTAGGCGCCCAGGCGGATCGAGACGGAGGCGAGCATGGCCTGGCTGGCGGCCTCGTCGAGGCGGGCGCAGCCGACGGCATCGCGCAGGCGGTCGAAATAAAGGCCGGCGGGGCAGCCGCGCGGCTCGTTGGCGATGGCGCGCTCGAAGGCGTCGGCGAGGCGGGCGACGGGGACGAGGCCGTAGGCCTGCGCCATCGTCCGGATCGCGCCGAGCCGCTGCACCAGATCGCGCACCGCGATCCTGCCGGCGGCGCGCTGGAGGCTGTCGAGCCGGTCGCAAAGGTCCGCGCGCACCAGCATCATCCCGTCATGATCCGCCCGCATCGCCGCTTGCTCCTTCATTCGGGGCGAGCATGCGCGCTTATGGTTACCAGGCGGTTAACCATGTGTGGCTGAATGGGGACAGGATGGGGACAGTTACTATTTATCGCCCACCGTCGGTGGGGGCGGCGGCGGCCTGGCCGCGATAAATAGTAACTGTCCCCTTGGTTACCCTCTCCCCCTTGACAATCGGCCCCGTTTCGGGGCAGAGGCGCCGGGCAGCAGGCGGCGGTTTCGCCGCTTTTTTTCATCGCACCAGATTGAAGAGAGGCCCGTCATGGCCAAGCCGACCACGGTCAAGATCAAGCTCGTCAGCACCGCCGACACCGGCTTTTTCTACGTGACCAAGAAGAATCCGCGGAACATCACCGAGAAGATGAACTTCCGCAAATACGACCCCGTCGTGCGCAAGCACGTCGAGTTCAAGGAAGCGAAGATCAAATAGCGATCCGCGGGATCGCTGTTTGATCCCGTCATCCTGAATTCGTTCCAGGATCCATTTCTCCACCCGTCGCGCGGCTCGTCGATGGACCCTGAAACAAGTTCAGGGTGACGGCGGAGGGGGCTCAGGCTCCTCGCCCTCGCTTTCCGCGCTCTCCCCGGCTTCGGCTTCCTCCGCAGCGGCCTCGCCTTCGGGCTCGGCCGCTTCGTGCATTTCAGCGGGCTCGGCCTCTTCCTCGGCCTCCTCGGCCGGCGCCTCCGCCACCCGCTCCGCCGCGATGTCGAGCAAGGCGCGGACCGCCTCGACGAACCTCAGCACCGAGATCGGCTTGGAGACATAGCCTTCGGCGCCGGCGTCGCGGATGCGCTCCTCGTCGCCCTTGGCGGCGTAGGCGGTCACCGCCATGATCGGCGTCGCCCGCAATTCGGCATCGGCCTTGAGCTGCTCGATCAGCTCGAGGCCCGAAATATGCGGCATCTGGATGTCCATGACGATGAGGTCGGGCGCGAAGCCGCGCGCGGTTTCGACCGCCTCGCGGCCGTCGCGAACGGGCTCGACCGCATAGCCATGGGCGCGCAGCAGGTCGCAGAACAGCTTCAGATTGAGCTCGTTGTCCTCGACAACCAGGATTTTTTGTCCCACCGGGCCTTCCTAGAAGATGCGGGATGAACAGACAAATGACGATGAGGCGCTGGCGCTCGGCGCGCTCGGCTGGACGCTGAGCGAGGATCAGCGCGCCTCGCGCCTGCTCGCGCTGACCGGAGTCACGCCCGATCTGCTGAGGGAGCGGCTCGAGGACAGGACCTTCCTCGCCGCCGTGCTGCTCTTCCTCGAAGCCCATGAGCCCGACCTTCTCGCCTGCGCCGACGCGCTCGGCGTGGCGCCGGCGCGGCTGGTCGCGGCGCGCACGGGGCTGGAGCGATGAACAAGCCGCTGCTGATCAGCGATTGCGACGACGTGCTGCTCCATTTCGCGCCGCATTTCGCCGAATGGGTCGCCGAGACGCACGGGCTCGTCTTCAACCTCGATCAGCCCAATTTCGCCGGCGCCCTGCGCGATGCCGATGGCGAACCGGTGGCGCGCGAGCGGGTCTGGCCTTTGCTCGACCATTTCTTCCTGGCCGAGATGCACCGCCAGCATCTCGTCCCCGGCGCGTTCGCGGCGCTGAAGCGGATCGGCGAGACCGCCGATATCGTCATCCTCACCAATATCGGCGATCAGCACCGCGCCAACCGGATCGCCCAATTGGAGGCCTTCGACATCCGCCACCGCGTCCTGTGCAATCAGGGCGGCAAGGGCCCGCCGGTCGCCGAACTGATTGCCGACATGGCGCCGAGCGCCACGGTTTTCGTCGACGATCTCGCCCATCATCACGATTCGGTGGCGAGCCACGCCCCGGACGTGTGGCGGCTGCACATGATCGCCGAGCCGCGGCTCGCCGCGATCAGTCCGCCGGCGCCCCAGGCGCATGCCCGGATCGATGCGTGGGACGAGGCCTTACCGTGGATTCTCGGTAAGCTCGCCTGACGGAAGAGATTGATCGCTCTTGCTTTTTTGAGCGACGGGCCTTGCCGACAGGGCGCCGCCATGATTGGAGCGGGCGCCTTGGGGCTCAATCGAGAAAGACTGTCATGACTTCGCGCATCTCCCTGCTCGCGCTCGCCGCGGGCCTTGCCTTGGCCGCGCCGCCGGCGCTGTCCCAGACCCGACCGGCAGCCGCCGCGCCGGCGCCGGCCTGGCCGCAGCAGGCGAGCGACCTGCCCGCCGACCCCGACGTTCGCTTCGGCGCGCTGCCCAACGGCATGCGCTACGCGATCCGCCGCAACGCGACGCCGCCCGGCGGCGCCTCGCTGCGCCTGAGGTTCGACGCCGGCTCGCTGCACGAAGGCGAGGACCAGCGCGGGCTCGCCCACTTCCTCGAACATATGGTCTTGAACGGCACCACCAACGTGCCCGAGGGCGAGTTCGTCCGCCGGCTCGAGCGGCACGGCCTGAGGTTCGGGCCCGACACCAACGCCACGACCGAGTTCCAGCAGACGGTGTTCAAGCTCGATCTGCCGCGGACCGACGCCGAGACCGTCGACACCGCCTTGTTCCTGCTGCGCGAAGTGGCCGGCGAGGCGACGCTGGCGGCGGCGGCGATCGACGCCGAGCGCGGCATCGTCCAATCCGAAGAGCGCAGCCGCGCGACGCCGCAGTTCAACGTCGTGGTCGACGAGCTCGGCTATATGCTGCCCGGCCAGCTCCTGCCCAACCGCATGCCGATCGGCCGGCCCGAAGTGATCGCCGGCGCGCCGCGCGAGCGCTTCGCCGCTTTCTACAATTCTTATTACCGGCCCGAGCGCGCGACCCTGGTCGCGGTCGGCGATTTCGACCTCGATGAGATGGAGCGCAAGATCCGCGCCCGGTTCGGCACCTGGCGGGGCCGCGGTCCCGCCGGACGCAATCCCGATCTCGGCCGCGTCGCCACGCGCGGCGGCCAGGCCCGCGTCCATGTCGCGGCGGGCGTGCCGACGCGGGTCAGTCTCGCCTGGGTGCGCGCGCCCGACCTCAGGCCCGACACTGCGGCGACGCGGAGCGCCAGGCTGGTCGAGCAGCTGGCGCTGCAGATCCTCAACCGCCGCATGGAGCGGATCGCTGCGACCCAGTCGCCGGCGCCCTTCATCGCCGGCGTGAGCGTGCGCACGACGCTCGCCGACAGCGCCGACATCACCCAGCTGATGGCGATCACCCAGCCCGGCCAATGGCAGGCCGGCCTGACCGCGATCGAGGTCGAGCAGCGCCGCCTCGCCTTGCACGGAGTCACCGCGGCCGAGCTCGCGCGCGAGATCCAGCAGCTGCGCACCGCGCTGACGGCGGCCGCCGCCGGCGCGGCGACGCGCCAATCGGCGGCGCTCGCCGAGGGGCTGATCGCGGCCGTCGACCAGGATCGGGTCTTCACCGCGCCGGCCGAAACCCTGCGCCGCTTCGAGCAGGCGGCGCCCGCGATCACGCCGGCCCAGGTCGACGCCGCCGCGCGCGCCATCTTCGCCGGCGATCCGCTCCTTTACATGACCTCGCCGACGCCGGTGGAGGGCGGCGAGAGCGCTTTGCTCGCCGCCTACCGGACCGCTTATTCGACGCCGGTCGCCGCCGGCGCCGCGCAGCAGGCCCAGGCCTGGCCCTATACGTCGTTCGGCGCGCCGGGGATCGTCGCCGAGCGGCGCGAGCTGGCCGAGGTGGGCGCGACCGCGATCCGCTTCGCCAACGGCGTTCGGCTCACCGTCAAGCGGACCGCTTTCGCCGACGACCAGATCCTGGTTTCGGTGCGCACCGGCAACGGCCGCCAGGATTTCGCCGCGGACCGGCCGAGCCCCGAATGGGCGCTGCCCGGCGCCTTCAGCGCCGGCGGCCTCGGCCGGATCAGCTTTGAGGACATGCAGGAGGCGCTCGCCGCGCGCACTTATGGCGCCGATCTGGTCGTCGGCGACGATGCCTTCCAGCTGATCGGCGGAACCCGGCCCGAGGATTTCGCGCTGCAGATGCAGCTGCTCGCCGCTTATGTCACCGATCCGGGCTGGCGGCCGACCGGCTGGGACCGCATGCGCGGCTTCAGCGGCACGCTCCAGGACCAGGCGGCGGCGACGCCGGGCGGCGTCTTCGGCCGCGACTCCGGCCGGCTGCTCCATGACGGCGACCGGCGCTGGGCGATGCCGTCGCGCGAGGAGATGGCGGCGAGCAGCATCGCCGATGCGCGCTTCGTGCTCGACCGCGCGCTCGGCCAGGGCCCGATCGAGATCGTCATCGTCGGCGACGTCGAGGTCGAGGAGGCGATCCGCCAGGCGGCGGCGACCTTCGGCGCCTTGCCGCCCCGCGCCGACGCCGCGCCGCCCGCGACCCGGATCCGCTTCCCGGCGGGGACGGCCGAGCCAGTGCGCCTCACCCATGCCGGCCGCCCGGACCAGGGCCTCGCCTATATCGGCTGGCCGACCACCGGCCTCTATCCGGATACCCGCCAGGCGCGGACGCTCGACGTGCTTTCGGACGTGTTCGAATTGCGCCTGATCCAGAAGATCCGCGAGGAGCAGGCGACGACCTACAGCCCGCAGGCCGCGCACGGCGCCTCGCCGGTCTTCGCCGATTACGGCATCTTCTCGGCCCAGATCGAGGCGCGGCCGGAAGCGCTGGCCGGCTTCCTGCGCGACGCCGAGGCGATCGTCGCCGATCTGCGCGACCGGCCGATCCCGGCTGACGAGCTGCAGCGGGCGCTGCGGCCGCGCGTCGAGACGCTGCAGCGGCAGCGCAACGGCAATCCCTGGTGGCTGCTCGCGCTCGGCCGCGTCCAGCGGGATCCGCGCGTCGCCCCGACGATCGCCGCCATGATCGGGGAATATGAGGGCATCACCGCCGCCGATCTCCAGCGCGCGGCGCGGACCTTCCTGCAGCCGGGCCGGGCTTGGAAGCTGGTGGTGGTGCCGGGGCGGGCCGCGCCGGCGCCCTGACCGCCGCGCGTGGGAGAGTCAGGGCCGGTCGATGCCCTTCATGATCGCGGCGACACCGTTCCGGAACGCCTTCATGTCGAAGGTCGGGTCGATCTTGCGCCGCGGCGCCCATTCCTTGTGGCCGATGCACATCTCGACCGGGGCGCCGATCTTCCTGAGAATGGCGGCGCAGCCCCTTTTGTACGAGCTGACCTGCACCGCCGGCCAGGGATCGGCGGGGATGCCCTGATTCTCGGCCTCGATGCCGATGAAGCTCATATTGCCGGCGGTGATCCCCTTCCAGGCGCCGACGCCGGCATGGTTGGCGCGGCCGGCGGCGATGACGAACCAGGTGCCGTCGCGGCCCAGGCCGAGCTGCGACAGCGGCCCGTCGAGGCCGGGACGACCGTTGGTGAGCACCGAGAGGCTCGGCATGATCCCGGATTTCGGGCCGGCCGTGTGGTGGCAGATGATTCCGCGCACATGGCCCATCGGGCCGCGGCCGCGCATCCGCCAGCCCGGCTGCTCGGCCACCTTGAGGCCGGCGCCCCTGAGCACGTCGGCGAGCCAAGTCAGTGGGAAGGTTGCGTTCATGATTTGTTCCTCCGATGGCGCGGAAGATGCTGGACCAAATCCTACATCGCAAGCGGTCTTGCGATCGCCGGGGAGAAACTGGATCCGATCCGGAGGGAAGAGGCGGCGCCCCGGCGCGCCGGCCTTCTTGACCCGGGCGGCGGACGGGTCCACCGGGCGCGAATGACCGACAACATTTCCGACCGACTGGCCGCGCTCGGCATCCGCCTGCCCGAGCCCGCCGCGCCCGTCGCTTCCTATGTGCCCGCAGTGGAAGCGGGCGGCTTCCTCTACATATCGGGCCAGCTGCCGTTCCGCGCCGACGGCTCGCTGATCACCGGCCGGCTCGGCGAGGATTATGACGTCGCCCATGGGCAGGAAGCGGCCGAGCGCTGCGGCGTGATGCTGCTCGCCCAGATGAACAAGGCCTTGGGCTCGCTCGACCGGGTCGCGCGGGTCGTCAAGCTCGGCGCCTTCATCGCGTGCGACCCCCATTTCACCCAGCAGCCGCAGGTTGCCAACGGCGCCTCGGAGCTGATGGAGCGGGTGTTCGGCGAAGCGGGCCGCCACGCCCGCAGCGCCGTCGGCGTGCCGGTCCTGCCGCTCGGCGCAGCGGTCGAAATCGATGCCATCGTCGCAATCAAGGGAAGCTGAGCTTCGCGCGCTGATCGCGCGGCCGTTCGCGCATCGCGGCCTGCATGGCGCGGCGGCGCCGGAGAACAGCCGCGCCGCCTTCGAAGCCGCGATCGAGGCGCGCCACGGCATCGAATTGGACGTCCAGGTCAGCGGCGATAAGCGCGCGATGGTATTCCACGACGAGGAGCTCGGCCGGCTGGCCGAGGACGAGGGCTATGTGCGCGGGCGCTCGGCGGCGGAGCTGGGACGGATCCGGCTGCGCGATTCGGAGGAAACCATCCCGACCCTGCAGCAGATCCTGGCGCTGATCGCCGGCCGGGCGCCGCTGCTGATCGAGGCGAAAGCGCCGGGCCGCGAGGTCGGCTCATTGTGCCGCGCGATCGCCGATGCGCTGGGGGATTATGGCGGGCCGGCGGCGGTGATGTCGTTCAACCCCGAGGTCGGTCACTGGTTCGCGCGGCACGAGCCCAAATGGCTGCGCGGGCTGGTGGTGACGGAGCGGCGCAAGAAGTGGCGCGGCGGGCTGGCCCGGCGGCTCTCCGCATGGCGAAGCAAGGCGGATTTCCTCGCCTACGATATTCGCGACCTGCCCTCGCGCTTCGCCGAGGCGCAGCGGCGCGGGGGGCTGCGCGTGCTGACCTGGACGGTGCGCTCGCTCCAGGACAGGGCCAAAGCGGCCCAGCATGCCGACCAGATCATCTACGAGGATCCGGCCCGGTGAGCGGCGAGCCTGTCGTCGCTCGGGTCGGCGCGAGCGTCGCCGATTTCGCTGCCGGGGATTGGGACGCCTGCGCCGGGGACGCCGATCCCTTCTTGAGCCACGCTTTCCTGTCGACGCTGGAGGAATCGGGCAGCGCGGTCGCGAAAACGGGCTGGCGGCCGCTGCCGATCGCGATAGAGGGACCGGACGGGCGGCCGGCGGCCTTGATGCCCGCTTATCTCAAGAGCCATTCGCTTGGCGAATATGTCTTCGATCATGGCTGGGCCGACGCTTTTGAGCGCGCCGGCGGGCGCTATTATCCCAAGCTCCAGATCGCGGTGCCGTTCACGCCGGTGCCGGGCCGGCGGCTGCTCGCGCGCGATCCCGCTTTGGCGCCGGCGCTGATCCTGGCCGCCGAGCGGGTGGTCGAGGCCAACCGCCTGTCCTCGGCGCACGCGACCTTCATCCTCCCGGCCGAAGCGGCTTTGTTCGAGCGCGCCGGCTGGCTGATCCGCGCCGACAGCCAGTTCCACTGGCTGAACCGGGGCTATTCGGATTTCGAGGATTTCCTCGCCACCTTGTCGTCGCGCAAGAGGAAGGCGATCCGCAAGGAGCGCGCCGCCGCCGTCCAGGGGCTGGAGATCGTCCATTTGAGCGGCGACGCGATCAAGGAGGCGCATTGGGACGCCTTCTGGGCCTTCTACCAGGATACGGGCGCGCGCAAATGGGGCCATCCCTATCTCACCCGCGCCTTCTTCTCCCTGCTCGGCGAGCGGATGGCGGACGCCCTGCTGCTGATCCTCGCCCAGCGAGACGGCAGGCCGATCGCCGGCGCCTTGAACGTGATCGGCGCCGAGGCGCTTTACGGCCGCTATTGGGGGGCGCTCGAGGAGGTGCCCTTCCTCCATTTCGAGCTTTGCTATTATCAGGCGATCGACGCCGCGATCGCGCGCGGGCTGCAGCGCGCCGAGGCGGGCGCGCAGGGCGCGCACAAATTGGCGCGGGGCTATCAGCCGGTGCCGACCTTCTCGGCCCATTTCATCCGGGATCCGGGCTTCCGCCGCGCGGTCGAGGATTTCCTCGAAAGGGAGCGCGAGGCGGTGGCGCACGAGATCCACGCGCTGGACGAAATGACCCCCTTCAAGAAAGGCTGACAGCTTATATGATCCGCGCCTCCTGTTGAGCGGCGAGGGCGAGTCATGCGGAAGTTCCTGGCGGGTCTGGCAATCATCCTCATCTGGGCGGGCGCCGCGTCCGCCGCAGCCCCGCCGGCGGGGCCGGAGCAGCGTTTCACGGCCCGAGACCTGTTCGACCTCGAGGCCGCGGACGATCCGCAGATCAGTCCGGACGGGCGCTGGATCGCCTATGTCCGCCGCTCCGGCGATATCATGACCGACCGCTTCCGCCGCTCGATCTGGCTGGTCGACACCGCGACCGGCCGGCAGATGCCGCTGGCGCGTGATGCCGCGCAGCCGCGCTGGTCCCCGGCCGGCGACCGGCTCGCTTATATCGCCGCGGCCGATGGCGGCCGCCCGCAGCTCTATGTGCGCTGGATGCAGTCGGGCGAGGCGGTGCCGATCACCGGCCTCGGTTTCGCGCCGAGCAGCGTCGCTTGGTCGCCGGACGGGCGGCAGATCGCTTATGCGATGTTCGTGCCCGACGAGGGGCAAAAGCTCGGGACGCCGCAGCCGCGGCCGGAAGGCGCGATATGGGCCGAGCCCTTGCAGGTCATTACCGCGGTCACCTACCGGGCCGACGGGCAGGGCTATTTGCGCGCCGGCTACGACCAGCTCTTCCTCGTCTCGTCCGAAGGCGGGGCGCCGCGCCAGCTTTCCTACGGTCCCTACAACAATGGCGGGCCATTGAGCTGGACGCCGGACGGGCGAACGCTCCTGTTCAGCGGCAACCGCGCGGAAAATTGGGAGCGCGAGGGCTTCAACACCGAAGTCTATGCGCTCGACGTCGCCTCCAGCCGGATCACCGCTCTGACCAGCCGCGACGGGCCCGACAACGAGCCGGCGGTGTCGCCCGACGGCCGGCTGATCGCTTTCACCGGTTATGACGACCGTCAGCGCGGCTATGAGAATGCAATCCTCTACGTGATGAACGTCGACGGCTCGAACCGGCGGGCGCTGACCGAGACGCTCGACCGCGGCGTCAGCGGCCCGGTCTGGGCCGCGGACGGCCGCGCGCTCTACGTCCAGTATGACGATCATGGCGAGACCCGGGTGGCGCGGGTCGGCCTTGACGGCGCGGTGCGCACGATCGCGCAAGGGCTGGCCGGCGCGGATTTCGACCGGCCCTATACCGGCGGCAGCTTCAGCGTCGCGCGCGACGGCGCGGTGGCGCTGGCGGGCGGCGGCGCGACCAGGCCGCCCGACGTCGTGCTGGTCCGCGGCGGCGCGCGGCGGCCGCTGACCCGGCTCAACGCCGAGCTGCTCGACAACAAGCGGCTCGGCGAGGTGCGCCACATCCAGGTCGCCTCCTCGGTCGACCAGCGCCCGATCGACGCCTGGCTGACGCTGCCGCCCAATCATGTCGCGGGGCAGCGTCACCCGCTCATCCTTGAAATCCATGGCGGGCCGTTTGCCGCCTACGGTCCGCATTTCTCGACCGACAACCAGCTTTATGCGGCGGCAGGCTATGTCGTGCTCTCCGCCAATCCGCGCGGCTCGACCTCCTATGGCGCCGAATTCGCCAATTTGATCCACCACGCTTATCCGGGGCAGGATTATGACGACCTGATGAGCGCGGTCGACGCGGCGGTCGCGCAGGGCTTCGCCGATCCGGATCGCCTGTTCGTCACCGGCGGCTCGGGCGGCGGCGTGCTCACCGCCTGGATCGTCGGCAAGACCAACCGTTTCCGCGCCGCGGCGACGCAGAAGCCGGTGATCGACTGGGCGAGCTTCGTGCTGACCGCGGATGGGCCGGCGCTCTTCTCGCGTTATTGGTTCGGCCGTTATCCATGGGAGGATCCGCAGGGCTATTGGAACCGCTCGCCTTTGTCGCTGGTCGGCAATGTGCAAACGCCGACTTTGGTGGTGGTCGGCAGCGAGGACTACCGGACGCCGGTCAGCGAATCCGAGCAATATTATACGGCGCTGCAGCTGCGCGGCGTGCCGACGGCCCTGGTGAAGGTGCCCGGCGCCAGCCATGGCGGCATAGCGGCGCGGCCCTCGCAGAGCGGGGCGAAAGCGGGCGCGATCCTCGCCTGGTTCGAGCGCTGGCGGAATGGGGCGCCGCCACGGCCGCAGCCGGCGGTGCAATGAAGCCGAAGAAGGTCATTCCAGCGAAAGCTGGAATCTCATTTCTTCCTTGCTCCAGCGGCTGAAAGGCAGGGAGATCCCGGCCTTCGCCGGGATGACGGCCTGTGGGGGCCGTCAGGCCGCGCGGCGGTCGGCGATGTCGGCGAGCCAGGCGCGGGCCTGGCGCTGGGCCTCGGCGATCTCGCGGGCGCTCATGTCCTCGGCGATGTCGGCGCGGCACTCCTGGGCCTGGCAATTGCCGTTGAGGGCGGCCAAGTTGAACCATTTATGGGCCTCGATATAGTCGATCTCGACGCCGCCGGTGCCGGTCGAATAAGCGACGCCGAGCTCGTAGAGCGCGTGGATGTCCCCCATCGCCGCGTCGGCCATCCGGCTTTCGATCAGGAACATGCCGGCTTTGAGACTGTGACCCATTTCAGTGCCCCTCAATCATTTATCGGGGCCGTTCTGGCGCGCCATCTCCCAACAAATGGTTAACGCGGCGATGACGATATTTGGGGGCTGCGCTCCCGTGAAGACAGGACCCCGGCTCGTCATTCCAGCGAAAGCTGGAATCTCTCTGCCTTTCCAACAGCAGCGCGAAGGAAGGGGGATTCCAGCTTTCGCTGGAATGACGGAAATTATTTCGGCTCCACCGGGAGATTGTCGATGAGGCGGGTTCGGCCCATGCGGGCGGCGGCGAGGAGGCGGGCGGGGCGGTCGAGCGCGGCGATCGGCGCCAGCGTCGCGGCGTCGCGCAATTCGACATAGTCGACGGGATCGAAGCCGGCGCCCTCGAGCCGCGCCCGCGCCTTGTCGAGCGCCTCGGCGACCGGGGCGCCCTCGGCGATCGCCTGCGCCGCCTCGCCGAGCGCGCGCGGCAGGGTCCGCGCCGCTGCGCGCTCCTCCTCGGAAAGATAGGCGTTGCGCGAGGAGAGAGCGAGGCCGTCGGCGTCGCGCTGGGTCGGCACGCCGACGATCTCAACCGCGAGGCCCATGTCCTCGACCATCTGGCGGATCACCGCGAGCTGCTGATAATCCTTCTCGCCGAACAAGGCGATGTCGGGCCGGACCTGGTCGAAGAGCCGCGCCACCACGGTGGCGACGCCGTCGAAATGGCCGGGCCGGGCGGCGCCGTCCAGCCCCTCGCCGACGCCCCGGACGTGGACCGTCGCGGCGGGGCCGTCCGGATACATGGTGGCGACGTCGGGCGCCCACAGGATCGCGCAGCCCGCCTCGTCCAGCATCGCCGCGTCGCTCGCCTCGCGGCGGGGATAGGTCGAAAGGTCCTCATTGGCGCCGAACTGGGTCGGATTGACGAAGATCGAGGCGACGACATGGCGCGCCCGGCGCCGGGCTTCCGCGACCAGCGCCATATGCCCGGCATGGAGCGCGCCCATGGTCGGAACGAAGGCGATGGTGGCGCCGCCCTCGCGCAGGGCGGCGATCTCGCGCTTCAGCAGGTCGGCGTCACGGATGATTTGCACCGCTTCGAGGGCTCCGATAGAGGATAAGGGAGACGGGTCCCGTAGCGGCTCGCATGCATCATGTTCAAGTCGCCCGAGGTCCCCGCGCAGTGCCGCATTTCATCACCTTCGCCAATGAGAAGGGCGGCACCGGCAAGTCGACCACCGCGGTCCACAGCGCCGTCGCTCTGGCCGCTCAGGGGCGCAAGGTCGCCGCGCTCGATCTCGACAGCCGCCAGCGCACGCTCGGCCGCTATCTCGACAACCGCGCCGCCTCGGCGCGCCGGCTCGGGCTCGATCTGGCCATGCCCGCTTATGCGACCTTCGATCCCGACACGGGCGAGAGTCTCGACGCGGCGATCGAGCGGATCGCCGCGGGCGCCGATTTCGTCATCATCGACACGCCGGGGCGCGACGATCCCCACGCCCGCGCCGCGATCGTGCGCGCCGACACTTTGGTGACGCCGATCAACGACAGCTTCGTCGACCTCGACCTGATCGGCGAGGTCGACGCCGAAACCTATCGCGTGCGCAAGCCCAGCTTCTATGCCGAGCTGGTCTGGGACAGCCGCACCCAGCGCGCCAAGGCGCACGGCGCCAGCGTCGACTGGGTGGTGCTCAGGAACCGCATGCAGCATATTGAGGCGCGCAATATGCGCCGCGTCGGCCAGGCGCTGAACGAGCTTTCGCGCCGGGTCGGCTTCCGCATCATTCCGGGGCTTGGCGAGCGCGTCATCTATCGCGAGCTCTTCCCCAAGGGTCTGACCCTCCTGGACCTCCAGCAGATCGGCGAGGTCGGCCTCGGCCATATCGCGGCGCGCCAGGAATTGCGCGAGATGATCGCCGGCTTCGCTCTGCCAGAGCCCGGCGCCGAGCCGGGCGCCTTCCCGCGCCAGACCGCGATGGCGGGCTGATGGGCTTCCTGCTCAAGCTGCTGATCGGGCTGGTCGTGGCCGCGCTCATCTATGCCTGGCTGCGGCGGAGCCTCGCAGCGCCGGCGATGCGGACGAGCGAGGCGCGAACCCTGCTCGGGGTCGGCGAGGGCGCGAGCATCGACGACATACGCGCCGCCCACCGGCGGCTGATCGCCAAGGTCCATCCCGACGCCGGCGGCTCGGCGGGCCTGGCGACGAGGGTCAATGCGGCGCGCGACGCCTTGATCGCCGAGCTCAAGCGCGCGCGGTGAAGGAACCAGAGTGAGCCACATATTCCACCCGAGCTCCCTGCGCGAATATGACATTCGCGGCGTGATCGGAACGACCTTGGGACCGGCGGACGGCTATGCGGTCGGGCGCAGCTTCGGCACTCTGGTGCGGCGGAGCGGCGGCACGCGGGTGGCGGTCGGCCGCGACGGAAGGGAGAGCTCGCCGGTGCTGGAGGCCGAGCTGGTGCGCGGACTCACCGAGAGCGGCGTCGATGCGGTGCGGATCGGCCTCGGGCCGACGCCGATGCTTTATTATGCCGAGGCGGAATTGGATGTCGACGGCGGCATCATGATCACCGGCAGCCACAATCCGGCCGATTATAACGGCTTCAAGATGGCGCTCGGCCATCGCGCCTTCTTCGGCGCGGACATCAAGAATCTCGGGCTGATGGCCGAGGCCGGCGATTGGGATTCGGGCCGGGGATCGGTTTCCGACGCGGCCGTGCTCGCCGATTATGTCGCGCGGCTGCAGCGCAATTTCGACGGCGCCGCCTTCCGCATCGGCTGGGACGCCGGCAACGGCGCGGCCGGGCCGGCGCTGGAGAGACTGGTCGAAACCCTGCCCGGCGAACATCACCTCCTCTACACCGACGTCGACAGCCGCTTCCCCAACCATCATCCCGATCCGACCGACGAGGCCAATCTCGCCGACTTGAAGGCGCTGGTCGCCAGAGAGGGCCTCGATTTCGGCATCGCCTTCGACGGCGACGGCGACCGGATCGGCGCGGTCGACGGCGAGGGGCGCGTGGTCTGGGGTGACCAATTGCTCGCCATCCTCGCCGAGCCGGTGCTGCGCGACATGCCCGGCGCGACGATCATCGCCGACGTCAAGGCGAGCCAGTCGCTTTATGATCGCATCGCCGAGCTGGGCGGCGTGCCCCTGATGTGGAAGACCGGCCACAGCCTGATCAAGTCGAAGATGAAGGAGACGGGATCGCCGCTCGCCGGCGAGATGAGCGGTCATATCTTCTTCGCCCACGATTATTACGGCTATGACGACGCGCTTTACGCCGCCGTCCGCCTGATCCGCGCGGTGACCCAGCTCGGCGGGTCGCTGACCGCCTTGCGCTCGGCGATGCCGGCGGTGATCAACACGCCCGAGCTGCGCTTCCAGGTCGACGAGGCGCGCAAGTTCGCGGTGGTCGACGAAGTGCTGGAGCGGCTCGCCGGGTCGGGCGCCAATGTCGACCGCACCGACGGCGCCCGCGTCAACACCGCCGACGGCTGGTGGCTGCTGCGCGCGTCCAACACCCAGGACGTGCTCGTCGCCCGCGCCGAGGCCGCGACCCAGGCGGGCCTCGACCGGCTCGTCGCCCAGATCGACGAGCAGCTCGCTTTGTCCGGCATCGCGCGCGGCCCGCAGGCGGGGCATTGACGGTGAAGCTGCCGAAATTCCACCTCGAGCCCTTCCTCTTCTGCGTCGTCTGGGCGGTGCTCGCCGTCGCCGGCACCGTGCTCGGCGGGATCTGGGCGGGCGCGGCGCTGGCGTTCGGCCTGCTCCTTATCCTGATGCCGCTCTCCGCGATCATCCTCACCCGCTACGAGGATCTCGCGCTCGAACGCCAGGTGCGCTGGGGCCTGCTCGTCATCGCCGGCCTCGCGCTGGCGGTCTGGCTCAACCGCTAGAAGAATTCACTTTGTCATGCCGGACCTGATCCGGCATCCACCTTCCTGCTCCACCTGCCAAAGAAGATGGATCCCGGATCAAGTCCGGGATGACGTTTCGACGTTGGCCAGCCTCGCCGCCAGAAAGGCGTGGATCTTCTCCGCGCGGGCGTCCCAGGTCAGCTCGGCCGAGCGGGCATAAGCAGCGGCGCCGAGGCGGGCCGCAAGCGCTGGGTCGCGGAGGCGGTCGAGCGCGGCGGCGGCGGCTTCGGGCTCGCCGGCCGGGACGAGCAGGGCATTGTCGCCGTCGCTGAGCAGCTCCGCCGTGTCGGGCGCGAGCGGCGCCAGGATCGGCCGGCCGGCGGCGAGGTAGGAGAAGAGCTTGAGCGGCAGCACGCAATTGCGGAAGCGCTCGAGCGGCGCGCTGGAGGGCGGGATCAGCAGGACGTCGGCGGCATGGAGCCAGGCGGGCAGGTCGGCCGGCGCCTGCCAGGGCAATATCCGCACATTGGGCCGCGCCGCCGCCGCCGCCTCGATCGCGCCCTCTCCTTCCGATCCGATCAGCAGGAACAGGGTCTCGGCGCGCAGATCGGCGAGCGCCAGCAACTGGTCGAGCCCCTTCTGCGCGTTGATCCGCCCCGCATAGGCCGCGATGAACCTATCCGCCGGCAGGCCGAGCGCGGCCCGCGCCGCGCCTTTTTCTCCGGGCGGGCCCATGCGCCGGGGCTCGGCGCCGTTGTGGGCGACCAGGATCTTCTCGGGCGCGATGCCGGCGCGGGCATAGGATGAAGCGGCGAAGGCGGAATGGAGGATGAAGCCGAGGCATAAAGGGCTGCGCGCGCTGCGTCGGATCAGCGGCCGGATCGCCGGCAGGTCGTCGGGCCACGGGCGGTAATGATCGACGGCGAAGGGCAGCGGCGATCGTCCGCCCAGCGCCAGCATCGCTGGAATGCGCGAATAGAGAAGATCGGCGCCGCGCAATTCAGGGTCGCGCCAGACCTGCCGCAGCCACATCAGCGTGCGCACCAAAGCCTCGCCGGCCCAGCGGCTCGGCCGCTGGACGAGGCGGAAATCGCCCTCCACCCCGAAATAGGCGCGCAGATCGGCGGGCGTCAGCGCCGGGTCTTCGGCGCCGCGCGGCATCAGCAGAATCACCTCGACGCCGCGCCGCGCCAGCGCCGCCGCGGTGTTCACCGATTGCTCGCGGCAGGCCTTGCGGTCGGGCCGCGACCACATCAGGGGATAGATCAGGCGCATCGGCGAATCTGTAGCACGCGCGCGCCTTCCGTCCGCGCGCATTTGCACCTAAAAGCGCGCCATGGCGAAACCCACCTTCTGGGAAAGGCTGAAAGCCTTCTTCTTCCAGCGAGCGCCGGAGGAGCAGGCGACGCTGCCGCCGCCGGCATCGCCGGCGCCCGCGGCCGATGACACGTCCTGCGACGATCGCCTGCCCGATTCGTCGCTGGCCAAGGTCCAGGAGATCCGCAAGATGCTCGGCGAGCTCGACCAGCGGGCGCGGGAACGCTCATTGTTCGACGAGAAGCTCGAGCTGGAGCGGCTCAGGGGTAAGCATCTGCCCGCTCTGCTGCGCAGCTATGCCGATATCCCGCCCGAGCATCGCGCCGAAATCTTCCGCGAGACCGGCCGTTCGGCAAGCTTCCTTTTGAACGAGCGGCTCGACAAGATCAGCGACCGGCTGGAGGAGATGTCGCGCCAGCTCGCGCGCGGCAATCTCGACGCTTTTTCCGAGAATATCCGCTTCGTCGACACGAAGTACGGGGCGTCATCCCCCTTCGACTAGGAAAAGGGGACAGTCACTGTGACTGTCCCCTTTTCCGGATGGAGCTTAGGAGCGCAATCCGCTGACCCGCGCCGCGCCGGTGACTCCGAACGCCTCGGCGCGGCGGATGATGCTGTGGGCCCAATTGCCGTGGGTTTCGGGCTCGCACATCGCGCCGCGGCTGGCGAAGACGCCGCGCGGCTCGTCCATCACCAGCGCCTCGGCCTCGGCGAGCGTGTCGGCGTCGACCGCATAAGCGGCCTGGATGATTTCGATCTGCGCGGGGTGGATGGCGGTCTTGGTGAAGAGGCCATGTTCGAGATCGCGCTCGACCTCCTCGCGCAGCAGATCGGCATTGGCGAAATGCTCGAAGACCGGCGCCGACAAAGCGAAGCCGAAGGGCGCGAAGGCGGCGACGAAGCCGGCGATCATCGTGCCCAGCGGCCCGTCATAAGCGGTGCGGACCGCCGAGCGGCGCGCGCCGATCGCCTTTAGAAGGTCGTTGCCGCCGATCCTGATCGCCAGGATGCGCGCGCGGACGGCGAGCAGCTGGTCGCGCAGCCGGCGCATCTCCGCGCCGTCGAGCAGCTCCGGCGCCTCGAGCGTCGGCATCAGCAGGTGGCGGTCGTCGGCGAGGCAATCGAGATAGGCCGGGAAATTGTCCGGCGAGGCCTTGGGGATGACGAAGCCGGCCAGGGTCTCGACCCCCTCGAAGCCGAGGATATGGGCGAGCATCGCCGCGTCGCGCGGGCGCACGAACAAGGCCGGGCCGGGACTGGCCTCCTCCTTCCGCGCCGCATCACGCAGCAGCCTGGCGAGATTGATCAGAGCGCGCGGCACGTCGCTGTGATGGGTCGAATCCTCGAGGCACAGCACCGCCGAGCGCAGGTTCGGATGGCGGCCGCCTAGGATGGCGGCGAGATCGGTGCGGCTGGCCGGGATGTAGAGGGTCGCGCCGAGAGCGATGGCGTCCATTAGAAGACTTTCTGGATGATGGTGACGGCGCGGTAGCGGCTGTCGCCGGGCAGGCGGCCGACCCGCAGGCCGCTTTCCCGAGCGAGAAGGAGGAGATGGCGGACGTCCGCGTCGCCCGGATCGCGCACCAGCAGCCGGTCGGGGAGCCGGCGCAGGACGGCGCGCGTCGCCTCCGCGATGCCGGGCTTGATCCGGTTGCGGTCGGCGACGTCATGGTCGCGCATCAGCCGCGCCATCAGGTCCTCGCAGGCCGCCGCCGCTTCCGCCCGCCCGGCGTCGGTCCGGGCGAGCGGACGCGGACGTTCGGCCCGCGCCAGGCCGTCGACCGCGTCGACGAAGGCGCGGGAGAGATCGTGCGGCGCGAGCTGGCGATGGTGGACGCAGGCGTGGAAATCGCCGAGGCCGACCAGCGTGTCGTTGAGGATCGAGCGGCTGACGAGGCCCGAGACGATCGCGCCCAGGATGCCCGACGGGATCAGATAATCCTCGCTCGTTGCGGCGAGGTCGGCCTGGCCGGCGGGATCGGCGACGACGGCGAGGAAAGGCGAAGAATCGGACAGGCACGCCCGCAATTCGGTGGCGATGGCGCCCTTGCCGGTCCAGCCGTCGACGAAGACGACGTCGCGCGGATCGTGGCGCGCGGCGATGTGGCGGAGCGCCTCGCGGTCGATGCCGCGGTCGCGGATGATGCTGAGCGAATAATGAGGCGCGGCGACGCCAAGCCGCCTCAGCGCGCGGCGCAGCAGCACGCCGATCGGCGTCCCCGCCCGGGCCAGCGAGGCGAGGACGACCCGCGGCCGCCTTTCGGCCAGCGCGCCGGCGAGGTCGACAATGTCGCGGGCGAGGCGGGCGCCGTTGCGCGCGAGCGCGTCGCGGTAGAGCGCGAGATAGGCCTCGCCGGGAACATTCTCGCGCGGGATCATCTCGGAATAATGTCGGGCGCCGCTCTGGATCAGCCGCTCCTTGGCGGCGATTTCGGTCGGCGCGAGCGCGACCGGCTTCATCAGGAAATGGACATCGTCCGGATCGTAGCTGCCCGAAAAGGGCGCCAGGCCAGGGGCGAGGGCGGCGATCACCGTCAGGCCAAAGCTTCGAGCGTCGCGGCGCTCAGCTGCGAGCCGGCCGGCATCATCGCATAATCGCACAATGCCATGAACGGCGCGTCCGAGAGGCTGTCGCCGATGCCGATCACCGGCGCGTCGGGATGGAATGCCCTGAGCCGCGGCAGCAGCGCGCGCACCGCATGCGCCTTGCCGAGGAAAGGCGGCATCAAGGCGGCATTGTTGCCGTTGCGGTGGATCGTCCAGTCGCCGGGCACCCTCGGCAAGATTCGCTCGAGCACGGGGTCGAGCAAGGTCTCGTCGCCGTCCGGGTCCTTGAGCAAGAGATAGAGGTCGGTGCCGCCCTCGGCCAGGATCCGCGCCGCCACCTTCGTCCCCCGCGCCGCCTCCGCCAGAGCGGCGAGCTTCGCTTTGTGCGGCGCGGCCCGTTCGGCGATCTCGGCGGCCCAGCCTGGATCGACCGCGCCCTTTTCGTCGAGGATGACGCCGCCATGGGCGCAGACCGCCGCGCCATAATCGATGCGGACGCGGCTCAGCGCGTCGTGGCTGCGCCCGGTCACGGGGACGACCAGGGCGGCCTCGCCGAGCCAAGTGAGGAACGCCGTCTGGCGCGGCGTCGCGAAGCCGAGCGGGCCGCCGTCGCGGCCGAAGCCGAGCGGGCGCAAGGCGTCCTCCGGGACGTCGGGCGGGCATTTGCGCCGGGTCTGGAACAAGGTGTCGTCGAGATCGACCAGGACTATCGCGCGCACTGCCGGCCCCCTTGGAAATGGAGGCATGTCGCGTCCAACGCCCTGACCAGCTCCGGGTCGATGCTGCCCGGCGGCGTTTCGTGGCAGATGATCGTGCGGCGGCCGTCGCCCGAGGTGGCATTGTAGAGATAATTGGCGACGCCGGCCCGGTAATTGTCGCGGAAGCTCATTGCGCTCGCGATCGGCCCGCCGATCCGGACCGGGCTGCGCGACGCCGCCTGGACGACGACGTCATGGCCCGCTTGCTCGAGCCGCTCGGCGAGGAGGAAAGGCGGATAGGTGAATTCGCCCGTGCCGACGATTCGGAGCGCGCTCCCGGGAGCGAGGCCGGGCAATTCGGGAAGGACGAACGGCCCGGTCGCGCCGAGCCGGCCGAAATCCGGCGCCGGCATCGTCCCGAACGCGCCCGCCGGCGGCGGCGCAGCCTCGCCTTCGGCGGGCGCCGGCCGGGCCTGCCAGCGCAGCGATCCGCCGAGCAGGCTGACGCTGGCCGCGGGCCTCGGCATGCGCGCCAGCCAGTCCGAGCCGCCCGACCAGTCGGTGAGCGAGGCGACCGCGATCCGCTCGACGCCGGGCAGGACCGAGACCAAAGCGTGCGAGAGGTTGGCGAGCGTGGTCCCGGTCGAGACCTCGTCGTCGACCAATACCAGCGAGCGGACCGCGCCCAGGTCCACGTCCCGAGGCCGATAGATGAGGTGGCTGGCGGCATGGCTGTGCGGCTCGTCGAAGCGGCAGAGCAAAGGATGGTCGCCCTGCTGGCGCGTCGAATGGACGAAGGCGGCCTCGCGGCCGGTCCGGACCAATTCCTCATGCACGCTCTGGCCGAGGCAGACCGCAGTCTCGGCAAGGCCGATCACCAACGTCGGCCGGGGCAGGTCCGCCGGGACGAGAGCGGCCAGATCGCGCGCCGCCGCGCGCATCGCCGAAGGGCGGACGGGCAGATGGCGTCCGAGCAGCCTGGAGACGATCAGGAAGGAGCGCCTTGCATTGCGCCGCACCGCGAAGGCGCACAGCTCGTCGAGCGGCCTCAGGCTATGCGCGACGTCAAGATGCAGCGTGCCGCCCGGCAAGGGGATGGCGACGGGCCCCGCCAGGGGCGGCGTGGAGGCGGCACTGCTCATCTCAGCCGCGCGGTGTAGCGTGGGGGAGGCGCCGAGTCGCTAGGCTTCGCATTTGATCCGGTAGATGTAGGATCGCGCCTCGCGGACGATGTCGGCGCGGCCCCGCGCGGCGCCGGCGCCGCCGAGCTGCGGCTCGATGCCGACCGTGCCGAGAAAGGCGCGGACAATCGCGCCCTTGACGCCGAAATTGATGTTCTCGGCATTGCTGCCGCCCTCGCGAATGCGGTCGACGTTCAGCGAGGCGTGGACGATGCCGACGACGAGGCCGGACTGGTCGAGGATCGGCCCGCCGCTGTTTCCGCTCGCGATCGGCGCGCTGAACTGGACGACCGTGGTGTCGTTGCCGATCCCGCACAGGGCCGAGATGTTGCCCGCCGTCGCCTGCGGCCCCGAGCCGAGCAGGCCCTGGAGCGGGAAGCCCAGGACCATGATGTCCTCGCCCAAATGCACTTCGGCGGGGTCGCGGAAGCGCGCGGCGGCGGCGAGATTGCGGTCGACCCGGAGCAAGGCGATGTCGTTGCGCGGATCGGAGAAGACGATCTCGGCCGGCGCGGTCAATTTGTCGCTTGCGATCTCGACCTTGTGGGCGCCGTCGATGACGTGGAAGTTGGTGAGCACATGCTGGGGGTCGACGGCGAAGCCGCTGCCCGAAAAGGAGCTGCCGGGCGGCGGCCGCCGGTCGTCGCCCTGATGGCGATCCGGCCCGTGGCGATCCGGCCCGTGGCGATCCTGGTGGGCGGGGAGGGGGACGGGGAGGTCGAGCCCGAGCGCCGCATTGAGCGCCGCCATGCCGCCGGTGAAGCCCTGCCCGCTCGCGCACAGCCGCCATTCCGTCCCCCGCCGGTAGATCTCGACCATGATCAGGGCCGCCTCGCCGCGGCCGCCGAGATCGAGCCGGAAGCGGTTCTCGCCGAGATCGACGCCGATCAGGCCGAAATCGCGGAAGGTGAGGCCGCAGCCGACGCCGCTCCTGATGTGGAGGACGAGCAGCAGCCGCTCGATCTCGGCGGGCAAAGCGGCGAAGTCGATCGAGAGCGCGCCGTCGGTGCCGTAGCCGGTGCCGGGCCGAAGCTCGCGCGCGCCGATGTCGAGCGGCGCGAAGGCCTGGGAGATGCGCCGCGCCGGATCGAGCGCAACCAGGGTCGCGCCGAGCTCGCGCGCGAGGCTGTCGAGCCTGGGCCCCTCCAGCCGGAGGCTGAGCGTGCCGCCTTCGAGCGGGACGCGCTGGCCGGGGACGAGCTCAGCCATGGCCCCGGCCGCGCCGGGTCAGACGTTCACGCCGAACGAGCGGGCGAGCGGGTTGAGGCCGCCGGCGAAACCCTGGCCGATCGCCTTGAACTTCCACTCGCCGCCGTGCCGGTAGAGCTCGCCGAAGATCATCGCGGTCTCGGTCGAGGCGTCCTCGGAGAGGTCGTAGCGCGCGATCTCCTTGCCGCCGTCGCCGTTGACGACGCGGATGAAGGCGTTCTGGACCATGCCGAAATTCTGCCGCCTCTGGTCGGCTTCGTAGATCGTCACCGCGAAGCTGATCCTGGCGACGTCGGCGCCGAGCTGGTCGAGGGTGACGACGACGACCTCGTCGTCGCCCTCGCCCTCGCCGGTCAGATTGTCGCCCTGGTGGACGACGGCGCCGCCGGCGCCGGACAAATTGTTGAAGAAGATGAAGTCGGAATCGGAACGGACCTTGCCGCTCTCGCCGAGCACGTAGACGCTGGCGTCGAGATCGAAGGCGCTGCCGTCGGTGACGCGCGCGTCCCAGCCGAGGCCGACGCGGATCGTGCGCAGCCCCGGCGCCTCCTTCGAAAGGCTGACATTGCCGCCCTTGCTGAGTGAAACTGCCACGATCTGCTCCTAGCTGGCGTTGACGCCGTAATTGCGCGCGAGCGGGGCGAGGCCGCCCTGGAAGCCCTGGCCGACGGCGCGGAACTTCCATTCGGCGCCGTGGCGGTAGACCTCGCCGAAGATGAGCGCCGTCTCGGTCGAATAATCCTCGCTGAGGTCGTAGCGGGCGATCTCCTTATTGTCCGAATCGTTGACGACGCGGATGAAGGCGTTCTGGACCATGCCGAAATTCTGCCGCCGGTTGTCGGCGTCGTGGATGGTGACGGCGACCGCGATCTTCTGGATCTCGGCGGGCACGCGGCTGAGGTCGACCTTGATCGCCTCGTCGTCGCCCTCGCCCTCGCCGGTGAGGTTGTCGCCGGTATGCTCGACCGAGCCGTCGGCCGATTTGAGCTGGTTGTAGAAGATGAAGTCGGCGTCCGAGCGCACCTTGCCGCTCTCGGCGCACAGGAAGGCGCTGGCGTCGAGGTCGAAATCGGCGCCGTCGGTGGCGCGCGCGTCCCAGCCCAGCCCGATGAGGATTTTGGTCAGCCCCGGCGCTTCCTTCGACAGGCTGACATTGCCGCCCTTCGCGATACTGATCGACATCTTCTTCTCCTGCTTGGGTAACGTTGCCCTATGGTGCCTTAATCATTCATCCGCTCGCCGGTGGCGAGGACCGGATCGCCGTCGTCGGCCCCGGCATTGAGGTCGACGTCCTCGCGATCCTCCGGGTGCAGCCGATTGTGCCGCATCGACCACCACAAAGCGACGCCGATCAGCACCGCGCCGATCAGGCCGGTGATCGTCTCGGGGATATGCCATTTCTCATTGGCCGAGAGCAGCATGATCGCGGCGAGCGCGAGGATCGCCCAGAAGGCGCCGTGCTCGAGATAGCGATATTGGGCGAGCGTGCCCCTGTCGACGAGCATGACCGTCATCGACCGCACGAACATCGCGCCGAT
This sequence comes from Allosphingosinicella sp., assembly GCA_035543935.1. Taxonomy (GTDB): domain Bacteria; phylum Pseudomonadota; class Alphaproteobacteria; order Sphingomonadales; family Sphingomonadaceae; genus Allosphingosinicella. The sequence continues at coordinate 27,551 of DATKIV010000026.1, forward strand.
GCCGAGGCCCAAGGCGATGATGAAGAGGTTGTTGGACAAAGCGAAGGCGCCGATCACCCCGTCGAACGAGAAGGAGGCGTCGAGCACCTCCAGATAGAGGAAGGAGGCGATGCCCGAGCGCACGACGATTCCGGTGGCGTCCTCGGGCCCCTCGAGCAGGCCACCGAGCGCGTCGACCGCGATATAGGTCAGGAGGCCGAAAATGCCCGACACCAGATAGGTCATGGCGTCATGGGCGGGCAGCTGCGTCGAAATGCCGTAGAGGATCAGGAGGACGATGCCGATCTCGATCGCCGAGACGTCGGAGAGCCTGGCGAGCTGCCGCTCGACGACGCCGATCCAATGGATCTCCTTGTCCGAATCGAAGAAGAATTTGAGGCCGACCATGGCGAGGAAGGCGCCGCCGAAGCCGGCAATGCCGACATGCGCGCCCTCGATGATGTGCTGGTAGGTTTCGGGCTCGGTCGCGGCCAGGCGGACGGCCTCGATCGGATTGACCATCGCCGCGATGGCGACGATCGCCAGCGGGAAGATGATGCGCATTCCGAACACCGCGATGGCGATGCCCCAGGTCAGGAAACGGCGCCGCCATTTCGCGTCCATGTCCCTGAGCACGGTGGCGTTGACCACGGCATTGTCGAAGGACAAAGAGACTTCGAGCACGCCGAGGACGAGCACGATCCAGACGATGCCGAGCGTGCCCTGCACGGTCCCGGTCAGCTCCCAGCCCAGCCAGGCGCCAAGCGAGAGGCATATCGCCGTGAACAGCAGCGAGCCCGAATAATATTTGCGGATCACCCGATTTTCCCCTTTTGAAACCCTCGTCAGTCCTTGCTGCCCGCGACCCAGCGCATGCCCCAGCCATGGGCCCGGTCCAATTCGCTCTGGTCGCGATAATATTCGACGATCCGCGTCGCCTTCAACTTGCCGCCGTCATTTTCCAGCATGACCACGCCGCACAGGCGCTGGTTGTTGCGTCCCTCGGTCATGCGGACCTCGATCGGCGGCTGATCGGGCATGGTCACGGTGACGACGCCGTCGGTCGCCTGCCAATTGGGGACGCCGTCATAGATGTTGGCGAAGATGGCGACGCGCTTGATCCATTGCCATTCGGCGCCGTTGATCCGCATCGTCTCGCCCTGGCTGACGTCGCCGGTGCGATCGTCGCCGTCGAGCTGGACGAACGGCGGATCGTAAAAGGCGCCGAACTGCCGGCCGAGCGCCTGGACGACGCCCTTCTGGCCGTCCATCATCTCGAGGAGGCAGCCGAGATCGAGGTCGATCGCGGTGCCGCCGCCGAAGAAGCTTTTCTTGCCGCGCGTCCAGTTGAGGTTGATCACGATCTCGCCGAAGCTCGACCCCTTCTTCTCGAGGCTGATCGCCTGGCCCTTCTTCTCGAGGCTGACCTTGGACAGGCTGATCGGCGCGGACGGCGCTGGCGGCGGCGCCGGCGCGGCGGCCGGAGGTGGCGGGGGCGGTGGCGCGGCCGCGGGAGGCGGCGGAGGCGGAGGGGCGGCGGGCTCGTCGGCGACGTCGATGCCGAACGAGCGCGCGAGCGGCCCGAGGCCGCCGTTGAAGCCCTGGCCGACGGCGCGGAACTTCCATTCATTGTTGCGCTTGTAGAGCTCGCCGAAGGTCATCGCCGCCTCGCTTGCGCCCTGCAATTCGGGCCGATACGAGGCGATCGCGGCGCCGGCCGCGTCCTTCACCTCGATGATCGCGTTGGAAAAACCGCCCAGCGTCTTGCTCGCCCCGGCCTGGTCGACGGTGACGCAGAAGACGATCTTCGCCACGTCCGCGGGCAGCTTGGCGAGCGCCACCTCGAACCTGCCGCCGGCGCCGGGCTGCGGCGTGAACCTGACCGCGTCGCCACCGGCCAGGGCCTGGTTGAAGAACACCATGTCATGGTCCCCACGCACCTTGCCATTCTCGCCGAGCAGATAGGCCGAGGCGTCGGCCTCGGTCCCGGCCGGCGCCGCATAGGAGATGGAAACCACCGCGTCGGCCGCGCCGACCGCGATATTCGCACCACGCTGAAGTTCCATGATCTCTCCGTCTCGCTGGATCAAAGCCGCGCCCGGGTGACAGGGCGCAAGCGGCCGCCGCCGCCGTCATTCCTCGCCGATACGTAGGGCAGCGCAAGGAAGCCGCGCAACTGCTTTTTCAGGCGGCAATGCAGGCCGGCTGTCATGGCAGGCGGGCGAATGGCGGTGGAGGCAGTCAGCTGCGAACTCGTCTCCATCCGATCCGTCGAGAGTTTCATGGCACGCTGCTGGAGAATCCTGGTCGGCGCCTTCAAGACATTCCGGTCAGCGCTGAAGGTTTGGCGGCGTCGGACGGCGGCCGTCGCCGATGAAGCTGAACGCGCCCCAGATGGCAGGATGAGCATCGCCGCGTCGGTCGGCGTCTTCGCGGATGAATCGTTGCGCGCGTCGAAGCGCGTCCGGCACGGACAAGGAAGGATCCGACCGCAATTGCTCGATCACGCTGATCGTCATTCGCGCAGCGACGTCGTCGCGCACCGACCAATGGGAAGCAATGATGCTGCGGGCACCCGCGTAGAGGAAGGCGTGCATCAAGCCGTGTATGGCGGATTCGGTGTCCAGGCCGGATCCGGCGGTGTTGCAGGCCGAAAGTATCACAAGGTCCGCGTGCAGCCGCAAGCCGAGCACGTCGGCCGCGGTCAGGAAGCCGTCGTCCCTTTCGTTCGGCGGCGGCGATCGCGGAACGCTCAAAACAAGAGCGCCTCCGTCGGCGCTCTCCTCGCCACCGAACAGGGTGTGCGTGGAGAATACGAGCAGATCGGCCTGTTCCAGTGGCAGATCGCGCAACCGGCCTTCGCTTGCGTCGACACCCGTCAACAGCGTGGCGTCGCCCGCCCCCGCCGCGCGTCGGATCTCTCCGAGCTCGGTCGCGGCGCTGGCTAGCCTGGGGAGGGCGCGCGCCCGCTGGTTGCGCCTGAGCCACCTTTCCCTGAAAGCTTGGTCAGCCTGGGGGAAGAGCCGCTGATTGCGGGCAAGCTCCGGCGCACGGCTCGTCCAGTCGGCATCGAGCACCGGATCGCCGATCCCGATCATCGTGCCGAAGCGGTTGCGCCCCCGATCGGACCGACGCAGCAGCTGCAGCGACTGCACCGAGGGCAGCTGCGATATCGAAAAGGCATTGGCGAGCCAGTCCACCTCCCGCAGAGGCACTGCGGCGCTGCCACCGCCCGGACGCGACCGGACGAGGACGCCGAGCGGCAACCGGGAAAGCGGGCCGCTCGCCACGACGTAGAGGTGGCGGACGTCCGACAGCGTCGGCCCGAGCAGACCGAGAAGCAAATCGTACAGGCGGTGAGCGATCTCGATCGGATAATCCTCGCCGCCGCTGATCGCGTTGGCTTCGAGATTCTGGCGCAATACGTCGACCGCGCCCTGCAGGACATCCAGGGGGATCGACGAGCGGGTCCCCAACGTGCCGATACGCCTGATCACGTAGATATATGTGCTTTGATCCGACGGCAGGATGACGACCAGCGCTTCGTCCGGGGCGAGCATCGCCTGCGCGTCGGCCTCGGAAATTGGCTCTCCGGTCAGCGCGGCCGCATCGGACGGAAACTCCCGGCCCAGGGCCTCGTTAGCGCGTTGCATGTCGGACAGGATTGCCTGGCGCCGAACGACGATTTCGCCTTGCGACTGCGGCGCAGGCCCCTGGGCCCTGATTCCGGCAGCGATCGCATCGTCCGCGGCGCGCCAGGCCTGCGACAATCGGCCGCGCTCGGCGAGCAGGGCGCGCAGGCGTGGCGGCCCCGTCGCCGACGCATGGCGCGTGATCATTTCGCCAATCGCTCTGGTCGAGCCACCGGCCATGGCGAGCTGCATCGCGCGAAAGGCGCGTTGATAATGATCCGTTGCGCCGTTGCCCGTCTCCACCAGACGCCAAAGAGCATCGACGAGCAGCCTGCTGCGCAACGATGTCATCGACTCGGATGGAGGCTCGGTCGCGATGTCCCGGACAAGGGCGCTTTCCGAGACCCTGCCTCGCTCGACGGCGCCCGCGAGAGCGGTCGCATAGCGCTCGAGCGTCTCGAGATTCGGCTGCGGCTGAGCGAGGATATTGAGGATCGCATTGATCAGGAGCGCGTCGGTGATGGCGTTTTCCGACCCGAACGCCCGTTCCGCCACCGGCAGCGCCTCGTCGAACAAGGCGGCGGCGCCGGCATGATCTCCGGCCCGGGAAAGGGCCCATGCGAGATTGTTCGCGGAGGTAAGCGAATGCGGGTGGCCTTCCCCGAGGGCGCGCCTTCTGCTGGCATAGACCTCGCGGTAGAGAGGGGATGCCTCCGCCAGCCGCCCCTGCATGTCCAGCGTGAAGGCAAGGTTGTTCTGCAGCATGAGCGTGACCGGATGCCGCTCGCCTATTTCATTGCTCGCGGTCGCGAGCAGATCGGCGAATCTCTGCCGGGCGGGGTCGACCTGTCCCTTCGTACGAGTGCTCAGGGCGCTGCCATTTTCCAGCAGGAAGCGCTGAACCGCCCCGCGATAGCCGGCCGGGACGCCGGCGTCCCGTGCCCGTTCGAACAGCAGGTCTGCATCCGCGACGCGGCCGAGGTCGAGATAGAGCAGCCCCAGTCCCTGATGGTAGCCGGGCAGCTTGTCCGACTGCTCGGCGGCGGACTGACGGACGACGATATCGATTGCCCGAAGATAGTGGCTTTCGGCGTCGGTCCCAACTCCCAGCCGATGGAAGATCCCGGCCAGCAGCGCATGGACCTCCGCCTGGAAAACGGGATTTGCGGACGGGTTTCGTTCCAGCTCGCGGCGGATCCTGGCGGCGAGCGCCGCCGCCTCGGCGATTCGGCCAAGGGACAGATAAGCTGATGCGAGCGACACCGCCAGGTCCGTTCCGAGCGCGCGCGCCTCGCCGTCGCGCCGTACCGCCGCATCGAAACTGCGCTGATAGACATCGGCGACCAGGCGCGCCTGGCCTCCCATCTCGAGTGCCTGGACCAGCCGCGCCGTTCGATCGAGCGTCACCGGGTCGAGCGGTCCCAGGCGCGAAAGCGCGTCCCGCTGAGCGGCCTCCAGCAGCGGGATCGCCGCGTCGAACCGGTGCTCGGCAAGCAGCCGGGAGCCCTGCTCGAAACGCTGTGTGTCGCCGGCGGCCGATTCCTGGCCGGGCCTGGGGGCCGGCTCGCCTTGATGGGCGATCGCGGCCGAGTGGGCGGTCAAGGCGAGAAGCACCAGCATCGACTTCATCAGACAGATTCCCGTCCGTTGGCGAGATCGAACCGCAACAAAGCGCAAGCAACGACCGGCGGCCGGCAACGATTCGCACGGCTTGCCCGGCCGAATTTTAGTTTAGGAGGATGGTCCTGGCCAATCGAGAACATTATGATCGGGCTATGCCTGGAATATCCATTACTGAACCGTCGGAGGACCGGCATTCGGCAGTTCATCACCCTCGTCCGTATCGAGACCGGAAATGATCTTGAAACGATGGGTCGAACGAGGCTTGCTCGCGCTGGCGGTGTCCATGTCGGCCTTGCTCGCGGCTCCCGGCGCCGCCCAAGAGCAATTCGTCGCGGATATCCCGAACGATCCGGTGAGAGTCTATTACCGGACGTTCGCCCCTGGCGAGCTGGACCTGGCGTTCGATACGCTGGCCTTCTGGGATGGCGTGGGAACGGCGGCGGAGACCATCGCCCCGGCCATTCGCGCGCCGAACGCGGACGAACGCCGGCGCTATGCCGAGTTTCAGGCGGCGGCGCGCGCCGCGCTCGACCGCGGCGATATGCGCGCCGCCGAAGCCGCGCTCCTTTCGGCGTTGCGGTTGCAGGAAGCCACTTACGGACCGCGGCATCCCGGTCTGGCCGGGACGCTCGCCAGGCTGATTGTCGCGCGCACCCGCGACGGGCGCCCCGAGGAGACCGTCTCCCTGCACCGTCGTCTCTACGAGACCTGCCTCGAGGCGCTGGGGCCGCCCAGCCCCTGCGCCGTCAACGCATGGATCAATTACGATGCCGCCATCGGCTTCGTCGCCACCCAGACCTTCGAGCGGCTGGTCGCGGCCAGGGAACCGGCCGAGCGCCTCTCGCGAACCAGGCGCGCCGAATATGAACGCCTCGTCGCGGCCGTTCAGATGGCCGTCGAAGGCAATGGTCCGGGCCTACAGGGCGCCTTGACGAGTCAGGCGGCGTTCGAGGAGGCCAGTTTCGGCCCCGACAGTCTTCGGCTCGCCCGGACGAGGGACGCGCTCGCCGACCTGCTCCACGACCGTCACCGCTTCGCGGAGGCCGAGGCGCTCGCGCGCGGAGTGGTGACCGCCTATCAAAGCCATCTACCCGCCGATCACTATCATCTGTTGAACGCGCGCCATAACCTCGTGCGGATGATCCTGGCTCAGGGGCGCTCGGTCGATGCCGAGCCGATCATCGCGGCCCTTGTCACGGACGTTCGCAATCTGTTCGGGCCGCATCACCATATGGCGCTGACCATGCTGTATACCTATGCGAACACGATTCACGACCTCGGGCGATCCTCGGAGGCGGAACCGCTTCTCCAGGAAACCCTTCGCCAGAACGAGGCCCTGTTCGGGGAGGGCCATGTCAGCACGCGCGACATGCGAGCCAATTACGGGCAATTTCTCAGGGACGTCGGGCGTTTTCAAGAGGCCGAGCCGCTCCTGCGCGCCAGCTGGGAGGGGCGTGACCGGACAGCCAGCCCCAATTCCCTGGACACGATCAGGGCCGGTGCCTCTTACGCGGAGGTGCTCCGTTCCCTGGGCCGAGAGCAGGAGGCCCTGACCCTCACCCGGGATATGATGGAGCGGCAGCTCCGCGTTTTCGGCGAGGAGCATCGCGACAGCCTCGACCGGGTTCATGCCTATGCCTCGGCCCTGTATCAGCTCGGCCGATTCAGCGAAGCCGAGCAATTCTATGAGCAAGCCGTCCGCATCGGACTGGCCGTTCGCGGACGCGACCATCCGCGCACCCGTTTTGCCTATGACGGCCTCGCCGCGGCGCGCCTGAGGAACCCAGCCCGCGCGCATCTCGCGCTCGAGCCCGCTCGCGAGGTTTGGGAGAGCGTGGCCCGCGAGCAAGGCGCGGCCGGTTTCGACCTGCCCGGCGAGGCGGGGGTCGAGAATTGGCGCGGCGGCCTCCAGTCCCTCCAGTCCCTGCTCGCCGATGCGAGCTGGGCCCGCGGCCCCGGCCTTCGCCCAGAGGCGGTCGCCGCCGGCGCGCGGCCGCCCCAGGCCGAGATGGGTCGCCTTCAGGCGGATGCCTTCGCATCTCTTCAGGAGACCTTGATCGACTCGACTAGCCGATCGGTTGCGATCATGGCGGCGCGCGAGACGGCCGGCTCGGAGAATGCGGCGCTGGCCGGCCTGATCGAGCGCAGGCGCGAACTGCGTCAGGCATGGGAAGCGAACGAGCGCGCCCGCAATGACGCCCTCGCGCGGTTGAGCGAGATCGCGCCCGAGGAATTGGAGGGGTTTCGGGAGCGCCGCGCATCGCTCGAGGCCGAGGCTGTCGCGATCGACCTGAGGCTCCGGTCCGATTTCAACCGCTACTTCGCTTTCGTCCGCCCGCGACCGCTGACCGAGGACGCGGCCAGGGCGTTGCTCAATGTCGACGAAGCCGTGCTGATGATAGTTCCGACCGAGTTCGGGACGCATACGATCGCCATCACAGGCGCCGGCTTGCGCTGGTCCCGCTCTGACATGAATGCCGAGGAGATTCGAACGGCGACCCTTGCGCTTCGGGCGGATCTGGATTCCAACGCCGTCACCGCAGAGCGACAGCGGGGACCGCTCGAGCGCGGCTTCGATCGGAGGCTCGCTTATCGCCTCTATCGGGAACTGATCGAGCCGGTCGCCCCCCATATCGCCGGGAAGACCCATCTTTATGTGGCGGTCGGCGGATCGCTCGGCTCTCTCCCGCTGGGCGTTCTCGTCACCTCTCCCCCCACCGGCAGGGACGACGATCCATCGGCGCTGCGGCACACCGATTGGTTCGCGGACGCTTTTGCACTCGTTCAGATCCCCTCGCTGCAATCTCTGCAGTTCCTTCGCGACGTCGCGGCGACGCGCACCGATCGAATCCCGCGGGTCACGGACCTGTTCTTCGGGTTCGGCGATCCCCTCGTCGATCAGCCCCATCTTCCTGCGGGGTATTCAAACGCCCCCGCGCTTCCGCCCTTGCCGCGCCTTCCCGGGTCCGGGACCGAGATTGAGGAATTGCGCAATGCGCTCGGCGCGCCGCAAGACAGCGTTTTCCTCCGGGGCGAAGCCAGCGAGCGCCGCCTGCGCACGCTCGACATCTCGCGGACGCGTGTCCTGGCCTTCGCGACTCACGCCGTCCTCGCCGGCCAACGACCGGGCATCGTCCGTACCAGCCTGTTGCTGACGCCGGGTCCGACGGCGGACGCCGGGTCCGACGGCCTGCTCACCACCGAGGAGATTTCGACGCTGCGGATCAGTGCCGATCTCGTCGTGCTTTCCGCGTGCAACACGGCTGCGGCGGAAAGCGGCTCGGACGAAGGGCTGACCGGCCTTGCGCAGGCATTTTTCTATGCCGGGGCGCGGGCGCTTCTCGCCTCGCACTGGCGCGTCCGCGACGATCTCGCCGCACGCACCACCATTGAGATGTTCGACGGCTATATCAGGGGCGGGCTATCGCGCGCGCAGGCCCTGCAACGGTCTATGCGACGGATTCGCGAGGACGAGGACGAGCCGAGACTTGCCCACCCGGCGGCCTGGGCTGCCTTTTCTCTTGTCGGCGACGGCCGCCGCTGAGCGCGCCCGGGCCTGTCTTCACGATCGGGGCCGGCCAATCACCAATTCTGCGGTTACGGCCTCGAGCAGCGACTGTGCCGCCAGATTGCGATCCGCAAGTTCGGCCAGCCGAGAATATCCCTCCAGCCGCCATTGCGGAGGAGCCTCGAGCGCGAGCCAAGCGGCGGTTGCCAGCTCGGCGTCCTCTGCGTCCCGAATGTCGCCGATCCATGGCGGCGCGGGCGGACCGTCGGCGACGCGCGTCAGCCTGTAGGTGATAGGGCCGCCGCGGCCGGTCAGGGTCAGCGTGACATGGGCTATGTCGGTTCCCAGGCGAATGCGAGTGAGCCGTTTTCCGATAGCCAGCGCGCTCAGCAATTCCCCGCCGTCCTGCTTGGTTGCGGTAATGCGCGTAGCCTCTCCCCTCCAAGCGGGAACCACGACGGCACGAGAGGCGCCAATCGACTGCTCGGACGCGAACACCGCGCTCAACCTGCTTTCGGTCAGGGGGGGGGGCGCTGCGCTGGCGGCATCCGACGAGCGCGCCACGAGCAAGATGGGAACACGCCGGTTGCCGCTGCCCCACCAATAGGCGACGCGCTCGACGAGACTTCGCCACCCTCCGCCCGGGCGCTGCTGCCCACCGCCGCCCCGAAAGGGGACGACGCTCTGGCTTTGCGGGGTGAGGATCTCGGTCCCAGTCCCTCGCGCATATCGAACCCATACGCGCGTCGTGTCTCCGGCAAGCAGAAGGCTATCCCCGTCATAAAGATAATCATAATTCTCGGCCGGCCGGCGCTGACGGTTGGCGCGGAGCAGGATCACGTTCTCCGCGCGTGCGCCGTGCTCGATCTGCTCGATGCGCGCCACGGCTCGTAGAACGTTAGACGATCTCTGGGCATCCGCCGGTGAAACCAGCAGCACCGCCAGCACGCACAGGCCGAGGATCGTACGCAGGGTCGCCGAAATGGTGGGGCTCGATCGTGCCAAGCAGCTCATTGTCTCCCGTACCTTTCCGCGATGCGTGTGAAGAACCGGACGAACAAGGCTTCGACCTGCCCAATGATCCATTTGGCGATCGCCACAAATTGCTCCAGGAACAGAGCTAGCGTCGGCAAGAGGATATCCACGCGGGCCTCGATATGGCCAGGCTGGAGGGCGCCGCGCAGTTCGAACCACAGATTGGCGACAAGCGCGCCGCCGAGGCCAGCGGAGAAGATCAGCACCGTCAGCGTCCCCTTGCGGAGAGATCGCTTCCATAACCGGCTCCTCGGCCAAGCGGCGACCCAGGCAAGGCCCAGGCCGGTGATCAACGATAGCGCCATCCCGGGTAGTGTGCCCCACAGTTTCGACCAGAAGACCGCGCCCGAGCTTGGCTCGGAGAGCGTGGCGGCCAGCTGCCGTGCCCTGATCGCGTTGGCGATGACCTCCGCGCCCGCCATTACACCGAGCGGGGTCATGTGAAGATCGCCCGCCACCGGCGCGCTCGAGCCGACCACGACGATCTGGCCGGCCAACCCTTCGGTTCGGATGGTCGGCCGACAGCCGGCACAGCCCACGGGCGGGGCGGTCAGCATGCGAGACAAGATCCGCCGCTCCCAATCCCCGATATGCTCGGAGGCCAGATTGGCGCCCTGTTCCGTCGCAAGCGACGGCAGGGTGAACAATATCGGGCGCGCCGCAGTCGGATCGGCGGCATCGCGAAGGGCTCGATCATTGCCCAAAACGGTCAGGGCCGTCGCAGGTATGGCCGAAATCCGGGTCGGTGAATCCGGTCGCGCATCGGCGACGATCGAGACAGCGTCAGGCATGGCCCGGATCACCATGTCGCCATCGGCCTCGCTCGGCCAGACGGTGCTGGCTGCGAACCTGAGCCGGCCGGGCGGGATATCTCGAATCGCATCTCGGTCGATGGCGAGCGACATTCCCCCGGTCGGCGAGCTCGGCACCGCGGCCACAACTGGCGGGCCGGGCCCGGTTGCCCAGGCGCGGATCATTCTTTCACGCGAAAACTCTCCCTGGAAGGCCTCCGGTTCGGGCCATCGCACATCGAGCACGATGAGCGCGGCGCCGCTTTCCCGCAAAGCCTCGCCGATCGCTATCTGTACCGCCGGCTCGCCGATGCCTTGGGCGAAACAACGCTGCGGACGCGGGGCCAGCCTCGCACAGCCTTCTTCATCAATGTCCAGGAAGACGATGGGGGTCGCAGGCCGGCCGTCGGGCGCGAGGTCGTCCGAAAGCGGGCCATAAAGGGCCACCATGGAACGCATCGTAAGATCCGCTCCCCGCCGCTCGAGGAGCTCGACCCATTCCACGCCGAGGGCCAGCAGCAGCGCGAACAACCCCGAGCAGAGCGCGCTGAAGAATATGCCGGTCGTGCCCGTTGCCAGTCCCCGCACAAACCACTTTGACTGCCTCCGCTTGCCCACCTTCTGCCCTTTGCTGGTGTCCCAAGATAGCGGCGGTCGCCGCCGCCGCAAAGCCGGCGCCGGACCCCATCCGCGGCCCGGCATCCATCGCTCCTTGCCGCCCCGGGGGTCTTTGCCAGGCTTCCCTGGCGGAGCGCGCCTCGAGGCCCCGCTCTAGGCCGGCAGTGGCCGTTCAGTCCAGAACCCGCCAGTCGCGGGACCGGAATGCCGCCTCCGGCACACAGACCGACATGCTTCGCCGGTGTGCCGGAACCGAGAGGAGAGACCTGGAATTCCGGCCCGCGGCATGACACTGTGTCTCGCTCGGATACGGCCGCCAGTAAATAGTCGGGCGGTCCGGATTGCCGGTTGAATTGAGATTGAAGACAAACACGACCAGAAGCCAAGTCATAGCGCACCCCCAAGTCACTCTTCACGCTGCCATCGTATAGGTGGCGCCAGACTATCATCCCCGTAGATCGAGTCCAGCCTGCGCCCTCTCCGCAATAACCTGCAGGCCCGCAATTGGCGCAGAACCGCCTCACATTCCCGTCCTAGCTGAGAATCGTCTCCGTATGGGGAGACACGGACATGAGACCATCTTGCCGCGCCGAGCTGCATTTCTCACCCGGCTTAGCATGATAAACGAGACGGCAAGAGTCCCCGGGTTTTCACGAATCTCGCCGAGGGGTGGGGTTGCACTGCAGTCCGCTAATGAATCTTATGTAAAATCGGCGGGGCCGTCGCTGGGCTAGCGTACCAGCGCGACACCGGATCCCCATGGTCGGAGCGCCGGAAACTCGGTCACAACCGGCTCACAGCACCAGGACTTCTTCCAGCTTTGCTGTGTCCTGCCTGAGAGGTGCTGCCGCCGTGTCCAGCACCAGCTTCCCTTGCCTGAGGACAAGGAGACGGTCAGCGATCTCTATGGCGTCACGCACATTATGCTCGACCAAAAGCGTCGGCGCACCCGCCGCGTCGGTGGTGTCCCGAAGACTCTCCAGCATTCTCTTGCGCCACGCAGGACTGAGTCCTGTGGTTAGTTCATCGATCAAAATTAGGCGGGGCCGACCGGCGTTCAGACGCGATGCCGCCAGCCATTGCCGCTGTCCGCCGGACAGCTCTCCGGCCAGTGCTTGGTCCGGGAGAACGGCAGCCGCGAGCAGTGCCTCCGGACGCTCCGATTCGGGCACCAGTGACCGATAGAGCCTCAGATGCTCGCTCACCTTGAGCGAGGGGAAAACCGTTCTACCCTGCGGCAGATAGAATGTTGATCCGGTCTCCGCGCCTCGCACGGCGCCTCGAGAAGGACTCAGTTCGCCGAAGATCGTTTTGAGCAACGTCGATTTGCCGGCTCCGTTGTGGCCGGCGATCAGGAGAACCTGACCTTCCTTGGCGGTAAGTGAGACGGAGTCCAGGATGTTGCGTCCGTTTCGGACGACGCTCAGATTCTCTATGACCAACATCTCAAGCGCCCCCGAAGGAGGCGAGTACGGCGCGATCGTTCAAGACTTCAGC
>DATKIV010000027.1:0-2195 GCA_035543935.1 Allosphingosinicella sp.
CGAATTCGCGTATTTTCGCGCCATTGACCGGAAGCGGCAGCATTCCCTTGGCTGAAGCGAAGGAAATGGCAGGGCTGAGCCGCCCGGGATCCTTGAGTGCGGCGAAATCGGGCCTCGCGCTCGCCCCCTTCTTGTCGTCGCCCGACCGCGCCGCGGCCCGCGCCGAACGCGCCGCGCTGTCGAGACCCTGCTCGAGCTTGACGATAAGTTGATTGAGATTCTCGGCCTGGACCGCCAGGGCGGCGGCGTGCTGGCGCTCCTCGCCGAGCGTCCGTTCCGCCTCCGCCAGCCGCTTTTGGCGTTCATCGATGAACAGGGAGAGGCGTTGGCGCTCGTCCACGAGCACCAGCAGGTCGCGCGCGAGCCGGCTGCGCTCGTCGGCGATCTGGGTGCGCAGGCGCACCAGCTCGGCAAGATCGGTCGCCAGCACTTCGGCCTGATGGCGCATTTCGGGCAATACCGCCCCCAGCATCATGGCCGAGCGCACCGACTGCAGCGCGTCCTCGGCCCGGATCATAAGCGCCGGCGGGGTCTGCCGGCCGATCCGCTGCAGCGCCGCCAGCACCTCCGCGATCAGGCCCCGCCGTTCCTGCAAGGAACTCCGCAGCGCCTGCTCCTTGTCGTCGAGCACATCGAGGCGCTCCTGCGTCCGCGCCGCGCGCTCCTCCACGTCGACGACGCGGGCGGCGGTCTCGATGATCTGCTGATTGAATTTTCGCCGGTCGTCCCCGATCGACTCGATCTCGCGCTTGAGCTTGGCTTCGTTCTCGAGAATCCGGCGTTGCTCGGCGCGAAGCTTTTCGAGCTCCTCGTCGCGCTCCTTGAGCATGTCGAGACTTGCGGGCGGGCTGGCCGGGCGATTGGCGTCGGCGGGAGCCGGCGGGCGGGTCCGCGTGGTCTGGGCCGACGCGGCCATCAGCCCGAGCGGCAAAAGTCCCAGCGTTGCCAGGACAATCGAGCGGAACAAGAAGGAGGAAGGCGGTACGGCCTGCATCGACCCCGTTCTATGCAAAAACGGTTCCAACGGCGAGTAGAGCATGATTGGTACCGGATTAAGACGGGCCGGCCGCTTAGGGCAATAAACGCTTGCTTAGGGCAACAAACGCTTAGAGCAATAAGCGCTTGGGATAATAAAGGGGAACGTGGGTCGCTGCGTTTATGTTTTGCCGGCCGGGGCCCATCACGACCGGTGATAGGGATGTCCGGCGAGGATGGTCACGGCGCGGTAGAGCTGCTCCAGCAGCATGATCCGCACGAGCTGGTGCGGCCAGGTGGCGGCGCCGAAGGCGATGGCGAGATCAGCTTTTTCCCGCAGGCCAGGTGCGAGGCCGTCGGCGGCGCCGATGACGAAGGCGACCGCGGGCGCGTCCTGGGCTCGCCAGCCCTGCAGGCGGCCCGCGAACGAAGCGCTGTTCATGCTCTCGCCGCGCTCGTCCAGGATCACCGTGACCGCGCGCTCCGGGATGACGTTGGCGATGGCGATCGATTCTTCGAGCATGCGGCGGGCGGCATCGCCGGCGCGGCTCTCCTTGATCTCGACGATATCGAAGGTGCTCAAGCCCGCAGCGCGGCCGGCATCGACCGCGCGCTTGCGATAGCGCTCCGCCAATTCGCGTTCGGGACCTTGCTTCAATCGGCCGACGACGGCCAACACGATACGCATGCGCGACGATACGCATGGAACGCGCGGCGGCTCAAGCCGCCCCACGAACGAGCTCTGACGGACGGTCAGAGCGTCTCAGCTCGCCCGGCGTCCACTCGGCCTGGCCGGCGCCCACATCTTCTCCAGATTGTAGAAGGCGCGGGCTTCCGGCCGGAACACATGGACGATCACGTCACCGGCGTCGATCAGCACCCAGTCGCAGTGCGGCATGCCTTCGACCCGCGCGTTGCGCACGCCGGCCTTGGCCAGGTCGTCCAGCACGTGATCCGCGACCGAGCCGACATGACGGCTGGACCTGCCTGAGGTCACAACCATGGTGTCGGCGATCGTGGATTTGCCGGCGAGATCGATGGTGACGGTGTCCTCGGCCTTCATATCGTCGAGGCCAGTGAGGACCAGGCGCAAAATCTCCTCAGCGTCGGGACGCATCTTGGAGATGGGCTCGGCGGCGCGGCGGGCGCCGGCTCGAGAGAGTGCAGGTCTGGGCAGGTTCCTTTCCTTTCGCTGCATCACCGCCCCGCGCGAAGCAGGG
>DATKIV010000028.1:0-15373 GCA_035543935.1 Allosphingosinicella sp.
CTTCAGCAAGCTGGGTAAAGAAAGCGCGCTCCTGAGCTTGAGTTATACGTAATTGCCGCCTAACTATATACCTATAGTCGTTCATTCTTTCGGTATTTATCTGGATTCCGGAACGACCGCTGCCATAACCTCTGGCCCATCTGCCATAGGACGTGGGATGGCTCGCGCCGTCTTTTTGGTACGTTGTCCAGCTATGATCCTCATTTGAATATATTGTGAGGACGCCCTGATTGCCCGTCGGATCTACGCGATTCACCGGATCATTCCCCACATACCCATAGAGGTTGATCCCGCCCTCATACCCCACGGGATCGGTCTGCAGGAGCCGTCCCAGCGTCGGCGAGTAGATGCGGGCCTTGTAATGGTACATGCCGAGCTCGGCGAGCCAGATTTGCCCGGTATATTGGAACCGGCCGTAATTGGCCGCGCCCGGTATGCCATATTCGTCATAGGCGTTGATGTTCGTGAGGCTGCCCTGGGGGTCGGCAAGGCCGGTGATCGAGCCCTGATGGTCCGAATGCAGCCAGCGCATGGTGCCGCTGGTGTACCAGACCAGCGGATCGTCGGCGCCGGCATTGCTGCCGTGGACGTAGATCGAGGCGAGCCCGACCGCGACATATTCGGCGACCAAAGCGTCGCCGTCGTAGAGGAACCGGGTCGTGCCGGACGGGCCGGTCACCTCGTAGAGCCTCCCCAGCGGATCGTAGCGCAAGGCCGCGGTCCGCGCGCCGCTCGCCGCGACCAGCCGGTTCTCGACGTCATAGGTGTAGGTCGTCGGCGCGGCCGGTGACGGTGGAGTTTCCGTCGTCAGGTTGCCGTTGGCGTCCCAGGCGAACGTCGTCCCGCCGGCGGCGCCGTACTGGTTGAGCCCCTTGACCGTATAGGGCCGCTGCACCGCGTGATGGCCGGTCCAGGCATAAGCGTCGTTGCTTCGGGTGAGGCCCGTAATCTGGTTGGCCTGGTTGTAGCCGAAGCCCAATGCGACATTGCCGGTGCCGCCGGCGAAGCTGTCGGTCAGGCCGACCGGCCGCCCGATCGCGTCATAGGCATAAGCGACGCCGCTGTTCGGGCCGTCGGTGCGGGTCGCGGGGAGGCCCTGCGCGTTATAGGCGAAGGTTGCGAGCGTCGCATTGGCGCCGAGGCCGCCCGACAGGCTCGAGAGCCGGCCGAGCGCGTCATAAGCGTAAGTGAAGGCGAAGCCCGAGGGATGGTAGAGGGTGACGCGGTTGTTGACGTCGTCATAGATGCGGCCAAGCCCCTGGGTCACTCCGTCCATCAGCAGGATGCTCGAATTCTGCCGCCCGAACCCGTCCTGCCCCGGACTTGATCCGGGGTCATTGCCGAGCGTCACGCCCTGAGACGGGATCGGGTGTCCTGGCGGGTGCGAGGTGCGGAAGGCGGTTGCTCCCTGAAGTCGTGCCCTGTCACGTAACTCCGAAAATCGGGGACAGTCACTGCCACTCTCCCTCCGGCGATTGGTATGCCAATGGCCGGCAATGCCATGTCCCCCCCGGCGATTGGCATACCAATTGCTGGCAGTCTCACGCGAGTCGGTAGGAAGCTGGACCTAGGTGGCGATAGGCCTTCGGTGACAGGTACGTACCTGTCACCGACCCCCCCACTGTCATCGTAATCCCGGAATTACTTGTCACGGTAAACCAAGGACAGATGACACGTCATATCTCTTGCCCTGCACCTTGATGGCGTCGGCCTGACCCAGCGCCGCGGCCTTGTCGATCCACTTGCGCACGGCCTCAGGATCTTTTCGTTGCCGAGCGATCATCGCGAGATTCCAGGCGGCGTCGGCACTGTCGAAAGTAACGGCCCGTAGCAGCCAAGGAATGGCTTCGTCATAGGTGAGTCTATCCTCCGACAGGTGGAGGCCAAGGCACAGGATAGCCGACCTGTTTCCCGCCTCGGCAAGACGTTGCAGCTCCGCCAAGCCTGCCGGCAGATCGACCTCCATCAGGTTGATGATGTCGGCCAATTCATCGTCGATCGACAGGTCGAAGCTCATAGCCCGTTCCCTACTGAGCCCCCACTGCCGCGACGCCGCCGATCGTCAGAATCGCTCCGCATGGCTCTACTACGTAGCAGGCTAAGACAGCTAGCCCAAGGATGCCTGCCCCCACCCAGGCTCGTGAGCTGCGATCCGGCGGGTTCCGCGTAGGCGCCGGAGGCGGTGTTTCCGGGGGGGTCAGCCGCGGGTCGGTGGGCCAAGGCCGGGGTCTGCTTAGAATGCCGGTATGCGGATCTCTACTTTGCCCGAAGCCTGGCCGGCCAGGAACCGGCCTCATGTGTTTGTCCGGATTCGGTGTTCCGTGCCTGCTGCCGGCCCGACCACGATCCCTACTCCGACTTTCCATTATCTGGCCGGCGACACCCAAAACGAGTTCTTGTGCAGCGGTTAACGCGTCACCGATAGAGCCGCCTTCCTGATGACCACCTCCTCCGCTCTCATTAGGCGCATCGGAAGCGGCACGAGTTCGCGGACCCGGGCCTCCCCCAGTAATGTTCAAGATGGATTGGCCGGAACATGAAGCGGATATGCCGAGACGGCTACCGCAAGTGTCGCTGGCAGTGCCTGTCGGATCGGTCAGATTGACCGGATCGTTCCCAACATAAGCATAGAGATTGAACTGATCGTCATACCCCACAGGATCGGTCTGCAGGAGCCGTCCCAGCGTCGGCGAGTAGATGCGGGCCTTGTAATGGTACATGCCGAGCTCGGCGAGCCAGATTTGCCCGGTATATTGGAACCGGCCGTAATTGGCCGCGGCCGGTATGCCATATTCGTCATAGGCGTTGATGTTGGTGAGGTTGCCCTGGGGGTCGGCGAGGCCGGTGATCGAGCCCTGATGGTCGCTGTGCAGCCAGCGCATGGTGCCGCCGGTGTACCAGATTAGGGGATCGTCGGCGCCGGCGTTGCTGCCGTGGACGTAGATCGAGGCGAGCCCGACCGCGACATATTCGGCGACCAAAGCGTCGCCGTCGTAGAGGAATCGGGTCGTGCCGGACGGGCCGGTCACCTCGTAGAGCCTCCCCAGCGGATCGTAGCGCAAGGCCGCGGTCCGCGCGCCGCTCGCCGCGACCAGCCGGTTCTCGACGTCATAGGTGTAGCTGGTTGCCGGCAGCGGGCTCGGCGGCGTTTCGGAGGTGAGGTTGCCGTTGTCGTCGTAGGTCAGGGCCGTGCCGCCCGAGGCGGTATATTGGTTGAGCCCGTTGGTGGCGTAAGCGCGGTTGACGGTGACCGCGCCGGTCCAGGCATAAGCGTCGTTGCTGCGGCTCAGGCTCGCGATCTGGTTGGCCTGGTTGTAGCCGAAACCCAATGCGACGTTGCCGGTGCCGCCGGTGAAGGTGTCTGTCAGGCCGACCGGCCGGCCGATCGCGTCATAGCCATAAGCGACGCCGCTGTTCGGGACATCGGCGCGGGTCGCGGGCAGGCCCTGAACATTGTAGGTGAACTGGGCAAGCGTCGCGCTGGCGCCGATGCCGCCGGCGACGCTGGAGAGCCGGCCGAGCGCGTCATGCGCGTAAGTGAAGGCATAGCCCGACGGGTGGTAAAGGGTGACGCGGTTGTCGATATCGTCATAGATCCGGCCGAGCCCCCGGCTCACCCCGTCCATCAGCAGCCAGCTCGAAACCTGCCGGCCGAACCCGTCATAGCCGTAGGTCACGCCTTCGCCGGTCGGCGAGTCGAAGCGGGCGTAGAGCGGTGCGTTCCTGAGGTCGTAGCCGTAATGGACGTCGCGCGTGTGGGTCGCGGCGAGCCCGGGGCGCTCGGGCACCGTCTTCAGGATCAGCCGATTGAGATTGTCGTAGGTGTAGCCGATCGTCCAGCCGTCGCGCTTGCGCAAGCTCGTGCGGTTGCCGGCCGCGTCATATTGATAGGCCTCGTAATCGCCGTTCGCGCATTGGCCGTTCTGGATCGCGCCGCTCAGCGCGCCGGCGGTGGCGAGCGCGCTCGCCTGGGCAGCGTCATTGTAGCTCGAAGGCCGCGTCGCCGAGGGGAACATCCAGCAAATCTGGCGGCCATGCCCGTCATAGACCAAAGCGGCGCGGTTGCCGTTGCCGTCGATCACCGTCGTGACCCGGCCGTTGAGATCATGGTCCCAGGTCGCCGTCGCCGCCTCGATCTCGGTGCCGACGCCGGCGCGGACCTGCAGCCGCTGGCCGGCCGCGTCCCAGACGTTGCGCGCGATCCGGTCGGGGCCCGCGCTCCCGTTCGTGGTCTGGGCACAGCCGCCCGGCAGCTCGCCGAACGCCGCCGGGTTCATCCGCCGGGCCTCGCACAGAAGCCGGCCCTGGTCGTCATATTGCCGGTCGATGACGTTGAAGAAGGCGCCCGCCCCATAGGTCGCCTCGCGAAACAGATTGCGACGGCTGTCGTAAGAATAATCGACCCGGCTGAGCACATTCAGCGCCGCGCTCTGCGCGTCCGGAATAGTGCCGGTCTCGGTGGCGACCAGCTTGTCGTCGGAATCGCGAAAAGCGTGGCGCCTGGCGATCCTGAGCCCGTTCGGCCCGCGCGCGCCGATCTCCCAGGTCTTGCGGCCATACCTGTCGTAGCGGTTGTAGGTGGCGTCGTCCGTCCCCGGCAGCGGCCCGTCGGTCGAGAGCAGCCGGCCCTCGGAATCGTAGCCGTAAATCGTGTCGAGCATCGCTCCGGTAGCGCCGTCGATCCGCCGCTCGCGGGTGACCAAAGGGGTGTCGCCCCAATATTGATATTCGGTGCGGATCTCGGCGCTCGTCCCGCAGGTCGTGCCCACCCCGCAGATCCTGACCACGCTGCGGCGGCTGATCCCGGCCGTCGGGCTCGGCGCATAGTCGACGATCGTCCGGCGCCTGACCCCGTTGGCATCCTCCGGGTCGTCCTGCTGGGTCAGCTGGCCCATGCTGTTATAGACGTAATCGGTTTGCCGGTTGAGGCCGTCGCGCGACCATGCCGCCCGATAGCAGAGCACATGCGGAATGGCCGGGGCGAGGCAGTCAGTGAGGGGATAGGAAGCGCTCTCGGTGATCGCGGCGAGGCCCGAACCCGGCTTGGGCGTCGCCGTCCGCGAGACGACATTGCCCATATCGTCATAGGCGACGCTGACCTGATTGTCTTCCGGATAGGTCACCCGGGTCGGGCGATAGGCGGGATCGAACTCGTAACCGGTGGTGCGCCCGATCGAATCGGTGACGCTGGTCATCACGTTGCGCTGGTCTGAAATCGTGAAAGTGTAGACCTGGTTGAAGCCGTTCGGGCCGGTGACGGCGAGCCGCGTGTACCAATAAGCGTTGGAAGGCGCGTGGAAATAAGGCGCGCCGCCATTGTAGGTATAGCTGTAGCTCCAGCCGACGTCGTCGTTGCTGACCGCGCCGACCAGGCTCGGCCCAGGCAGCGCCGTCACCTGCCGCGCCGGCGTGGCCTCGCCCGGCAGCTGGGCCCATCCCGCGCTCGTCTCGAGATTGGAGCCGAGCGCGTTCGAGCATCCCGAGCAGCTATAGGCCCGGGCGGGGCCCGTCCCGTCGCCATGGTCGGTGATCGTGTAGACTCCGCCGTCCGTCGCATAGGTCAGCCGCCTGAGCGGCGTCTCCGAGCCCGTCCGGAAAAGCGCGGCCTCCGCCACAGTGCCCCAGAAATTGGAGTTGAAGTCGTCGCTTTGATAGGAAATCCTGATGAAGAAGCCGTGATTGCTCTCGATCTTGACCGGCCGCCAGAAGGTGAAGCCGAAGGTGCCGCCGACGGCGGTGTCGTAGGTGTAGAAAATGCTTTCGCCGGTCGGGTAATGCACGTTCGAGGCGTAGGACTGGCGTACCGGTCCGGGCCCGAGCGCGTGGGCCAGCGTGAAATTCCATGTCGCGCCGGTCCCCGCCTGCTTGTAGGTTCCGCCGGCGCCGTTCGAGCCCGCGGGCCCGCGGAAATAGGATCCCGTCCCGGTGACGCTGTCGCAATCCATCCAGTCGGTGCAGACGAACGATTCAGTCGCGCCCGTGCCGGTGTGGACCGACCAATTGCCGACCGGGGTCTCGCCTGCCTGGCCGCTCACCCTGCCGAGGATGTAGGGCGCCGCGTTCTGGACCCGGTCGAAGCGCAAATTGGGCGCGGCGGGCACCGACAGTGCTGGCGGGTCGATCTGCGTCCTGCCGGTGACCAGGTTGACGCCATTATGATCCGTCTCGACCCGGAGCGGCGAGATCACCGTCGGCACGTCCTCGGCGCGGGCGGTCGTGCCGGCCGTCGCCAGCGCGGCCGCGAGCAAGGCGGGGGCCAGCCGCCTGGTCAATTTGGCGAGACCACGTTGACGTTGGTGCGGTTGTCGCCTTTGTCATATTTATATTCGGCCTTGACCCCGTTGTTGACGCTGCCGCTGCGCTCGACCTTCATCAGCCGGCCGCGCGCGTCATAGGTGTAGGTGATCGTCTCGCTGGCCAGCGCCGCCGCGGCGGCGACCGCCAATACCGCTCCCGCCAGCATGAGCTTTCTGCCGTGCCGCATCGCGCTTTCCCCCTCCCCGGTCCGGGACGCGCCCGAGTCTTGGGATGTTCTTACCCGGTTGCAGGGCTCTTCGCGACTCTTTCTTGGGTCTTACATTGGGACCGCTTGAATAATCGAAGCGCAACTTATGTCCATTATGAACTTGAATTGAAGCAACAACGCGGGGCGTACGCCGGCTCAGGGCGCGATCGCTGGCGCCGTATTGATCTCGCCCGCGCCCTCGGGCTCCGAATCCTGCTCGGGCAGCGCCTCTTCGTGGAGCGGCAAGGGGGCGCCGATCCAGAGCGAATCCTTCAGATGGTCGCGGCGCTGGTTCGCCGTATTGGGATGGACGAGGATGCTGAGCCCTGAATGGTTGAGCATCAGCCAGGGCACGAGCGTCGCGAACATTTGGGTGGCGAAGGCGATCTGGAACATCGGCGCGGCATGCGGGCCGACCGGGCTGTCGCGCCAGCTGCCGAGCCGGACCGCGAAGCGCTCGGCGACCCGCGCGCGCAGCCGCCGCGCCGCCGCTTCCCCGGCCGCGTCGCCGGCGCCGAAATAGACCTGGGCGTGGTAGGAGGCGATCTCGGCGAGCGCGCGCGCCCCGGGGCCGGACATCAGGCCGCGCTCCGCTCCAGGAAGGCCGCCTCGCGCGCGATCAGCGGCGCGAAGCTCGGCCGGGCGAGGATCGTCTCGACATAAGCGATCACTTTGGGGTGGCGGCCGGGGTCGATCGCGACGTCGAGATGCCTCAGGTTCGCGAACGGGCTCGCCACCGCGATGTCGGCCAGCGTCAGCCGGTCCTCGACGAGGAAGCCGCTCGCCGGGATCACCCCCTCCAGATAGTCGAGCAAGGGCGGCAATTCCTCGCACTCCGCCTTGGCCGCAACCTCTTCATCCCCCGCCTGCCCCAGGAACCTCGGCGCCACGATCCGGTTAAAAAACATTTTTCCGCCGCATGCGAACAATATGGTGTCGGCATATTCGTCGAACCAGATCGTCCGCGCCCGCGCCCTCGGCTCGGTGGGGATGAGGTTCGGCTCGGGCTTCAGCGCTTCCATATAGGCGACGATCGCCGAGGAATCGGAGATGGCGAAATCGCCGTCGCGCAGGCCGGGCATCTTGCCGAACGGGCTCGCCTCGATGAATTCGGGGTCCTTGTTGCCGAGGCCGGTCGGCTTGAGCTCGACCTCAATCCCCTTCTCGGCGGCGAAGACGAGCACCTTGCGAACGAACGGCGACAGCGAGGCTCCATAGACGATCATGGCGGCGACTCCCGGGTCGGTTTTGATCTGCTACGAATACCGGACATGCACGTGTCGGTCGAGCCTTTCCCCTGATCGTTCCTGGCGACCCTACTTAAAAAAGGTCCGCCAAGCGCTCCCGTCGGTCTTGAAAGCTTCGACGGCCTCCCGCGCCAGACTGGTGAGCAACTTCATCTGACCCGGCGACGCGTCGTCGAGCCCGATCGGCCGATCGGGCTTCTTGTCGAGGCGATAATATCTCTCGCCGAGGAAATTCTTGGCTTGGGCCCGCGAAAGATCGGCCTGGGCATCGAGGATGAGCGAGAACAGGTCATGGCGCCCAACCCAGGCAATCCTGCCGGCGGCCTCGATCGTCTCGTCACCCCGCTTTTCATAGGCGGCGGTACCGACGCTCAGCATACGGATGTTTTCCTGTGGAATGGCTTGACCGAAGCGGGCCCGGTCCAGCGCAACGATGTCGGGTGCATTTGCGATCAGGCCGCCATCGACATAGATCCGGTCGCCAATCCGGTGGGGCGGGAAATATGTTGGGGCCGCTGACGTGGCGAGCGCGACATCCCCCAGGCAGACATCGAGATCGTCCTCCGGCGCCGCAACCGACTTCGAAGCGAAAATCTTCGCCACCCCGCGATTGAATTCGACGGCGGTGACCAAAAGCGGCTTCTCCAGGTCCCGGAGCCGCATTTGCGCCGCGTCGCCCAGGATCGCCTCCACCGTCGCGTGCAACGGCTCCGAAGCATAGAGAGCGGCCGCAGCGCCCTTCGGGTTCTTGAGCGCGCCCAATAGCGTGGTCTTGAAGATCGCCGGTCCATGTCGCGCGAATGCGGCGGCCATGACCTCCGCCTTCAGACCCGCCGCCAGCCCGATGGCAAGAATTCCCCCTATCGAAGTCCCGGCGAGCAGCGAGAAGCTGGAGCCGAGGTCGACCCCCTTGCGCTCGATCTCGGCAAGCGCGGCGGCGGTGAATAGGCCTCGCATGCCGCCGCCGCTAAGCGCCAGGATCGCCGCTTCCCGTCGCAGCGGCGCAGCGGCGGCGAGCTTGACTTTGGCCACCGCTATACCGCCTCGATATTAAGGCCCAGCGCCTGCGCAACCGGCGCATAAATTTCGGGTGTCGAGGTGACCAGCCTTAAAGAGTGGGCCAAGGCGGTGGCGACGACCAGCCGCTCGTCATCGCCCAACACGTCCCCCGCCGCATCGCGCAGATCCATGACCTTGACGATGGCCCAGGATTCCACGGTTTTCCAGTCGACCTCATAGAGTTGGGTCGACTGGCTCCAGCTATGGGCCGCGGCATCGAGACGCCGTTCCCAATTCCCGCGTATCGGGCCGGCCGGCAGTTGCGAAACCTCGCTGCGGATCATGCCGATGGTGACCACCGAGATGCTGACGCGCAAGTGGCGCTGCTCGGCAAGTGTTACGAAGCTGGTGGCGCGCGTGTAAACCGGATTGTCGGGGTCTGCCGATACAAAGTCCGCAAAGAGCTGCGTGTCCAGGAGATACATGGCTCCCCCCGCTTGCTTATGCCTCGACCGCCGCCTTTGTCATGAAACGAATCTTGGCAACATGGCTTCCGCTTTTCACGACGATGCGGCTGGCCGGCGGCAAATCCGCGCTCGGCGCGAGCGCAGCGACGAGCGACACCGGCGCCTCCTGCACCTCACGCTCCGCGTCATGAACAAGGTCAATCAGCTTGTCGAGCGGGATCATGACCACGGGGACGTTGGCATGCTCGCCCCGCGTGGCCGAAAAGATGCGGCCGCCCGCAGCGACCTCCCTGACGCTGAAACGAGTCCGGGCGGCCCGTATCGGCAGACACTCCACGACTCCGTCCGCGAACGCGTCCGGGGCGAGATAGGGCGCGAGCAAGTGGGCGAGGTTGCTGTCTCCCGTGAGAAACTCGAGCGGAAGATAATGCTCGCCCCGCTCCTCGGCCGGCTCGAAGTCCTGTACGGTGCGGTTCGGCAAAGTCTGCCTCCTTTCGTCGCCAGATGGTCTTTATCGTGCGCACTGTCAACATTTAGTGTACACGTTTCCGTCCGCTCAGCCTCCACAGCCCGCGAAATGCCTGGTCAGCAATCGTCGCCACGCCCTGGCGCCGCCGTCGCTGACGCCGGTCAGCCTGAGCCGGAAGTCGCGATATTCGGCATGGTTGGGAATGCCCCATCGCGCCTCGATGATATGGCCCTGCGCGGCGTCGAACCAGATCGGCCCGCCGCGCCTCCCGAAAGCGGGACCGCCGACCTCGAAGCGGTGGGCGCGCCGCCCGCCATGCACTTCCGTGCGCACGAAGCGGGCGTCGGCGCGGCCGAGATAGGTGAGGAAGTCGCTCATGTCGGCGCCGACCAGCACCAGCGGCAGCCCGAAGCTGAAATCGGCGCGGCGGTCGGGCCGGTATTGCGCGGTGACGGTGAGGCTGGCGAGGTCGTAATCGTAGAGATGCCAGGGCCGGTCGGGCACCGCCACCGAATCCCGGAGCTCGCCCTGCGGCAGGGTCACCACCGCATCGACCCGGCGCGTCGCCTCGTCATAAGTGAGCAGGCCGAAATCCTCATGGCCGGCATCGGGCCTGAGCCGTCCGGCGACGAGCCGCGTCGCCTCGCCGCGGGCGAGGTCGAGCTCGGCGGTGACGAAGGCGGCGTTGCGGCAGCGCGTGCGCATCTTGGCGACCTCGATGCGGGACCGGCTGGCGCGATAGACATAGACCCGCTCGGCCTCGCTGCCGTCCATATTGCTGCGCAGGTAGGAATAGATGCGCCCGACATGATCCGGGTTCGGGACGGGGCGGACCAGCGCCAGCACGGCGAGCGCGAGCAGCTTCAAGCTCCGGTCTCCGCGGCGATCCGTCGTATCGGCTGGCGCTTCATGTAGGTGAGGCTGCGCCACAGCCACTCGACCGGCCCGAAGCGATAATAGCTGAGCCAGAGCGGGCTGATCGCCAGCTGCGCCGCCCAGATAGCGGCGACGACATAATAGAGCTCGTACCGCTCGAGCTGGTTGTACCAGCCAAGGCCGATGAACAATATCCCGCAGACGACCGAATGGGTGAGGTAGTTGGTCACCGCCATCTGCCCGACCGCGGCGAAGGCGCGGCGAAGCCAGCCGAGCAGGCCGGAACGCACGAACAGGAGCAGCGCGCCAAGATGGCCGATCGTCATCGCCAGCCGGCCGAGATCGTAGCTGACATGGGCCTCGGCGAACGAAACCGCGCTGAACCCTTGGTTCATGATCCAGCGCGTCTCGACCGCGTTGACCGCAACCCCGATGCCATAGCCGAACACCGCCATCGCCACATAAAGCGAGGTCCTTCGCTCGAGCGTCAGCACGCCGGTTCGGTATAGCGCCATGCCGATCAGCATCATCCCGAACAGGTCGAAGAAGAAGCGGTAGAGGCCCCAGGTCTGGAAATAGACGTTTATCCTGGCGGTGCGCTCGAAGGCGGGCCCATAGCCGTTGACGCGCGCCTGGACGGCGTCGGCGATCTCCTCCGGCGTCGACTTGAACTCCGCGCGCGTCTCGTCCCAGGCGGTGATCGCGGCCTGCTGGTCCGGGTTGAGCCGCGCACCGCGTGCCTGGGCCGCGCTCGCCGCCGCCCAGGCGTCATGCTTGCCGAGCAGGACGCGCGTGTCATGCAGGTTCCACACCGCGTTGAGCAGCAAAGTGGCGATGCCGATCGCCAGCAGCCATTTCGCGGCGAGCTTCCGGAACGGGAAGATGAACAAGGCGATGATCCCGTAGGCGTAGAGGATGTCGCCATACCAGAGGAAGACGAAGGCGTTGACCATGCCGAAGGCGACCAGCCAGAGGTTGCGCCGGAAATAGATGTCGGCCGCGTCGGTCCGCCCCGCCGCCTCGAGCCGCGACACGAGCAGGATCGCGCTCGCCCCGAACAGCATCGAGAACAAGGCGCGCTGGGTGCCTTCGAAGCCGATCTCGGTGACGATCCAGGCCCAGAGGTTGGCGCCGGTCGCGCCGCCCGCGTTCATCGGATTCACATAAGCGTCGGGCAGGCCGAAGCCGGTGATGTTCATCAGCAGGATGCCGCACAAGGCGACGCCGCGGACAAAATCGAGCGCCTCGATCCGGCGCGCCGCCGGCGCCGCATTCTCCGCTTCGGTCAATGCCATCGCCTTCCCCCCCGGCGCCAACGTTACCGCGCCGAATTGAACCTGTCACACCCGGAGGCTATGGCCTGACGACAGGATCACCGACTCCCAGAATCACGATAGGATCCGCTTCGAAGGCATAGCCGGAGTCGACGATTTCTCCGATCTGACCCTGACGCGGATCGGCGGCGACACTCTGGTCTCCTGGGGCAGGGGCGATTCGAGCCTCGTCGAAGGGATGCGGCCCGGCCACCTCCACGCATCGGATTTCAGTTTCGGCTAGGCGAGGCACGACGGGTGCCGTGACGGCGCAGCCGGTTCACCGCAACCGATAATGATCGGCGAGCCGGTCGAGCGCGATGGCCAGCACGATCCGCCCGGCGCGCGCGGGCCAGCCCAGAGCGCGTTCGGCGTCACGCATTCCCTCGCCCGCGCAGACCACGCGCCAGAGCACGTCGGCGAGGCCGGCGCCGACCGCCGCGACCGCTTCGTCGAACCGGCGGCGGGCTGCGATCCGGGCGGTGGTTGGCGCCTCGGCCGCAGGCGCCGCGCGCGCGGCCCTGCCCGGCGGCGGCGCGTCCCAGCGCATCGTCACCCTTGGGCCGAGCGCCGCCCGCTCCCAATCCTCGCGCAGGGTCTCGCCCGCCGCATATTGCCGCGCGTCGATGAGGCCGCGCGCCTTGAGCCAGCCGAGCGGGGATTCGGCGAGGTTGACGGTGACCGACCGTGCCGCCCTGGCGCGCCGCGCCCGCCGTTCGCGGCCGTCGCGGGGCAGCGCCCGCTCGGCGAGCAGCCTGTTCCTGTCCGGGGCGGTCGAATCGCGCATTGCGACGGCTTGCCATTTGGGTGAAAGTGTAGGAAAGAAGTAACCGGTCCGGTTTGGAGGTAATCATGATAACCCGCATTCGCGAGGTTCGCCGCGCCCGCAAGATGACATTGCAGGACGTCGCCGACCGCTGCCATCCGCCGACGACGCCGCAGACCATCGGCCGGCTCGAAACCGGTACCCGCACCGTCTCGGTGGGCTGGCTGAACCGGATCGCCCGGGCGCTCGGCGTCGAGGCCTCCGACCTCGTCACCCTCCCGGACCGCGAGGACATTCCGGTCGCCGCCATCTTGGACCATGAGGGCGCGCACGCGCCGCGCCGCGAGGGCGTCGTCATCCCGCCCCAGGCCGCGCCCGGCCTGGTCGCGGTCACCGTCGCCTCGTCGAGCGGCGATTATCGGAGCGGCGACGAGATCTGGCTCGCCCGGCTAGCGCCCGAAGCTTTTGCCGGCGCGCTCAATCGCGACATCCTCGTCCCCCGCCCCGCCGGCCGCTTCCTGTTCGGCCGCCTGATCGGCCGCGAGGACAATAAGCTCCACATTCTCCCCCACGGCGCCGGCCAGCGCCAGACCGTGGTCGCCGACCCGCCCTGGGCGGCGGTCGCGGTGAAGTTGATCAGGAGCCTCTAGGCCGCGCTCCCAGCCGTCATTCCAGCGAAAGCAGGAATCTCTCTTTCTTTCAGGCGGCAGGGCAACAGGAAAAAGGGATTCCAGCTTTCGCTGGAATGACGACAAGGTTCAAAGGTGCCGCGTCTCGGCCGGCGCGTTCCACCAATTGTCGCCCCGCCCATCCATGTAGCGGACCGGCGCCTCGGCGAGCGCGGCCGGGTCGAGATCGTCGAGCGTCGCCACGCTCACCGAGACATAATCGCCGCCGATCTGCTCGATATGGCCGTGGCCGTAGACCGTCACGCCGCAGGTCCGGCAGAAGCGGTTGTGCGCCTGCTTGGTGTTGAACTGATAGTCGCCGAGCGCGTCCTCGCCGGCGACCAGGCGGAAATCGGCGGGCTTCATGCCCGCGCTCCAATAACGCTTCTTCCAGCAGATCGAGCAATTGCACTTGCCTGTGCCCTGGTCGAGATCGATGTCCGCCTCGTATCGCACCGCGCCGCAATGGCAGCTGCCATGATAAGTCCGCCTGGCCATGAGATGCTCCTTCAAGGGGACAGTTACTTTTCCGCGCGGCAGCGCCAGCCTGGCTGCGGCGGCGGGGAAAAGTAACTGTCCCATTCTACTGGTGGGCGCTGACGGGCTCGAACCGCCGACCCTCTCGGTGTAAACGAGATGCTCTACCAACTGAGCTAAGCGCCCTCGGCCTTTCCCTGCCATCGCGGCGGACAACGGGCAAGCGTCAGACCGCCGTCGGAGCGATACGCTGGACGGCGCCCAAACAGGCCGCGAGCGCGCGGGCGGTATCGTCGGACAGCTCGATATAGACGCGCCGTCCGTCCCGCGGATCGGCGGCGCGGACGAAAAGGCCGCGGTCGGTCAGCATCTTGATCCATCGGAGCGCGGTCGTCGGCGGCACCGCAGCGGCGATGCACAGGCTCGACACCGCGACGCGCTGCCCCTCGAGCCGAGCCGCCATCAGGTCGAGCAGCATGTCCCAGGCCGGATCGGCGAACAGCGCGCCCTGGAAATAATGGTCGCGCAGCCGCCGCGCCCGGATCATCGCCCGGATCGCGGCGGGATCGATGCCGGCCTCGTCCCCGTCCGCGCCCGCTGCCGGGCCGGCGGCGGCGGCGACGGCCGCCGCCTCCTCTGCGGACAAAGCGGCGAGGGTCGCGGCGACCCGGCCGACATCCTCGGACATCTGCTCGAGGAGCACCGAGCCGTCGTCGCGGCTGACGTCGTGCAGGCGCGGTGCGGCTGGGCGGGCGGCGCGGGCGACCGCCAGCAGCCGGTCGAGCGGGCCGGCTTCGCAAAGATGGGTGATGTCGGCATGCGGCGCCCGTGCCGCGACGAGGTCGACCAGGCCGATCGGCGCCGAGACGACGCTGCGCCGCGCGCCGGCCTCGGCCTCGGCCTGCGCCCAATCCAGCAGGGCGATCAGGATGTCCGGCCCGGCGGCGCCGTCGAGCTCGATCAAGGCGGCGGCGTTGGGCACTGCGCACCGAAACGCCTCGGCGTCGCCGCCGATAAGCGCGGACGAGACGATGCGGCAGCCGGCCGCCTGCGCCGCGACGCGCATGCGCTTGAGCGCCGGCTCGGTATCGGCGAAGACGTGGGCGGGCGGAAGGTCCCGATAGTCGACCATTTCGAGCTCATCATGCGCCAACCCGTCGCTCATCGCCAGCACTCCCCGGACGCTATCGGCGCACGCGCGGGCCGGCGGAATGCCTGTCGGCTCCATTTCGGAGCGTGGTCGATAAACCGGGGGCCGGCCCCCGGCTGCGTCCGGCATGCTCACGAGAGTTCAGCGCGCCGGAACCCGGTCCGTTTCGGACAGGATTTACCTAGCCCAGCGCCTTCACGATCTCCTCGACCATCTTCTTGGCGTCGGCGAGGAGCATCATCGTGTTGTCGCGGTAGAAGAGCTCGTTGTCGACGCCGGCATAGCCGACCCCGCCCATCGAGCGCTTCACGAACAAAACCGTCTTGGCCTTCTCCACGTCGAGCACGGGCATGCCGTAAATGGGCGAGGTCTTGTCGGTCTTGGCGGCCGGATTGGTGACGTCGTTGGCGCCGATCACGAAGGCGACGTCGGCGCG
>DATKIV010000029.1:0-2371 GCA_035543935.1 Allosphingosinicella sp.
GGCGGTGCGGATCGGGGCCTTGGCCGCGCGCGCCGACGTGCGCGTGCGCTTCCGGCCGTTCCTGCTCGGGCCGATCTTCAAGGCACAGGGCTGGACCACGTCGCCGTTCAATCTCTATCCGGAGAAGGGCCGCTACATGTCGCGCGACCTCGAGCGGCTGTGCGCTGACCTGGATGTGCCGTTCCGTCGCCCCGATCTCTTTCCACAGAACAGCCTGCTGGCGGCGCGCGTCGCACTGGTCGCGCTCGATCAGGACTGGGGCGAGGCCTTTTGCGTCGCCCTGTTCCGCGCACAGTTCGGGGACGGCCGCCGAATCGACGACGACGCCGTTCTCGACGACGTGCTTGCGACTTTGCAGATCGATCCGTCGCCCGTGCTCGCCGCGGCCGGGTCGGATGCAAACAAGGCGCGGCTGCGCGCGCAAACCGAGGAGGCGCAGCGGCTCGGCCTGTTCGGGGCGCCGAGCTTCACCACCGACGATGGGGAACTGTTCTGGGGCAACGACCGGCTGGAAGCCGCGCTGCGGTGGGCGGGCGGACAGAGAATGGCGAGTGGCGAATAGCGAGCAGGCCCTTGCTGGCACGTCAATCGCCATTCGCAAGGCTCAAGGATCGAGCCGCATCGGCAGGCCCGCCTTCGCCATGTAGTCCTTGGCCTCTCGCACGGAGTGCTCGCCGAAGTGAAAGATCGAGGCGGCGAGCACGGCGGTGGCGTGGCCGTCGCGGATGCCTTCGACCAGATGCTCGAGCGTCCCGACTCCGCCCGACGCGATCACCGGAACCGGCACCGCATCGGCGATGGCGCGGGTGAGCGCGATATCGAAGCCCTGCCTGGTGCCGTCGCGGTCCATGGAGGTCAGCAGGATTTCACCGGCGCCGAGCGCCACCACCTCGCGCGCGTAATCGACGGCATCGAGCCCGGTCGGATGGCGGCCGCCATGGGTGAAGATATCCCACCGCAGGGGCTCGCCCGGCTGCGACACTCTCTTGGCGTCGATCGCGACGACGATGCATTGGTCGCCGAACTTCTCCGCCGCCTCCTTCACAAATGCGCGCCGCGCAACCGCCGCGGTGTTGATCGACACCTTGTCCGCCCCCGAAGCTAGCAGCCGGCGGATGTCCTCCACCGTGCGCACGCCGCCGCCGACGGTGAGCGGCATGAAGCAGGCCTCGGCCGTGCGCCGCACCACGTCGAGGATAATGTCACGGTTCTCGTGGCTGGCGGTGATGTCGAGAAACGTCAGCTCGTCGGCGCCGGCGGCGTCATAGGCGATCGCCGCCTCGACTGGGTCGCCGGCGTCGCGCAGATCGAGAAACCGGACGCCCTTGACGACACGGCCGTCCTTGACGTCGAGGCACGGAATAACGCGGACCTTGAACATCGGCGTCCCTCGATCAAGCCGGCTCGGAGCGCCGCAGGCGCCTGACCAGCAGGACGACGGCGAAGCCCAGCCAGACGAGGAACCCGATGGCCGCAATTGGGAAGGTGAAGAACCCGACCCAGAACATCATGATGCCGAAGAAGTGCAGCGGATAACCGAGATCGACACCGAAAACTAGGCAGGGAAAGATGTTGCCTTCATCAAGGTCGCAGCGGAGGACGAACGCAACAAGCGCTGCTGCAAGGGTGCAGAGGAACGGGGCCAAAGCGAGGAGGGCGAGCAGTGCCAGGCTCCACCACAGCCGAGCGGTCGCGCCGAGCGAACTCCATTTCATCAACCGGCTCCTGGCGCGGCCGCACGGATGAGCGCGAGCGCCGCCGCCGGATCGAGCCGCCCGTCATATAATGCGCGCCCGGCGATGGCGCCGGCAATTTTCCGCGCCCGCGGGTGCAGCAGGGCCTCGACGTCCGCGATCGAGGCAAGCCCGCCCGACGCAATCACCGGGATGCTCACCGCTTCCGCGAGCGCAACGGTGGCCTCGAGATTGAGACCCTTCAGTAGGCCATCGCGGGAAATGTCGGTGTAGATCAGGGCGGCGACGCCCGCATCCTCGAACCGCCTGGCGACGTCGAGAGCCGTGAGCTCGGAGGTCTCGGCCCAGCCCTTCACCGCCACCATGCCGTCGCGGGCATCGAGCGCGACCGCGACCCGCGCCGGGTAGAGCCTCGCCGCCTTGGTGACGAGCGCGGGATCGCGCACCGCCGCGGTGCCAATGATGACGCGGGCAACGCCTTTGTCGAGCCAGGCCTCGACGGTGTCGATGTCGCGGATGCCGCCGCCGAGCTGCACCGGAATGGTGGTCGCGTCGATGATGCTCTCGACCGCGGCAACATTGACCGGCTTGCCCGAGAACGCGCCGTCGAGATCGACGACATGGAGATACTCGAAGCCCTGCGCCTCGAACGCGCGCGCCTGCGCCGCCGGATCGCG
>DATKIV010000030.1:0-88294 GCA_035543935.1 Allosphingosinicella sp.
GCCGTCGATCGCGGTGATCGTGCCGACGGCCCCACCCTGCGGGTCGGTGACAGTCGCGCCGACGCGCAAAGTCGCCTGGCCGAACGCCGGAGCGGCAAGCGGCAACATCAGGGCGGCGGCGGTGAAGGCGAGGACTTTGCGAACGTTCATATCTGCTCCTGCTGACAAGGCGATGGCGTTTCATAATTGAGAAAGGGCCATGACGGCCCCTTTGCGGAGCGAGATTAACCGCCTTCGGACGGTGCGCAAGCCCCACATTTGTCGGATCGGCTGCTCGACGGCCGGATCTGTCGTGAAGCAGGACCGCGCGCTCAATGCGCGGGGATGACGCCGCGCTTGATCTGGTCGAGCTCGATCGATTCGAACAGGGCCTTGAAATTGCCCTCGCCGAAGCCCTCATTGCCCTTGCGCTGGATGATCTCGAAGAAGATCGGGCCGACCATGTTCTCGGTGAAGATCTGCAGCAGCAGCCCCTCGCCGGTCTCGGGCGAGCCGTCGATCAGGATGCGGCGCGCGCGCATCTCCCTGACGTCGTGGGCGTGGCCGGGGATGCGCGCGTCGATCATGTCGTAATAAGTGTCGGGGCTGTCCTGGAAGCGGATGCCGTTGGCGCGCAGCGCGTCGACCGTGGCGAAGATGTCGTCGGTGGCGAAGGCGAGGTGCTGGATGCCTTCGCCTTTATATTCCTTCAGATATTCGGCGATCTGGCTGTAATCGTCCTGGCTCTCGTTCAGCGGGATTCGGATCTTGTCGTCGGGCGCGGTCATCGCCCGCGACAGCAAGGCGGTCTGCTTGCCCTCGATGTCGAAATAGCGGATCTGGCGGAAGTTGAAGATCTTCTCGTAGAAATTCGCCCAATGGTCCATCCGCCCGCGGTTCACATTGTGGGTGAGATGGTCGAGCGTGTGCAGGCCGACGCTGTTGTCGTCGCGCCCGGCGCCCGGCACCGGCTCGAAATCCGTGTCGTAGATCTTCTCGGCGCCGTAGCGATCGACCAGATAGAGGTAGGAGCCGCCAATCCCCTCGATCGCCGGGATGTCGATCTCGCCGGGGCCGCGCACCGTCTCGACCTGGGTGGCGCCGCGCTCGAGCGCGAGCTTGAGCGCCTCGGGCCCGTTCCTGACCCGGAACGCCATGCCGTTCGCCGACGGGCCGTGCGCCGCGCGGAATTCGGCGGGCTGGCCGGCGCCCTCCATGTTGAGGATGAAGTTGATGTCGCCCTGCGCATAATGGCGGACGTTCTTGGAGCGATGATTGCCAACATGGGTGAAGCCCAGTTTGACGAACAGGTCGGCAAGCGCTTCCGGGTCCGGGCTGGTGAACTCGACGAACTCGAAGCCGTCGAGGCCGATCGGGTTTTCGCGCTGGGACATGGCGAGTCTCTCTTGCAAAAGGGCGGAATCGGCGCGGCTTCTACCAGCGGCTGTGGATAGAAGCAAAAGCGGCATTGCGCGCGGGAGGAGGGCCTCTTACGTCGCGATCATGACCGCGACGCACTCATCCCGCATGATCATCCTCGGCTCGGGCCCGGCCGGCCTTTCCGCCGCCATCTACGCCGCCCGCGCCGGCCTCGCGCCGATCGTCGTCCAGGGCATCCAGCCCGGCGGCCAGCTCACCATCACCACCGACGTCGAGAATTATCCCGGCTTCGCCGGGGTCATCCAGGGCCCCTGGCTGATGGAGCAGATGCAAAAGCAGGCCGAGCATGTCGGCACAAGGATGGAATGGGACCATATCGTCCGCGTCGACCTCTCCGAGCGCCCGTTCCGCCTCTATGGCGACGGCGGCACGGTCTATGTCGGCGACACTCTGGTCGTCGCCACCGGCGCCCAGGCGCGCTGGCTGAACCTGCCGTCGGAAGAGCATATGAAGGGCAAGGGCGTCTCGGCCTGCGCGACCTGCGACGGCTATTTCTACCGCGGCAGGAAGGTGGTGGTGATCGGCGGCGGCAATACCGCGGTCGAGGAAGCGCTCTACATGACCAACCACAGCCATGACGTCACCCTGATCCACCGTCGCGATTCGCTGCGGGCCGAGAAAATTTTGCAGGAGCGCCTGTTCGCGCACCCCAACATCCAGGTGATGTGGAACCGCGAGGTCGCCGACTTCGTCGCCGGCGGCACGCCCGAGGGGCTGGTCGCGGTCGACCTCAGGGACACCGGGACCGGCGCGATCGAGCGGCTCGACACCGAAGGCGCGTTCGTCGCCATCGGCCATTCCCCGGCGACCGAGCTGTTCCGCGGCCATCTCGACCTCGACGAGGACGGCTATATCCGGGTGGAGACCGGCACGACCAGGACCAACGTCCCCGGCGTCTTCGCCTCGGGCGACGTCATGGACAAGATCTACCGCCAGGCGGTGACCGCGGCGGGGACGGGGTGCATGGCCGCGTTGGACGCCGAGAAGTTCCTCGCGGAGGCCGATTTCGAGGCGGCGCCGGCGGCGGCGCTTCAGCACGCCTGAGAAACGCGTCATTCCAGCGAAAGCTGGAATCTCACTTCTTCCTGCACAGACTCAGTCAGGCAAAGAGATTCCAGCTTTCGCTGGAATGACGAGCCAGCGCTTAGCCCTCCAACTCCGCCAGCGCCGACAGCACCGCGGTCGTCAGCATCGCATCGTCGCCGGGGCGGGCGAAGGTGTGCGAATCGGTGTCGATCGTCTGGGTGGCGCGGATGAGGCCGTCATAGGGCCAGCGCCTGATCTCCGCCTCGGCGGCGATCGCGGTGGCGTCGCCGACGCACAATATCGCCTCGGCGGGCAGGCGATGCCGGAGCAAGGCCTGGAGCACGTCCTGGCCGAGCGACTCATCCTTCCGGCGCGAGGAGATGCTTCGAACGCCTCTCCACAGCTTCTTGTAATTCACTGCTCCGGTTAGGATTTTCTTCCAGCCGGCGACACTCAGCAATTGCTTGCGATAATGGTGGCGGATGGCGGCGGGCGGCGGCTCGCCCGATTCGGTCTCGACCAGCCAGGGATTGGCGAGGATGAGCCCGTCGAGCCCGGCCGCGTCGCC
This sequence comes from Allosphingosinicella sp., assembly GCA_035543935.1. GTDB lineage: Bacteria > Pseudomonadota > Alphaproteobacteria > Sphingomonadales > Sphingomonadaceae > Allosphingosinicella. The sequence continues at coordinate 3,014 of DATKIV010000030.1, forward strand.
GAACAGGACCAGAGCGGTGGCGCCGTCGCACAGGCCGAAGCCGATCAGGCGGGTGAGGGCAGGGCATTCGGCCCGGAACGCCGCCGCCGCGGCCGTGAGATCGGGGCCGCTGCCCTTGAAGCCCGGATCCTCGCCGGCGCTGTCGCCAACCCCGCGCCGGTCGAAGCGGAAGCAGGGATAGCCGTTCTCCGCCAACGACCTGGCGAGCCTTTCGTACATGCGATGCGAGCCGATTCGGGTCTGGCTGCCGCCAATGACGAGCAGCAGTCCGGTGGCGCCGGCGGCGTCGTCCAGGCTGCCGGCCAGGGCCGCGCCCGCGCAGGGGAAGGCGGTCAGCCGGCGCATGACGGGCTCCAGGCGGCGATGTCCGCGGCCAGCGCCTCGGCGAGGGCATCGGAGGTGCCGGGCTCGGACCGCCGCCACAAAGCGGGGCCATCGATCTTGTGATCGGCCGCCAGCGCATCGGTTTCGAGCCGGACGGTGCGCAGCGGCGCCACCGCGGCCGGCGTCGCGCCCGAAAGCGCGGCCTTGAGCGCGTCGGACGGCGCATAGCCCGCCCATTCGACGCCCGCGAGCCCGGCCCGGACCATGTCGCGCGACAGCGCCAGCCCTTCCGCGGGCGCGAACCGCCACCAGCCTCGCGCCGCCGCCGCATCGTCGACCAAGGCGCCGCCGCGCAGGCTGGCCACCAGCGGCTTTCCGGCCTTTTCAGTCACATAGCCGCAAGCGGCAGTGACGTCATGACGCCAATCGACCCACGCCACATCCGCCAAATCGCGCTCGCTTTCGCCGGTGCCGCCGAGATCGGGCAGCCAGCACCCAAAGCCCCGCTCCGCCAGCCGGCGCATCGTCGCCGCGATCAGCGCGCGGGTGCGGTTCATCTCCTCGAACAAAGGCGGCACGATCAGGATCGGCGGCGCGTCCTCGCGCCCGATCCGCATCAGCCATTCATCATTGCCGGAGCTTTGGAAGCGCGTGAAGCCGAGACTGTCCGCGGCCGCGTTCATCGCAGCGCCTTGCCCCGGGCGAAGATCAGCAGGGCGCCGAACGTTTCCATCATGTCGGCGTCGACCTCATGGTCCTCGATCAATATGCCGAGCCTTTCCTCGAGCTCCGTGAGGAGCCCCGCCACCGCCATCGAATCGAATTCGGGCAAAGCGCCGAACAAGGGCGTCGCCTCGGTGAAGGCGGCGACGCGGGCGCGATCGAGGCCGAGCACGTCGGCCAGCACCGCGCGGAGCGTCTTCTCCACCTCATGGGCATCGTCGGGCGCGGTCGCCATAAATCCCCTGTCTCGCTGCCGATGGTCGCGACCTAACGGCTCCCGACGCGGGCGACAAGCGCCGAGGCTGCCGCCCGCGCCGCGCCGGCGAGGCCGCGATATGTCCGCGGATTGTAGGCGGAGACCCGCCACAGCGGCCGCCGCTCCGCCATCCAGTCCTTCTTGTAGCCGTCGTCGCCGGTGCCGTAGTCGATCGCGCCGACCCGGTCCTTGTCGAGGACGTGGCGGAACATCTCCATGCCGAGCAAAGTGCCCGGCGACATCGCCTTGGCATGCTCGGCATAAGCGAGCTTGTGGATCCAGGCCGTTCCATTCTCGACCAGCCAGAGCTGGACCGCCACCGGCCGGCCGTCCTTGCGGGCGATTCCGAGCCTGAGCGTGCCCGCCTCGCCCTCCGCTTGCGCGAGCGCGCGCAGGAAGGGGAAGGAGCCCTCCTCGGGCTTCCAGCTCGCTTTGTAGACCGCCTCGTAATCGGCCCAGGCGCGTGCGTCGAAGCGGTCGTGGATCTCGATGTCGAGCCCGGCGGATTTGCCGCGGCGCTTGGCGGTGTTGCGCAGCTGCGCCGGCCGGCCCGCCCAATAAGAGGCGAAGTCCATGCCCTCGGTCGCGATCCGCCAATTGCCGGTCTTCTCGGTGACGAAGACGCGCCAGCCGGCCTTGCGGAAGGCGGCGCGCAGCGGGGCGGGATCCGCGACCGGGGCCAGCTCGACCTCGGCGATGCCGCGCCCGCGCAGATCCTTGGCGATCGACGTCATGGCGTCACTTTCCCGGTCGCCGATCGCGTCGAAGCGCAGCGAATACCACGCGGCATAGGCACTGGCCTTGCTTCCGGCGAAAGCGAGGAACAGCCAGGCCTGACGCGCGCCCTCGCGACCGCGCAGCACCGCGAGCCGGCCTTCGGGCGGACAATGTTCGGCGAGCAGGCGGAACCAGGCGAGCCGCGCGAAGGGGCAAGGCTGGTTGGCGCGGTCGAGCGCGCCGGCGGCGTCGGCCGCGACGGCGTCGAGATCGTCGAACAAAGCGATGTTAACCGTCACGCTTTATGCCCCTTCGCGCCCGCCCTATCATGACCGCCTTTAAGCAGGAATGAAGTTGCAAAAGCCCGATCCAAGCCCGCGTCCGCTCGATCATCTCACCCTGCTCGGCGATGCCGCGGCGCCGGCGCTGACGACGCGCGAAGGCGCGCTCGATTATGCCGGGCTGGAATCGGCGGTCGGGGCGCTGGCGGCGGCCTTGCGGGCGAGGGGCCTCGTCAAAGGCGACCGCGTCGCCTCCTGGCTCCCCAAGAACAAGCTCACCAGCCTGCTTCCGCTCGCCTGCGCGCGCGCAGGCCTGATCCACGTGCCGGTCAATCCATTGCTCAAGCGGATGCAGGTGGGGCATATCCTTGGCGACAGCGGCGCCGGCCTGCTGATCAGCGGCGCCGCGCGCCTGGCGACGCTGGAACCAGGCGACGCGGCCTGCCCGACGATCGAGGAGGAGGAGGGCGCGGCGCTGTTCGACCATGACGACGCGCTGGCGCCGTCGGCGCACGACCCCGACGATCTCGCCGCCTTGCTCTATACGTCCGGCTCGACCGGGCGGCCCAAGGGCGTGATGCTGAGCCATGCCAACATGTGGCTCGGCGCGGTCGCGGTGGCGGATTACCTGCGGCTGACGGCGGAGGATCGCGTGCTCGCGGTGCTGCCGCTCAGCTTCGATTACGGTCAGAACCAATTGCTGTCGGCCTGGGCCGCGGGCGCGTCGGTCGTGCCGCTCGATTATCTCGCCGCGCGCGACGTGATCCGCGCCGTCGAACGCCACCAGATCAGTACCTTGGCGGGCGTTCCTCCGCTCTGGGTTCAGCTGATCGAGGCGCCCTGGCCGGCCGAGGCGGCGCTGGCGCTGCGCCGGCTCACCAATAGCGGCGGCAAGCTGCCGCCCTCGGTGATCCGCCGGATGCGCGAGCTCTTTCCGGCCGCCGACATCTATTCGATGTACGGGCTCACCGAGGCGTTCCGCTCGACCTATCTCGAGCCCGCTCTGCTCGACGATCACCCCGATTCGATGGGGCGCGCGATTCCCATGGCCGAGATCATGGTCGTCGACGCCGACGGCAGCGAAGCGGAGGAAGGCGAGCTCGTTCATGCCGGGCCCTTGGTCGCCAAGGGCTATTGGCAGGATCCGGCGCGCACCGCCGAGCGGTTCAGGCCGGCGCCGGCCGCCTCGACCTATGGCGGCATGGCCGTCTGGTCGGGCGACCGCGTCCGCCGCGATAACGCCGGCCTTCTCTATTTCGTCGGCCGCGAGGACGGGATGATCAAGACCTCGGGCAACAGGGTCAGCCCCACCGAGGTCGAGGAGGCCGCTCTTGCGTCGGGCCTGGTCGCCGAGGCGGTGGCGCTCGGCTATCCCGATCCGCGGCTGGGCGAGGGGATCGCCCTCGTCGTCCGTCCCGACCGGCGCGGCGAGGAGGAGGCGTTGCGCGCCTTCCTCAAGCGCCAGCTCCCCAATTTCATGCAGCCCGGGCCGATCCTGTGGCGCGACGCCTTGCCGCGCAGCCCCAACGGCAAGCTTGACCGCGTCGCGCTGAAGGCCGAGCTGACGGCATGAGCAAGTCGATGGGCCAGATCCCGGCCGGTTTCGCGGCCGATGCCGACGGGATGCTGCTGATCGGCGGCCGCCGCGCCGACGCGCTGGTCGACGAGGCCGGCGACACGCCGCTCTTCGTCTACGACCTCGCGCTCGTCGATGCGAAGATCGTCCGCTTCCGCGCCGCCTTCCCGGGCGTCGAGCTTCATTATGCCATTAAAGCAAACAGCTATGGCTCGCTGCTCAGCCACGTTGCGAATAAGGTCGACGGCCTCGACATCGCCTCGGCGGGCGAGCTGGACTTCGCGCTGGCGGCGGGCGCCGACGGCGCCGACATCAGCTTCGCCGGGCCCGGCAAGCGTGATGCGGACCTCGGCGACGCGATCGCCGCCGGAGTTACGCTCAATTGCGAATCCGAGGGCGAGGTCGAGCGCGCGCTGACCATCGCCGGCAAGATCGGCCTGACGCCGCTGCTCGCGGTCCGGGTCAATCCCGATTTCGAGATCAAGGGCTCGGGCATGCGCATGGGCGGCGGCGCCAAGCCGTTCGGCGTCGACGCCGCCCGCGTTCCCGCTCTGGTCAGGCGCATCCTCGCCGCCGGCGCCACGTTCCGCGGCTTCCACATCTTCGCCGGCTCGCAGGCGCTCGACGCCGACGCCTTGATCGAGGCCCAGGCCGCGACGCTCGCTCTGGCCGCCCAGCTCTCGGAGACCGCCGGTGCCGCGCCGCCTCTGGTCAATCTCGGCGGCGGCTTCGGCATCCCCCATTTCCATGGCGAGCAGCCGCTCGACGTCGAGAAGGTCGGCGTCGCGCTCGGCGAGGGCCTGGCGGGGCGCGCCGAAATCCTTCGCGACACGCTGTTCGCGATCGAGCTCGGGCGCTGGCTGGTCGGCGAGGCCGGCGTCTATCTGACCCGGATCGTCGACCGCAAGCTCAGCCACGGCAAGACCTACCTCATCACCGACGGCGGCATGCAGCACCAGCTCGCCGCCTCGGGCAATTTCGGCCAGGTCGTCCGCCGCAACTATCCCGCCGCCATCGCCTCGCGCTTCGGCGCCGGGGCCGAGGAGGAGGTCTCGATCGTCGGCTGCCTGTGCACGCCGCTCGATCGCCTCGCCGATGACGTCATGATGCCCCGCGCCGAGGCCGGCGACCTCGTCGCAATCTTCCTCGCCGGCGCCTACGGCCTCTCGGCGAGCCCGCAGGCCTTCCTCGCCCAGCAGAGCGCCGGCGAAATGATCGTCGGGGCCAAATGACTTTCCAGGCGCGCTTAACCCCTTGAAAGCGCATGGTCCCAGATCGGGACGCCCTCTGAAGCCGCCTTGTTCCTAACATTAATTTTACCTCTTGCCCGCATAGCAGACCCAAATCCCGCGCCCCCATCCCGCTCAGGGACGGACGGCACAGGATCGGGAGCGAGTGAAGAGGGATAGATATGCGCGTATCCGCCAAGTCCTTTGCCAGCCTTGCCGCCAGCGTCAGCGCGCTCGCGCTCGCCGGCTGCGCCACCGGTGGCGGCCGCACCGGCAACACCTTGCCGGCGGCCGGCTTCGTCGCCAATGCCGAAGACAGCGAACCCTCCGAGGCCTATGTCATCGGGCCGCTCGACGAGATCACCATCTTCGTGTGGCGCAACGCCGAACTGGGCGCGCACGTCCAGGTCCGCCCCGACGGCCGCATCACCACGCCCTTGATCAGCGAAATGGTCGCCGCGGGCAAGACCCCGGCCCAGCTCGCCGACGACATCCGCCAGGCGCTCGTCCCCTATATCACCGACCCGCTCGTCTCGGTGATGATCGACCGGCCGCAGGGCACGTTCGCGCAGCAGGTCCGAATCGTCGGCGCCACCGCGCGGCCGGCGGCGATCCCCTATCGCGCCAACATGACCCTGCTCGACGCGATGATCGCGGTCGGCGGGCTTTCCGAATTCGCCGCCGGCGACCGCGCCCGCCTGGTCCGGGTCGACCGCGAGAGCGGGCGCCAGCGCGAATATGATCTGCGCATCGCCAGCCTGCTCCGGCGCGGCGACGTCCGCGCCAACGTCCGGCTGCAGCCGGGCGACGTCATCATCATCCCCGAAAGCATGTTCTGACGCCGCCGCCGGCCACAACCCAGGGACGACAATAGCCGATGGACGGACTCTACACCCAGCTCAAGATCGCGCTGCACCAGGTCTGGCGCCGCCGCTGGCTCGCGGCCGGCGTCGCCTGGGGCGTGGCCGTCCTTGGCTGGCTCGTCATCGCGCTCATCCCGAACAGCTACGAGGCCAAGGCGCGGCTCTTCGTCCAGACCCAGTCGATCCTGCCGAATGTGGCCGGCACCTCGATCGAGGACCGCAACAACCAGATGCTGCGCCTCAAGCAGACCATCACCTCGAACGAGAATTTGGTCCGCATCGTCCGCCGCACCGAACTCAACAGCCTCGTCGCCAGCGACCGCGATTTGGCGTCCGTCGTCGCGGCGCTGCGCACCCGCATCACCATCACCTCGCAGCCCGACGGCGCGCTCGAGATCAAGGCGACGTCGAACATTTCCGGCTTCTCCAACGGCCAGAATGCGCGCACCGCCGCCGGCACCGTCCAGGGCCTCGTCGACCTGTTCAGCGAGAACAACCTTTCGGGCGACCGCCGCGAGACCGACGCGTCGCTGCGCGTGCTCGATGAGGAATTGCGCCGCCGCGAAGGCCCGCTTCGCGAGGCCGAGCAGCGCCGCGTCGAATTCGAGCAGCGTTATCTCGGCGTGCTGCCCGGCACCGGCTCGATCCAGGACCGGATGGGCGCCGCGCGCACCGAGCTTGCCAATCTCGAGCAGCAGATCGCCGCCGGCCAGGCTTCGCTGAACGCGATGCGCGGGCAATTGGCCGCGACGCCGCCGACCATTCCCGGCGTGGGCGGCGACAACAACGGCACCGCCACCGGCCAGATCGCCCAGCTCCAGGGCCAGATCAACCAGAACCTCTCGCGCGGCTGGACCGATTCGCATCCCGACATCGTCTATGCGCGCCAGCAGATCGCGCGGCTGCGGCCCTATGCGGCGGCCGAGCGGGGCTCGGGCAATAGCGGCGGCATGTCCAACCCCTCCTACACCTCGCTGCGCGCGATGATGGCGGAGCGCGAGGCCGCGGTCGGCGCCGCGTCGGCGCGCCGCAACCAGCTCCAGGCCGATCTCGCCTCGCTCACCACGCGCCAGTCCACCGAACCCGGCGTCGCCGCCGAGCAGAGCCGGATCATCAGCGATTATAATGCGCTGAAGCTGCAATATGACCAGATCCTCGCCAATCGCGAGCAGGTCCGGCTGCGCCGCGACCTGCAGAGCCAGTCGAGCCCGCTGACCATCAACGTGGTCGAGACGCCGAGCGTGCCGAGCGCGCCCGCGGCGCCGAACCGGCCGGTCTTCCTGACCCTGGTGCTGATGTTCGCGGTCGGCGCCGGCATCGCCGCGGCCTTCGTCGCCGGCCAGATCCAGACCACCTTCCCGACGCCGCTGCGCCTCGCGCAGGTGACCGGGCTCAAGGTGCTCGGCACGGTCAGCGAGGTGGTCAACGCCGCCGAGCGCTTCCGCCGCCGCAAGAAGCTGGTGCTGCTCGGCGGCACCGTGGGCGCGCTCGGCGCCGCTTATTGCGCGCTGATGCTGCTCGAATTCTGGCAGCGCGGCTCGGGAGCATGAGCGACATGTCCAAACATATTCCCCAGTCGCTGCTCGAGCGCGCCGCCGAACTCTACGATTTCGGCGCCGCGCTGCGTTCGCCCGCGCCCGCGCCCGCGCCCGCGCCGGTCCCGGTTGCCGAGCCGACCCCGCAACCCACACCCGCGCCCGCGCCGGTCGAGGCCGCGCCGCCGCGCCTGCTTCGTTCCGTCGACGCGCCGGCCCCGCGTCCGCGTTCCCAGGCGGGCGTGGCCGAGGTCAACCGCGACGTGCTCGCCGCCAATGGCCTGCTCGTGCCCGAAGCGCCGGTAACCGGGCTCGCCGAGGAGTTCCGGCTGATCAAGCATCAATTGCTCGCCGACATCGAGGCCTCCAGGCAGCCCGAGGAGCGCCGCCGGCTGGTGCTGCTCTGCTCGGCCAGGCCCAAGGCCGGCAAGACCTTCTGCGCGCTCAACCTCGCTTTGAGCCTGGCCGGCGAGAAAGAGGGCGAGGTCCTCCTCGTCGAGGGCGATTTCCTGAAGCCCGACGCGCTCGCCTCGCTCGGCATCGCCGGCGGCCCGGGCTTCGTCGACGCGCTCGCCGACCGCTCGGCCGACCCCGAATCCTTCGTCATCCGCACCGACGTGCCCGGCCTTTCGGTCTTGCCCGCCGGAGCGAGGACCAATAACGTTCCGGAGCTGCTCGCTTCGGACAGAAGCAGGGAGGTGCTGGCGAAGCTCGTCGCCGGCGACCGGCAAAGGATCGTGTTGTTCGATTCGCCCCCGGTATTGATGGCGTCCCACGCGACCGTGCTTGCCGGCCTTGTCGGCCGCGCTTTGGTCGTCGTGCGCGCCGACCAGACAACCGAAGCCGACCTGCGCGAGGCGATCGGCCTGCTCCGGGGCTGCGAGATCAGCCTGATCCTCAACGGAGCGGGCCTCACCGGCCGCAAGTTCGGCGCTTATGATGGATATGGCCATGAAAACTGAGCTTGCACGCACGCGCGCCCTTCGCCGGCTCGGCCTGGCGCTGGGGCTCTCCCTCGCCGGCGCCACCGCCGCGCAGGCGCAGGACGGGCCGCCGGCGCGCGCCGATTATGGTGCGCCCGCCGCCTCGACCGATGCGGAGGCGCAGGACGCTCAGGAGGCCGAGCCGGCGCCGAACCAGCGCCGCAGCCGGCGGCCCGCGCGCACGCGGACCGACGTCAGCGCCTATCTCGAGGTCGCCCAGGTGCTCAGCGCCGATCTGGGCAGCGGCGGCGAGACGCTCACTTATACCAGCCTCGCCGTCGGCGTGGACGGACAGATGCAGACCCGCCGCGTCACCGCGCAGATCAGCTACCGCTACGAGCGCGACATCGACTGGAGCTCGGGCGGCGTCGACCGCGACGCCCATTCGGGCCTCGCCGCGGTCAATCTCGAAATCGTCCCCGGCGCGCTCTCGTTCGACGCCGGCGCGCTGGCGACCCGCACCGGCGGGCAGGGGAGGGCGCTCGGCGTCACCAACCGCGACGAGACGGTCGACGTCTATTCCGCTTATGTCGGCCCGACTTTGTCGACCAATGCCGGCCCGCTGGCGATCAACGCCGCCTATCGGCTCGGCGCCGTCTGGGTGGACGATCACAGCGCGACCGGCAACCTCAACGAGGATTTCGACAGCAGCGTCGCCCACAGCGCCACCGCCAGCCTCGGCATGGCGCCGGGCGGATCCGGCCTCCCCTTCGGCTGGACCGTCGGCGGCGGCTATGCCCGCGAGGACAATGGCGGCCGCTTCGACCAGCATTTCGAGGGTTATTATGTCCGCGGCGACGTCGTCCTGCCGATCGGCGCGACGCTCGCGCTGACCGCGGGCGTCGGCTATGAGAATATGCGCGCCGACCAGCGCAACTTCGTCCGCGACGCCGGCGGCGCGCCTGTGATCGGCCTCAACGGCCCAACTCCGGATCCGGCCGCGCCGCGCCTGCTTACCTACGACCTCGACGGCGTCATGTACGACGGCGGCATCATCTGGCGGCCGTCGCCGCGCACCGAATTGCAGGCCCGGGCCGGGCGCCGCTACGGCAGCACGACGGTCACCGGCTCGCTCGATCATCGGTTCAACTCGCATCAGGGCGTCCATGTCGACGTGTTCGATTCGGTCGAGACGTTCGGCAATAGGCTGGCCAAGGATTACAGTGGTTTGGGCAGCGGCTTTGACGTCGATCGCGATCCGCTGACCGGCGGCCTCGGCGGTTGCGTGTTCGGCGGCCAGGCGAGCGGGCAGGCCGGCGGCCTCGGTGGCGGCGGCGCCTGCTTCGATCGCACCCTCACCTCGATCACCGGCAACAGCTTCCGCATGCGCGGCGGCAGCCTGCTCTTCTCGGGCGGGCGCGGACGCTGGAGCTACGGGCTCGGCGCGGGCTATGCCCACCGCCGCTACCACAGGCCGCAAATCGCCGGCGTCGCCGCCTTCGCGGCCTCGGACGAGGTCTACAGCGTCTACGGGTCGCTCAGCCGCCAGCTGAGCCGCACCTCCTCGCTCGATCTCAACGCCTTCGCCAGCTGGTATGACAGCGACGTCGCCGCCGACGCCATCACCACCTACGGCGCGACGATGAGCTACAACCGGACGTTCTTCACGGAGCATCTGCAGCTGATGGCGGCCTTGGGGCTCTACAACAGCGACGACGGCACCGATTCCGCCACCAACGCTTCGGCCCTGGGCGGTCTCAGGTACACCTTCTAAGGGCTTGGCCAGCGGAGACATTGCTTATGTATAGCGAGCATTATGGCCTGACCGGACAGCCGTTCCAGCTGACCCCCGACGCGCGCTTCTGGTATGACAGTCGGACCCACAGGAAGGCGATGGCCTATCTCGGCTACGGCCTCGCCCAGGGCGAAGGCTTCATCGTCGTGACCGGCGAGATCGGGGCGGGCAAATCGACTTTGGTCGCGCATGTCCTGGCCAATATCGACCGCGCCCGATTGAACGCGGTCAGCCTGGTTTCGACGCAGGTCGAGGGCGACGACATGCTGCGGCTGGTCGCGCAGGGGCTCGGCCTCGACACCGGTGGCGTGGCGAAGGCGCGGCTGCTCGACGCGGTCGAGCAACGGCTCGAGGAGGAAGCCCGCGCCGGCAAGCGCACCCTGCTGATCGTCGACGAGGCGCAGAATCTGCCGGTCTCGGCGCTCGAAGAGCTGCGCATGCTCTCCAACTTCCAGGTCGGCGGCCGCGCCCTCCTGCAGACGATGCTGCTCGGTCAGCCCGAATTCCGCGACAAGCTCGCCGGCCCGGGCCTCGAGCAATTGCGCCAGCGCGTCATCGCCACCCACCATCTCGACGCGATGGGCGAGGACGAGGTCAGCTTTTATGTCCGTCACCGCCTGACCCGCGTCGACTGGCAGGGCAATCCGGACTTCGACCCCGCCGCCTTCGAGGCGGTTCACCGCCACAGCGGCGGCATCCCGCGCCGGGTCAACCAGCTCATGCAGCGCGTCCTGCTCGCCGCCGCCATGGAGGGCGCCGAAACGATCGCCGCCGACATGATCGACGCGGTCGCCGCCGACATGGGCGCCGACGCTTCCGCTCCCGCCGCCGCACCGCCGGCGGCCGAGGAGAAGGTGCTGCCGCTCCGCTCGGTCCGCGCCGTCCCCGCAGCCGCTCCGGCCGAGGAGCCCGCGCCGCGCATCGTCCACGTCCCCGATCCCGCGCTCGAGCGCCGTCTCGCCGCGCTCGAGGCGCGCAGCGAGGAGCAGGAGGCGATGCTGCGCCGAGTCCTCATCCTGCTCGTCGACTGGGTCGAAAACAGCCAGGAACCTGCGTACCGTACCCACGCGGCCTAGTCAGGGGGACGGATGAAGAACGCGCTGTCGGTCGATGTCGAGGACTGGTTCCAGGTCGGCGCCTTCGAGAAAGTGATCGCGCGCGCGGCGTGGGAGACGATCCCGGGCCGCGTCGAGCGCAACACCGACCATGTCCTCGCGCTCTTCGACGGCGCCGGCGTCAAGGCGACCTTCTTCACTTTGGGCTGGGTCGCCGCGCGCCACCCCGCTTTGATCCGCCGCATCGCCGAGGCGGGCCACGAAATCGCCAGCCACGGCTGGGACCATCAGCGCGTCTTCACGATGGACGAGGCCGCGTTCCGCGCCGATCTCGACCGCGCCCACAAGGCGATCGAGGATGCCGCCGGCCTGTCCCCGGCCGGCTATCGCGCGCCGAGCTTCTCGATCGACGCGCGGACGCCCTGGGCGCATCCGGTGCTGGCCGAGCGCGGCTATGCCTATTCCTCAAGCGTCGCGCCGATCCGCCACGACCATTATGGCTGGCGCGAGTCGCCGCGCTTCGCCTGGCGCCCGGTCGCCGGCGCCGACCTGATCGAGCTTCCGGTGACCACCGTCAGCCTCGCCGGCCGCCGCTTCGCCGCGGGCGGCGGGGGCTTCTTCCGGCTGCTCCCTTATCGTTTCTCCTCCTGGGCGATCAGCCGCGTCAATGACGGCGAAGACCGGCCGGCGATCTTCTATTTCCACCCGTGGGAGGTCGATCCGGACCAGCCCCGAGTCCAGGACGCGCCGGCGCGCTCCAAGATCCGCCATTATACCAATCTCGACGTGATGGAGCCCAAGCTCCTCAAATTGCTGCGCGACCACGCATGGGGCCGGACCGACGAGGTCGCCGCCGCCGAGCAGGCGCGGCTGGCATGAACGCGCTGAGCCCGATCCCCGCGCTCACCCTTCGCGCCGCGCCGCTGGACGATCCGCGGCTGGAGGCCTTCGTCCGCGGCCAGGCCGGCGCCACCCCCTTTCACCTGCCGCAATGGAGCCGCGCGGTCGAGCAGGGCACCGGCCAGCGCGCGCATTATCTCATCGCCGAGCGGGACGGGGCGGTGCGCGGCGTGCTGCCGCTCACCGAGATCCGCTCGCGCCTGTTCGGCAGCGCTTTGGTGTCGGCCGGCTTCGCCACCGGCGGCGGCGCCTTGGCCGCGGACGAAGGCAGTGCCGCAACCCTCGCCGACGCCGCCTGGGGGCTCGCGCAATCGCTGGGCTGTCCGACCGCCGAGCTGCGCGGCGGGGCGGTCCCCGCGGGCTGGCAGGCGAGCACCGGCGTCTATTCCAATTTCACCCGCGCGCTGCCCGCCGATGAGGCCGCCTTGCTCGGCCTCATCCCGCGCCGCCAGCGCGCCGAGGTGCGCCGGGCGCTCGCCTCCAGCCTCGAAACCTCCGCGGGCAACGACCGCCGCCACCGCAACGCCCATTATCGCGTCTATGCCGAAAGCGTGCGCAACCTCGGCACGCCGGTCTTCCCGCGCGCCTTGTTCGAGGCGGCGCTCGACCAGTTTGGCGACGAGGCCGACATCGTCATCGTCTGGAAGGAGGGCCGGCCGCTCGCCGCCTTGCTCAGCTTCTATCTGGGCCGGACCTGCCAGCCTTTCTGGGGCGGCGGCACCTGGGCGGCGCGGACGTGCCGGGCCAACGACCTCGTTTATTACGCGCTCATGCGTCATGCGATCGCGCGCGGCTGCACGCGCGTCGATTTCGGCCGCTCCAAGGTCGGCACCGGGCCCTGGGCGCGCAAGCGCATCTGGAATTTCGAGGAAAGCCCGCTCACTTATGCGGTCCGCACGGCGGACGGCGCGGCGCCGCGCCAGGTCAACCCGCTCGATCCCAAATACCGGCTCAAGATCGCCGCCTGGCAGCGCCTGCCGCTCTGGCTCGCCAACCGAATCGGCCCCGTCATCGCCCGGGGGCTGGGATGAAGCCCGAATTGCTCTTCCTCGCCCACCGCATCCCGTTTCCGCCGGATCGCGGCGACAAGATCCGATCCTGGCACATATTGCGGTATCTGGGCCGGTTCGCGACCGTGCATCTGGCGAGCTTCGCAGACAATGAGGCTGACGCCGCCCATCTCGCGGGGCTTCGCGCCGCGATGGAGGGAGCGCTCGGCGAGGCGCATGTCGAACCGCTCGGGACGAACCGGCTCGCCTGGCTGGCCCGCGCCCTCATCAGCAGCGGCTCGATCAGCGCCGCGGCGATGAAGACTCCCACCATGCGCGCCTTCGTCGAGCGCATCCTGGCCGAGCGGCCGATCGCCGGCATCTACGCTTTTTCCGTGCAGACGGCGCAATATGTGCCCGAACGCCTTTCAATCCCCTTCGTGATGGATTTCGTGGATTTCGATTCGGTGAAATATGCGGATTATGCGCGATCCGGCACCCTGCCGAGCCGGGTGATGCACCGCTGGGAAGCGAAGACGATGTTCGCGCTGGAAAAGACAACCGCCGCGCGCGCGGACGTGAGCCTCTTCGTCAGCGAGGCCGAAGCGGCCCTGTTCCGCGAGGAGGCCTGCCTGTCGCGGGCGACCATCCGGGCGCTGCCGAACGGCATCGACGTCGATTATTTCAGGCCCGATTCCGGCTTCGCGCCGCTGCCGCCGCGGGCCGGTCCGTTGATCGTCTTCACCGGGCAGATGAGCTACCGTCCCAACGCCGAGGCGGTGACGATCTTCGCGGAGGAAATATTGCCGGCGCTCAGGACCGGGCGGCCGGACCTCGAATTCGCGATCGTCGGCAGGAACCCGCCGCTCGATGTCCAGGCGCTCGGGACCAAGGCCGGGGTGACCGTCACCGGCGCGGTGCCGGACGTCCGGCCCTGGCTTGCCGCCGCTTCGGTGGTCGTGGCGCCGCTCAGGATCGCGCGCGGCATCCAGAACAAGGTGCTGGAGGCGATGGCGATGGCGCGCCCGGTCGTCGCCTCGCCGGGCGCCTTCGAAGGGATCGACGCCGTGCCGGGCCGCGATCTGCTCGTCGCCGACGATGTCGACGCCCAGGCCGAGGCCATCCTCTCGCTGCTCGACGCGCCGCAGCGTGCCGCGGCGATGGGGAAGGCCGCCCGCGAGCAGATGGTGAGTCACTATGGGTGGGAGACTCAGCTCGCCCCGCTCGCCGCCATGCTCGGCCTGAGCGAGCGGAAGGAGGCGGCATGACCGCGCTGGCCGTCCCCAGGCACGCGGCCGCGCGGTCGCCCTGGCGCACCCATCTGGCCGTCCTCGCCCTGGCCGCGGCTTTCATCCTGGCTCTGTTCGCGCGCGACGCCTTCGCCATGGCCGCGATCTGGTGGGAGAGCTCGACCTTCAACCATTGCCTGCTGATCGTGCCGATCCTCTTCTGGCTGGTCGCCCAGCGCCGGGCCGAGCTCGCCCGGTTGACGCCCGCCGCCTGGTGGCCGGGGCTGCTTCTCGCCGGCGCCGGCGCGCTTGGCTGGCTGCTCGGCGAGGCGGGGGGAATCGCCTTCGCCCGCCATCTCGGCCTCGTCTTCATGCTCCAAGGCTCGGTGCTCGCCTGCCTCGGCAAGGCGGTGGCGCGCGGCCTTGCTTTCCCGCTCTTCTACGCTCTGTTCCTGGTCCCGGTCGGCGAGGAGCTGGTGCCGGCGATGCAGACCCTGACCGCGCAGATGACCTCGGGCCTGCTCGCGCTGACCGGCGTGCCCGCGCATCTGGAAGGCGTCTTCATCACCACGCCGACGGGCTATTTCGAGGTCGCCGAGGCCTGCGCGGGGGTCAAGTTCCTGATCGCCATGGTCGCGTTCGGCGCGCTCATGGCCAACGTCTGCTTCCGCTCCTGGCCGCGCCGGATCGCGTTCATGGCGGTCTCGGTCGTGGTGCCGATCGTCGCCAACGGCGTCCGCGCCTGGGGCACGATCTATGTCGCGCACCAGAGCGGCAGCACCGACTTCGCGGCGAGCTTCGACCATGTCATCTATGGCGGCATCTTCTTCGCCATTGTCATCGCCTTGATCCTGGCGATCGGCTGGCGCTTCTTCGACCGCGGCGCCAACGATCCCTGGTTCGACGCCGGCAAGCTCCAGCCCGATGCGCCGCGCGGCGCACGGCTCAGCCATGTCGCCGCCATCCTCCTCCTCGTCGCCGCGCTGCCGGTCGCCTGGTCGACCCTGGTGACGGCGGCGGGCGCCCGCGCCGTTCCCGCCGATATCGCCATGCCTGAGCTCCCCGGCTGGCAGCGCGTGCCGCAAGGCGAGGGCCGCCCCTGGCAGCCGCATTTCGCCGGCGCCGACCGAATCCGCCTCGCTCATTATCGCGACGGGCAGGGCCGGGTCGTCGACCTCGCCATCGTCCTTTTCGCCAGCCAGAGCGAGGGCCGCGAGCTGGTCGGCTACGGCCAGGGCGCGGTGGCGCCGGAAAGCGACTGGGCGTGGACGGCCAACACCGCCGCGCCGCCGAACGGGCGCGCGGAACGGATCGCCTCGCACGGGGTGGAACGCGAGGTCGTCAGCTTCTATCGGGTCGGCAATATCGTGACGGGGAGTGGCATAAGCGTGAAGCTGGAGACGTTGAAAGTGCGGCTGCTCGGCGGCCCCCAGCGCGCGGTCGCGGTCCTCGTCTCGGGCGGCTCCCGCGCGGCGATCGACGATTTCGTGGCGCGGCTGGGGGCCATCGACCGGCTTGCCGACCGCACCGCCGGCCTCGAGTAGCGCCGATGTGCGGGATCGCCGGCATCTTCCATCCCGACATCCCCAAGCCGGTCGATCCGGCGCGGGTCGAGGCGATGGCGGACGTGCTCGCCCATCGCGGGCCCGACGGCAGCGGCGTCTGGACCGCGCCCGGGGTGGGCCTCGGCCATCGCCGCCTCTCGATCATCGATTTGAGCGACGCCGCGGCCCAGCCGATGCTTTCGCCCGACCGCCGCGCGGCGCTCTCCTACAATGGCGAGATCTACAATTTCCGCGAGGTCCGCGCCGAGCTGGAGGCCAAGGGCTTCGCCTTCCGGACCGAGAGCGACACCGAGGTGATCCTCGCGGCCTGGCGGCAATGGGGCGTCGGCTGCCTTCCGAAATTCAACGGCATGTTCGCCTTCGCGCTCTACGATGCCAAGGACGATTCGCTGTTCCTCGCCCGCGATCGGCTCGGCGTGAAGCCGCTCTTCCACGCCATTCTCTCCGACGGCGCTTTCGTCTTCGCTTCCGAGCTGAAGGGCCTGCTCGCCCATCCTCTGCTGCGCCGAAGCCCGAGCGCTCAGGCGATCGACGATTATCTCGCCTTCGGCTACGTCCCCGACGATAGCTCGATCGTCGAGGGCGTCGGCAAGCTCCCGGCCGGCCATTATCTCCATTTGCGCCGCGGCCGCCCGGTGCCGGCGCCGGTTCAATATTGGAACGTGGATTTCTCCAATCCCGTCCGCAGCTCGATCAAGTCGCTCGAGGAGGAGATGGTCGAGCGGCTGCGCGAGGGCGTCACCTCGCGCATGGTCGCCGACGTGCCTTTGGGCGCCTTCCTCTCCGGCGGCGTCGACAGCTCGGCGGTGGTCGCCTTCATGGCCGAGGCGAGCCGGGGCGCGGTCGAGACCTGCTCGATCGGCTTCGATGCCGCCGATCATGACGAGACGCGTTACGCGGCCCAGGTCGCCGAGCTCTTCGCCACCAACCACCGCACCCGAATCGTCGCCTCGGAGGATTTCGGCCTGATCGACATTCTCGCCAATGCCTTCGACGAGCCCTTCGCCGACGCCTCGGCGCTCGGCACCTACCGGGTCTCCGAGCTGGCGCGCGAGAAGGTCAAGGTGGCGCTATCGGGGGACGGGGCCGACGAGGCGATGGCCGGCTATCGCCGCTACCGCCTGTTCTCCGCGGAGGAGCGGGTGCGGCGCCTGTTGCCGGCGCCCTTCGCCCGCGCCGCCGGAATGCTCGGCGACCATTATCCCAAGCTCGACTGGGCGCCGCAGATGTTCCGCGCCAAGACGACCTTGCAGGCGCTGGGGCAGGGCAGCGGCGCCGCTTATGCCAATGCCGTCGGCGTCACCCCGGCGCCGCTGCGCCGCCAGGTGATGACCGCGCCTTTGCACGGCCATGTCGCCGAGGAGCGCTACATCCGCGCCTTCGACGACGCGCCGGCGAACGATCCGCTCTCGCGCGCCCAATATGCCGACCTCAAGATCTGGCTGCCCGGCGACATCTTGACCAAGGTCGACCGCACCTCGATGGCGGTGAGCCTGGAGGCGCGCGAGCCCCTGCTCGATCACCGCCTCGTCGAGTTCGCGGCGCGGCTGCCGGCCAAGCTGCGGCTGAAGGGCGGCAGCGGCAAATGGCTGATGAAACGCGCGCTCGCGAGCCGACTGCCCGACGAGATCCTGAACCGCCGCAAGATGGGCTTCGTGACCCCGGTTTCGGCCTGGTTCCGCGGCCCGCTCGCCAAAGAGGCGCTTGCCATTTCGCAGGGCTCCGCTCTGGCCGAGACCGGCTGGTTCGACGCCGCCATTATCCGCCGCCTCGCCGAGGCGCACCGGAGCGGCCGCTCCGACCATGGCCGCCTGCTCTGGCAATTGCTGATGCTTGAGAAATCGCTTCAGCGGGTCTTCGGATTGGGGACAGTTACTAGTAACTGTCCCCATACTGCGCCCCGTACAGCGCCCCGGCGAAATAAAGCCCGTCGGGCGGCGCGTTGAAGCCCAGAGCGGCGCGGTCCTTGGCTTCCAGCGCCGCCTTCAGATCCGCCTTGGTCCATTTGCCGCGGCCGACCAGTTCTAGGCAGCCGACCATCGAGCGTACCTGATGGTGGAGGAAGCTCCGCGCCGCCGCCTCGATCTCGATCGTCTCGCCGAACCGCCGCACGGTCAGCCGGTCGAGCGTCTTGACCGGGCTGTCCGACTGGCAGTGGGCCGAGCGGAAGGTCGTGAAATCATGGTTGCCGACAAGCACCTGCGCGGCCTTGTTCATCTCGTCCGCATAAAGCACGACCGGTACCCGCCACGCCCGCCCGGCCTCCAGCGCGAGCGGCGCCCGCCTATTGGCGATGCGGTAGAGGTAGCGCCGGCCGATACAGGAGAAGCGGGCGTGGAAATCGTCGTCGACCGCCTCGGCGCCGAGGATCGCGACGGGCAGCGGACGTAATTTGGCGTTGATGCCGTCCGCCAGGCGCTGCGCGGCGAGCGGTTTGGCGATGTCGACATGGGCGGTCATCGCCAGCGCGTGCACCCCCGCATCGGTGCGCCCGGCGGCGTGGAGCGTGACCTGCTCCTGCGTGATCGCCCCGATCGCTTCCTCGATCGCCTGCTGGACCGAGGGGCCGTGCGCCTGGCGCTGCCAGCCCATGAACGGCCGCCCGTCATATTCGATGGTCAGCCGGAACCGGGTCACGCCAGTTTCGCGCCCGCGGGAATCGCGAAGCCGCGCAGCAATTCCGCGGTCATCATCGGCGCGCGCCCGGCGCGCTGGACCAGGCTCGGCACGATCGCGCCGGTGCCGCAGGCGATGGCGAGGCCATGGTCGATCACCGTCCCCGGCTCTCCGCCGAGCTCCGAAATCTCCGCCGCAAGCACCTTGATCCGCTCGCCTTCATAGCCGAACCAGGCGCCCGGCGCCGGGTTGAAGGCGCGGACCTGGCGCTCGACCTGCATGGCGGGGCGGGCGAAATCGAGCTTCGCCTCGGCCTTGGCGATCTTCGGCGCATGGGTCGCGCGCTCGTCCCGCTGGGGCACGCGGCCGATATCATGGGGATAGAGGCCGAGCACGCGGATCATCAGCTGGGCGCCGATCCCGGCGAGCTCGGCGCTCAGCGCGCCGGCCGTCTTGCGGTCGATCTGCGCCGGCATCGCGCCCAGCATCGGCCCGGTGTCGAGGCCGCGCTCCATCTGCATGATCGTGACCCCGGTCCGCGCGTCGCCGGCCAGGATGGCGCGCTGGATCGGCGCCGCGCCGCGCCAGCGCGGCAGCAAGGAGGCATGGACGTTGAGGCAGCCGAAGCGGGGCGCGGCCAGGATCGGCTCGGGCAGGATCAGCCCATAGGCCGCCACCACCGCGGCATCGAGGCCGAGCGCGGCGAACGCCGCCTGCTCCCCGGCGCCCTTGAGCGAGACGGGCGTGCGCACCGCGATCCCGGCGTCCTGGGCGCGCCGCTGCACCGGGGACAAGGAGAGCGCCCTGCCGCGCCCCGCCGGCCGCGGCGGCTGGCAATAGACGGCGGCGACATCGTGCCCCGCCCCGATCAGGGCGTCCAATGTCGGCACGGCGAAATCCGGCGTTCCCATGAAGGCGATGCGCATGGTGGCGGTTTAACCGATCCTCCAACCGGGGACAGTCACTTTCAGGTGCCGGCAGGGGACAGTCACTTTCAAACGCCGGCGCTCGAATGGCCGACGGACGGTGCCGAAAGTGACTGTCCCCATTCTGTCCCATTCTGCACTTGCCGGTCCCCTCCGCCGCCCATATCCCTCGCCCCATGGCCTCCACCGAAATCGAAGCGCTGACCCAGGCGCTGGCGCGGCTGCCCGGCCTCGGCCCACGCTCGGCGCGGCGCGCGGTGCTGCATCTGATGAAGCGGCGCGAGACCGCGCTGGCGCCGCTGCTGCGCGCGCTCACCCAGGTCAACGAGCGGCTGTCGGTCTGCGCGATCTGCGGCAATGTCGACACCATCGATCCCTGCGCGATCTGCGCCGACAATCGCCGCGACGCGCGCCTGCTCTGCGTGGTCGAGGAGGTGTCGGACCTGTGGGCGCTCGACCGCTCCCGGCTCTTCCCGGGGCGCTTCCACGTGCTCGGCGGCCGGCTCTCGGCGCTCGAGGGCATCCGGCCCGAGGATCTCGGCATCGACCGCCTGGTCAGCCGGGTCGCCGGCGGCGGCATCGACGAGATCGTGCTCGCCATGAACGCGACGCTCGAGGGCCAGACCACCGCCCATTATCTCGCCGAGCGGCTCGAACGCTTCCCCGTCCGCATCACCCAGCTCGCCCACGGTTTGCCCGTCGGCGGCGAGCTCGACTATCTCGACGAAGGGACTTTGGCGCAGGCGCTCAGGGCGCGGCGGCCCGTGTCGTAGCTCGGGACTGGATCCGGCCTCCCACCGACCGTTCCGGCTGAGCTTGTCGAAGCCCTCCCTTTCCTTCCCGCGCCGAAAGAAGGACAGTCCTTCGACGGGCTCAGGACGAACGGAGCGGGGTGTGAGCCACGAAGCCTGTCCTCGAATGCTTGAAGAATCGGGGCTTTCGCCTTATTTTCCAGCCATGGCCCTGCTCCCCATCCTCGAAGTGCCCGATCCGCGCCTGCGCCAGATCTCGACCCCCGTCGAGGCGGTCACCGACGAGACGCGCGCGCTCATCGCCGACATGTTCGAGACGATGTACGCGGCGCCGGGCATCGGCCTTGCCGCGGTCCAGGTCGGCGTGCCGATCCGCCTCCTGGTCATCGATCTGCAGGAGCCCGAGGTCGAAGGCGGCGAGCCGGTCCGCGATCCGCGCATCTTCATCAACCCCGAAATCCTCACGTCCTCGGACCAGGAGGTGCCCTATACCGAAGGCTGCCTGTCGGTCCCCGAGCAGTTCGCCGAGGTCGACCGCCCGGACCGCATCCGCGCGCGCTGGCTCGACGAACAGGGCAAGGCGCACGAGGAGGATATCGAGGGCATCCTCGCCGTCGTCCTCCAGCACGAAATGGACCATCTCCAGGGCGTGCTCTTCATCGACCACCTCTCCCGGCTCAAGCGCGAGATGATCCTCCGCAAGATCGCCAAGCTGCGCAAGGCGGCGGCCTAAAAAGAGGGACTATCCCTATTTAACGCGCTTGAGCCTTTCTCTCGCCTGCTCTAGGTTCGCTCTTCGTTCCACCTGGACTGCGCGCCCATGGATCCCCTGAATCTTCTCCTCGTCGCCGCCTTGCTGATCGCGGCCGCCGCTTTGGGCTGGTTCGCCGCGCGCGGGCGGACCGGCGCGCTGGAGGAGCGGGCCAGGGCCGCGGAAGAGCTGCGCGCGACCCTCGCCAAGGTCGGCAGGGAGCGCGACACCGCGATGCGCGATCTTGCGTCGCTCCAGGCCGACGCCCGCAATTTCGAGGCGCGGATGAAGGAGATGATCGAGGCCAAGGAGGCGCTCACCGCCCAGTTCCACGAGGTCGGCGCCAAATTGCTGAGCGAGGCGCAAAAGCAGTTCCTCGAACGCGCCGACGCCCGCTTCAACCAGGCGACCGAGAAGAGCGACGCCCAGCTCAAGGCCCTGCTCCAGCCGGTCGAGGCGACGCTGAAGCGCTACGAGGAAGGGCTAAGCAAGGTCGAGAAGGAGCGGGTGGGGAGCTACGAGGCGCTGCGCGAGGCGGTGACCCTGCTCCATGCCGGCCACAGCCAGGTCCGCGACGAAACCCGCAACCTCGTCAACGCGCTGCGCTCAAGCCCCAAAGCGCGCGGACGCTGGGGCGAGCAGTCCTTGAAGAACGTGCTCGAGCAGGCCGGTCTGTCGCCTTATGCCGACTACCAGTCCGAGGTTTCGGTCGAGACCGAGGACGGCCGCCTTCGTCCCGACGTGATCGTTCGCCTGCCCGGCGGGCGCAAGCTGATCATCGACGCCAAATGCTCATTGAACGCCTATCTCGACGCCAACGATCAGGTCGACGACGCCCTGCGCACCGAGCATCTCAAGGCGCATGCCGCCTCGATCCGGGTCCATGCCCAAAAGCTCGGCTCGAAGAATTACTGGGACCAGTTCGGCGACGCCGCCGATTATGTCGTCATGTACATTCCCGGCGAGCATTTCCTCACCGCCGCGCTCGAGCAGGATGACGGGCTTTGGGAATGGGCGTTCGAGCGCCGGGTGCTGCTCGCCACGCCGACCAACTTGGTCGCCATCGCCCGCACCGTCTCCAGCGTCTGGCGGCAGGAGAAGATCGCCGAGGAGGCGGCCGAGATCGCGCGGCTCGGCAAGGAGCTCCATTCGCGGCTCGCAACGATGGGCGGCCATGTCGCGCGCATGGGCCGCAACCTCGAGCTCGCAATGGGCGCCTACAACGCCTTCGTCGGCAGCCTGGAGACGCAGGTGATGACCCAGGCGAGGCGCTTCGAGGCGCTCGAAGTGTCGAGCGGAACCAAGGAGATCGAGGCGCTCCCGGTGGTCGAGGGCGCGCCCAGGCCGCTCACCAAATTGTTCCCGACCGAGGGCGGCACGCCGAATTGAGGGGAGCGCGCGGCCGCGTGCTCTATTCGCCGCAGCCGTTCAGCGTCTGCCCGGCGACATCCACCTGCACCGTATCGGCGTAATTGTGCTCGTTCACGCCCTGGCACGGCGTGTGGATGATGGTCACGGTCAGCTGCGAGGTCACATATTTGAGGCCGTTGTTGACGGTCTGCGGCGCGGGCGCCGGCACGGTGAGGTTCGGGCCGTTTTGCGACTGATAGACCATCTGGCCGCCCGCGATGCTCAGCGCCCAGCCCGGCTCGAAGCCGTTCGCGGTGTAGGCCGCGGCAGGGGCCGCCGCCGCCATGTTGTTGCCGGCCACGGTGTTGGCGGCAGGCGGGGGCGCGGGAGCGGGGGCGGGGTTCGCAGCGGCGGCGTTGCCGGCCTCGTTGGCCGCGACTCCATTGTTGCCCCCCGGATTCGAGCAGGCCGCAACGGAGGCCACGGCCAGACAGATCCCGATCGGATGGCGCATGTTTCTACCCCCTCGAAGTTGGCGCCAAAACGAGAGAACGACTCGCGGCGACCGGGAAAGCTAATCTCTTCGCCGGCGATTGGCCAGATCGGCCGCATTATTATGGCTGTTCGGTGTCTCGCCTTGACGATTGGCACGAGCCTCAGTAGCGCCGCAGCCGGGCGGTGACGCCGTTTCCGGTCAGCAGCAATGTATCCCCGTCCGGATAGGACAGGCGGACGCGGCCCCCGAGCAGCCGCAGCATCCTGCGCTCGTGGGTCATGCGGGGCTCCGGGCAGGCCATGCGCGTCGACACGATCGGGCCGGGCCTCAGCGTGCTTCCCGCCTCGGCATAGGCGCCTGAGAAGCGGTTGCAGCCGGCCTGGCCGCTCAACCTGCCGTCGGCGAACTGGAGGCCGTAATCCTCGGCCGGCGCGATCGCCTGGCCGTCGATCGCGGCGATCCCCCAGCCGGTATCGTTGAGCGTGTCGGGCGGCAAGGTCGCGCCGCCGCAGCCTTCGAGCGGCCGGTCGCCGCCAGGAAAATAGACCTGGAAGGTATCGGCATAATAGCGGTGGCCCATGCCGTCGTTGCAGCGGACATGGGTTACGTCGATTCGGATGGCGGGCGTGACGTAGCGATAGCCGTTGGCGATCGGGCGTCGGCGGGGCGCGGCCACGTTCACTCCCGGTTGGTCGGGCGCTTCGTAGACGATCCGCCCACCGCCGATCGTCACGCCCCAGAACGGCTCGGTGCCATGGGCGCGATAAACCTGTGCGGTCCCCGTCGTCGCGCAGCCGGCGAGCAGCAACGCGCCCAGGAACATCCCGTTTCTTTGTAGGAATCCGTGTGTCATGCTCATCGCGACTCCGCTCTTTCTCAGGTTGACGACAGCAACCACTGAAGATTTTGAAGCGAGGGTGAACGGGGCCCTGTAGATCGTGAACTTCGTGAACCCCTTGAAGCAGTGTTCCTGTATAAAGATCGCTGCATAACTATCTCTAAATCAACAATTTCGGTGTGCACCCTCCTCCGCAAATGACCTTGAAATTCCGGGAATTTCGCGTTTCTCGTGAACCTTGCCGCAAGCGTCACGACAGTCCCTCGATCAGCCCGTCCGCGCCGATGTGCATGGCTTCGGCGGACGGCGTCCTCGGCAGGCCAGGCATGGTCATCAGGTCGCCGCAGACCGCGACCACGAAGCCCGCGCCGGCACAAAGCCGGACCTCGCGCACGGGCACGACATGGTGGCTGGGCGCGCCGAGCAAGGCCGGGTCGGTCGAGAAGCTGTACTGGGTCTTGGCCATGCAGACGGGCAAATGGCCGTAGCCTTCCTTCTCCCATGAATGGAGCTGGTTGCGGACCGCCCAATCGGCGATCGCCTCGTCGGCGCGGTAGATGCGGGTCGCGATCGTGTTGATCTTGTCGAACAGCTTCAGCTCATTGTCATAGAGCGGCGCGAACTGGCCGCCGCCGGCATCGGCGAGCGCCGCCACCTTGTCGGCGAGCGCCTCGGCGCCGGCGCCGCCATCGGCCCAGTGGGTGCAGAGAACGGCCTCCACGCCATGCGCGGCGGCGATCTGCCGGACCGCCTCGACCTCGGCGTCGCTGTCCGAGCTGAAATGGTTGATCGCGACCAATGCCGGAACGCCGAACTGGCGGACATTCTCGATATGGCGGGCGAGGTTGACGCCGCCGGCCTGGACCGCGGCGACGTTCTCCGCGGCCAGATCGGCCTTGGCGACGCCGCCATTATATTTGAGCGCGCGCACGGTGGCGACGATCACCGCGGCGTCGGGATGAAGCCCGGCCTGGCGGCATTTGATGTCGAAGAATTTCTCCGCGCCGAGATCGGCGCCGAAGCCCGCCTCGGTGACGACATAATCGGCGAGGCTGAGCGCCGCCTTGGTCGCGATCACCGAATTGCAGCCATGGGCGATGTTGCCGAACGGGCCGCCATGGATGAGGGCGGGATTGTTCTCGATCGTCTGGACGAGGTTGGGCTGGATCGCCTGGGCGAGCAGCACCGTCATCGCCCCGTCCGCCTTGAGGTCGCGCGCGGTCACCGCGCTCTTGTCGCGGCGATAGCCGATGACGATGCGGGCGAGGCGCGCGCGCAGATCCTCGAAATCCTCGGCGAGGCAGAGGATCGCCATGATCTCCGAGGCGACGGTGATGTCGAACCCCGATTCGCGCGGGAAGCCGTTGCCGACCCCGCCCAGCGACTGGACGATCCGTCTCAGCGCGCGGTCGTTCATGTCGATCACCCGCTTCCAGACGATCCGGCGCACGTCGATGCCGAGTTCGTTGCCCCAATGGATATGATTGTCGATCAAGGCGGCGAGGAGATTGTGGGCGCTGGTGATGGCGTGGAAATCGCCGGTGAAATGGAGGTTGATCTCCTCCATCGGCACCACCTGCGCATAGCCGCCGCCGGCGGCGCCGCCCTTCATCCCGAAGCAGGGGCCGAGCGAGGGTTCGCGCAGGGCGACGATCGCCTTGCGGCCGAGCCGGTTGAGGGCGTCGGCGAGCCCGACCGAGGTGGTGGTCTTGCCCTCGCCCGCCGGCGTCGGGTTGATCGCGGTGACCAGGATGAGCTTGCCGCGCGGCCCGTCGCGGCGCCGCGCCAGCCAGTCGAGCGCGATCTTGGCCTTGAAGCGGCCATAAGGCTCGAGCGCTTCGCCGGGAATGCCGAGCCGGGCCGCGATCTCGCCGATCGGCAGCATCTGCGCAGCGCGCGAGATTTCGATATCGCCCGGCATCTTTTCCTCTCTTAATGGGGACAGCTACTAGTAACTGTCCCCTTTTATGCGTCGGCGCTGGTTCAGCACCTCATAGGCCATCACCGCCGCCGCGACAGCCGCGTTGAGGCTGTCCGCCCGGCCCATCATCGGGATTTTCACGAGCAGGTCGCATTCCGCCTCATAGGCCGCCGGCAGCCCCTGCGATTCGTTGCCGACGAGGAGGAAGCAGGGGGTCTCGTAACGGGCCTGCTGATAGTCGTCCGTGGCATTGAGGCTGGTGCCGACGAGCTGGCCGGGCCCGCCGCGCAGCCACGGCAGGAAGTCCTCCCAGCGCGCGGCGGCGATCGCCTGCGTGAACAAGGCGCCCATCGAGGCCCGCACGGCCTCGACCGAGAAAGGGTCGGCGCAATCGTCGATCAGGATCAGCCCGCCGGCGCCGACCGCGTCGCCGGTGCGCAGGATCGTGCCGAGATTGCCCGGATCGCGCAGCGCCTGCGCGACGATCCAGAGCGGCGCCGCGCTCCGATCGATCCCGGCGAGCTCCGTGTCGAACGCCCGGTAGACGCCGATCACCGCCTGCGGATTGTCCTTGCCGCTGATCTTGTGGAGGATGTCCGGGCCGGTCTCGATCGCCTCCCCGCCCGCCGCCTCGGTCGCCGCGATCAGGGCGGCAAGCAAGGGGTGGGAGCCGTCGCTGAAAAACAGCCGCTCGGGCAGCCGGCCGCTCTGGCGCGCCTCGGTGAGGATCCTCAGCCCCTCGGCCAGGAACAGCCCCTCGGCGCGCCGGTTCTTCTTGTCGCGAAGCGAGCGCGCCTGCTTGACCAGGGGATTGGAGAAGGCGGTGATCTGCCTGGGCATCAGCCTATCCGTTCCCCGGCGAAAGCCGGGGCCCAGCGGCACCGCCGGACGGCCTGGGCCCCGGCCTTCGCCGGGGAACGGAAGACGCACGGCCTCACACGTCCTCGTTGAAGCGCGCCTCGACCAGGGCGGCGAGCTGCTCGACCGCGAGCTCGGCGCCGAGGCCGGTGGCGCTGATGACGATCGTGTCGCCCATTGCGGCGCCCAGCATCATCAGGCCCATGATCGAAGTGCCGCAGACCTTGTTGCCGTCCTTCTCGACCTCGATCGCGGCGTCGATCTGCGAGGCCAGAGTGACGAATTTGGCGCTGGCGCGGGCGTGGAGGCCGCGCTTGTTCCGGACCTCCACGGTACGAGCGACCATGTCAGGCGGCTGCCTCGCCGAGGATTTCGGAGGCGACGGAGATATATTTGCGCCCCGCCTCGCGGGCGGCGGCGACGGCGGCGCGGACGTCCATGGTCTTGCGCGCGCCTTCGAGCCGGATCAGCATCGGCAGATTGACGCCGGCGATGACCTCGATCTTGTCCGATTTCATCAGGCTGATGGCGAGGTTGGAGGGGGTGCCGCCGAACAAATCGGTGAGGATGATGACGCCGCTGCCGTCGTCGACGTCGGCGATCGCCTCGGATATGTCCTTGCGGCGCCGGTCCATGTCGTCGTCGGGGCCGATGCAGATGCCGGCGATCCGCTCCTGCGGACCCACCACATGCTCCATGGCGACGATGAACTCCGACGCGAGCCGCCCATGGGTCACCAATACCAGACCGATCATTTATTCACCTTAGCTGCCGTCTGCCCGTGCCCCAGCGGATCGCTCTCCAACGTCACGAGGCGGCGCGGCGAGGTCGCGATGGACGAGACTGGGCGAAAAACCCGCCGCGCGCAACCGTGCCGCGACTCGCTCCGCGACATGGACCGAGCGATGGCGCCCGCCCGTACAGCCGAATGCGACGCAGACATAGGACTTTCCATCCTCGCGGTAGAGCGGGAGCAGGGTGAGCAGCAGATCCTCGATCCTGGCCATGGCATCGCCATAAGCGGCGTCGCCCGCGATATAATCGGCGACCGGCTCGTCGCGGCCGCACAGGGGACGCAGCGCTTCCTGCCAGTGCGGGTTCCTCAGGAAGCGCATGTCGAGGACCAGGTTCGCGTCGGGCGGCTCGCCGCGCGAGAAGGCGAAGGACATGATCTCGATCGTCGCGCTCATCCGGCCGGCAGCCCGAACAGCAGCAGGGCCGCCTCGACCTTGAGCGGCGCCGAGGCCTGGTGGCCTTGGAGGGCGACGGTCGGGATCGCGACGCCCGCGACGGAGATCCGCTCCTCGCCGCCGGGCAGGCGCTCGGGCTGCCCGTCGAGGTCGACGAACAACGCGACGGGGATGTCGGCGACCGGCTCACGCTCGACGATGCCGACGCCGCGCACTTCGATCTTCCCCCTGATGGTCGCCGGCGCGCTGGCCAGGGCCTGGCCCTGCACCCGGTGAATGAAGGTGTAATCGTCGCTGATCAAATCCGCGCCGCGGTCGATCAGCCGCAAAGCGAGATCGGACTTGCCGGTGCCCGAGCGGCCGCCGATCAGGACGGCGCGGCCCTTGATGGCGACGGCGCTGACATGGAGCGTCTCGGAGGAAAGGGAAGGGGGGCTCATGCGCTAACTCCCGGAAAGCGGACGACGAAGCGTGCCCCCGTTCGTCCGTCGTGGCGGTCCTCGATTTCGATCCGCCCGCCATGCCCTTCGACGATCGCCCGCGCGATCGCCAGCCCGAGCCCGCTATGGCGGCCGAAATCCTCTTCCGGCCTGATGCTATGGAACCGGTTAAAGATCGCTTCCCGTGCGTCGCCGGGAACGCCGGGGCCTTCATCCTGCACCGAGATCACGACCTCGTCACCAAGGCGCACGGCGCCGACCTGGACGAGGCCGCCGGGCGGCGAGAATGAGATGGCGTTGTCGACGAGATTGTCGATCAGCCGCGCCAGCCGCGATTCGTCGCCCATCATCACCGCCGTGCCGACGCGCGGCCGCGCGAAGGCGATCTCGGCGCGGCCGCCAATTCTCTTGGCGCCGCGCTCCTCCCAGACCGGCACCATCGTTTCGATCGTGCGGCCGACGTCGATCGGCTCGAACCGCGCCCGCGACAATTCGGCGTCGAGCCGCGAGGCTTCGGCGATGTCGACGACCAGCCGGTCGAGCCGGCCGACATCCTGGCGCACGACGTCGAGCATCTGCCGCCTGAGCGCCGGATCGTCGACCCGCTCGAGCGTGTCGACCGCCGACCGCAAAGACGCGAGCGGGTTCTTGAGCTCGTGGGTGACGTCGGCGGCGAAGGCGTCGGTGGCGTCGATCCGCTGCCTGAGGCTCTGCGTCATCTCGTGGAGCGCGCGAGCGAGCTGGCCGATCTCGTCGGTCCGGGCCGGCAGGGTCGGCACGTCGACCTCGCGCGCGCTGCCGCGCCGCACCTGATGCGCGGCATGAGCGAGCTTGCGCAGCGGCTTGGCGATCGTCCGGGCGAGGAAGCGCGACAGCAGGATCGAAACGATCAAGGTGCCGACCAGGATCAGGAACAACGAATAGCGCTCGGCACGAACGACCCGCCGGACGTCGCGGGCGTTGACGGTCAAGAGCAGCACCTGGCGGTCCGCGCCCTCGATGCGCTGCGCCGCCGCGATATAGGGCGTGCCGTCGGGCGCGCGGCGCAGCATCGGCGCCGGCGCGCCGGTGCGCAGCGTCTGCTGCGCCTCCGGCCAGGCCGAGAGCACGTCGCGTACCGGCGGCACGAATTCGGGCGGCGGCGGCGCGCCGACGATCGTGTCGAAGCCATTGTCGAGCCACAGGGCGACGTCGCGATACCAAGGCTGGATCGAAGGGTCGCGCAACGTGTAAGTCGGCGTCGCATTGTGCCAGCTGTCCGCCACGCGCGCGCCGCCTGGCGCATAAAGGCGCAGCCGCGTCCCCGAATCCCGGCCGAGGCGGATGAGGATCGGCTCGCGCTGGCCGGCCGGGAGCGCGGCGAGCATATGGGCGATCATCACCGCTTCCGACTGGGCCTGGTCGACCCGGGCCTGGGTCAGGCGGCTGCGGAAGCTGTCGAGATAGAAGATGCCGCCGGCGAGGATGGCGAGCGCGAAGATGTTGACCGCGAGGATGCGCTGACGAAGCGTCAGCCGCTTCGACCAACCGCGGATCGGGCCGGGCCTCTCACTCTTCGGCAAAGCGGTAGCCGACGCCGTAGAGCGTCTCGATCGCGTTGAAATCGTCGTCGACGGTGCGGAACTTGCGGCGCATCCTTTTGATGTGGCTGTCGATGGTGCGGTCGTCGACATAGATGTCGTCCTGATAGGCGACGTCCATCAGCTGATTGCGCGATTTGACCACGCCGGGGCGCTGGGCCAGCGCCTCGAGGATCATGAACTCTGTCACGGTCAGCGTGACATCGCCGCCGTCCCATTTCACCCGGTGCCGGGCCGGATCCATGAGCAGCCGGCCGCGCGCGATCTCGGCCTGCTCGGGCGCATCGTCCTCGGCCGGCGGGCGGGCGCGCATCTCGGTTCGCCGTAGCACCGCGCGGATGCGGGCGAGGAGGAGGCGCTGGGAAAACGGTTTTGCGATGTAATCGTCGGCGCCCATCGCCAAGCCCAAAGCTTCGTCGAGCTCTTCGTCCTTGGAGGTCAGGAAGATGATCGGGAAGTCGCTCTTCTCGCGCAGCCGGCGGAGCAGCTCCATCCCGTCCATGCGGGGCATCTTGATGTCGAGCACGGCGAGATCGGGCGGATTGTCGACGAGCGCCTTCAGCGCCGCCTCGCCGTCCGAATAGAGGCGGGTGACGAAGCCTTCCGACTGCAAGGTGACCGAAAGCGAGGTCAGGATGTTGCGGTCGTCGTCGACAAGCGCGATCGTTATCGACATCGTCCGTTGCTACCCACTTGCCCTGCCCATACGGCCTTTAGCCAAGGGCGCTTCGCCGCGCTACCCTTTGACGCAGGCGCGCCGCTTCGATATGCGCCCGGCAAGAACGAGGCCCCTTCGCCAGGGCCGACCCATATTCGCCGAGAGGAACTTACGTGGCCCAGAAGGTCCCGTCATTCGATCTGTCATACCAGGGCATCGACACAGGTGCGGTTCTGCACTGGAACCTCGGCCCGGCCGTGCTGGTTGAGGAGGCGCTGAAGCGCGGCGAGGGCCTGCTCGCCGCCGACGGCCCGCTCGTCGTCAGGACCGGCAAGCATACCGGCCGCTCGGCGAAGGACAAGTTCATCGTCCGCGACGCCGAGACCGAAGCCACTATCTGGTGGGACAACAATGCCTCGATCGCGCCAGAGCATTTCGCCGCGCTCAAGGAGGATTTCCTCGCCGCGCTGGCCGGGAAGAAGGAGCTGTTTGTCCAGGACCTCTACGGCGGGTCGCAGAGCGAGCACCGGGTGCGCGTCCGAGTCATCAACGAACTCGCCTGGCACAGCCTGTTCATCCGCACCTTGCTCGTCCGCCCGGGCGCGGAGGAGCTGGCCGGCTTCGAGCCCGAATTCACGATCATCGACCTGCCGAGCTTCCGCGCCGACCCCGCGCGCCACGGCACCCGTTCGGAGACGGTGATCGTGGTCAACTTGAGCGAGAAGATGATCCTGATCGGCGGCACGGCCTATGCGGGCGAGATGAAGAAGTCGGTGTTCGGCATCCTCAATTATCTGCTCCCGCCGACCGGCGTGATGCCGATGCACTGCTCGGCCAATATCGGGCCCAAGGGCGACACCGCGGTCTTCTTCGGCCTCAGCGGCACCGGCAAGACCACGCTCAGCGCCGACGCCAGCCGCACCCTGATCGGCGACGACGAGCATGGCTGGTCCGACACCGCGGTGTTCAACTTCGAGGGCGGCTGCTACGCCAAGATGATCCGCCTCTCGCCCGAGGCCGAGCCCGAAATCTACGCGACCACCAAGCGCTTCGGCACCGTGCTCGAAAATGTGGTGATGGACGAAGCGACCCGAATCCTCGACCTCGACGATGCCAGCCTCGCGGAGAATACCCGCGGCGCTTACCCAATCCATTATATCCCCAATTGCTCGGCCGAGAATATGGGCCCGGTGCCGAAGAACGTCGTCTTCCTCACCGCCGACGCCTTCGGCGTGCTGCCGCCGATCGCGCGGCTGACGCCCGAGCAGGCGATGTACCATTTCCTCTCCGGCTACACCGCCAAGGTCGCCGGCACCGAGATCGGCGTCACCGAGCCCGAGGCGACCTTCTCGACCTGCTTCGGCGCGCCCTTCATGCCGCGCTTCCCCTGGGTCTACGGCAACCTCCTGAAGGAGCGGATCGCCAAAGGCGGCGTCCATTGCTGGCTGGTCAACACCGGCTGGACCGGCGGCAAATATGGCGTCGGCAGCCGCATGCCGATCAAGGCGACCCGCGCCTTGCTCAACGCCGCGCTCGACGGCTCGCTCGCCAACGTCGAATTCCGCAAGGATCCTTATTTCGGCTTCGACGTCCCGGTCAGCGTGCCCGGCGTCGAGAGCGCGATCCTCGACCCGCGCGACACCTGGGCCGACAAGGCGGATTACGACGCCACGGCGGCGAAGCTTGTCGGCCTGTTCACCGCCAATTTCGCCAAATTCGCAACCCACGTCGACGCCGGGGTCGTCACCGCCGCGCCGCAACCCGGCCAATCGCAGCAACAAATACGGGAGCCCGTGATCAGCGCGGCCTGACGCCCAGCCAGACCCTCACCCCAACCCTCTCCCCAAATGGGAGAGGGGGAAGGGACAAAAGGGAGCGTGCCGGCGACAAGTCGGCGCGCTCCTTTTCTTTTACCCGCTCGTCATCCCGGACTTGATCCGGGATCCATCTTCTCTTCCCGGTATCGAGAAGGAAAGGTGGACCGCGGATCCCCGGATCAAGCCCGGGGCAGGCAAGTCCGGGGTGACGGCCCGACCAAGGACCGAATGATGGAACACCACCACGAACCGCGGCTCTGGCCGAACGACGACGCGATCCGCCGGGTCGGCGAGGGCTTCCTCGCCCGCACCCTGCCCAAGCCCGAATGGACGCACGAAGCGCATATCGGCACCACCGCGTGGATCATCCTCGAACGGCCCGACATATTGCCCGAGCGCGACCTGCCGGCCCTCATCCGCCGCTACAATGAAAGCGTCGGCGGGGTGAACAGCGATACCGAAGGCTATCACGAGACGATCACGCAGCTGTTCATCCGCACTTTGCGGGCGGCGCTGGCGGGGAGCGAGGGGAGGGGGCTGGCCGAGCGGGTCAATGCGGTGCTGCTGGCGCCCGAGGGGCGGCGGGATTGGCCGCTGCGCTTCTACTCGGCGGAGGTGCTGTTCTCGAAGGAAGCGCGGCTCGGATGGATGGAGCCGGATCTGGCGGCGCTGCTCCGATCCTAGCGTGGGCGCGCCCGAGCCATCAGGCGCCGCGTGCGGTCGTAGCCGTCGAAAGCTTCCCTAATCGCCCTCTGCCTTCGTGGCGCATCCGCATATTCGGGCAAGGCGGCCAAGACTGTCTCGGCCTGCCGCTCGAGAGCCGTCTTCTGCGACGCACAGGCGTGGATCGCCCTTTCGACTTCAGCCCGGAAAGAGGCGCTGTCGCGCACGTGGCGGGGGTCGAAATTCTGGTCCTGGCAGCGGACATATCGGTTGTGGAGGCCGACGATGGCGTTCGGCACGTCGACATCGAGGGGCGTCGCCCCAATCGCGGCCTGGGCAAGGAGTGCGAGCGCAATCTGCATCGTAAAGGACCTTCAAGGCGCTGTCTTACGGGACAAATTACCCCATGTGTTGCCGGGTCCGCAATGGTCAAAAGGAGACACTCGCGGGAGCGAGGCAGGCTGGGTTGGGGACACACATCTTTGCGTCCCCGGCTCGACTGTTCTCGAAGGAGGCGCGGCTGGGGTGGGTCATCTGAATGGGGACACGTACTTTTTCGCGAAAAAGTACGTGTCCCCTTTTCCGCTGTGTCCCCTTTTCCGCTTATCGGCGCGGGGCCGGGCGGAGGGGGCGTCCGGCCGCCGCCGAGAGGCCGGCGACGAAGGCGGGGCCGCCGAGCGCTCGGCCGGTGCGTTCGCCGGCGCGGATCGCGTCGCGCTCGCCCTCGCCGAGGCCGTCGTCGAGCAACGCCCGCCAGTCGGCGATGCGCTCGCGCGCGGCGGCGAGCGCGGTGATTCCGTCGGCGGCGAGACCGAGATGGGCCCGCGCGCTCGACCAGCGCCATTGCTCGGGCCGCTCGACCAGCCCGGCCCGCACCGGATTGAGCTCGACGTAACGCAGGCAGGCATGAAGATGCGTTTCGTCCATCGGCGCCGAGGCGAAGCGGCTCTGCCACAGGAAGCCGCGCCAGCCTTCGCGCTGGTTGATCGCCCAGGTGTAGTGACGGTGCACCGGCGCCAGCGCCGCCGCGAGCCCGTCGGCCCGGGCCGGGACCAGCACGAGGTGGACATGGTTGGGCATCAGGCACCACGCCCAGACCTTTGTGTCCGCCTTGCCGCACCAGAAGCGGAGCAACCTCAGGTAGAGAGCATAGTCGCCGTCGCAGAAGAAGGTCTGCTGGCGGCGGTTGCCGCGCTGGGTGACGTGGTGCGGTGTCCCGGGGACGACGAGACGTGCGGCTCTCGGCATGGCTCCGATTAACCGGAAAACGCAAGCGTGGCTACAATTTTCCGCTAAAAACGTTGGACGGCATAAAAAGGGGACACGTACTTTTTCGCGAAAAAGTACGTGTCCCCTTTCATCAGAGCCTCGCGATCCGCGGCCCCCCGCGCTCCTTGTCGAACAGCTCCGTCATCGCCCAGACCATGGCGTCCGCCCGGTCCGGACTCCCGGCGCCCTGATAGCCGTCCCAGGTCAGCGCGCAGAGCTGGTCCTCAAGCTCCGGGAAATGGCCCGCCAGCCGCGCCCGCCCCGTCTCGAACCTCAGCGCGATCGGCTCCGCGCGGGCGGCCTTGCTCCTGGTCGCGGCGACGAGGCGGATGGGGAGATCGGCGTCGACGGCGCGCAGGACGCTCTTGATCATGTCGCCGCCCTGGTTCTTCTCGGCGACGACGCGGCTGGCGCCATATTGGTCGGCGGCGGCGGCGACGCGGCGGGCCCAGGCTTCGGGGGAGAGGCCCTGGGCGGTGAGGTCGGCGAGGACGTGGGCGACGCCGTCCTCGTCCATGGCGCAGACGACGATGCCGCAGCTGTTGCCGTCGGTGCTGGCGGGCGGATCGAGGCCGATGACGGTGCGGACGAAGGAATGGGGAGCGGCGCCGGAACGGGGACAGTCACTTTCCGCACCGTCGGAACGGGGACAGTCACTTTGCGCGCCGTCGGAACGGGGACAGTCACTTTCCGCGCCGTTGTTCCCGCTGTCCCCGCCGGAACGGGGACAGTCACTTTCCGCACCGTGGGAACGGGGACAGTCACTTTCCGCGCCGCCGTTCCCGCTGTCCCGCTCCGCGCGTGAAAGTGACTGTCCCCTTTCGCCCCTTGCCTTGTCGATCAGGTCCCAGGTCCACAATGCGCCTTCGAAATCCTCGAGGAGCAGGCCTTCGAGCTCCTGCTGGCCGAAGCGGGTGCCGCCGTGCTGCTCGTACATGGCGGTTCGGAAGTCGGGTGCGGAATCGGGGTTGTCGGCGGTGCGGCCGTGCGTCGTCACGGTGCGCGGCAGGCCAAGGATGCGCTTCAGCGCCGGGATCGGCTTCGGAGTCGTCGTGACGATGGCGCGCGGAGTTTCGCCGAGGCGCAGGCCGAGCATGAGATTGTCCCAGGCGGCGCCGGCCCGCGGAAATTTGGCGAGCTCGTCGCACCAGGCGAAATGATGCTGCGGCCCGCGCAATTTGTCAGGCCGGTCGGCGGTGAATGCGTGCGCCTGCGCGCCCGAGGGGAAGAGGAAGAGGCCGCGCGTGGCGATCCAGCGCGGGGCCTCGTCGCAGCGGGCGCAGGCGAGGAGGCCGCTGTCGCCCTCGACCATCACGTCCGCGACCTCGTCGAGGGTCGCGCCGACGAGCGCGATCCGGGCCCGCGGGTTCTCCCGCGCACGCGCCCACACCCATTCGGCGCCGGCCCGGGTCTTGCCGAAGCCCCGGCCCGCAATGATCGCCCAGACCCGCCAGGGCGACCCGTCGGGGCAGGCTCCGGGATCGATCTGGCCGCCGCGCGCCTGCCACCACCATTCCTCCAGGATCGCCCAGCGCGCCGGCGCGGGCAGCGCCATGAACACGATGCGGCGCAGCTCGGGCGGGAGCCGCAGCAGAGCGAGCAGCACGGCGAGCATCTCGGCGCGGGTCATTTGGGGACACGTACTTTTTCGCGAAAAAGTACGTGTCCCCTTTTGCTCCCGGGTCATGGGGACGGTCACGAGTGACTGTCCCCGGGCGCGACGCCGTGGCGGACGCCGAGCGCGCGCAGCTTCCTGTCGAGCGCGACGATCGCCTCCTCGAAGGTCCAGCGCTTGAGGTGACCGTGGCGCACCTCGCGGTGGCCGAGGCGGCCGTCGCGGCGGTCCCAGCGGGCGAGCAATTTCATCACCCGCTCGAACTCCGTTGCCATCTCTCCCGTCGGAACCAGCTCCTCGCGCAGCCGCTCCTGCGCCACCAGCCGCTGGCGCACCGCCTCGGCCTCGAGCTTGGGATAGGCGTATTGCAGCGCCTCGTCGTGCGCGGCGGCGAATTCGGGATGCTTGCGGCGGTGGCTGTCGACGGTCGCCACGGACACGCCGGCGGCCGCCGCCGCGGCCTGCGAATCCGCGGTGCCGGCGAAATGATCGAGATAGATGCGCTGACGCGCCGGGGTGAAGCGGACGCAGCGCATCTTGCGCCGCTGCAGCAGGCGGCCGCGGCCGGGGACGATGCGGACCTGGCCGTCCCCGCCTTCGCCGCCGCCGTCCCGCGACGGCGCGCGTTCGTCCGCGGCGGAGAGCTCGAGCGCCCAGAGCCAGCCAAGCCTGAACGCCGGCTCGCGGCGGCGGACGCCGTAAAAGCCCTTGACCGAGAAGCCGGCGGCTTCGGCGGCGAGCGCGATCGGCGCGCCCAGACGCAAGGCCGAGAGGAAGCGCGCCTTCGCCGCCGCATCGATCCACCGCCGCTTCCCGCGCGGTCCCGAATCAGTTCTTTCACCCATGGGGCGGATTAGAACATTCGCGGAACAGTGTAGGAAAGCGCTTTTTGCCGGAGCGGTTCGTGCGCGCCCGGGCCTAGGCCGGCTCGACCGTGAGGCAGGTGCCGTCGGCGCCGACCACGCGCACCCGGGCGCCGCTCGGCAGGTCCGGGCCGCGCGCATTCCAGACGCCGTCGCCGACGGTGACCCGGCCCTTGCCGTTCTCGATCGCGGTCTCGACGGTGACGGTCTGGCCGATCAGCCGCGAGGCGCGCTCGTTGAGCCTGGGATCCTCGCTCGCGACCGGGTTGCGGGCATAGACGCTGCGGCCCGAATAGACCGCGGCGAAGGCGAGCAGGGCGAAGGTGCCGAGCTGCCAGGCGAGCGGCATCGGCGCCAGCGCGACGATCAGGCCGGTAATGCCCGCCGCCAGCGCCATCCAGACCAGGAATATGCCGGGGACGAGGATCTCCAGGATGCCGAGGATCGCGGCGACGAGCAGCCACCACCAATGATAATCGAGGCCTTGCAGGAAGGTCATTGCTGGCCTCCCTCGAACGGGCCGCGGCGCGGCGCCGCCTGATCGCTCTGGCCGAGCGCGTCGCGGGCGAGCGCGCCGATGCCGCCCAACGTGCCGATCAGCTGGGTCGCCTCGACCGGGAACAGGATCGTCTTGGCGTTGGGCGAATCGGCGAAGCGGGCGACCGCCTCGACATATTTCTGGGCGATGAAATAGTTGATCGCCTGGGTCGAGCCGCCGGCGATCGCGTCGGACACCATCTGGGTCGCCTTGGCCTCGGCCTCGGCGGCGCGTTCGCGGGCCTCGGCGTCGCGGAAGGCGGCCTCGCGGCGGCCCTCGGCCTGGAGGATCTGGCCCTGCTTCTGGCCCTCGGCCTTGAGGATCTCCGACGCGCGCAGGCCCTCGGATTCGAGGATCAACGCGCGCTTCTCGCGCTCGGCCTTCATCTGCCGCCCCATGGCGTTGACGATGTCGGCGGGCGGGCGGATGTCCTTGATCTCGACGCGGGTGATCTTGACCCCCCAGGCCTCGGTCGCCTGGTCGACGACGACGAGCAGGCGGGCGTTGATCTCGTCGCGCTTGGACAGGGTCTCGTCGAGGTCCATCGAGCCCATCACGGTGCGCAGGTTCGTGGTCGTGAGCTGCATGATCGCGAGATAGAGGTCGGAAACCTCATAAGCGGCCTTGGCGGCGTCGAGGACCTGGAAGAAGACGATGCCGTCGACCCCGACCATCGCATTGTCCTTGGTGATGATCTCCTGGCCCGGAATGTCGAGCACCTGCTCCATCATGTTCACCTTGCGGCCGACGCGATAGAAGAAAGCGGGGAAGAAATTCAGGCCGGGGCGCGCCGTTGTCGTGAAGCGGCCGAAATATTCTATCGTGTATTGATAGCCTTGGCGGACGACCTTCACACTGGCGAACAGCCAAAGGACGACCAGGCCCACGATGACCAGGATGACCATGTCCATGCCGGCATTCTCCCTCGCTTGAGCGACTTATCATGTAGACAAAGTGGCGCCGATCCAAGAAGAATCGCGAGACATGGAGCCGACCGATCCGCGCCTCTGCCGCACCTTGCTGTTCCTGCCCGCCGCCAACCCGCGCGCGATCGCGAAAGCGCGCACGCTCGACGCCGACATGGTCGTGCTCGACCTCGAGGACGCGGTGCGCGAGGAGGACAAGGCCGCGGCGCGCGAGGCGGCGGTTTCGGCGACCCATGACGGCTTTGGCGGCCGCCCGGTGGCGATCCGGGTCAACCCGGCGGGCTCGGCCCATTATGGCGCGGACGTCGTCGCGGTCCGCCGCGCCGCGGCCGATTTCGTCATCCTCGCCAAGGCCGAAAGCGCCCGCCAGGTGGCGGACGCGGCCGCGCTGATGCTGAAGCCGGTGATGGCGATGATCGAGACTCCGCGCGCGGTGATCGACGCGGCCGCGATCGCGACGGTCTCGCGCGGCCTGATCGCCGGCGTCAACGATCTCGGCGCCGGCCTCGGCCTGCCGCCGGCCGACGGCCGGGCCGGCCTGACCTATGCGCTGCAGCGGATCGTGGTCGCAGCCCGCGCCGCCGGCGTCGCCGCCTTCGACGGCGTCTACAACCGGCTCGAGGCGGGCGAGGGGCTCGAGGCGGAATGCCGGCAGGGCCGCGCCTGGGGCTTCGACGGCAAGTCGGTCATCCACCCGAGCCAGATCGAGACCGCCAACCGCCTGTTCGGACCGAGCGCCGACGAGCTCGAAGCCGCCCGCCGGCTGGTCGAGGCGGCGACCGGCGGGGCCGAGCGCCACGAGGGCCGGATGATCGAAAGCCTCCACGTCGAGGCGGCCCGCGCCTTGCTCGCCAGGGCGCGGTAGGCAGAAAGGGGACAGTTACTTTTCCGCGCGGCATCGCCTGACTGGCCGCCGTCGTGCGGAAAAGTAACTGTCCCCATGGAGCGCTCTCCCGGTCCCGCGAATCGCTTGCGAGTCGTGGCCCGCCTCCTTAAGCAGCGTCATGTTCAGGACGCCGATCCTCGCCTTCGCGTTCCTCTCGGCGCCGCTCGCCGCGCAGCAGGCGCCGGCGCCGATCGCGCCCGCCGATTTGCTGCGCCACATCGCCGTCCTCGCCGGCGACGATTTTGAGGGCCGCGCGCCGGGCACGGCGGGGGAGCGGCGCACGACCGACTATATCGTCGCGCAGTTTCGCGCCCGCGGCCTCGAGCCGGCGGGGGACAGCGGCGGCTGGCTCCAGACGCTGCGCCTCGTCGAGCGCAAGCCCGACCGCGCCACCACGCGCTGGACCGCCGCCGGCCGCGCCGTCGAGATCGCGCCGGACGAGCTCATCCTGACCGGCCGGGAGGCGCGGGCCAGCGTTGACGCCGCCCCGGTCGTCTTCGCCGGCCATGGCGCCCGCCTGCCCGACCGCGGCATCGACCAGCTGGCCGGCGCCGACGTGCGCGGCAAATTGGTGCTGATCCTGCTCCAGGGCCCCGAGATCGAGGGCTTCCCCTCGGCCGGCGAGCGCATACAGGCGGTCGCCGAGGCGGGCGCCGCCGCGGTCATCGCCATCGTCGGCGACGATGTCGACTGGGCCACGGTCGCGGCGGGCATCAGGGCGGGCATGACCCAGGACCCCGCGACACCGATGCCGGCGCTCCACGGGATCATGTCGATGGCGGCGGCGCAGCGGCTGGTGACTGCCGCCGGCGGCGACATGGCGAGACTGCTCAACGACCAGCCCGGCTCCTCCTTCCGCGCCGTCGCGCTGAACGCGCGCGCGTCGCTGGAGGTGACCACCTTGGTGCGGCGCATCGAGACCAGCAACGTGATCGGCCGGCTGCGCGGCAACCGCGCGACCGGCGAGAGCCTGCTGCTGCTCGCCCATTGGGACCATCTCGGCCTGTGCCGTCCCGAAGGCGAGGACGACCGCATCTGCAACGGCGCCGTCGACAATGCCAGCGGCGTCGCCAGCCTGATCGAGGTCGCCGGGCGGCTCTCGGCGCAGCCCCGGCCGCCCCGCGACATCCTGTTCCTGGCCACCGCCGCGGAGGAGCTTGGCCTGCTCGGCGCGTCCTATTTCGCCGAGAATCCGATCGTCCCGCTCGCCTCGATCGTCGCCGCGATCAACATGGACACGGTCGCCATCCATCCGGCCGGCGAGCCGGTCGCGCTGATGGGCCGCGGCACGCCGGCGCTCGACCGGCTGGTCGATTCGACCATCGTCGACATGGGCCGCCGGATCGACCCCGACGACGAGGCCGCCGCCTTCATCGAGCGCCAGGACGGCTGGGCGCTCGCCCAGCGCGGCGTGCCGGCGATCATGGTCGGAGGATCCTTCTCGAACGTGGCCCTGCTCAACGCCTTCCTCGGCGGCCGCTACCACGGCCCGGACGACGAGGCGGACGGCCAGCTCGTCCTCGACGGCGCCGCGGAGGACGCCAACCTCATCGTCGCGCTCGCCGGCCGGCTCGCCGACCCCGCAACCTATCAGCGCCAGCAAAGGCCCGCTTCATGACCGCGCTCGACATCCCGCTCGGCCTGACCTTCGACGACGTGCTCCTGAAGCCGGCGGCGTCGAGCGTGATGCCGAGCCAGGCCGACACCTCGACCCGGCTGACCCGCGAGATAGCGCTCAACATCCCCATCCTTTCCTCGGCGATGGACACGGTGACCGGCGCCGAGATGGCGATCGTCATGGCGCAATTGGGCGGGCTCGGCGTCCTCCACCGCAACATGGAAGTGGACGAGCAGGCGGCCGCCGTGCGCAGCGTCAAGCGCTACGAGAGCGGCATGGTGGTCGATCCGATCACGATCCGCCCGGACCAGAGCCTGGCCGACGCGCGCGCTTTGATGGAACGCCACAAAATCTCCGGCATCCCGGTCACGCAGGCGGACGGGCGCCTGGTCGGCATCCTCACCAATCGCGACGTCCGCTTCGCGGAGAATCCGCGCCAGCGCGTGTCCGAGCTGATGACCCACGAGAATCTGGTCACGGTCGGCCCCGGCGTCAGCCAGGACGAGGCCCGCCGCCAGCTCCACCAGCACAGGATCGAGAAATTGCTGGTCGTGGACGAGGACCGCCGCTGCATCGGCCTCATCACCGTCAAGGACATCGAAAAAGCGGTCGCTTATCCCGGCGCGACCAAGGACGGCACCGGGCGGCTGCGCGTGGCCGCCGCGACCACCGTCGGCGACAAGGGCTTCGAGCGCAGCCAGGCCTTGATCGACGCGGAATGCGACCTCATCGTCATCGACACCGCCCACGGCCACAATCGCGACGTCGCGCTGGCGGTGGAACGGATCCGCAAGACCTCCAACGCGGTCCAGATCGTCGCCGGCAACGTCGCCACGGCCGAGGCGACCAGGGCGCTGATCGGCGCCGGCGCCGACGCGGTCAAGGTCGGCATCGGCCCGGGCTCGATCTGCACGACCCGCGTCGTCGCCGGGGTCGGCGTGCCCCAGCTCACCGCGATCCTCGACAGCGCCGGCGCGGCGGCGGCCTCGGGCACGCCGGTCATCGCCGACGGCGGCTTGAGGACCAGCGGCGACGTCGCCAAGGCGTTGGCGGCGGGCGCGTCGGCGGTGATGATCGGCTCGCTGCTCGCCGGCACCGAGGAGGCACCGGGCGAGACCTTCCTCTACCAGGGGCGCGCCTACAAATCCTATCGCGGCATGGGCTCATTGGGCGCGATGGCGCGGGGCTCGGCCGACCGCTATTTCCAGCAGGATATCAAGGACCAGCTCAAGCTCGTGCCGGAGGGGATCGAGGGCCAGGTCGCCTATAAGGGCCATGCCGCCGACGTCATCCACCAGCTCGTCGGCGGGGTGAAGGCGGCGATGGGCTATACCGGCGCGGCGACGCTGCCCGACCTCCGGAAGGCCGAGTTCGTCCGAATCACCAATGCCGGCCTTCGCGAAAGCCACGTCCACGACGTCACCATCACCCGCGAGGCGCCGAATTATCCGCAGCGTTAGGACAGCCGGTGACGTCGACACGACTTCGTCATGCCGGACTTGATCCGGCCTCCATCTTCTTTTTCTCCTGTCGCGGGAAGAAGGTGGACCCCGGGTCAAGCCCGGGGTGACGACTCAGGTGGCCCCGGCGAGGAAATGGGGACACGTACTTTTTCGGGAAAAAGTACGTGTCCCCTTCGGCAAAAAAGTACGTGTCCCCTTCGGTAGGAAAAAGTACGTGTCCCCTTCGGTAGGAGCGCCATGACCCCCGCAGCCCGCCTTCAGGCCGCGATCGAGCTGGTCGACGAGATCCTCGCCGCGGCGCGCGAAAGCGGGGCCGCGGCCGACACCCTGATCGCGCGCTATTTCAAGGCCCGCCGCTATGCGGGATCGGGCGACCGCCGCGCGGTGCGCGAGCTCGTCTTCCGCGCCATCCGCAGGGCCGGGGAGCCGCCCGTCTCCGGGCGCGCGGCCCTGCTCGGGCTCGACGACGTCGCCTTGCTCTTCGACGGGTCGCCCCACGGCCCGGCCGCCATCGAGCCCGGCGAACCGGTCGCCCCGGCCGGGATCGCGCCGGCCTGGCTGCTCGCGCGCCTCGACCCTCTGGTCGGCGAGGACGAACTCCCGGCGCTGCTTCGGCGCGCGCCGCTCGACGTCCGGATCAACCGGCTCAGGCAAGCGCCCGCGCTCGACGCCGAGCCGACGCCGCTCTCCCCGATCGGCCTGCGCTTCCCCGAAGGCACCAAGGTCGAGCAGCTGGCGGCCTGGCGGCTCGGCCAGATCGAGGTCCAGGACGAAGGCAGCCAGCTCATCTGCCTCGGCGCCGGCGCCGCGCCCGGCATGCTGGCAGTCGACCTGTGCGCCGGCGCCGGCGGCAAGACGCTCGCGCTCGCCGCCGAAATGGCGAATGAGGGCCGGCTCGTCGCCGCCGACAGCGACCGCGGCCGGCTCTCGCGGCTGCCGCGGCGCGCCGCCCGCGCCGGCGTCGGAATCGTCGACTCGCGGCTGCTCGATCCGGGGCGCGAGGCCGAGGCGCTCGCCGACCTCGCCGGCGAGGCCGACCTCGTCCTGGTCGACGCGCCCTGCTCGGGGACGGGCACCTGGCGGCGCAACCCGGAGACGCGCTGGCGGGTCACGCCCGAGCGTCTCGACCGGCTCACCGCGCTCCAGGCGCGCCTGCTCGATATCGGCTTGACGCTGCTCAAGCCGGGAGGCCTGCTCGTCTATGCGGTCTGCTCGCTGCTGGCCGAGGAGGGCAGGGGGCAGGCGGAGGCCCTGACCGGCCGTTCATCCCTGGTTCCGGAGCCAGTCGCTATCGAGGCCGGCCGGGCCGCGGGCACGGGCCGGCTGCTCAGCCCGGGCCGAGACGGCACGGACGGCTTTTTCGTCGCGCGCTGGCGCCGCCCATGCTAGAGGTGCCGGCGACAGGAAGATGGAGTATTTGATGCGCCTTACGCCAATCGTCTTTTCGCTCGCTCTGGCGGCGGCGACCATCTCGAGCTCCGGCTATGGCCAGCGTCCGGACGACCAGATCGATCCGCGCTCGACCAGCCTGGTCAGCCAGGCCGAGGCGCAGACCGCCGCCGGCCGCCACCAGGAGGCGATCGACCTGCTCGAAACCGCGCTCGCCGTCGACCCCGGCAATCGCGGCGCCTATATCGCGCTCGGCCGGGTCGCCCAGGCGCAGCGCCTGCCCGGCAAGGCGGTCCGCTATTATGCCGACGCGCTCAGGCTCGAGCCCAACGACGTCACCGCGCTCGCCAGCCAGGGCGAGGCCTTCGTCCAGCGCGGCGCGGTCGACCGGGCGCGGGCCAATTTGCAGCGGGTGCAGACCCTGTGCGGCCAGCCCTGTCCGCAGGCGCAGCAGCTCGCCGGCGTGATCCAGCGCGGTCCTCCCGCCGACGTCCTCGCCGCCCAGCGCCCCGAGCGGGGCGCCCCGCCGACCCCCACCCAGACCCCGGCGCCGCGGCCGAACTGAGAAAAGGGGCACGAGAAAAAGGGGACACGTACTTTTTCGCGAAAAAGTACGTGTCCCCATTCAGAGCAGGCGCGCGATCGCCACGAAATCGTCCACGGCGAGGGTTTCGGCGCGGCGCTCGGAGTCAACGCCGAGCGTCGCCAGCGCCGCCAGCGCGCCGGGCAGGCCCTTCAGCGCGCTGCGCAG
This sequence comes from Allosphingosinicella sp., assembly GCA_035543935.1. Classification (GTDB taxonomy): domain Bacteria; phylum Pseudomonadota; class Alphaproteobacteria; order Sphingomonadales; family Sphingomonadaceae; genus Allosphingosinicella. Next base: position 47,148 of record DATKIV010000030.1, read on the forward strand.
CATCTTGCGGCGCTGGCCGAAGGCGGCGGCGGTGAGCCGCTCCAGCGTGGCGGCGACGACGCCCTCGGGCTGCGCGCCGGGGACGATGTGGACCACCGCCGACATCACCTTGGGCGGCGGCACGACGGCCGAGCGGTGGACCTTCATCGCAAGCTTCGCGGTCGAGCGCCATTGGGCGAGCACCGACAGCCGCCCGTAGGCGCCGCTCCCCGGTTTGGCGACGATCCGTTCGGCCACCTCCTGCTGGAACATCAGGGTCAGCGACGGCCATGCCGGCGGCCAGGCCTCGCCGCCGAGCCAGCGCACCAGCAGGGCCGTGCCGACATTGTAGGGCAGGTTGGCGACGATATGGGCGCCCGCCGGCGGCGCGACCGCAAGCGCGTCGCCTTCGATCACGGCGAGGCGGCCCGCCGCCGCTTCGCCCAGCTCGGCCAAGGGCGCCAGGCAGCGGCGGTCGCGCTCGACCGCAATCACCCGCGCGCCGGCCCGGAGCAGCGCGCGGGTGAGGCCGCCCGGCCCGGGCCCGACCTCGTAGACGCGCTCACCCGCGAGCGGCCCCGGCACGCGCGCGATCCGGTCCAGCAATTGCTCGTCGAGCAGGAAATTCTGGCCCAGCGCCTTCGACGCGCTCAGCCCGTGGCGCGCGATCACCTCGCGTAGCGGCGGCAGGGTCTCGAGGCTCACGCCTCGGCGAGCCGCCGCGCGCATTCTCCGGCGGTGCGGATGGCGGCGATCATCGCGTCGGGATGGGCGATGCCCTTGCCGGCGATGTCGAAGGCGGTGCCGTGATCGGGCGAGGTCCGCACGATCGGCAGGCCCAGTGTCATGTTGATGCCTTCGTCGAAATGGAGCGTCTTCAAGGGGATCAGGGCCTGGTCGTGATACATGCACAGAGCGGCGTCGTAATTGCGGCGGCGGCGCTCGTGGAACATGATGTCGGGCGGATGCGGGCCGCTGACGTCATGGCCCTCCTCGCGCAGCCGCTCGATCGCCGGCAGGATGATCTCGAGCTCCTCGCGCCCGAGCGTCCCCTCCTCGCCCGCATGGGGATTGAGGCCGGCCACGGCGATGCGCGGATTTTCGATCCCGAACTGGCGCTGCAGCCCGCGGATCGCGGCCCGGCCCTTGGTGACGATGCGCTCGATGGAAAGCTGCTCGGGCACCTCGCGCAGGGGGATGTGGGTGGTAACCGGGATCACCCGCAGCGTCGGCCCGGCCAGCATCATCGCGACGAGATCGCCGGCGACGCCGCAGCGTTCGGCGACGAACTCGGTCTGGCCGGGATGGACGAAGCCGATGGCGTAGAGCTGGGCCTTGGAGACCGGGCCGGTGACGAGCGCCGAGGCGGCGCCCGAGCGGGTCAGGCCGACCGCGAATTCGAGCGCGTCCAATGAGTTGCGCGCGCCTTCGAGGTCGGGCCGGCCGGGCACGACCTCGGTGTCGGTCTTGACCCTCAGGATCGGCAGCGCCTCGTCATATTCGTCGCAGGCGGCGAGCGGGTCGTCGACCAAGGCGATCGGCCCGTCCCAGACCGCGCGCACCGCCGAAACGCTGCCGACGGCGAGAAAGGGCGGGACATTGTCCTCCCGCCTGCGCTCCCAGCTCTTCGCGATCACCTCAGGGCCGATGCCGGCCGGATCCCCCAGCGAGACGGCCAGCGGGATGGCGGGCCGGTCAGCGATAATCGATCACCGCGTCCCGCCTGAGATCGCGCAGGTAGCGCTGCGCGCGGCTGGCGACCCTGCGCTGGTTGAGGTCGTTGGCGATGGTGTCGGGGTTGGGCGCGTTGATCGGCGGCGGGTCGTCGCGCCCGCACAGGATGAGGACGCTGACCCGCTCGGGCGAGCCGAAGGCCGGCGTCGCCTGGCCGACGCTGAGGTTGAGCAGCATCTGCTGGAGCGAGGGCGGCAGGTCGCGCACCACGACCTGGTCGTTGGAGATGAGCTCGGCGCCGAGGCGCTGCGCGCCCGCCGGAGCGCCGCCGCAGCCGCCTATGGCCTGCGCCTCGCGGCCGAGCTGCTCGGCCCGCGCCTCGGCCTGGGCCGGCGTCGTCCCGGCCGGCAGCGCCACCGTCATCTGAAGCAGGCTCAGCCGCGCGTCGCGCGGGTCGGCGACCAGGATCTGCCTTTTGTCGACGAGGGCGAGGATGGAAAAGCCGCCCGAATTGGGGATCGGATCGGTGATCGCGCCGACCGGCATCTGCGGCAGCAGAGTGTCGAGCTCGGCGGGGAGCTGGCCGGCCTGGACCCAGCCGAGGTCGCCGCCCCTCGCCGCGGTGGTCGCCTCCGAATATTGGCGCGCATAAGCGGCGAAGGAGGCGCCGGCGCGGATCTGCTGGGCGATGCGCGCGACATTGGCCTGCACTTCGGCGGCGGTTTCCTGCGTCGCGGAGAGGAAGATCTCGGCGACATGATATTCGGACGTGCCGCGCATCGCCTCCAGACGCCGCATCACCGCCTGCACCTCGTCGTCGCCGACGGTGACGAAAATCTCGACGTTGCGGCGCTGCAGCCTCTGCCAGGCGAGCTCGCCGCGGATCTGGCGCTTCATCGAGCGCTCCGACGAGCCGATCGAGCGCAGATAGGCGCTGAACCCCTGCGGCGTCTGGCGGAAATTGGCGGCGAAGCGCTCGTAAAACTGGTTGACCTCGCGGTCCTCGATGGTGAGCTCCTGCTGCTGGGCGGCCTGGATCTGGATCGCTTCGTCGATCAGGTTGCGGAGCACCTGGGCGCGGAAGCGCTCGACCTCGTCGGGCGGCAGCTGGATCTGGTTGGAGGCGATGATCAGCGCCATCCGGTGGTCGATGTCGCTGCCGGTGATGACGTCGCCGTTGACGATCGCCGTCGCCTTGCGGATGCTCGGATCCTGCTGGCCCACGAACTGGACGTTGCCGGGGAGATTGAGCGCGCGCTCCGGCGCCGGCTGCCCCCCGCCTTGCGCCGCGGCCATCGCCGACAGCATCGGCGCGATCAACAGAATCGCCGCCCTTGCCAACCTACCGAGCTTCATCATTCCTCCAGTGAAAGCAGGCGCATATCCTGCATCGAAATTGCTGAACCGCAGCTTAGCGGCTTTCCGGGGGAGTCCTTAGCGTCCCAAATTCCTCAGCGCCACCCGGATCAAGAAGGAGTTCCCGCGCCGGGCGTCGCCGCTGTCCTCATAGTCGCGCCGCCACGTCAGGCCAAGCTCGAGGCAGTCATCGTCGTAGAGGATGCCGAGCCGGTGGCGGATCGGCGTGAAGCCGTCGGCCTGCGACAGGGGATCCTCCTGCCGGCTGGTCAGGTCGATCACCGCCGAGCCGAAGATCGACCAGTAGCGCGCGAAGCCGATCCGGCCGCCGAAGCGGATCTCCTCGCGGTCGCGCAGATCCTCGATCGCCGGGTCGATGTTCCGGTCGAGCCGCAAATAGCCGATCGTCGCATAAGTGCGGCGGCCGCCGATCGTCGCGTCGATCTCGTTGCGGCGCAGCGCGAAGCTGTGCTGATCGATCCGGAAGCGGTGGGTGAAGCTCACCATCCGCCCGATCCTGACGTTGGTGCGGCCGACGATGTCGGAGAAGCGGCCGGAGAGGCCGGTGCCGGGCGGCAGGATCGCGGCGCGGTTGGAGAGCCGGTAGGATTGGCCGATCGTGGTGCGGACCGAGACGCTGGGCAGATCGAGCGCCCAATCGGCGCCGTACGTGACTCGGACGCCGTCCTCCCAGCGGTCGTAGCCGGGGAAGCGATTCAGCGCGAACAGGTTCGAATCCTCAAGGTCGACCGAACGCGCATCCTCATTGGGGATGTCGAGGTTTCTGGTCGGCGGCGAGGCGACGAACTGGATGCGCGGGGTGAGGCGCTGGGTGCCGCCGAGGAACTCGCCGACGAGCGGCCATTTGATGTCGGCGGCGACCGCGCCGATGAAGCGGCCGTTCCAGCCCTCCTCGCCGCGATAGCTGACCGTCTGGGTCAGCAAGGTGTCGCTGGCATGGTAGATGTCGCCGCGCGCATAAGCGGTCAGCACCAGCTCCTGGCCGAGCGGGGTGATCATCCGCCGGTCCCAGCGCGCGCTGGCGAAGGCGCGCTGGCTGTCCTGGCCTTCGGTGCGCAGGATGGCGAGGCTGTTGGCCTGAAGCTCGATCCGGCCGCCCGCGATCGGATCGGCGATCCGCCAGCGCGCGTCGATCGCCGGCAAAGCGATCGGCTGCATCCCCTCGACGTCGGTCAGCCGCAGCCCCTCGAAGGCCCAGCCGGCGATCGAGATGTAGCTGTTCGCGGTGATCCGCTCGGCATTGACGAAGGAGCGCAGCCGGTCGTCGCGCGAAATGTCGTAGCGGCGCATGAAGGTGCGGTCGGTGGCGTAGCGGCCAAAGCCGGTGACGGTCCATTCGGGGCTGAGGATCAGCCGCCCGCCGCCCTCGACATAGGCCCTGATCCCCTCATTGCCGATCGCGCCCTGCGGCGCCAGCGGATCGAGCGCGATCCGCGAGCCATAAGTGAAATAGCCGTGCGCATAGAAAGCGCCGTTCGAAGTCAGCTGGCGATATTCGGCCTCGAGCATCGGCAGCACGCCGGTGAAGATGTGCGGGGTGACGGTGGCGTCGCGATTGGGCGCGAACCGCAGATAATAAGGCACGCTGAGCTCGAGCCCGTTGCGCCGGCTGTAGCGGATCTCGGGGACGAGCACGCCGGTACCACCGCCCTGGCTGCCGTCGGGGTGCGACAGGCCGGGCAGGCCAAGGATCGGCGTCCCGAACAGGTTCAGGGTCGCGCCCTGATAGGAGATGCGGTGGCGGACCGGATCGTGGACCACGCGGACCGCGTTGATCTGCCAGGTCGGCTCCTTGGGGCAGCCTTCGGGCGTGACCACCTCGCAGGCGGTGTATGCGGCGCGGTGCAGCGTGGTGACGCCGTCGTGGCGCTCGGCGCGAAGCGCCGCCAGCCGGCCGCCGTCGGCGAGCACGATCAGCATGTTCTCGACGACGCCGTCCTTGAGCGTGTCCTCGAGCTCGACCGAATCCCCGTAGGCGACGTCGCCGCCGGGGCTGACGATGCGGACGCTGCCTTCGGCGCGGACCTGGCCCGACCCGCGGTTCCAGGTGACGCTATCGGCGCGCAGGCGATAGCCCTCGCGGGTCATCCGGACCTCGCCGCTGGCGGTGACGATATCGGCGCGCTCGTCATAGACGAGCTGGTCCGAGCTGAAGGCGACCTCGACCGGCGCGCCGTCGGCGGGGGCGGCGGGGGTGTCCGCGGGAACGGGATCGGCGGGGACGGGCGTCTCCTGGGCCCAGGCCGCGCACGGCGCGCTCAGCAGCAGGGGGAGCGCGGTCCGGCAGATCAGTTGAAATCTATTCACAAATCCCGCTCAGGCCGAGGCGACGCCCCCGAGCCTATTGCACCTGAGGCCGCTCCCTGCAATGGCGCAGGCAAGTCAGGGAAAATCGCGCCTCAGGAGATCCTCTCGTGATCAAAGTCGAATTCGCCGCCGCGCGCCCTGATGGCGCTTATGCGCTCGCCATCCCCGTCCGCGGCGGCGACGTGCTCCACGACCGGCTCGGCGCGCTCGCCGAGCCCACCCGCGCGCTCGCCGCGCGCGCCGCCGAGGCGCAGCGCTTCGAGCGCGAGCCGGGCGGCATCGCCGAGACCTTCGTCGACGATGACGGCATTGTCCGCCGGCTGCTGCTCGTCGGCCTCGGCGCGCAGCCGGGCGACGGCGTCTACGAGCGGGCCGGCGGCGCGCTGACCGCGCGGCTGCTGGTGTCGGGGGAGACGAAATTGGTCGTCGACCTTTCCGGCCTCGGCCTCGCCGGCCGCGACTCCGCCCGGCTCGCCTTCGGCGCCGCGGCGCGGAGCTGGCGCCACGATTCCTACCGGACCAAATTGCCGCGCAAGCACAAGCCGACGCTGGAAACCGTCGTCCTGGTCGGCGCCGGCGATGACGCGGCGCAGGAGTGGGCGCGCCTCGCCGCCTTGCTCGCCGGCCTCGACCTCACCCGCAATCTGGTCACCGAGCCCGCCAACATCCTCTACCCCGAGACGTTCGTCGAGCGCGTCCGCGCGGCGCTCGACGGCAGCGGCGTCGAGATCGACGTGCTGGACGAGAAAGCGATGGCGAAGCTCGGCATGGGCGCCCTGCTCGGCGTCGCGCAGGGCTCGGTGCGGCCGCCGCGGCTGCTCGCGATGCGCTGGAACGGCGGCAGGGCCGGCGCCAGGCCAATCGTCTTCGTCGGCAAAGGCATCACCTTCGACACCGGCGGCATCTCGATCAAGCCGGCGCTCGGCATGGAGGCGATGAAGTGGGACATGGGCGGCGCCGGCGCGGTCGCCGGCCTCATCAAGACCATCGCCGGGCGCAAGGCCAAGGTAAACGTCGTCGGCATCTGCGCGCTGGCCGAGAACATGCCCGACGGCAATGCCCAGCGCCCCGGCGACATCGTCACCTCGCTGTCGGGCCAGACGATCGAGGTGATCAACACCGACGCCGAGGGACGGCTCGTCCTCGCCGACGCGCTGACCTGGGCGCAGCGCGAGCATAAGCCCGAAATCCTCGTCGACCTCGCCACCCTGACCGGCGCGATGATCATCAGCCTTGGCCACGAACATGGCGGTCTGTTCTCCAACGACGACGGCCTTGCCGAGGCCCTCGCCGCGGCTGGCAAAGCAAGCGGCGACCTGCTGTGGCGGCTGCCGATGGGCGAGGCCTATAACAAGATCATGGATTCGCCAGTCGCCGACATGAAGAACAGCGCCTCGCGCGAAGGCGGCTCGATCACGGCGGCCTGCTTCCTCGAGCGATTCATCGAGGAGGGCGTCAAATGGGCCCATCTCGACATTGCCGGCATGGTCTGGTCGGACAAGGCGAACCACCTCTACGAAAAGGGCGCCACCGGCTTTGGCGTCGCTTTGCTCGACCGCTATCTCGCCGACAATCACGAGTAGGCGCTGACCGGGGACAGTTTAGAAACTGTCCCCTCGCGAGATTGAACGGGGACAGTTACTGTAACTGTCCCCGAGGGAGGGATGCCATGAAGCTCGTCGCCCGTTTCGCCCTGCCGCTGCTCATGCTGCTGCCGTCGCCCGCGCTGGCGCAGGATCCGGGCATGGCCGAGGTCATGATCACCGGATCGCGGATCGAACGCGACGAGCCCGGCGGCAACCGGCCCGCAATCGGGCTGCGCCGCACCGCCGACTTCGCGGTGATGTACGTCAGCATCGTCGGCGACACCCGCGAGACCGACCGCCGCCGCGAGGAAATATTGACGATGGTGCGCAGCGCCATCGACCTCGCCGGGCGCTCGGGCATCGAGCTTTCGACGGGCGACTTCATCCTCGCGCCGCTGACCGCCGCCAATTACCGGACGCTCCAGATGGTGAACGACGGGCGACCGGACACGGACCGGGTCACCTTCCTGATCAAGACCCGGCTCTCCGGCGAGGCCGACGGCAATGCCGCGCTTCAGCGGCTCCAGCAATTCGTTCGCTCGGTGCCCGCGAACGGCCGCGCCGAGATCCGGCCGTCCGGGGAGCTCACTCTCTCGGTGGTCGCGCCCGACCAGTATCGCGGCCAGATCCTCGACCTGATCGCCGCCGACAGCCGCGCCACCGCCTTGCGCTTCGGCCCCAATTACGCGGTCGAGGCGAGCGGGCTCGACCGCCCGGTCGAATGGAGCCGGGCGAGCCCGACCGAGGTCATCCTCTACGTGCCCTACAGCATCGTGGTGCGGCCGGCGGGCGGCTAGCACGGAAAGGGGACACGTACTTTTTCGCGAAAAAGTACGTGTCCCCTTTTTCATCGGCCGGCTCCAGCCTTGCCCTCGTCACACTGCGCCGTTAGGGGACCGGCCGAACCAATCCCTCATAGACGGAGCTTCAGCGGGCCATGGCCACGACACGCACTTTCTCGATCATCAAGCCCGACGCCACGCGGCGCAACCTCACCGGCGCGATCACCGCGATGCTGGAGGAAGCGGGGCTGCGCGTCGTCGCCTCGAAGCGGATCCGCCTAACCAGGGAGCAGGCCGAGGGCTTTTACGGCGTCCACCGCGAGCGGCCCTTCTTCAACGACCTCGTCGCCTTCATGACCTCGGGCCCCGTCGTCGTCCAGGTGCTCGAGGGCGAGGATGCCGTCGCCCGCAACCGCCAGGTGATGGGCGCGACCAACCCCGCCAATGCCGACGACGGCACGATCCGCAAGGTCCACGCCGAATCGATCGAGGCGAACAGCGTCCACGGCTCGGACAGCGACGACAATGCCGCCATCGAGATCGCTTTCTTCTTCGCGCCGGACGAGATTGTCGGCTGAAAGGGGACACGTACTTTTTCGCGAAAAAGTACGTGTCCCCTTTTCCGCCGTCCCCGTTAAGTGACGGGAAAAGCACAATTTTCGCGGTTGTCCGGAAAAAGCACGGACGCCGTAGTGAGCGCGCTTGTGTCTCGTGCGGAAATGGCAGTAAATATTTGCCGCGCGAGCGGCGCGCAATTTCGCAGAGCCGACGGCTACCGGGGGACGAAGTGCTTGTAAGGAACGTCCTGGTTCCTTTGCTGGACCGCTTGGCGATCGTCCTCGTCGTGCTCGCGTCGGGGGGGCTGGCCTTCTCCCTGTTCGCGCCCGTCGACGACAGCGAGGCGCGGACGCAGGCCGCGACCGTCTCCGCCGCGGCCGCGCGGCCGGCGCCGCCGCGGGCGCCCGGGATCGGGCCCAATCTCGCCTCGGCCGCCTCGCTCGACCGCGACGTCAATGTCGGCGTGTTCGGCGACAGCTTCGGCGACGGCATCTGGTGGGCGCTCGACCAGCAGATCGACGGCAACGGCATCAAGGTCCACCGCCTCAGCCGCGCGTCGACCGGCTTCACCAGCTACCAGAACGTCAATCTGCTCGACGACGTCAGGGCCAAGCTCGACCGCCAGCCGCTCGACATCGCCATCGTCTCGTTCGGCGCCAACGACACCCAGGGCATCATGGCCGACGGACGCCCGGCCGAATATATGGGCGAGGCCTGGCAGCGCGTCATCGGCGCGCGGGCCGACGCGATCGTCACCTTGCTGCGCAGCCGCGGCGTCCAGGTCTATTGGGTCGGCCTGCCGCGAATGCGCTCGGAGCGCTACGACGACAAGGTGCAGCGGATGAACGCCTTCTTCGCCAGGCGCATGCGCGCGCTCAATGTCGCGTTCATCGACACCGTGGCGGCGACCCAGGATGCCAATGCGCGATTCGCGTCCTCGCTGCGCAACCCCGAGACCGGCCGGCTCATGCCGGCGCGGGCCAATGACGGCATTCATATGACGATGTCGGGCTACACCCTCCTCACCCGCGGCCTCGCGCAGCGCATCCGCACATCGATCGCGGCGGCGCGCCGGCAGGCCGGCCGACCCGAGCTGCGCCAGGCCGCGAGCCCGCGCGCGGGCGCGGCCGGCTCGCGAGGCTGATGGGCTTTTTCCTCGGGTTGATTTTTGGCAGTGCGGCGGCGGTGCAAATTCCTGTGATCCCGGCGCCGTCGGCCCCGGCCATGCACCACCAGGAAGTTCTCGCGCCCTTCCATGCGCGGCTGCGCGCGCCCGGGACCAGGCCGGTCCATATCCTCCAGATCGGCGACAGCCACACCAGCGCCGACGCGATCAGCAACGGCATCCGGGTCCCGCTCCAGGCGCTCCTGGGCAATGGCGGCCGCGGCGTGGTGGCGGCGGGCCGGCCCTATCAGAATTACGTCACCTGGAACGTCACCGCCTCGCAGAGCGGCGGCTGGACCGCGAACAGCTGGACCAATTCGACGCCGGCATCGCCGCCGCTCGGTCTTGCCGGCTTCACCCAGACGGCGCGCGCCGCCGGCGAGACGATCGGCCTCGCCGCCGACGCCCCCGAGCATGAGTTCGACCGGCTCGTCCTGTGCGCGCTCGCCCAGCCCGGCGGCGGCACGATCGTGGTGCGCGTCGGCGGCGAGGAACGGCGCTGGAGCCTCGCCGCGCCGCGCCTGCTGGTCGCCTGCCACGCCGTCGACAGCGCCGCGCCGGCCGCCTCGGCCTCGGTCACCACCGAGGATGCGGGCCCGGTCACGATCACCTCGCTGGCCACCTTCCGGCGCGGCGGCGGCGCGGTCCTTTCCAATCTCGGCGTGATCGGCGCCCAGCTCGCCCATTTCGGCCGCAGCGACGAGCGCGTGATGAGCGCCGAGCTCAACGCCTATCGCCCCGATCTCGTCATCATCGCCTTCGGCACCAATGAAGGCTTCGACCGCCGGGTCTCGCCGCGCGACTATGAAGCCGGGCTGCGCGCCCAGATCGTCCGCATCCGGCGGCTCGCCGGCGCCAATGTGCCGATCCTCCTCGTCGGCGCGCCGGATGCGGCGACCCGCGACCCGGCGCCCGCCGGCGGCGATTGCGGCGAAGGCTATTACACGCCGGCCCTGCTCGGCCAGGTCCGCGCCCGCCAGCGCGAGGTCGCGCGCGCCATGGGCCTGGCCTTCTGGGATTGGGAAGCGGCGATGGGCGGCCGCTGCGCGTCGCGCGCCTGGCACCGCGCCGGCCTGATGCGCGACGACCATATCCACTTCACCCGCGAGGGCGGCGACCGAATCGGCCGGCTGCTCTTCGCAGATCTCATGCGCACGGCCCCGGCGCGCGTCCGCGACCCGCGCTAAGACCCTTGGCGATCACGGGAAAATACGGGCTCGCAGCGGCGCGCGACTCTTGCCAAGATCGGGCGATTCGAACATAGTTGGCGCGGGCGGCGGGCACGGGTCATTCGACCCGAATTCCGGGCCGTGCCTTGTGGACGAGGGGGCAGGTGCGCACCCGATGAACAAAGTGCTTTTCGGCCTCGACCGGACCCTCGTCCTGTTCATCGGCATCGCCGTCGGCGCAGTCGTCGGCATCTCCTTTTTCACCGGCGGCGAGCCGAGCCCGGGGACCCAGGCGACGGCGCCCGTGCAGACGGCGGTCACCCCGGCCCCAAATACGGTCGGCACGGCGCAGGGCAGGGCAACCGACGCGCCGGCGGCGCGCCTCGCCTCGGCGGTCGCCGAGAATCGCAAGATCCATATCGGCGTGTTCGGCGACAGCTTCGGCGACGGCGTCTGGGCCGGGCTCTACAACATATTGCGCAGCGACGACGGCTTCGAGGTCCACCAATATTCCGAGCGCTCGACCGGCTTCACCCGCTATCGCAGCCTCAACCTGCTCGACGACATCCGCTCGAAGCTCGACCGCCAGCCGCTCGACATCGCGATCGTCTCCTTCGGCGCCAACGACACCCAGGGCATCTACCTCGACGGCCATGGCAACACCTTCATGAGCGAGGGCTGGCAGCGCATCGTCACCGAGCGCGTGACGGCCGTGGTTAACTTGCTCCGCGAGCGGGGTGTCCAGGTCTATTGGGTCGGCTTGCCGAAGATGCGCGACGCCGCGTTCGACGCCGACATGATCCGGATGAACGCCTTCTACGCCGCGCGCATGCAGGCGCTGGGCGTCCCCTATTTCGAAACGGCGACCCTGAGCGCCGATTCCGCCGGCCGCTATGCGCCCTATCTGGTCGATCCGCGCACCAACGCGCGGGTCAATGCGCGCACCAATGACGGCATCCACATGACCATTCAGGGCTATATCATCGTCATGCGTCCGCTGACCGAGCGCATCCGCCGCTCGGTCGCTTTGGCGCGCGCCCAGGCGGGGCAGAGCGCCCAGCGCCAGGCGCCCGCCGCCACCCCGAACCGCGCCCGGCGCGAAAGCGGGTCGCCGAGCTGATGCTGTCGCTTATCGGCGCGGCCGCCGCCGTCGCGGTGGCGCAGGCGCCCGATCCCGTCCGCTGCGCCACGCTTTGCTACGAGGAATCGCTCGCGCCCTTCCTGGCCAAGCTCAGGGCAAGCCGCCGCGACGGCCGCCAGCCGGTCCACATCATCCAGATCGGCGACAGCCACACCGCCGGCGACAACATCACCAACGGCTGGCGCAGCCGGCTGCAGGCCCGGCACGGGTTCGGCGGCCGCGGCGCGCTCGCCGCCGGCCGGCCTTATGCCGGTTATCTCACCTGGGGCGTCACCGCTTCGCAGACCTCCGGCTGGAGCGTCAACGCGACCTTCGGCGGCCGCTATCGCGAGGGCGGCCCGGCGCTCGGCATTTCCGGCTTCACCCAGACCGCGAGCGCGGCCGGCCAGACGATCGGAGTCACCGCCGATTCGCCCGACCAATATTTCGACCGCGTCATATTATGCGCGGTCGCCCAGCCCGGCGGCGGCACGATCGCTCTCAGAATGGGCGATGAGGAGCGCCGCTGGAGCCTCGATGCGCCGCGCCGGCTGCCGGCCTGCCATGCCGTCGACAGCGCCGCGCCGGTGGCCTCCGCCTCGGTCACCACCGAGGATGACGGCGTGGTCAGCATCACCTCGATCGGCACCTTCCGGCGCCGCGGCGGCATCACCCTTTCCAACCTCGGCGTGGTCGGCGCCCAGCTCACCCATTTCGGCCGCACCGACGACGCCGTCGTCCACGCCGAGCTCATCGCCTACCGGCCCGATCTCATCGTGCTCGCCTTCGGCACCAATGAGGGCTTTTCGGCGTCGGGCGGCGGCGACGCCTACGAAGCGGTGCTGCGCGCCCAGATCGCCCGAGTGAGGCGGCTCGCCGGCGCCAACGTGCCGATCCTCCTGCTCGGCCCGCCCGACGCCGCCACCCGCCAGGCCGGGATCGCCGATCCCTCCCGCGCCTGCGGCGACGGCTGGTTCGAGCCGCGCGCGCTTGCCCGTGTGCGCGAGCGGCAGATCGCGGTGGCGCGCCAGATGCGGGTCGCCTTCTGGAACTGGGCGGCGGCGATGGGCGGGCGCTGCGCCTCCCATCAATGGCGCCTGACCGAGCAGATGCGCGGCGACCATGTCCATTTCACCCGCAGCGGCGGCGACCGGATCGGGAGCATGATCGACGCCGCCATCGAGCCCAGGCGCCCCTGAGATGCTGTTCCCCACGCTCACCTTCGGGATCTTCTTCCTGGTCGTGTTCGCGCTCGCCTGGGCGCTCAGAGGATCGAACGAGTGGCGCAAGATCGTGCTGCTGGTCGCCTCCTGGGTCTTTTACGGCTGGTGGGACACGCGCTTCGTCGCCCTGCTGATCGCCAGCGGCATCCTCAATTGGAGCGCGGCCCGGCTGATCGTCAGCGCCGAGGGCCGGCCGAAGCTCAGGAAGGTCTGGCTCGGCGTCGGCATCGCCATCAACCTGACCATCCTCGGCTTCTTCAAATATTACGGCTTCTTCATGGAGCAGGTCGATCATCTGCTCCACAATATGGGCTGGGAGCGCGACCTGGCGATCATGCAGGTGGTGCTCCCCGTCGGCATCTCCTTCTTCACCTTCCAGGGGATGAGCTACGTCATCGACATCTACCGCCGCAAGACCGAGCGGGCGACCCTGCTCGACATGGTCCTCCTGATGAGCTTCTTCCCCCATCTCGTCGCCGGCCCCATCGTCCGCGCGTCGCACCTCATCCCGCAATTCAGGAAGGTGCCGGAACTCACCCGCTCGATGGCGGCGATGGGCCTCTCATTGATCGTCTGGGGCCTGTTCAAGAAATCGATCATCGCCTCCGAGCTCGCCACCGGCCTCGTCGACAACGTCTTCTTCGATCCCACCGCGCATGGCAGCATCGACCTGATCGCCGCCGTCTACGGCTATGCGGTGCAGATCTATTGCGACTTCTCCGCCTATAGCGACATGGCGATCGGCCTCGCGGCCCTGCTCGGCTATCGCTTCCCGCACAATTTCAACCAGCCCTATCGCGCCGTCTCGCTGCAGGATTTCTGGCGGCGCTGGCATATCAGCCTGTCGAGCTGGCTCAGGGATTACCTCTACGTCTCGCTGGGCGGCTCGCGCCACGGTTTGACGCGGCTCTGCATCGCTCTGATGACGACGATGCTGCTCGGCGGCCTGTGGCACGGCGCGAGCTGGAACTTCGTCATCTGGGGGGCGCTGCACGGCTCGGTCCTCGCGATCGAGCGGCTGTGGCGCGAATTCCGGCCCAAGGGCTGGAAGCCGCTGCCCAATGTGCTGGGCATCGTCATCACGCTGCACATCGTCCTGCTCGGCTGGATCTTCTTCCGCGCGGCCAGCTTCGACAGCGCGCTCGCCTTCCTCGCCGGCATCTTCACCGCCGGCGGTGGTGCGGCGACGCTGCTGACGCCGGCGTTGCTGGCGATGATCCTGGTCGGGATGAGCTTCCATTATGCGCCGCCCTACGCGATCCAGCGGGTCGCGATGCGGGTGCGCGCGATGCCTGCCGTGCTGGTCGGGCTTGGCGTCGGCCTGCTGATCCTGATCGTCGACGCGATGCGCCCCGAAGGCGTCGCGCCGTTCATCTACTACCAGTTCTGACGGGGACGAAAGACATGCCTGAGAAGGTTGGAGCCGCGGAAGAGATCGAAAGGACGGAGCCCGAGCGGGCGCCGCTGCCCGATCCGACCGGGCTCGCCCATACCTTGTCGCCGGTCGACCTGCCCGAGCCGGCGGCGCCGCTGCCGCATGACGGGCTCAGATGGGCGAGCACGATCATCGCGCTGGCGACTTTTATCCTGCTCGTGTTCAACGCTCACACTTTGCGCGGCTGGGCCTATGAGCTCCACCCGACCGATACGACCGCGAAGATCGTCTCGGCGTCGGAGACCTGGTACGACGCGACCGCCCGATTGGGTCTCAACCGGCCGGTCGAGACGCTGCACAAGGCCTGGCGGGGGGTGATGAACCTGCGCTTCGCCGGCCAGGAGCCCGCGGCGCCGGACGTCAGGCTCGAGGAATGAGAAGGGGACACGTACTTTTTCGCGAAAAAGTACGTGTCCCCATTTCCTAGCGGTAGAAGACGTGGTCGCCGATGCGGCCGACGCGGACTCGGCCGCGGAAGGGCGCCGCATAAGCGGCATGGAAGAACAGCGCATTGCCGATCACCGGCGGATGATCGCCGTCGCGCGCCTGGCGGGCGATCTCCACCGCGGTCCGCCAGCGCGCGTTGCGCGGCGGATTGTAGGCGTGGACGTTGAAGAACTGGCCGCGCTGCATGATCACGCCGCAAATCGTGCGGCCGAAGCGGCCGCGGGGATCGTTGACGCGGTTCATGACGACCTGGGCGACCGCCATCTGGCCGTCGCGCGACTGGTTGCCGGCCTCGTGGACGACGACCTTGGCGAGGCAGGTCAATTCAGCGTCGACGACGTCGCTTGCGGGCGGAGAGGGCGCGGCCTCGGCCGGAGCCGCCGCGCCTTCGAGAGCGGGCGCGACGATCGCTTCGGGCTGGGCCAGCACGGCCGGAGCGGCAGCGGGGGTCGGCGCGGTGAAGGGGATTATTTGCTTCGGCTGGCTCGAGGATTCGGCGAGCGCGTAAGCGAAGGGCACCATCGCGGTGCCGGAAAGCGCGAGGGCGCCGAGCGCCACCGCAAGAGGCTTTCCGAAAACAGACATTCAAGACTCCAATGAATGCGCCAAATGGGGCGTGACGCGCGAACGACGAATGTCGCGCGGTGCCGCATTTCACGTCTTAATCGTGGGAAAGGTACGCTACCCCGGTGATCCGTCCGCCGCTTTGGCCGTCTGGTTCCAAGGATGCAACGAAAGTACGGCGAGTCGTGATGGGGATGGGACGAATGTTGCTCGCCGATCGGGACGCCGCGATTCGGAGAGCCTGAAATTGCCTGCTATGCTGGTCGTTTCGCGGGTGCGACTCGGTTTATCGGGAGGGGTTAGCGTTGAAATTCAAGAGCTTGGCGTTCATCTCGCTGAGCGTGGGCGTGGCGACGGCCGCGCTTGCGATCGGCACCGGCCGATTCGGTCGGTCGCCGGGCACCGGCGCGGTGACAGTGCCCGTCGGCGCCGGCGCGCGCCCCGAGTCGGCCGCGCCGCCGGCCCGGGGCGTCGCGCCGGACGAGGAGGTTTACACCGGTGCCGCGTCCGGCCTCGCCCAGCCGACGTCGCCCCAGGGTGCGCCCGGCGGCCGCCGGCCCCGCGCCAGCTATCGCGTGATCGGCGTCGGCGACATCATGATGGGCAGCGACTGGCCGGCCCCGATCATGGACGCGCGGGTGACGCCCTCGGCCGATCCCGCCGACCTGCTCGGCCGCGAGATATCCGGCCTGTTCCGCGGCGGCGACGTCGTCTTCGGCAATGTCGAGGGCACGATCCACACCCGCTCCGACAATCCCAAGGCCTGCGGCAACCCTTCGGTCTGCTTCACCTTCCGAAGCCCGCCCTTCCACGCCCAATATCTGCGCCGCGCCGGCTTCACCCTGGTCTCCAACGCCAACAACCATTCGGGCGATTTCGGCGCGCCCGGCCGCGCCGAGACCTACCGCAACCTGACCGGCGCCGGGCTCGCGGTCAGCGGCGGCGACGCGCCCGCGACCCGGATCGGCATCCAGACCCTGGCGGACGGCACCCGCTTCGCCTTGGTCGCCTTCGGCCACAATCCCGGCCTCATGCAGGTGACCGACCTCGCCCGCCTTTCCCTCATGGTCCGCGAGGCCGGGCGCCAGGCGGACGTGGTCATCGTCTCCTGCCATATCGGCGCCGAAGGGGAGGGGCGAAGCGCGATCACCCGAGGCAACGAGCTGTTCCTCGGCGAGAACAGGGGCAATCCCTATGCCTTCGCCCATGCCGCGGTCGACGCCGGCGCCGATATCGTCTTCTGCCACGGGCCGCACATCCCGCGCGCGATCGAAGTCTATCGCGGCCGCTTCATCGCCTACAGCCTCGGCAATTTCTGGACCTATGGCCGGTTCAGCCTGCGCGGCTCCAGCACGCTGGCGCCGATCGCCGCGCTCGACGTGGGCCGCGACGGCCGCCTCGTCGCGGCACGGATCGTGTCGGCGCGGCAGGACCGGCCCGGCGGCCCTTATTACGACCCCGGCGGCGCCGCCGCCCGCCGCATCGCCGCGCTGACCGCGCAGGATTTCCCCGATTCCGGGCTCTCGATCGCGGAAGACGGCACGGTGCGCTGGCCCCACTGAATGGGGACACCACTGAATGGGGACACGTACTTTTTCGCGAAAAAGTACGTGTCCCCTTTTAGCTCTCCGACTCGCGCAAGGCCCGGCAATATTCCTCGAGCGCGAGCGGATAGAGCAAATGCTCCTGCTCGAGGACGCGGGCGGCGAGGCTGTCGGCGTCGTCGCGCGGCAGGATCCGCACCTCGGCCTGGGCGAGGACCGGGCCCGAATCGAGATCGGCGGTGACGAGATGGACCGAGCAGCCCGCATGCTCGTCGCCGGCCAGCAAGGCGCGGCGGTGCGTGTCGAGGCCCTTGTGCAGCGGCAGCAGGCTCGGGTGGACGTTGAGGATCCGCCCTTCCCATGCCTCGACGAAGGCGGCCGAGAGCAGCCGCATATAGCCGGCGAGCGCGACGATCTCGACGTCATGGGCGCGCAACTGGGCGTCGAGCAGGGCGTCGAACTCGGCCCGCTTCATGCCTTCATGGCGCTGCGTCCAGATCGGGATGCCGAGCCTTTTGGCGAGGACGAGGCCGCGCGCGTCAGGCACGTTCGAGGCGACGAGGACGATCTTATAGGCCCGGCCGGGGTCGCGGCGCTTATGCTCGGAGAGCGCCAGCATGTTGGAGCCGCGGCCCGAGATCAGCACCGCGACGCGCACGGGTTCAAGCCTGGCCGGCTCAGCCATGATGGGCGGCGCTCCAGGCCTCGCGCGACGCCCAGCTTTCCGCCGGCCCGGCGACCGTGCAGCCGCGCTCGCCCGGCTCGACATGCCCGATCTTGAAGATCTCTTCTCCAGCATTTTCCAATGCTTGCATGACGTTGCTAACGTCGGGCCTCGCGACCACCAGGGCCATGCCGATGCCGCAATTGAAGGTCCGCGCGAGCTCGCCCGGCTCGATATGGCCCTGCGCCTGGAGGAAGGCCATCAGCCGCGGCTGCGGCCAGGCGCCGGCGTCGATCCGCGCGTGAAGCCGCTCGGGAAGGACGCGCGGGATATTCTCGAGCAGGCCGCCGCCGGTGATATGGGCCAGCGCCCGCACCTGGCCGGCGCGGATCACGGGCAGCAGAGATTTCACATAGATGCGCGTGGGCGCGAGCAGCGCGTCGATCAGCAGCCTTTCCTGGTCGAACAAGGCCGGCCGGTCGAGCTTCCAGCCTTTGTCGGCGGCGAGCCGGCGAACCAGCGAGAAGCCGTTCGAATGGACGCCCGACGACGCCAGGCCGAGAATGACGTCGCCGGCCGCGACCCGATCGCCGGTCAGCGCCTCGCCGCGCTCGACCGCGCCGACGCAAAAGCCGGCAAGGTCGTAATCCCCTTCCGCATACATTCCGGGCATCTCGGCGGTCTCGCCGCCGATCAGCGCGCAGCCCGCCTCGCGGCAGCCCGCGGCGATCGAGGCGATCACCCGCTCGGCTATGGCCGCGTCGAGCTTCGC
The DNA here is from genome assembly GCA_035543935.1 of Allosphingosinicella sp. Classification (GTDB taxonomy): domain Bacteria; phylum Pseudomonadota; class Alphaproteobacteria; order Sphingomonadales; family Sphingomonadaceae; genus Allosphingosinicella. The sequence continues at coordinate 65,514 of DATKIV010000030.1, forward strand.
GCAGGCGAAATAATCGAGGAAGAGGAGCGGCTCGGCCCCTTGGACGATGAGGTCGTTGGCGCACATCGCTACGAGGTCGATGCCGACGCCGTCATGGCGGCCGGAGTCGATCGCGAGCCTCAATTTGGTGCCGACCCCGTCATTGGCCGCGACCAGCAAAGGATCGCGATAGCCCGCCGCCTTGAGATCGAAAAAGCCGCCGAACCCGCCCAGGGCCGCGTCCGCCCCGGCCCGCGCCGTCGCTCTGGCGAGCGGGGCGATCGCCTTGACCAGCGCATTGCCGGCGGCGATCGAGACGCCCGCTTTGGCGTAGGTGTAGCTTTCGTCCTCGCTCAACGTGCCGTTTCCATTCTGCGCTACCCTCCCGCTCATCCTGAGTAGGGACCGAGCGAAGCCGAAGGCCCGTATCGAAGGACCGGTCGGAGATTCACTGCGTCCTTCGATACGCCGGTTCGACAGGCTCACCGGCTACTCAGGATGAGCGGGTGGTAACCACCTCCGGGTCCGCGCTACCCACAACGCGCTTGGATTTCCACGGCCAACTCGCCAAAAGGCGCGCGTGACGACGCGACGCCGCCCGCTTGCCCTGCTGATTCCGGTCCTCGCGCTCGGCCTCGCCGTCGGGGGCGGCATCCTCTACGCCCAGCTCGAAGGCGCCGACCGCGGCATCGCGCCGGTCGACAGCACCTCGAATTTCGAGATCACCGGCGTCCAGGTCGACGTCAGTGCCGCCAATGCCGAAGCGGCGCGCTCGGAAGGCTGGCGCCGCGCCCAGTCGCTGGGCTGGAAGATGCTGTGGGCGCGCACCCACAACCGCCCGCTCGCCGAGGCGCCCGATCTGCCCGATTCCACGCTGAGCGGGATCGTCTCGGGGATCATCATCGAGCAGGAGCAGATCGGGCCGCGCCGCTATATCGCGCGCCTCGGCGTGATGTTCGACCGCGCCCGCACCGCGCAGCTGCTCGGCGTCTCGGGCTTCACCGCGCGCTCGGCGCCGATGCTCATCATCCCGGTCATGACCAGCGGCTCGACCGCCTACAGCTTCGAATATCGCAACGGCTGGCAGCGCGCCTGGGCGCTGTTCCGCACCTCCGGCAGCCCGGTCGATTATGTCCGCACCGCCGGCCGCGGCATCGATCCGCTGGTGCTCAACGCGGCCCAGACCCGCAGGCGCGGGCGCGGCTGGTGGCGGATGCTGCTCGACCAATATGGCGCGGCCGACATCCTGATCGCCGAAGTCGATTTGAGGCGGCTCTATCCGGGCGGCCCGGCGGTCGGCATCTTCACCGCGCGCTACGGGCCCGATGCCGTCTTCCTCGGCCGCTTCATCCTGCGCGTGGCGAACAGCTCGGGCGAGCAGGCGATGCTGGACGAAGGGGTGCGGCGGATGGACGGGCTCTACCGCCAGGCCTTCGAGCAGGGTCTGCTGCGGCCCGATCCCAGCCTGGTGATCCTCGCCGCGCCACCGCCCCCGGCGCCCGAGGAAACGGCCGCGGACCCGCTCGCCGAGGAGGCCGAGCCGGCGACGCCGACCGAGCCGGTGCCGGCCGCGCCGAGCCAGACCTTCAATCTCCAGGTCGCCACCCCCAATGCCGGCGCGGTCCAGCAGGCCGAAGTGTCGGTGAGCCGTGCCGACGGAGTCACCTCGGCGATCACGATCAGCCTCGCGCCCGGCGGCACCTCGGTGATGCGGGTCACCTTCGCCGGCGACGCCGCCGCCTTCCAGGCCGCCCTGCGCGCCCAGGGCTGGGCGGTGCAGGTGGTCAATGGCAACACGCTGAGGATCTCGCGCTGACCGGCCCGGCCGACCAGATCGCGCTCCCGCTCGCCTGGCCGGTGGCGGACAGGGACGAGGATTTCCTCCTCTCCGACGCCAATCGCGCCGCCTTCGAGCATCTCGCGCGCTGGTCGCTGTGGCCGGTCATGGCGACTTTGATCACCGGCCCGCGCAAGTCCGGACGCAGCCTCTTGGGCCGCATCTTCGTGCGCAAGACCGGCGGCCGCCTGTTCGACAATGCCGAAAGCCATGAGGAGGAGGCGCTGTTCCACGCCTGGAACGACGCCCAGGCGCGGCGCCGGCCGCTGCTCATCGTCGCCGACGCGCCGCCGCCGGCCTGGAAGATCGGGCTGCCGGACCTGCGCTCGCGTCTCGCCGCCACGCCGCAGGTCGAGATCGGCCCGCCCGACGATGCCTTGCTCGGCCAGCTCATCCTCAAGCTGCTCGGCGACCGCGGCATCGCCGCGCCGCCCGAGCTCGCCGATTATCTGGTCCCGCGCATCGAACGCTCCTATATCGCAGTCATCATGATCGTCGACATCCTCGACCGGGTGATGCTCTCGCACCACCGCCGGATGACCGTCCCGCTCGCCAAGAGGGCGCTCGATGAGGCCGGGCTTATCTTCCGGGCGCGGAGCGCCGGCTGATGGCCCAGCCCCGGGCCCGGCCCGCCAACGACGCGGATGCCGGCGAAGCCCCGGCCGCGCGCTATTTCAATCGTGAGCTCTCCTGGCTCGCCTTCAACCGGCGCGTGCTGGAGGAGGCCTGCAACCCCGCTTTTCCGCTGCTCGAGCGGCTGCGCTTCCTTTCCATCTCGGGCAACAATCTCGACGAATTCTTCATGGTCCGCGTCGCCGGCCTCAAGGGCCAGCAGCTCGCCGGCGTCGAGGAGCATTCGGCCGACGGGCTCAGTCCCGGGCAGCAGCTCGCCGCTATCGCCCGCGAGGCCGACGCGCTCACCGCCAGCCAGCAGCAGGTCTGGGCGGAGCTGCGCGAGGCGCTGCGCGGGGCGGGAGTCGTCGTGGCCGGCAATGACGAGATCAGCGATTCGGAGGCGGACTGGCTCGAACGCCATTTCAACGATCACATCTCGCGCGTGCTGACCCCCCAGGCGATCGATCCGGCGCACCCCTTTCCGTTCATTCCGAACAAGGGCTTCTCGCTGATCTTCGACCTCCGGCGCCTCTCCGACGGCGAGCCGATCCGCGAATTGCTGATGGTGCCGGCGGCTTTGCCGCGCTTCATCCGCCTGCCCGGCGAGGCGGCGCGCTACGTGCCGATCGAGACCGTGATCCGGCGCCAGATCGCCAAGCTCTTCCCGGGCTACAAATTATTGGGCGGCGGCGCCTTCCGGATCATCCGCGACAGCGACATCGAGATCGAGGAGGAGGCCGAGGACCTGGTCCGCTTCTTCCGCAGCGCCCTGAAAAGACGGCGGCGGGGCAGGGTGATCCGCCTCAAGCTCGAGGCCGACATCTCCGACGAGCTCGAAGCCCTGGTTCGCGAAGGCATCGACGCGTCGGATGCCCTAGTCTTCGAATCGACCGGCTTCCTCGGCATCGCCGACCTCGCTCTCTTGGTCGAGGAGGACCGGCCCGACCTCAAATTCCCGCCTTACACGCCGCGCTTCCCCGAGCGAATCCGCGAATATGACGGCGATTGCTTCGCCGCGATCAGCGCCAAGGACATCGTCGTCCACCATCCATATGAGAGCTTCGACGTCGTCCTGGCCTTCCTGCGCCAGGCCGCCGAGGACCCCGGCGTCGTCGCGATCAAGCAGACGCTCTACCGCGCCGGCAAGCAATCGGCCGTGGTCAACGCGCTGATCGCCGCCGCCGAGGCGGGCAAATCGGTGACCGCCGTGGTCGAATTGAAGGCCCGCTTCGACGAGGAGCAGAATCTGATGTGGGCCGACGCGCTCGAGCGCGCCGGCGTCCAGGTCGTCTACGGCTTCATCGAGTGGAAGACCCACGCCAAGATGTCGATGGTGGTGCGCCGGGAGGAAAGCGGCGGCTACCGCACCTACTGCCACCTCGGCACCGGCAATTATCATCCGGTGACCGCGCGCATCTACGCCGATTTGAGCTTCTTCACCGCCGATCCGAGGGTCGGCAGCGACGTCGCCGACATCTTCAACTACATCACCGGCTATATCGAGCCGCGCGCGCTCGAGCTCGTCACCATGTCGCCCAAGAACCTGCGCCCGCAGCTCGAGGCGATGATCGACGCCGAGATCGCCAACGTCCGCGCCGGCCGGCCCGGCGCGGTCTGGGCCAAGCTCAATTCGCTGGTCGATCCGGCGATCATCGGCAAGCTTTACGAGGCGAGCCAGGCGGGAGTCGACGTCGACCTCGTCATCCGCGGCATTTGCTGCCTGAGGCCCGGCGTGCCCGGCCTTTCCGACAATATCAGCGTCAAATCGATCGTCGGCCGCTTCCTCGAGCACAGCCGGATCTGGTGCTTCGGCAATGGCGACGCGCTGCCCAACCGGGAGGCGAAGGTCTATATCAGCTCGGCCGACTGGATGCCGCGCAACTTCGACCGCCGCGTCGAATATGCCTTGCCCATCGAGAACGACACCGTCCACGCCCAGATCCTCGACCAGGTCATGGTCGCCAACATCATCGACAATGAGCAGAGCTGGCACCTCAACGCCGACGGCAGCTATACGCGCTTCGCCCTGCTGCCCGGCGAGACGCCGTTCAACCTCCACCATTATTTCATGACCAATCCCTCGCTGTCGGGGCGCGGCGCGGCGCTGGAGTCGGGCGACGCGACGCCCAAGAAGCTCACCATCCCCCGCGGCCGGGCCTAGGCCGCATGACCATATCGACCCACTTTCGTCATGCCGGGCTTGATCCGGCATCCGCCTTCCTTTTCGCGGAGGCGGAAGAAGGTGGACCCCGGGTCAAGCCCGGGGTGACAGGTCGATGTGATTGCGGCCGGGCTTAGCCCCCGTGTTCGCCGAAAAGCCGGTCGCGATCATCGATATCGGCTCCAATTCGGTCCGTCTGGTCGTCTATTCCGGCGCGACCCGGATTCCGTCCGTCATCTTCAACGAGAAGGTGCTGGCCGGGCTTGGAAAGGGGGTCGGCGAAACCGGCGCGATCGCCCCCGAGGCCGAGGCGCGCGCGCTCGCCGCGCTCGCGCGCTTCCGCCTGCTGATCCGCCAGATGAAGGTGGTACGCACGCGCACCGTCGCCACCGCCGCGGTGCGCGAGGCGACGAACGGCGCCGCCTTCCTCGATCGCGTGACGGCGCTCGGCTTAAAGCCGCGCATCCTCTCGGGCGAGGAGGAAGGCAAAAGGGCGGGGCAGGGGGTGCTCTCGGCCATCCCCGAAGCCAACGGCCTCGTCGGCGATCTCGGCGGCGGCAGCCTCGAATTGGTCGAGGTGGCGGGCGGCCGCGTGCTGCGCAGCGCCTCGCTCCCGCTCGGCGTGCTGCGTCTCGACGCGCTCGCCGAGAAAGGGAATTTCGCGAAACGGGTGGCGAAAGCGGTCGCGGCCGCGGGATTCGACGGCGGCTGCCGCGGACGCCCTTTCTATTTGGTCGGGGGAAGCTGGCGGGCGCTGGCGCGGCTCGACATGGCGCTGATCGAGCATCCGCTTCCCGTCACCCATCAATATGACATGCCGGTGGGCCGGCCCCGGGAGCTGCGCGACGTGCTCCGTGGCGAGGGGCCCGCAATTCCGGACCTGGGCTCGGTTTCGATCTCGCGCTTCCCGACCTTGCCCAACGCCAATCTGCTGCTCGAGGCCCTAGTCGGCGCGCTCGCTCCGGGCGGCCTCATCGTCTCCAGCTTCGGCATCCGCGAAGGGCTGCTCTACGACGAGCTGCCGCGCGCCGAGCGGAGGCTCGATCCGCTGATCGTGGCGGCGCGCGAGGCCGGCGCGGGGCTCGGCCGCTTCGCCCAGCATGGCGACCTGCTCGACCGCTGGATCGCGCCCGCCTTCGACGACGACCCGCGCTGCGCCCGGCTGCGCCTCGCCGCCTGCCTGCTCGCCGACATCGCCTGGGCCGCCCACCCCGATTTCCGCGCCGAGCGCGGCATCGACATGGCGCTGCACGGCAATTGGGTGGCGATCGACGCGGCCGGCCGGGTGATGCTCGCCCAGGCCTTGTTCTGCAATTTCGGCGGCGGGCGCGATCTGCCCTATCCCGCGATCGCCGCCCTCGCCACCCCGGCCGAGCTCAAGCGCGCGACCGCCTGGGGCTATGCGATGCGGCTCGGCCAGCGCCTCAGCGGCGGCGTCGCGGCCGGGCTCACCCGCAGCCGTCTTGGCCGCGAGGGCGACACGCTCAGGCTCGACATCGACCGCGGGGCCGAGGGTCTGGTCGGCGAGATCGTCGAGCGCCGGCTCAAGAGCCTCGCCTCGGCGCTGGGGCTGAAGGCGGCCTCCTAGGGCCGTTCGCGACCATATCGGCGTCACCCCGGCATGACGAAGACGAGCTCGATTTCCGGGGGCTCGCCTAGCCGCAGGCGAAGCGCTCGACCTTATCGTCGGGGCCGATGTGGATGTTGAGACGGTCCGGGCTGTAGTCCATCGTCACCATCATGCCGGGGCGGATCGAGCGCACCCGCCGGGCGCCGGTCAGCCGCTGCGCCTGCGCGACCAGCGCGGCCGTGGCCGATCTGCCGACCAGCGCGCGCGCCGCCGCGGCATTGCAGGTATCGGACGACGCCGCGCCCTCAGCCGGCGCCGTCGTCGCGCAGGCCGGCAGGATCAGCGCCAAAGCGGCGATCGGGCTCTTCATTGTCGCTCTCCAACGCGGTGCGGGTCATGATCAATTTGCCCCCCCGGATCGCGAAAGCGAGCCGGCCCTCGACCAGGTCGAGCGCGTCGCGCCCGAACTCCTCGAACCGCCAGCCCTCCAGGATCGCCAGCCCCTCGCGCCGCCCCGCCGCCAGCATCTCCAGCTCCTCCGACTTGGCGACCAGCCGCGGCGCGACATTGCTCTCGCGCGCCCTGATCTTGAGCAAAAGCTTCAAGAGGTCGGCGACCAGCGCCCCCTCGCGGCCGAGCCCGGGCCCGCGATCCTCGCGCGCCGGCAATTCGGACGCCGGCAGCGGCTCGGCATTGGCGAGCGCCTCCATCATCCTGGCGCCGATATCGTTGCCCTTCCACGCCGAGGAGAGGCCGCGGACCTGGCCCAAAGCCTCCTGGCTCGCCGGCGGGTGGACGGCGACGTCGGCCATGGTCTCGTCCTTCATGATCCGCCCGCGCGGCAGGTTCTTGGAGCGCGCCTCGATCTCGCGCCACCCGGCCAGCGCCTTGAGCCGGCCGAGCGCGTCCGGCCGGCGCGACTGGATCTTGACCCGCTTCCAGGCGAGCGCCGGATCGTTGATGTAGTTCGCCTTGTCGGCGATCCGCTCCATCTCCTGGTCGAGCCAGTCGCCGCGACCGGTCCGCTTCAGCCGCTCGAGCATCTTGGGGAAGAGCTCGGCGAGATGGGTGACGTCGCCGATCGCATAATCGATCTGGCGCTTGTCGAGCGGGCGGCGCGCCCAGTCGGTGAAGCGCGCGCCCTTGTCGAGGGTGCGCCCGAGCAGGCTTTCGACGAGATTCTGATAGCCGACCTGCTCGCCCAGCCCCAACGCCATCGCCGCGATCTGGGTGTCGAAGAGGGGATGGGGGGTGCCGCCGGTCAGGTTGAAGACGATCTCGATATCCTGGCCGCCGGCGTGGAAGATCTTGAGCACATGCTCGTTGTTGACGAGCAGGTTGAGGAGCGGGGTGAGATCGATCCCCTCCGCTTTAGGGTCGATCGCGGCGGCCTCCTCGCTATTGGCGAGCTGGAACAGGCACAGGTCCGGCCAATAGGTGTTCTCGCGCATGAACTCGGTGTCGACCGCGACGAAATCCGACCGGGCCATGCGTTCGCAAAAGGATTCGAGCGTGGCGGTGTCGGTAATCAACGGGTGGATATGCATGGCGCGCCTATAAGCGCCGCAGGGCGAGCGTCAAAGCGGCTGATGCCGGGGGCAGGCAAAAAACCGTGCCGCGGGCAAGGCGGCTCAGAGCAATTCGGGCATGGCGGCAACGCAGCGATCCGCCTCGCGGCCCATCCGCACGGCGAAATCGCCGAAATCGCCGGCGCGCGATTCCTGCAGGAGCCGTTCCCGCGCCTCGCGGACGCGGGCGGCGATTTCGGCTCGCGCCATGCCGAGCTCGGTGCCGATCGCAACGGCGCGGGCCACCATCTGCCGCATGGCCGCGGCGCGCTGCTCGGCGGATTGCATCATGCGGTCGCGTTCGGCGCCGGTCTTGCTCTCGCCGAGCACCCCGTACAGATTGGCAACGGATTCGAACGTCGCCGCGCACTCGGCCGCCCGCGCAAACAGCGCGGGGCTCGCGGCCGGGCGTGCCGGTGCAGCCGCCGATTGCGTGTTGGATTGGTTCGAGCCTTGGCCCTTATTGTCGGAGCAGGCGACGGCGGCGAGGACGATACAGGATGCAGCCGACAAGATCCGTGCCTTCATGATCGCCTCCCCCAACCAACAGCTTCGGACGTCGCGCTCGTCGGATTCCGCAGGCTGGCACTCCGGGCATGGCCCGTCAAGGCAATGGGGTGACGAAGCGGCGGCGAGGCGCTAGAGAGCGCATCCCGATGCGGTAAGGCGCGTTGCGCCTGCCGCTGTACCCTCGACTTAAAGCCGTTCCCGCCATGACCATGCACGCTTATCGTACCCACAATGCCGGGCAGCTGCGCGAAACCGATGTCGGCGCGCGGGTGAAGCTCTCGGGCTGGGTCCACCGCAAGCGCGACCATGGCGGCGTCCTCTTCGTCGACCTGCGCGACCATCATGGGCTGACCCAGATCGTCGCCCGCGCCGGCAGCGAGCCGCTCGCCATCCTCGAGCATCTGCGCGCCGAATCGGTGGTGACGATCGAGGGCGAGGTGGTGTCGCGCGGGCCTGAGGCGACCAACCCGAACCTGCCGACCGGCGCGATCGAGGTGGTGGCCGACATCGTCACCGTCCAGTCCGCCGCCGAGGAGCTGCCGCTGCCCGTGGCGGGCGAGGCCGATTATCCGGAGGATATCCGGCTGCGCTACCGCTATCTGGATTTGCGGCGCGACCGGCTCCACGCCAACATCCTGCTTCGCTCCAACGTGATCAGCTCGATCCGCCGGCGGATGATAGACCAGGGCTTCACCGAATTCCAGACGCCCATCCTGACCGCGTCCAGCCCCGAAGGCGCGCGCGACTATCTGGTGCCGAGCCGAGTCCACCCGGGCAAATTCTACGCGCTCCCGCAGGCGCCGCAGATGTTCAAGCAATTGATCATGGTCGCCGGCTTCGACCGCTATTTCCAGATCGCGCCCTGCTTCCGCGACGAGGACGCCCGCGCCGACCGTAGCCCGGGCGAATTCTACCAGCTCGATTTCGAAATGAGCTTCGTCACGCAAGACGATGTTTTCGAAGCGATCGAGCCGGTCCTGGCCGGCGTCTTCGAAGAGTTCGCCAACGGCAAGACCGTGACGCCCGCCGGCCAGTTTCCGCGCATCCCCTACAGGGAAGCGATGCTCAAATATGGCTCCGACAAGCCCGATCTGCGCAACCCGATCGAGATAAGCGACGTCACCGAAGTGTTTCGCGGCAGCAATTTTTCGTTGTTCGCCAACATGGTCGAGGCGGGCAGCGTCATCAGGGCGATTCCCGCTCCCAAGACGGGCGATCTGCCTCGCAGCTTTTTCGACAAGATGAACGAATGGGCGCGCGCGGAGGGCTGGGCGGGGCTGGGCTACATCCGCTTCGGGCCGCTCATCACGGCGGTCAGGGGCTATTATTACGGTGACGTATCCGACGCCGAGCTGCAGCTGAACGAGATGGGCGGGGCTTCGCTCGCGAGCGGACCGATCGCTGGAAAGCTCAACGACGAGCGGCTCGCCTGGATAGCCCACCGCTGCGGGCTGGGCGAGGGGGACGGGGTGTTCTTCGCCGCCGGCAAGCCGGACGAGGCGGCAAAGCTGGCGGGCGCGGCGCGTACGCGCATCGGCGAGGAGCTTGGCCTGATCGAAGAAGGCGCCTTCAAATTCTGCTGGATCGTCGATTTCCCGATGTACGAATATGACCATGACGCGAAGAAGGTCGATTTCAGCCACAACCCCTTTTCGATGCCGCAGGGCGGGCTGGAAGCGCTCGAGCAGAAGGACCCGCTCGACATCCTCGCCTTCCAGTACGACATCGTCTGCAACGGCGTCGAGCTCTCGTCGGGCGCGATCCGCAACCACCGGCCCGACATCATGTACAAGGCGTTCGAAATCGCCGGCTACAGCCAGGCCGACGTCGACACCAATTTCTCGGGGATGATCAATGCCTTCAAGTTCGGCGCGCCGCCGCATGGCGGCTCGGCGCCGGGCATCGACCGGATCGTCATGCTGCTCGCCGGCGAGCCCAATATCCGCGAGGTCGTGCTGTTCCCGATGAACCAGCGCGCCGAGGACCTGATGATGAACGCGCCGGGCGAAGTGAGCCCGAAGCAGCTGCGCGAGCTTCACATCCGCCTGGTGCCCCCTTCCGGGACAGAAGCGAAAGATCCCGCCAAGGTCGTGGCGCCCGAATAGAGCGGCTGCTAGATCGCGGCGATGGCGATCAAGCTCAAGGACTATGAGTCGGGGGCGAAATATCCCGGCGACTATAAGGCGGATCTCGCCGCGCTGCAGGAGCGCCTCTCCCATCTGTTCGTCGCCAATCTCGTCCACAAGCGCTCGGCGATCATCGTCTGCGAGGGCTGGGACGCGGCCGGGAAGGGCGGGGCGATCCAGCGGATGACCGCCCAGTGCGATCCGCGCGCCTATCGGGTCTGGCCGATCGCCGCGCCGACCGAGGAGGAAAAGACGCATCATTATCTTTGGCGCTTCTGGACGCGCATGCCCAAGGCCGGCGAGGTCGCGATCTTCGACCGTTCCTGGTACGGCCGCGTCCTCGTCGAGCGGGTCGAGGGCTTCGCCGACAAGGCCGAATGGCGCCGCGCTTTTGACGAGATCAACGAGCTCGAAGCCCAGCTCGACGCCGCCGGCACGCTCATCGTCAAGCTCTTCTTCCACGTCACCGCCGAGGAGCAGGCGGAGCGCCTCGAGGCCCGGCTCGACCATCCCTGGAAGCGCTGGAAGGTCAATGCGGAGGATATCCGCAACCGCGGCCGCCGCGACGATTATCTCGACGCGATCAAGGAGATGTTCGCCGAAACCGACACGCGCTGGGCGCCCTGGACGGCGATCGACGGCAATAACAAGAAAGCGGCCCGCATCGCCGCTTTGACCAAGGTCGCCGACGCGCTGGCCGAGGCCCTGCCCAAGGGCCCGCCGCCGGCAAGCCCGGAGCTGGAAAAGCTGGCCAAGGTGTTGAAGAAGGACGAGGATTAGGGGCCTTCGTCATGCCGGACTTGATCCGGCATCCACCTTCTTCTGACCGCCGCCGCTGAAGAAGACGGACCCCGGATCAAGTCCGGGGTGACGAGCGGGGCGCGATCTCCTCAGCCGGGATAGTCGATCGCCACCACCTCATACTCCTTCCCGCCGCCGGGCAGCGCGACCCGGCGGACGTCGCCGACCGCGGCGCCGCGCACGGCGCGGGCGATCGGCGAGTGGAAGCTGATCCGGCCCGCCGAGGCATCGGCCTCGTCCTCGCCGACCAGAGTGAGGGTCCGCTGATTGTCCTCCGCGTCGGCCAGGGTGACGGTGGCGCCGAACCAGGCCCGGCTCTTATCCGGCTGGCGCGCCGGATCGGTGACCTTCGCCTCCTTCATCCGCCGCGACAGGAAGTTGATCCGCCGGTCGACCTCGCGCAGCCGGCGGCGGCCATATTGATAATCGGCATTTTCCGAGCGGTCGCCGTTCGCCGCCGCCCAGGCGATCGTCTCGAGCAATTTCGGCCGCTCGCCGGCGAAGAGCTGCTCATATTCCTCGCGCAGCCTTCGATAGCCGTCGGGGGTGATGAAGTTCGGTCTCTCGGACATCAAGCCACCCTACTTAGAGAGGATGGGGACACGTACTTTTTCGCGAAAAAGTACGTGTCCCCTTTCATCCCGTCACCCTGAACTCGGTTCAGGGTCCATCTTTCATTCAGCATGACGGGAAGGGGAGCGACCCGAACCTAGCTCGGTCGCATCCCGAGATACCGGCTGATCCGCCCCCGGTTCGGCGCGGCGCCGCGATTGGGGTTGATGAGGTCGTAGACGACCATGTTCTCGATCACGCGCTGGACATAGTTGCGGGTCTCGGTGAACGGGATGTCCTCGATCCAGCGGACGACGTCGACGCCGGGCAGGCGCGGGTCGCCATTGGCCCGGATCCAGCGATTCACGTTGCCGCCGCCGGCATTGTAGGCCGCGGCCACCAGCACGGCGTTGCCGCCATATTGGCTCATCAGCAAGGCGATATGGTCGTTGCCGAGCAGGATGTTGTAATTCGGATCCTCGGTCAGCCGGCTCAGGCTGTAGGCGACGCCGAGCCGCCGCGCCTGCATCGCCGCGGTACCCGGCATGAGCTGCATCAGCCCGCGCGCGCCGACCGGGCTCATCGCGGTCCGCTCGAACGAGCTTTCCTGGCGGGTGATGGCGTGAGCCAACGCCCAATTTTGCGCATAAGCGGGCGGCATCGGCACGTCGGGGAAAGCGGGGCGGGCGTAGAAGCTTTCGCCCGATGTGCGCGCCTCGCGCGAGGCCCAGACGCCCATGTCGAGCCGGCCGATCTGGCGGCCGAACTCGCCGGCGACGGCGCGCTCGCGGTCGTTGCGGAGCGTACCGGCGAGGGCGCGGATGAACAGGCTCTGGTCGCCGCGCCGGCCGACCGTGCCGAGATAGCGGATCGCCTCGACCATCGGCCGCTGGGCGAAGGCGGCGCGCTCCGCGGCGGTGACGGGCGCGGGCGTCGGCGGCGCCGCCGGCGTGCGGCCGAGCCGTTCGAGCGCGAGCAGGCCGTAAAACTGGTCGGGGCTGTCGGCCGCCCGTTCGAGCCAGCGCTGGGCCTCGGCGGTGCGGCCGGCGGCCGCGGCGGCGCGCGACGCCCAGTAGAAGCCCTTGGCCCGGGTCTGCGGCGAGCGCGCGGCGCGCCCGTAAAGGTCGAACAGCCGCGCCGCCTCGGCGGGCCGGTTGAGGCGGAACAAGGCGGCCTGGCCGCCGAGCCAGACCAGGCTCGTATAATCGTCGCGCTCGTCATAGGGGCGATCGGAGACGTCGACGCCGGGCGCGTAGAGATCCTCGAGCCGCGAGGCGATGCCGTAGACGATCTGCCAGTTGCGGTCGTTGGCGGCGGCGCGGGCCAGGATGAGCGCGGTATCGAGCCAGCGCGCCGGATTGGCCGGCGGCCGGTCGAGCCGGGGCCGGTTGGCGAGCAGCAAGCGGGCCGACGCGCTTTGGCCGGTGTTCCGGAGCCAATTGGCCCGGTCGATGATCAGGCCAGGGTCGCGCGCGGTCGACGGATCGAGCGCCGCCACCAAATCGGCGGCGCTCGCGGCGCGGGCCTGGAGCGCGAGCCGGGCTTCGAAGAGGGGCCTCCGGTCCGGCCGCGCCCAGGCGAGCGCGCGCGCGGCGCTCACCGTGTCGCCATTGCCGAGCAGGGCTTCGATGCGCATGTCGTGATCGTCGGAGGTGAAATCGCGGCCGAAGGCGGCGAGCAGACGCCGCTCGTCGGCCTGCGGCATTACGCCGGAAACCCAGGCCCGCTTGGCCGTCGTCCTGGCCTCCTCCCGCCGCCCGTTCGCCTGCAGCGCCAAAGCGAGCTGCGCAAAGCCTCCGGCCGTCGCCGGCGGCGTTTCCGAGAAGAAGCGGATCACATCGGCCGGCGGCACCGGCTCGAGCGACAGCCGCCGCTCGGCGGAGCGGCGCATCGCCGTCTCGCCCGGCCAGCCGCGGTTGCGCGACAGGAAGGAGGCATAAGCGGAGAAAGGCAGGCTGTCGCTCTGCCTGAGCGCGTTCCACTGGGCGACGTTCGCCGCCGCCGCCGGGCTGTAGGCGCCCGGCGCGGACGCGCGCGCGTCCTGGTCCCGGACGAGCCCCTCGTCCTGCGCGGCGAGCGCCGACGAAGACGCTCCCAGCAGCAGAAACAGGGCCGCCTTCCGATGCATGCTGGACAGAATGATGATCCCCTCCTTATCAGCCGTCTCAAACGTTCCCCGCGACGTTCGGCTCCGACCCTAAGACTCGCGAAGCCGGAACGTGAAGGAGTGATCCATGTTCTCCGGCTCGATCCCGGCCCTGGTGACGCCATTTCGCGACGAAGCGTTTGACGAGGACGCTTATCGGCGCTTCGTCGCCTGGCAGATCGCCGAGGGCAGCCACGGCCTCGTCCCCTGCGGCACCACCGGGGAGGGCGCCACGCTCGATTCGAGCGAGCATCGCCGGGTGGTCGAGACCTGCGTCGAGGTGGCCGCCGGCCGCGTCCCGGTCATCGCCGGTTGCGGCTCGAACGACACCCGCCAGGCGATCGCGCTGACCCGCGCCGCCAAGGCGGCCGGCGCCGATGCCGCTTTGCACGTGCCGCCTTATTACAACCGCCCCAATCAGGAGGGCGTCTACGCCCATCTCGCGGCGGTCGCCGAAGCGGTGGACATTCCCATCATGCTCTACAACGTGCCCTCGCGCACGATCACCGACATCGCGGTCGAGACGATGGCGCGGCTGGCGCGCATCGCCAGCATCGTCGCGGTCAAGGACGCGACCGGCAATCTCGGCCGCGTCTCCGCCCAGCGCGCCGCCTGCGGCGCCGATTTCGTCCAGCTTTCCGGCAACGACGACATGGCTTTGGGCTTCAACTCCATGGGCGGGACGGGCTGCATCTCGGTCAGCGCCAATGTCGCGCCCCGGCTCTGCGCCGACTTTCAAAATGCTTGCTTGTCAGGTGATTGGGCGGCGGCGCTTGCACTGCAAGACAGGCTCTATCCGCTCCACGCCGCCTTGTTCACCGATGCCTCGCCGGGCCCGGTCAAATATGCTGTCACCCGGGTCCGGCCCGATTTCCCCGCCGACCTGCGCTTGCCGATGACGCCGGCCTCCGAAGCCAGCCGCCGCGCCGTCGACGCGGCCCTCGAACATGCCGAGATCCGTTAGCGCCGCGCTACTGGCGCTGCTCTGCGCGGCGGGCTGCGGCGATCAAGCGGCGGCGAACGGACAAGGCGCGCCCGCCCGGCCGGCGTCCAATGCCGCGCCGGGGCCCGCCGCCGCCCTCGTCCGCGCCTATCCGGACCATGTCGCCTCGGTCGATGCGACCCATGTCGTGCTGCGCGACGGGACGAGGCTGGCCATTTCCGACGGCATCGCCGGCAAGACGCGGGCGGAAAGGCTGCGGCGGCCCGACATCGACGACATGTTCGTCGACCGCTACGTGCCCGGCCGCCCGCAGGGGCCGCCGCAGGGCGGCGAGGATCCGGGCCGGGCGCGCAACGAGCCCTTCTTCGACCGCGTCTACGGCGATTGCCGGCGAGGCGAGGTCGCGCCGCGCCTGCGCAACGTCCGCTGGATGCCGGGACGCGGCGGCGCGCCGCTCCAGGTTACCAGCGTCAACAATGTCGCCGGGCGGCTCGAGGCGGTGATCCGCGACCTCGACCGGCTGCCGCCCGCCATGACCCGCTACCTCGTCCCTTCGGCCGGCACCTACAATTGCCGGGTCATCGCCGGCACCGACCAGCGCAGCATGCATGCTTACGGCGTCGCCATCGACATCAATGTGGGCCAATCCGATTACTGGCGCTGGGCGAGCGGCGAGGGCGCGCGCTACCGCAACCGCATTCCGTGGGAGATCGTCGAGATCTTCGAGCGGCACGGCTTCATCTGGGGCGGCAAATGGACCCATTTCGACACCATGCATTTCGAATATCGCCCGGAGCTGCTGCCCCCGCGCTGACCAGCCAAAAGGGGACACGTACTTTTTCGCGAAAAAGTACGTGTCCCCTTTCAACGGCTAGCGGCGGCGCGCCGCTTCGACCACCTCGCGCACCGCCGCGATCACCGCGTCCGGGCGGTGGCGTTGGATCGAATGGCCGGCGCCGGCGACGATCCGGTTCTCCCCGCGCGTCGACAAGGCCGCGAGCGCGTCGTGACTGCGGTTCCAGGCGGCGGTGAGGCTGGGGAATTGCGCGACCGCCTCCGCCGGCATGCCCTCCACCGCCGACCGTTCGCCCGCGGTCAGCACGATCAGCGGCAAATCGCGATAGCGGCGGCGCGGATCGATCATGACGCGCCAGGCCTCCTCGTCCCAATAATATTCGAGCAGCGACAGCGTGGTCGCGAGCCGCGCCGGATCGGCGTCGAGCCGCCGCTGCGCGTCCTTCAGCGCCGCCGGCCAGGCAGGCGGATAATCGAAGCATTGATTGGGATCCGGCGTTGCCGCGGTCAGCACGCCGCTCCTCAGGTCGGCGATGCACTGGCGCAGGGCGGCCGCGCCCTCGACCTCCATGGCCCCATAGAAACGCTCGACGGCGGGCGCCGCCGCGCGCCTGATCCGGGCCTGGTCCGGTACCGTCGAATCGACCAGCACCAGGCCGGCGACCCGTTCCGGATGGCGATCGGCGATCATCATGCTCTCGAAGCCGCCCGCCGAATGGCCGACGAGCACATAGGGGCCATGGATCCCGGCCGCGTCGAGCAGCCGCAGCAGGTCCGCGCTCGTCGCCTCTAGCGTCTGCCGCTCGCCGCTGGCGTCGCTGAAGCCGAATCCCGCCCGGTCCCAGGCGCAGACCCGCGTGGTCCGGGCGATCCCGGCCAATACGGGGCTCCAGGCAATGCTCCACTGGCCGAGACCCGCGGTCAGGATGACGGTGGGCGCGCCTTCCCCCCGGCAATATATGTGCAGCCGCCGACCGGGCGCGACCTCGATTTGCCTTTGCGGGCGCGCATAGGCGTCGAGCGCCGGATCGGGGGCCGGCGCGGGCGCCAGGGCAAAGGCGGTCGCGACGGCGGCGAGGCTGTTCAGCAGGTTCAGCTCATGTCTCCTCGCAGGCGGACGGCGTCTTTCTCAATCACACCGCTTTGCGTCCGTCGGGCAAGCTCCTATGTGCGTCGCCATGGCCCGTCCCCGTCCAGAGGAATTCGACAAGAAGAAGGTGGTCGCCGAGAACCGGCGGGCGCGCTTCGACTATGCGATCGAGGACAAGTTCGAGGCGGGGATCGCGCTCACCGGCACCGAGGTGAAGAGCTTGCGCTTCGGCGAAGGCACGATCGCGGAGAGCTATGCCGAGGTCAAGGACGAGGAGGTCTGGCTGATCAACGCCAACATCCCCGAGTTCAGCCACGGCAACCGCCACAATCACGAGCCCAAAAGGCCGCGCAAGCTGCTGCTCAACCATCGCCAGATCGCCAAATTGCACGGGGCGGTCGCGCGCCAGGGCATGACGATCGTGCCCTTGAGCGTCTATTTCAACAGCCGCGGCCGCGCCAAGGTCGAGATCGCGCTCGCCCGCGGCCGCAAGGCGCACGACAAGCGCGAATATGAGAAAGAGAAGGACTGGAAGCGCGAGCAGGGCCGCCTTATGAGGCAGCATGGCTGAGGCGCCCCCTCCCGCGGCGCCGCCGCTTCCCGATCCCCTCGCTATCGTTCCGCCGGTTCAGAAGACGTCGTGGGTCGATCGCTGGGTGGTGAACAACATGCCGAGCCGCGAGCAGCTTGCCCAGAGCAAGTGGATGAAGCCGTTCGGCCAGCGCATCCTCCATTCGGAATTCTGGCGCTTCACCCGCCGCTCGGTGCCGCGCGGCGTCGCCATGGGGCTGTTCGTCGGCGTCTTCTTCCTGATCCCGGGAGTGCAGATCATCGGGGCTGCCTTGTTCTGCGTGCCCGTGCGCGGCAACATCCCGATCGCGGCGGGGATGACCTTCCTCACCAATCCCTTCACCACCCCCTTCCTGATCCTCGCCTCGATCCCGATCGGCAATCTGTTCGGCTTCCACGCCGACGGCGCCGCGATCACCGCGATGTACGCGCGCAGCGCTCCCTTGAGCGAATGGCTCGCCTGGCTCGCCTCCGACGCGGCGCCGGCGCTGGTCACCGGCCTGTTCATCGTCGCCGTGGCGAGCGCGATCGTCGGCTGGCTGATCTCGATCTTCGTCTGGCGCTGGTGGGTGGCGCGCAAGTGGCGGCGCCGCGCCCACGCCCGGTCCCATGCCGTGTCCGCGCCCGATTGATCGGTCCGGGCGGACTGCTATAGGGCGGCCACACACCCAAGCCACAGGACCCGCCCTTATGCGCAAGCGTTACCTCCTCGCCGCGTCCACCGCCGTCATCCTGGGCTCCTTCACCGCCATGGCCGCCAGCCAGCACGCGGGCCACGCGCCGGCCCCCGGGGCGGCCGCCAACCGCCCGCAATATGGCAGCTTCGGCTTCGACGCCGCCGGCATGGATCGCAGCGTCGCCCCGGGCGCGAGCTTCTACCGCTACGCCAACGGCAATTGGGACCGGACCACCGAAATCCCCGCCGATCGCTCCAATTACGGCATGTTCATCGCGCTCGACGATCTGTCGCGGCAGCGCACTCGCGAGATCGTCGAGCAGGCGGCGCGCACGCCGGGCTCGCGGATCGGCGATTTCTATGCGAGCTTCATGGACGAGGCCGCGGTCAACGCCGCCGGGATCACGCCGTTGCGGCCGATGATGGCCCGGATCCAGGCGATTTCGAACCGCTCGGACTGGGCCGCCGAGGCGGGCCGCCTGTTCCGCCAGGGCGTTTCCGCGCCGTTCAACGGCTATGTCAACAGCGACGAGCGCAACCCCAACGAGATGATCGCGCGGCTGCTCCAGTCGGGCCTGGGCCTGCCCGACCGCGATTATTATCTGAGCGACGCTGCCGACATCGTCCAGAAGCGGACCGCCTATCAGGCCTATCTCGCCCAGCTGCTGGACCTGGCCGGGGAGCGGAACGGCACCGAGCGCGCCGCCGCCGTGGTCGCCTTCGAGCGCCGCATGGCCGAAGCGCATTGGACGCGCGTCCAGAATCGCGACGAGGAGGCGACCTACAACCGCTGGGCGATCGCCGATTTCGCCCGCAACGCGCCCGGCTTCGATTGGCCGCGCTATTTCCAGGAAACCGGCCTTGCCGGCCAGACCCACATCCTCGTCTCGCAGCCGACCACCTTCACCGCGACCGCGCGGATCGTCTCCGAGACGCCGGTCGAGGTGCTCAAGGATTATATGCTGCTGCGGCTCGTCGACAATGCCGCGCCTTACCTCTCGCAGCCCTTCGTCGAGGCCAATTTCGCCTTTCGCGGCACCGTCCTCAACGGCACGCCCCAGAATACCGAGCGATGGAAGCGCGGCGTCGACCTCGTCACCGCCTCGATCCCCGACGACGTCAGCCGGATCTACGTCCAGCGCCATTTCCCGCCCGAGGCCAAGCGCCAGGCCGATGCGCTCGTCCGTAACGTCATCGCGGCGATGGACCGCCGCCTCGCCAACCTGACCTGGATGGCGCCCGAGACGCGGGCGCGGGCACGCCGCAAGCTCGCCGCCTTCACCCCCAAGATCGGCTATCCCGACAGGTGGCGCGATTATTCGAGCGTGCGGATCAGCCGGACCAACCTGCTCGAGAACATCATCACCGCGACCGAGTTCGAATATCAGCGCAATCTGAACAAGCTCGGCCGCCCGGTCGACCGCACCGAATGGGGCATGACCCCGATGACGGTGAACGCTTATGCCAATCCGGTGTGGAACGAGATCGTCTTCCCGGCGGCGATCCTGCAGCCGCCCTTCTTCGATCCCCACGCCGATCCGGCGGTCAATTACGGCGGCATCGCCGCGGTCATCGGCCACGAGATCAGCCACCATTTCGACGACCAGGGCAGCCATTATGACGAAACCGGCGCGCTTCGGGAATGGTGGACGCCGGAGGACCGCACCCGCTTCAATGCGCTGACCGCCCAGCTCGTCGCCCAATATGACGCTTATGAGCCGCTGCCCGGCCGCCACGTCCAGGGCGCGCTGACGCTCGGCGAGAATATCGCCGATCTCGCCGGCCTTACCGTCGCCTACGACGCCTATCAGCATGCGCTGGGCGGGCGGCCGGCGCGGGTGATCGACGGACTGACCGGCGACCAGCGTTTCTATCTCGGCTGGGCCCAGATCTGGCGCCGCAAATATCGCGAGGCCAATCTCCTCCAGCGGCTGCTGACCGACCCGCACTCGCCGTCCGAGCAGCGCGCCGCCGTCGTGCGCAACCTCGACCCCTGGTATGCCGCCTTCCGCCCTAGGCCGGGCGAAGCCTTGTTCCTCGCGCCCGAGCGCAGGGTCCGCATCTGGTAGGATGGCGAGCGCGGCCGACCTTTCGGACGACGGACGCGGCGGGCCGGGCTGGCCGGCTTTGCTGTTCGGCCTCGCCGGACTCGCCTCCGCCGGCCTGCTGCTGTGGGCGGCGGACAGCCCGGTCTTCGCCGCCGCCTTCCTTGCCGGGCTGATCGGCGCCGGCGGCCTGATCGCGCTGCGCCGTCCATCGGCGGAGGCGGCGCCGGCCCGGCAGGCCGGCGGCGACCTCGCTCTGCTCCGCGCCGCGCTCGATTGCGCCCCGCTCGCTCTGGCGCTGACCGACGACGAGGGCGGCCTCGTCTGCGCCAACGCGACCTGGTCGGCCTGGTTCGGCGCCGCCGGCTCGCCGCCGGCGCTTGCCGGGGAGGGCGAGCGCGCCGCGATCGAGGCCGCGATCCGCGCCGCCCGCCGCGACCGCGCCGCGATCGTGCCGCCGCTCAGCCTCGCCAACCTCCCCGTGCGCGGCGAGGTCGAATTGGTCGGGACCGGCCACCTGCTCTGGCGCCTTCGGCGCGGCGAAGCGGCCGACCTCGCCGCCGACGCCCGCCGCCTGATCGCCGGGGAGGCGGGGCGGCGCATGGGCGAGGCCGGGCTGATGGCCGCGATCGTCGATTCGGCGGGCACGATCCTCGCCGCCAACGGCGCCTTCACCGCCCGCCTCCTCAGCCCCGACGGCGAGCCGGTCGTGGTCGAGGGCACGCCGCTCGTCAGCCACCTCTCCGCCTCGCCGAGCGGCCAGTTCCACTTCAGCGCCGAGGGCAAGGCGGCGCCGCCGTTGCGCATCGTCCAGGTCCCCGCCGGCGACGGCCCGGAGGCGCTCTCCGCCTTCCTCCTGCTCGACGACGTGCCGGGGCCGCGCGGCGACGACGAGACCGGCCACGTCCACGCGCTTCTCGACAGCCTGCCGCTCGGCCTCGCTCTGGCCGACGGCGACGGCCGCTTCCTCTTCCTCAACAAGGTGTTTCGCAAAGCGGTCGGCCTCGCCCAGAGCGAACGGCCGTCCTGGCCAGGCGACCTCGTCGTCGACGAGGACAAAGCGGCGGTTTCCGACGCGGTGCGCCGCTTCGGCCGCGGCCGCGCGATGTCGGGCGACCTCGCGGTGCGGCTCAAGACCAATCCCGAGGAGCCGGTGGCGATGACCGTCGCCGGCGCGCGCGGCCTCGGCAACGCCGCCGTCCTGCTCTCGCTCAAGGACAATAGCGAGGAGGCGCGGCTCAAGCGCGAGATCGCCCAGGCGACCAAGATGCAGGCGGTCGGCCAGCTGGCCGGCGGCGTCGCCCACGATTTCAACAATATCCTGACCGCGATCCTGGGCACTTGCGACCTCATGCTGATGCGCCACGCGCCCGGCGACAGCGACTATGACGACATCCAGCAGATCCGCTCCAACTCGAACCGCGCCGCCAACCTCACCCGCCAGCTCCTCGCTTTCTCGCGCCAGCAGACCTTGCGCCCGCAGGTGCTCCAGCTCCCCGACGTCGTCGCCGAGGTCTCGCATCTGCTCACCCGCCTGCTCGGCGAGCGGATCAGGCTCGAGGTCAAGCACGGCCGCGGGCTCGGCGCGGTGCGCGCCGATCCGGGCCAGCTCGAGCAGGTCATCGTCAACCTCGCGGTCAACGCCCGCGACGCCATGCTCGCCCGCGACCCCGACGGCGGCGGCACGCTCACCTTGCAGACCTTCGCCGTCCCCGCCGAGGACGTGCGGCGAATGTCGAGCGACGTGCTGCCGATCGGCGACTATACCGCGATGAAGGTCACCGACACCGGCACCGGCATCCCCGCCCACCTGCTCGGCAAGATCTTCGAGCCCTTCTTCACCACCAAGGAGGTGGGGAAGGGGACGGGCCTCGGCCTCTCCACCGTCTACGGCATCGTCAAGCAATCGGGCGGCTTCATCTTCGCCGAATCGCAGGTGAGGAAGGGCACCACCTTCACCATGTACCTGCCCGTCCACCGGGCCCAGCCCGGCGAAGCCCCGGCCAAGGCCAAAGCCAAGGAGAAAGCCGGCGAGCTCTGGGGGACGGGGACGGTGCTGATCGTCGAGGACGAACATATGGTCCGCGCCGTCGCGGAGCGCGCGCTGACCCGCCACGGTTACACCGTGCTGGCCGCCGAGAATGGCGAGGCGGCGCTCGAGATCCTCGCCCGCGAGGGCCGCGTCGACATGATGATCTCAGACGTCGTCATGCCGACCATGGACGGCCCGACCACGGTCCGCGCCGCCCGCAAGATGCAGCCGGACCTGCCGATCCTGTTCATCTCCGGCTATGCCGAGGAGCAGCTCAGGAAGTCGATCGACATCCCCAACGTCGCCTTCCTCGCCAAGCCCTTCTCGGTCCAGCAGCTCGCCGAGACGGTCAGGGACACGCTCGCGGCGAAGTAGGGGGACGCTGAGGGGGACAGTCACCTTTCCGCACGGCCGTGGAAATGGGGACAGTCACTTTTCCGCACGGTCGCGTCAGAAAGGCGCCGCCGTGCGGAAAAGTGACTGTCCCCTCCGACGCCATGCGGAAAGGTGACTGTCCCCATTTCACTGTCCCCCATTCCTCCCGCGCGGAAAAGTAACTGTCCCCAGTCCCGCGACGAATTAGTCCTTTTCCTTTGCGTAACAGACGCTAAGGCCTCGCCAATGCCGGGGACTGCCAAATCCATCCTGATCGTCGAGGACGAACATATGGTCCGCGCCGCCCGCAAGATGCAGCCGGACCTGCCGATCCTGTTCATCTCCGGCTATGCCGAGGAGCAGCTCAGGAAGTCGATCGACATCCCCAAC
>DATKIV010000031.1:0-2539 GCA_035543935.1 Allosphingosinicella sp.
CTGCAGAACTGTCGTGTGCGCATCGAGTCGATCGACGTGCAGGGCGCCAAGGAGCTCGGCGCCGCGCTGAAAGCGCTGGGCGTTCGCGTCGTGCGCGGGACCGCCGACCTGACCGTCACGCTGGTGAGCGATTATCTCGAGGCGCGGCTGGCCGAATTGAACCGGCGGCACTTTTCGGACCGCACGCGCTGGCTGCTGGTCCAGCCCTCCGGCATTTTTCCCCTGGTGGGGCCGGTGTTCAGCCCAGGCAAGAGTCAGAACCAGAGTCAGAACAAGATTCAGAGCAAGGATCAGGGCAAAAGCGAACACCAGAGTCCCTGCTGGAGCTGTCTCGCCGAGCGCATGAACCGCAACCGCGAGGTCAAGGCGTTCCTCGACCGCAAGCAGGCCCGCCGCGTTGCGGCTTCGCCGCTCGCTCGCGACCCGTTCGGACAGAGCGCCATCGATCTCGCGTCGACCGAGATCGCGAAGGCGATCGCGACCAGCTTTCGCACCGACCTGAACGATCACATCGTCAGCCTCGACCTCTTGGGCTCGACCATTGCGCGGCATTACGTGGCGGCGCGTCCGCAATGTCCGGCCTGCGGCCGCAAGGCGTTGCGCGATCCCCGCCGGGCGCCGGCGCCGGTCGAGCTTGGCGGCGGCGGCAAGCTGGTCATGACCAGCGGCGGCTATCGCTCGGTGTCGTCGCGCGCCACGGTCGCGCGCTTCCGCAAGCACGTGAGCCCACTCACCGGCGTGCTGTCGCGGCTCGAGCGGATCGACGCCGACCTGCCCATGAACACCAACTACTTCGCCACGCATAATTTCTCTGCCCGTCCCGAGACGGTCGACGAGCTCAAGGCGGGACTGAGCGGCGGCAGCTTCGGCAAGGGCGCCACGGCCGAGCAGGGCGAAGCCAGCGGGCTGATGGAGGCGATCGAGCGGTACTCCGGCATCTTCCAGGGCGACGAGATCAGGGCGCGGCGGCGGTTCACCGATTTCGCGCCGGGCGACGCCATTTCGCCGAACGACGTGCTGCTCTACAGCGCCGCGCAGGCCCGCGGACTCCCGCCGCCGGCGAGCGGCGCGGGCGAGGCGCCGGCGATGGCGCCATTCGATCGATCGGCCGAGATCGAATGGTCGCCGGTCTGGTCGCTGCGCGACCAGCGGTTCAGATATCTGCCGACCAGCCTGCTGTATTTTTTCTACCGCGGCCCCGGCCCCCACCAGGTGCACGCCGATTCGAACGGCTGCGCGGCCGGCAACACATTGGAAGAAGCCATCGTCCAGGGCTTTCTCGAGCTGGTGGAACGCGACGCCTATGCGATCTGGTGGTACAATCGATCGCAGCGGGCGGAGGTAGACCTCGGCCAGTTCGACGATCCCTATATCCTTGATTTGAAGATCCAGCTTGCCCAGACCGGGCGCCGTCTTTGGCTGCTCGACGTCACCAGCGATCTCGGGATTCCGACCTTCATCACGATCGCGCATTGGATGGAAGACGGGCAGGAATTCGTCGACTTCGGATCCGGCGCCCACTTCGATGCGCGCATCGCCGCGCTACGCGCAATGACCGAGCTCAATCAATTCCTGTCCATCGGTCTCATGGGCGGCAGGAGTGCGAACCCGTTGAGTCAGGAATCGCGTCAGCAATCGAGCCATGACGGCGGCCCGGTATTCCGACTGAGCGACCATCCCTATCTGACGCCGAGCGGCGCTTCGATTGTGCGGCCCGGTCTCGACTCCGATTTCGGTCAGCTCGACACCCGCGAGCAAGTGAAGGCCTGTATGCGTCTCGCCGAGCGCGCGGGCCTCGATTTCCTCGTCCTCGATCAGACACGTCCCGACATCGAGGCGCCGGTCGTGCGCGTGATCGTTCCGGGGCTGCGGCATTTCTATCGCCGCTTTGGGCCCGGCCGGCTTTACGATGTCCCGGTCAAGCTCGGATTGCGCGATCGGCCGCTGGCGGAACACGAGCTCAATCCGCTTCACCCCCAGACCTGAGGCTCATCCGGCGTGCGCGCTCCCGGCACCAAGCGAGGGCAAGCGGCGGGGCCGGCGACTTTGTCCGCCCGCCTCGTTGGCCACGTCACCCTCGAAGCGCGCCCGGACGGACACATCGTTGCCGGCGTCGACGGCCATCCGCTCGGCCTCGGACAGTTCAGCGCGGGCGTGGCGGAGCAGGCGCAGTACCTGCGCACGGGTCTGCCGCTCGCCGCGTTTGCGTCGGGCCGCCGGCCCATCGACAAAGAGATTGAGCTCCTGGTCCGGCGCTTGGCCGTGCATGGCCTGCTGGAGTATCGCCTCGGGCGCTCGCGCAACCGCGGGGACCACCGCGGCGATCAGGGCGAGGACCTAGTGGTCATCGAGCCGCAGGTCCCCAATTATTGGCCGCAGGCACCGCAACTCGGCGCCGCCGACGTGCTCGTCCTGTCGCGGTTCGCGTATCTGCGCCGGCGCGGCAACGACATGGTGCTGGAGTCGCCGCGATCAGGCGCGTTGTTCCGGATTTGCGATCCGAAGGTTGCCGCCGCGCTCGCGACGTTGTCGGCGCCGC
>DATKIV010000032.1:0-88774 GCA_035543935.1 Allosphingosinicella sp.
CACCATGTTTTCCATACGCGCCAGGCATTCGCGCGGGCTGTTGGAGTGGAGCGTCGCCATCGATCCATCGTGGCCGGTGTTCATGGCGGCGAGCAAATCGAAACACTCGCTGCCGCGAATCTCGCCCAGGATGATGCGGTCGGGGCGCATGCGCAGCGCGTTGATGACAAGGTCGCGGATCGAGATCGCGCCCTGGCCCTCGAGATTGGCCGGGCGGGTTTCGAGCGGCAGCCAGTGCGGCTGCTGCAGCCGAAGCTCGGCCGCGTCCTCGATGGTGATGACGCGTTCGCCCGGGTCGATCATCTTCGACAAAGCGTTGAGCATGGTCGTCTTACCCGAACCGGTACCGCCGGAGATGATGACGTTCATTCGGCTGGCGCCGGCAATCTTGAGGACCGTCGCCATCTTTTCCGACATCGACCCGAAGCCGCGCATCATATCGAGCGTGATCGGCTTTTCGGAGAATTTACGGATCGAGATGGCGGTGCCGCGAAGCGAGAGCGGCGGGATGATGACGTTGACGCGGCTGCCGTCCTGGAGGCGGGCGTCGGCGAGCGGCGTGGTCTGGTCGACGCGGCGGCCGACCTTGTTGACGATGCGCTGGGCGATCTGGAGCAGATGCTCCTCGTCGCGGAACTGGATCTGGGCGAGCTCGAGCTTGCCCTTGCGCTCGATATAGGTCTGCTGCGGGCCGTTGACCATGATGTCGGAGACGTCGGGGTCGTTGAGCAATTCCTCGAGCGGGCCGAGGCCGAGCAGCTCGTCGACCAGCACCTTTTCGAGCGCGAACTGCTCGCGGCGGTTCAGGTTGATTTTTAGCTCGGCGAGGACTTCGCCGATGATGGGGCGGAACTCCTCGGCGAGCTCGTCCTTGGACAAAGTGGCCGCCGCTTCCGGGTCGACGCGCTCGAGCAGACGCGGCAGGACCTGCTCCTTGATCCGGTGGATCGAGGCCTCGAAGCCCTCGTTCTTCGACTGGCCCTGCTCGCCCGACTGGGCCTGGCGGTCGGCCAGCCGGGCCATCGCTTCGGCATGGCCGGCGGGCAAAGGCGAGGTGACGACGCCCTCGACGTCGAGCGCCTCGGGTTCGATCGGCGGGAATTGGGCGCCGCCCTCGGCGGACTTGGACTGGGCCGGCGCGGGGGGGCCCTTCATCGGCTGCGCCGTGCCGAAGCTCGGCCGGCCGCCGCCGTTGCCGCCGCCATTCACGCCATTGCGTCGTCCAAATGCACTCATCGCTTCGCCAACCCCGCAAAGGTCATACGTCGGGCTCTCCCGGGTCGGGGTGGTGAATAAGTCGGAAACTTTGACAATTGACTAACCGGGACCGCATCTCTTCCAGGTGATCGTCCGCACAGCCCGAAGCGCCCTCATTCTCGCTTTGGGCGGTTTCGTGTCCCTGTCGATCGGCGACGCGGTGGTGAAATCGATGGCGGGCGCCTGGCCGGGGACGGCGGTGGCGGCGTTGCGCTACAGCTTCGGGGCGCTGGCGCTGGCGGCGATCGTCGCCGCCTTGCACGGCCGCGAAGGGTTCCGCGTGCCGCGGCCGCGGCTGCAATTCGGGCGCGGCGCGGCGGTGGCGCTGGCGACGATCTGCTTTTTCATGGGCGTGATGGCGATGCCGCTCGCCGACGCCACCGCGATCCAGTTCACCAGCCCGATGCTGACCGGGATATTGTCCGCGCTGGTGCTCGGCGAGCGGGCCCCGCGCGCGGTCTGGGCCGCCACCTTGCTGGCCTTTGCCGGCGTGCTGATCGTGCTTCGCCCCAATATGCTCGCTCTCGGCCCGGCGGCCTTGTGGCCGCTCGGGGCGGCGTTCGGCATGGCCTGGCTGATGATCTTCAACCGCAAGGCCGCGGGCCTTGCGCCCGCCGTGGCGATGCAGCTCCTGCTGGCGATGGTGGCGGCGCCTTTGCTGGTGGCGGCGGCCTTGCTCGCGCACCTGAGCGGCGCGACGCAATACAGCATCCCCGCGCCGGATATGACGGTCGTGCTGAAATGCATGGCGGTCGCGGTCTTCGCGACCTTCGGGCATTTGCTCATTTATGCGGCGACGGTTCGGGCGTCGGCGGCGCTGGTCGCGCCGATGACCTATGTCCAGCTGGTCGTGGCGATGGCGCTGGGTTGGGCCTGGTTCGGCAATGCGCCGGACCTGCCGATGCTCGGCGGCGCCGCTTTGATCGTCGGCGGCGGCCTGCTGCTCTGGCGCTCGCAAAAGCCGAAGGAGGTCCCGGAGACGCCGGATTGAGAAAGGGGACAGTCACTGTGACTGTCCCCTTTCCGGGCGTCAGCCTTCGGCGCTCTCCGCGAGCACGGTGAGGCCGGCCTCGCTGACCTCGGCGAAGCCGCCGGTGACGGCGATCCGCTCGGGCTCGCCCGGGAAGGTGCGGTAGATGGCGATCTCGCCGTCGCGCAGGGTCGACATATAAGGAGCGTGACCCTCCATGACGCCGAAATCGCCCTCGCTGCCGGGGACGACCACCATGTGGACGTCCTCCGAGCGGATGAGCTTCTCAGGGGTAACGAGCTCAAAATGAAGGGGCATGCGATCAGCCTTGTCTGGACAGGAGAATGACGGTGGTGCCGGGGGTGGCGCGGTCGGAATCGAGCTCGCCGCCCGCGTCGGTGCCGATCATGATCAGGCTGCGCCGCGGGCTGCCTTCGATCCAGTAATTGTGCATCGGCGTGCCGTCGCCGAGCCGGCCCGAATCGCCGCCCCGATAGCCGCTCGACCGCGCCCGCGACCTCACGCGATCGGCGAGCCGCCCGTTGTCCGGCCCACCGAACCAGACCGTGCAAAGGCGCGCTGCGGCCTCGCCGCCGACGGAAATCACGATCTTGTCCGGACCAGTCCCCCGGGTGGCGCGTGGGTTGGGACCGGCGGGCGTCTGGCGCGGCTGCGTCGGCGTATAGCCGGCAGCGGCGACCTGAGCGGGATCGGACAGCGAAAGGGAGCCGTCCATCGCCGCGGGGCAAAGCTCGAAGATGGCGCGCTCGACCTCGGCCCGATGGTCGTCGGCGGGCGCCTGAACGGCGAGGGCGAGGGCGGCGATAGCGATCAGCATGACGCGCTTCCTATCGAACCCGTTCGACCACGATCATCTGCGGCGAGGCCGGCCCCGCCGCCGCCTGATACCAGGCGCGCAGGCGGCCGCCCGGCCGCCGCAGCCGGGGCGCCGCCTCGAAATCCTGCTCGAAGGCGGCGCCGCCGCCCTCGCGGGTCGCGGCGCGCCAGTCATTGTCGAGCCGCACCAGGCTGGCGAACTCGTCGCCAATCCCCTCGGCATCGGCCGGATTGGTGACGATCGTGCAGCGCTTCGCGCGCTCATCGTGGAACATCCAGACCTCGCCGCCGGGTGCGTCGAGCACGGCAAGGCGGACATGGTCGCCCAGCGTGTCGATGAAGCCGCGCAGGCCCGCGGGCATCGACCTTGGCTCATGCAGGCCCGGGCCGCCTCTCGACGCATCCATGTTGAGCCCCGGCGCCGGCCGCTCGGTCGCCGCGAAATAGCAGCCCAGCAGCCAGGCCTGGCCGACCGCGTCGCGCACGGAGGTCGGCGCGCGCACGCCGGGCGCGATCTGCGCGGCGGCCGGCACGGCCCCCATGGGCATAGCGAAAGCGGCAAGGATGAGGGCGGCGCGCTTCAAATCAGGAATCCTGCGCCAGCTTCTCGGCCTTGGCGACCGCTTCCTCGATGCCGCCGACCATGTAGAAGGCGCTTTCGGGGAGATGGTCATATTCGCCGTCGACCACCGCCTTGAACGAGCGGACCGTGTCCTCGATCTGCACGAACTTGCCGGGGATGCCGGTGAAGACCTCGGCGACGTGGAAGGGCTGGGAGAGGAAGCGCTGCAGCTTGCGGGCGCGGTTGACGGTGAGCTTATCCTCTTCGCTGAGCTCGTCCATGCCGAGAATGGCGATGATGTCCTGCAAGCTCTTGTAGCGCTGCAGAGTCTCCTGGACGCGGCGCGCGGTGTCGTAATGCTCCTGGCCGACGGTGCGCGCGGTCAGGACGCGCGAGGTCGAATCGAGCGGGTCGACGGCCGGGTATATGCCGAGCTCCGAAATGGCGCGCGACAGCACGGTGGTGGCGTCGAGGTGGGCGAAGCTGGTCGCCGGCGCGGGATCGGTGAGATCGTCGGCGGGCACGTAGATCGCCTGAACCGACGTAATCGAGCCCTTGTTGGTCGAGGTGATCCGCTCCTGCAGCGCGCCCATGTCGGTGGCGAGCGTCGGCTGATAGCCGACCGCGGAGGGGATGCGGCCGAGCAGCGCCGACACTTCCGAGCCAGCCTGGGTGAAGCGGAAGATGTTGTCGACGAAGAAGAGCACGTCCTGCCCCTCGGCGTCGCGGAAATATTCGGCGATGGTGAGGCCCGAAAGCGCGACTCGGGCGCGGGCGCCCGGCGGCTCGTTCATCTGGCCGAACACCAAAGCGACCTTCGAGCCCTCGGGGGTCGGGTTGCCGTCGGCGTCCTTGGCGATGACGCCGGCATCGAGGAATTCGTGATAAAGGTCGTTGCCCTCGCGGGTGCGCTCGCCGACGCCGGCGAACACCGAGGTGCCGCCATGGCCCTTGGCGATATTGTTGATCAGCTCCTGAATCAGCACCGTCTTGCCGACGCCGGCGCCGCCAAAGAGGCCGATCTTGCCGCCCTTGGCGTAGGGCGCGAGCAGATCGATCACCTTGATGCCGGTGACGAGGATCGAGGTTTCGGTCGACTGGTCGGTGAAGAGCGGCGCCTCGGCATGGATCGGAGCGGTTTCGCTGTGGCCGATCGGGCCGCGCTCGTCGATCGGCTCGCCGATCACGTTCATGATCCGCCCCAATGTCATCGGGCCGACCGGCATTCGGATCTGCGAGCCGGTGTCGGTCACCTCCTGGCCGCGGGTCAGGCCCTCGGTCGCGTCCATGGCGATGGTGCGGACGGTCGATTCGCCGAGATGCTGGGCGACCTCCAGGACGAGGCGGTTGCCGCCGTTCGTCGTCTCGAGCGCCGACAGGATCGCCGGCAGCTCGCCGTCGAAGCTGACGTCGACGACGGCGCCGATCACCTGGCTGATGCGGCCGACATTGTTGGTGGTGGCGGGTTTCGTGGCGGTGGCCATGTTCTTTCCTCGTTTCAATCGTTGCGCAGGGTCAAAGGTCGACGATGCCCTGGCAATCTGCCTCGTTGCCAAGCGCGCTTCTCTGGGCCGCGCAAAGCTCTTCGATGATGTTGGTGGTCCAGCCGCCCGCCGGCCCCCGCCATGCCGAGCGCCGCTCGGGCAGCCGCCGAACATTCGCGCCGCGGGTGGTGGTGAGGGTGAAGCGGCAGTCGAAATGCGCTCCCGCCTGCCCCGCGCAGCGAAGGCCGGTCACGCTGAAGCTCGGGGCGACATAGCCGCTGAAGACGTTCGCCTGATCGATATGGAAGCCGTTGAAGACGCGGATCGCCTCTTCCCGCTCGATCAGCCGCTGAACGAGCCGTGCCGCCGGTGCTGCCGACGTTCGCGAGTCCGCGGCATGGGCGCAACCGGCGAGCATGAGCGCCAGGGCAACGAAAGAGCGCGCCGACCTCACAACGCCTCCGCGCCTGAAATAATCTCGATCAGTTCCTTCGTGATCGCCGCCTGCCTCGTGCGGTTATATTCGATGGTCAGGCGGTTGATCATGTCGCCGGCGTTGCGCGTGGCATTGTCCATCGCGGTCATGCGGCTGCCCTGCTCCGACGCGGCGTTCTCGAGGAGGGCGCGGAAGATCTGGACCGCGACGTTGCGCGGCAGCAAAGCGGCCAGGATATCGTCCTGGTCGGGCTCATATTCGACCGCTGCGAGCGAGGCGGCCGTGGCGGCCACACCCTCTTCGACCGGCGGCACCGGGATGATCTGCTGGCCGACCGGCTCCTGGACGAGCGCCGAGCGGAAGCGGGCGTAGAAGAGGTGGACGACGTCGATGCCGTCGGTGAGATAGCGGTCGATGACGTCGGCGGCGATCGCCTGCGCGTCGCTAAAGGCGAGCTGCTTGATCGCGCTGGTGTCGTGCTGGTGGATGATCTGCTTGGGGTAGAGCCGGCCGATCACCGCTTTGCCCTTGCGCCCGACCAGATAGAAATAGACCTGTTTGCCCTCTTTCATCAGCGCCTCGGCCTTGCGGCGGGCAGCGCGGACGATGTTCGAGTTGAAGCCGCCGGCAAGGCCGCGGTCGGAGGTGCAGACGATCAGCATGTGGCACTGGTCGGCGCCGGTGCCGGCGAGCAATTTGGGGCTCTCCGGGCCGATCGCGACCCTGGCGACGACGCTGGTCACCACCGCCGCCATCCGCTCGGCATAAGGGCGCGCGGCCTCGGCGGCCAACTGCGCCCGGCGCAGCTTCGCCGCGGCGACCATCTTCATCGCCTTGGTGATCTTCTGGGTCGACTTGACCGAGGAGATCCGCATCTTGAGCGCCTTGAGGCTGGCCATTTGGTCCTACGTCTCTTCTCTAGTCGTCATGCTGAACTTGTTTCAGCATCCATGTTCGAACCGCGCCGCCCGTCATCCAGATGGATCCTGAAACAAGTTCAGGATGACGGTCGGTGCGGCGCCCCCGCCTACGCGAACGACTTCACGAAATCGCCGATGATCGTCTTCAGCTTTGCAATCGTGTCGTCGTCGAGGGCCTTGGTGTCGCG
The DNA here is from genome assembly GCA_035543935.1 of Allosphingosinicella sp. Taxonomy (GTDB): domain Bacteria; phylum Pseudomonadota; class Alphaproteobacteria; order Sphingomonadales; family Sphingomonadaceae; genus Allosphingosinicella. The sequence goes on from DATKIV010000032.1 coordinate 6,655, forward strand.
GATCGTCGTCAGCACGCCGGCGTGATCGGCGCGCATATGGGCGAGCAGGCTGCTCTCGAAGCGGGTGACCGCGTCGGTCGGCACGCTGTCGATGAAGCCGTTGACGCCCGCGAAGATCGAGACGACCTGCTCCTCGACCGGCATCGGGCTGAACTGCGGCTGCTTGAGCAGCTCGGTCAGCCGGGCGCCGCGGTTGAGGAGGCGCTGGGTCGAGGCGTCGAGGTCCGAGCCGAACTGGGCGAAGGCGGCCATCTCGCGATATTGGGCGAGCTCCAGCTTGATCGAGCCCGCGACCTTCTTCATCGCCTTGGTCTGGGCGGCCGAGCCGACGCGGCTGACCGAGAGGCCGACGTTGATCGCCGGGCGGATGCCCTGGAAGAACAATTCGGTCTCGAGGAAGATCTGGCCGTCGGTGATCGAGATCACGTTGGTCGGGATATAGGCCGAGACGTCGCCGGCCTGGGTCTCGATGATCGGAAGCGCGGTCAGCGAGCCGTTGCCGTTGGCGTCGTTCATCTTGGCGGCGCGCTCGAGCAGGCGGCTGTGCAGGTAGAAGACGTCGCCAGGATAGGCCTCGCGGCCCGGCGGGCGGCGCAGCAGCAGCGACATCTGGCGGTAGGCGACGGCCTGCTTCGACAGGTCGTCATAGACGATGACCGCGTGCATGCCGTTGTCGCGGAAATATTCGCCCATCGTGCAACCGGTATAAGGCGCCAGGAACTGGAGCGGGGCCGGCTCGGACGCGGTCGCGGCGACGACGATGGTGTATTCCATCGCGCCATTTTCTTCGAGCGCGCGGACGATCTGGGCGACCGTCGAGCGCTTCTGGCCGACGGCGACGTAGATGCAATAGAGCTTCTGGCTCTCGTCGTCGCCTTTATTGGCCTCGCGCTGGTTGATGAAGGTATCGAGCGCGACCGCGGTCTTGCCGGTCTGGCGGTCGCCGATGATCAGCTCGCGCTGGCCGCGGCCGATGGGGACGAGCGCGTCCAAGGCCTTGAGGCCGGTCTGCACCGGCTCGTGCACCGACTTGCGCGGGATGATGCCCGGCGCCTTGACCTCGACGCGCTTGCGCTCCGCGCCCTCGATCGGGCCCTTGCCGTCGATCGGGTTGCCGAGGCCGTCGACGACCCGGCCGAGCAGGCCCTTGCCGACGGGGACGTCGACGATGGTCTCGGTGCGGCGGACGGTGTCGCCCTCCTTGATCGTCGAATCCGAGCCGAAGATGACGACGCCGACATTGTCGGCCTCCAGGTTCAGCGCCATGCCCTTGATGCCGCCGTCGAACTCGACCATCTCGCCGGCCTGGACGTTGTCGAGGCCATGGATGCGGGCGATGCCGTCGCCGACCGACAGCACGGTGCCGACCTCGCTGACCTGCGCGTCGGTGCCGAACGACGCGATCTGGTCCTTGATGACCTTGGAAATTTCAGCGGCGCGGATGTCCATTTTCAGCCTTTCATCGAAGCCTTGCGGGCTTTCAGCCCTTCATTGCGAGGGCGAGATTGTTCAATTTGGTGCGGATCGAGCCGTCGATGCGCTGCGAACCGATCTGGACGACGAGGCCGCCCAATATCGCCGGATCGACGTTGAGATCGACCGCGATGTCGCGGCCCATGCGCTTGCGCAGGGTCTGCTTGATCGCGTCGACCTGGCCCTCGTCGAGGGCGCGGGCCGAGGTCACCTCGGCGGTGATCTCGCCGCGATGGCGCGCCGCCAGCATGTTGAAGGCGCGGATCACGCCCGGCAGCTGGGCGAGGCGCCGGTTGCGGGCAAGGACGCCGAGGAAGCTCGCCGTGATCGGATCGAGCTTCATCGCCCCGGCGACGGCGGCGGCGGCGCGCACCGCCTCGTCGCGGCCGACCAGCGGGCTGGTCGTCATAGCGCGAAGCTCCGGCGATTCGGCGAGCGCCCGCTTGACCGCGGCCAGGCTCCCGCCGACCGCGTCCAGCTCTTTCTGCTCCTTCGCCAGCTCGAACAGGGCAATGGCGTAGCGCCCCGCTAAGCTTGCCTGAATGCCGCCGGAAATATCCACGCGCCTTTGAACTCCTGGATCGGATATTGGAGCCATGTAGGAGGCGCGCCAGAGCGCGCCCATTGGCTTCGCGGGCGCCCTAGCAGGGGCAATGCTGCGATGCAAGATGGCGGGGGGGCCGCCTGCGCCCCGAGGCAGCGACCGGCGGGCGCGGCGGCCGTACGCACCCGGTTCATTCCCCGCCCCTTTCCGGTAGAAGTGTCGGCGACTGGGGGAGGATCAAATGCTCGAAAAGAAACGGACGCCCGCCGCCAAGACTGTCCCCATGCAGGAGCGAATCGGCCTCGCAAGGGACGTCGGCCGGTTGATTCGCGACGTCCTGCTCGTCGTGCTCGTCATCTTTTGCATCCTCAATCCGCCGGTCGTTCGCGGCTGGCTCGGCCAGCTCGGCATGAGCAAGATGTCGCTGTTCGGAATGATCGAGCTGACGCCGGGAAAAGAGAATGAAGTAGCAGCCGCCGTCGATGCCGCGACCCAGCAGCGCGACGCGGCGTACTTCGAGCGGAATGACCTGGTGAACGCCAACCGGCAGGCGATGGAGGAATTGCGGCAGCTCTCGCAGCACTTGCCGGCCGAGCAAAGACCGAGGCTGGCGCAGACCATCGCGACGCTTCACGCCGAAACGAACAATGCCAATATCCCGCTGCCGCCCGACGCGCCTCTGCAACAGATACTCCTGGGGGCCGCCCGTCACCAGGTCGGATCCACCGGACGCTGGGCGGTCGTATTCGGCGGCGACCCGGATCTCGCCGGGGCCCGGCGCCAAATCGCCGCCCGGGGTGACGGGCTCGACAATGCATCGATCGTGAAGCGCTACAATTCCTATCGCAGCATCGTCGAGGCGGGCAACGCCGAAGCGGCCGCCCGGCTCCTTCCCGCCGCGACCCGCCGCCGCCCCGACGCCTATGTCGTCAACCTCGACACCTGGTGCACCAATCCGGTCGAGCGCGACGGTTATCGCGACTGCGGGAACGACTGACCTTTTTGAAAGCAAGCTTCGGGACGCGCGCTCCTGCGCGATGCGGCAAACGGGCCGGACGCAGGAGAAATGACGATGGCCTACACGATCGAGGGACTGGCGCCGGCGGCGTTCGAAAGCCTGTTCGGGATGATGGACGGCGAGCTGGCCGCGCGCGGCGCGAAGCGCGTCATCGCGGATTCGCCTGCGGGCTATCCGTGCCGGATCAGCCTCGAAGATGCCGCGCCCGGCGAGGAGCTCATCCTCCTCAACTATGTCTCGCACGACGTCGCCGGGCCGTTCCGCACCGCCTACGGCATCTATGTCCGCAAGGGCGCCGAGGCGGCCGCGTTCGAGGACGAGGCGCCGCCTTATCTCGACCGGCGCACCCTGGGCCTGCGCGGCTTCGACGCGGAGGGCATGCTGCGCGGCGCCCTGCTGGCGCTGCCGGGCGAGGCCGACGCGCGCATCCGCGAGCTTTTCGGGCGGCCGGAGGTCGCCACCATCCACGCGCACAACGCGGCTTATGGCTGCTTCCTGGCGCGAATCGAGAGGAATTGACCATGGCGAGCCTTGCAACCGACTTCCGCCGCGATAGACCAATGGCCGTGAACGACGCGCATGCCATCACCGACGAGGAAGCCTGGGCGGCCTTCGACCGGCGCGACCGGAGCTGGGACGGGCGGGTGATCGGCGGCGTCAAGACCACCGGCATCTATTGCCGGCCGAGCTGCCCGGCGCGGCGGCCGAAACGCGAGAATGTCGAATTCTTCCCCGACGGCGCCGCCGCCCGCGCCGCCGGCTATCGCGCCTGCCTGCGCTGCCTGCCCGACGACGTGAATCGCGAGGAGGTCGCGCTCGGCAAGGTGTTCGCCCTGCTGGAGGCGGCCGAGGAGGCCCCCTCGCTGGACGCGCTGGCGGCGGCGGTCGGCTATTCGCCGCACCATTTCCATCGGCTGTTCAAGCGCGCCACGGGCGTGACGCCGGCGGCTTATTACAGGAGCCTGCGGGCGAAGCGGGCGCAGACGGCGCTGGCCGGCGACGGCCGGATCACCGACGCCATTTACGATGCCGGCTATTCGGGGCCGGGCCGCTTCTATGCCGACGCCAGGAGCCGGCTCGGAATGACGCCGTCTGCGTGGCGCGACGGCGGCCGCGGCGAGACGATAAGATGGGCGAGCGCGCAGACCGATCTCGGCACGATGCTGGTGGCGGCGACGGGCAAGGGCATTTGCCGGCTCTCCTTCGACGAAGGCGAGGCCGAGCTGCGCCGCCGCTTCCCCAATGCGGCGATCGCTCATGGCGGCGAGGACATGGCGGACCTGGTCCGGCGCACCGTCGCCGCGGTCAACGCGCCGGAAAAGCCGCACGATCTGCCGCTCGACGTCCAGGGCACCGCCTTCCAGGAGGCGGTGTGGCGCGAATTGAGCCGGATCCCGGCCGGCGAGACGCGCACCTATGCCCAGATCGCCGCCGCGGTCGGCCGGCCGGCCGCGGTGCGCGCCGCCGGCACGGCCAACGGCGCCAACAATGTCGCGGTGCTCATCCCCTGTCACCGCGTCATCCGCACCGACGGCACGCCCGGCGGCTATGCTTATGGCCTGGAGCGCAAGGCGAAGCTGCTCCAGCGGGAGCGCGGGGGCGGCTGATGATCACTGAATTGTCACCCCGGGCTTGACCCGGGGTCCACCTTCTTCCGGCGACGCGGAGAAAGAAGGTGGATGCCGGATCAGTCCGGCATGACGAACAGGGGCCCCTAGCGCGCCGGCTGGCCCTGGGCGTGCAGCCGTTCGAGCCTGGTCAGCATTTCGAGCGCGGATTCGTGGCGCGTGCGGCCGGCGGCGCGCTGGCGGTCCTCGCGCCGGCGCCTTTCCTCCTCCGTCTCGGTGCGGTGCGGCTCGTTATAGGCCTGCTGCCGGATGATCGCGATCGCGTCGGGGATCATTCCCCGCTGCTCGAAATCGCGGGCGAGGCTGTAGCGCAGCTCGTCGTCGCTCGGCGCCAGCTCCATCGCCGAATAGAGCGCGTTCTGCGCATCCTCGGGCGGCAGCGCGCCCTGGATCAGGAAGGAGCGATAATAAGCTTCGAGCACGACCGGATCGGTCCGCGCTGCATTGACGGCGCGGCGCAGATATTGCCGCGCTCCGTTCCAGGCGGCCGCGTCGGTGGATCGCGCCGCGGCCAAGGCGGCGCTTCGGATCAGCCCCTTGGTGGCGAGCGCGCGGGCATGGTTCGGGTCGAGCGCGAGCAGGCGGTCGGCGGCGGCCAGCGCCTCGGCGCCGTTTCCGGCCAGATATTGCGTCTCCATCACCATCCGGATCGCGAAGGGATCGTCCGGGAAACGGCCGGCGACGTCCTTGACATGGTCGGCGAACTCGGCCGCCTCGCGCTGTGGATAGCCCCGGCTGAGCTTGATCTCGTCCATGATCAGCGCCTGCTCGGCCGGCCGTAGCGTGCGTGCTTCGATCGCGCCGATCTCAATCCGGCGGAATGGCAGGCGGACTACGTTGAAGCGCGCGGCGCCGGCATATTCGAAAAGCTCGTTGTTGAACGCGTCGAGGTCGGGGATGGCCTGCCTGATCGCCTCGTCGATCGGCGTGCCGACGTTGATCAGCCTGAGATAGTCCTGGATCTGCCGCTGGCGCGCAGGATGCTCGAACAGATAGCGGACCAGCAGCCAGCCTTCGGCATAGAGGAGGAAGATCTCCGTGCCCCTCAAATCGCTGTAGCTGCGCGCCCTGAGCAGCCGGGCGAGCGGGAGCCAGCCCAGCGCCCGGAAGGTCGAGAAGCGGTGATCGGCGGGCGCGCCGACCTCGATGACGTCGCCGGGAAGGATCCTGGTCGCGCCCCAGAATTCGGCGAAGCCTTCGCTGTACCAGGTCGGATAGGTCGCCGGGAAATACTGGAAAGTGAAATGGTGCGTATATTCGTGGAACAGGACGTTTTCCGGGTCGATGTCCCCGGTTTCCATCCGGGCCGAGCGGATGTCGGTCAGCCGGGTCTGGCGCCGGCGCGTCCCGACCAGCATCAGCCCGCGCGCGTCCGGGATGTAATAGCCGGCGACGCCGCCGCCGCCGACCGAGCGCGCGACCGCGCCCTGATCCGCCAGCAGGAAGACGCGCAGCCGCGCATTGGCCTGGCCGGCAGGGACCGGGCGAATCGTCTTCAGCATGAAATGGAAGCGCTCGAGCTTGGCGGCGAAATCGATCGCGTCCTGCCGCGATCCCTGGCTGTAGACGATGAAATTGGTCGAGACCGCCTCATGCCACTCGGCGCGCGCGATCGTCGGCATGAACAATGCGAACGCAACCAAGAGCTTGCGAATCATGAGCTTGCCCCCCAGCCGGATCAGTCTAGCCGCGCAGCCCCAGGCCCCACAACGGGCGCGCCGGCTCAGCGGGCCGCGCCCTCCCGCCGGCAAATATAGACCAGCCTCTCGTTCGGCAGCCGCGGCAGCATCGCTGCGATCTCGCGCTGCTGGTCCGCAAGCACGGTGCGCGCCTCGAGATCGGCGGTGCAGGCGCGATTGTCGATGCCGCGCCGCATCGCCCGGACCCGCTCCATCGCCGCCGCCTCGAGCTGGTAGCGTGTGACGACATATTCGCCGTCGCCGGGCCGGAACTGCAGCACCGACACGGTCCGCTGGTCGGCGGGGACGAGGACCCGGGTCCAGACCTGGCCTTCCTGCGCATATTGGGTGCGGCCGTTGACGCAGCCGGTCGCGGTCCAGTCGAGCGGGACCTCGCTGGTCGGGGCGATGGTGACGCGGCTGCGCTCGGGCACCAGGCGGCACAAATTGGGGCCGACGAAGCGGTCCGGCGCCGCGGCGGCTGGCGCCTCCGCTTTCTCGGCCGCTTCGATGTCGGCGCGGCTCGGCCGCGACAGGAAGGCGACGATCGCGGCGATCAGCAGGACGGCGCCGAGGCCGGCCATGGCGATGGCGGGCTTCGGCCGGTTCTTGACCGCGGCCAGCCCGCCGCCGCCGAAGGCGAGCAAAGCGAAGACGAGCAGCAGGATCGCCAGCGCCAGCCTGTTCTCGCGCATCTCCTGGACCTCGGCGAGGCTGCGCTCGCGCGTGTCGCGCGCCTTCTGGGCGTCGGCGGCCGCCGCGGCCTGGCGGGCGCGCTCCTCGGCGGCGGCGCGCTCCTGATCCTGGCGCAGCCGGTCGGACATCGAGACGCATTCGGTGGCGATCGAGCGAAAGGCCTGGCGCTGCTGCTGGAGGAAGGCGGTAAGCTCGCGATTGGAGACCGCGAAGGCGAAGGGCGCGTCGCCGTCCTGGTTGCGGGTGATCAAGGTGTTGACGCCGAGCACGCGGCCGCACTGGTCGAGCAGCGGCCCGCCCGAATGGCCGCGCGCGATATTGGCGGTGTGGAGCAGGGTGGTGATGCCGTTGATCGGCCGGACGTTGGAGAAGATCCCGATCGAGCGGGTCGGCGGCAGCGGCGCGATATAATCGTCGACCGAGCGCGCGGTGGCGAGGTCGACATTGCCCGGATAACCGAGCGCCGCGATCGGCGCGCCGTCGTCGAGCGGACCGAGGTAGAGCGGGATCGGCTGGAAGCTGCCCTCCTCGACCTCGAGCAAGGCGAGGTCGCGGGCGGGATCGGTGGCGATGACCCGGGCGCGATAGGCCTGGTTGCCCTCGGACGGGACGACGCCGACCGCGACCCGCGCGCCCGGCTGCGCCTGGGCGACGACATGGGCGTTGGTGACGATCCGGTTGCGAGCGACCGCGAAGCCCGAGCCATGGCCGAAGCCGACCACCTCGTCCTCTTCGCCGAACGCGATCACGACGACCCGAACCACGCTGCGGCCGGCCACCGATATGTCGTCGGCGCGCGCAGGCGCGGTAAAGGCCACAAGGGCGAGGATCAGCAGGAGAAGTCTGTGCACGTATCGGTCCTTGCACCTGTGGCGCTCTTCTATGGGCCACCAAGGTCGGCTGGCAAGCCGTCGCGAGCGGGCCTATTTTACTGCTTAGTTCACCGTTGCAGGGGCCCGGGCAGAGCCGCCTAGGCGGGCAGCATCTTGAGACTTATCAGGAGCGAGATTCCGAAAGACGCCGTGATCAGAATCATGCCGGCCATGCTGATCCACAGATCTCGCCTCTTGGGCCTCGCCAGCCAAGTCTCCCGGCGCTCCCGGAGCCTCTTCAAGAGGTCGAGCCGAGAGGAGATTTTCTTCAGCTTCTCCAGCTTGACGCGGCTGGAAAAATCCAGCGCCCAAGGCACGAACAGGCACAGGGATCCGGTAAATGCAACCGCATCTTTGGCAATGGACCACGCGCCGTCCATCATTCATCCGGAACGTCTACATTCCGAGTCCGGACGCTGTCGAACAGAGGACCGACGGCAAATTGACCACCCGTCATTCCACGCATGTCAAAGGTCGCAAACGGAGAGAGCGGGTTTGGAACGGCTGAACCAAGCCGGTCGCTTTTCAATCCCGGCATCACATAGGGGATCTGATGAAAGACTGCCGCCCCGTACGTTTCATGAACCGCCGATACTTCGACAAAGACCGGGTCTTTCCCGGCACTCGAAATCAAGGGAGAATCGATAAGTCCAGGATACCCCGGTGCGGCGCGGACAAGTCCAAGCTCGCAGTCGCACGCAATGGCTATGCGCTCCATGATAGCCCATGTCGGCCCCTGCGTCCCGGCACCGGCTTCGATCTCGCTCACCCTTGCCTGACTGACTCCCAGCGTATCAGCCAACGCCTTTTGCGAAAATCCAGCTTCGCGCCGCATTTTACGGACAAGCGTGCCCGCGCGAAGCGCTGCGCCGAGGCTGTTGTCACCTCGTTTCGCATCGATTTTCGCGATCAGTCGCTCGGGAGACTTTCGCAGATCCGCTCGGCTCGCGACTGCGGGCTTCGCGGGCTGTCGGCGCACAGCCGCCTTTTCTACGGGACTCTTGTGGCTCATGGGAAATAGGTCCTCAGGCGTCGGTCAAGGAAGTGGCTGCGAAGAATGCCCATATCAATTCCATCCCACGCCTGGCCGTCGACAACGACCTGCGATCCGGTCAGGCCGGCAAGCATGATAGTCACTCTCCTCTCCCCCGAACCATCATCCTCGACTGCGAGCAGGCAATAGCGCTCGTCATACTGATATTTGTAGATCGGCACTTGCCGGAACGTCTCGAATGGATTGAGGCTCCAATGGTCGACGGTGCCGGCCACCAGATCCTGGCAAAAAAAGAAAACGTTCTCAGCAAATTGATCTCCCAGAGCTTCCAGCTCGGATTCCGAATCGATCCATGGCGGCCATTTGAAAGCGACAATCGCATCGTCCATATAAGGAATTCCTTTTGATTGTCAATAGCGCATAGTCCTCACCTACGCAAAAACAGTCTGATTGAATAGAGAGCCTACAAAAAGCTGTAGGGATCGACGTCGACGCTGACCCGCGTGCTGGCCTTCCAGGTCAGTCCGCCAAGCCACTCGCGGATGATGTCCTGGACCGGCACCGTGCGCGCGGCGTGGACCAAAAGGCGGAAGCGGTGGCGGCCGCGGAGCATGGCGAGCGGGGCGGGGGCGGGGCCGAAGACGGCCATGTGCTCGTGGCTGGGCGCGGCGCGGCCGATCTGGCGCGCCGTCTCGTTGGCTTCGGCCTGGCTTTCGGAGGAGACGATGATCGCGGCGAGGCGGCCGAAGGGTGGCATGGCGGCCTCGCGCCGCGCGTCGGTTTCGGCGGCGTAGAAGCCCTCGGCATCGCCGCTGACCAGGGCCTGGATGACGCGCGCATTGGGATCGTGGCTCTGGACGAGAACTCGGCCGTGGCGCTCGCCGCGGCCGGCGCGGCCGGAAACCTGGCGGATCTGCTGGAAGGTGCGCTCGGCCGCGCGCAGGTCGCCGCCGGCCAGGCCCAGGTCCGCGTCGACCACGCCGACCAGCGTGAGGTTGGGGAAATGATAGCCCTTGGTGACGAGCTGGGTGCCGATGACGATATCGATTTCGCCCGCCTCCATCCGCGCGACGAACTCGGCCGCCTTGGCCGGCGACCAGATCGTGTCGGAGGTGACGATGATCGTGCGGGCGTCGGGGAAGAGCGCCCTGACCTCGTCGGCGATTCGCTCGACGCCGGGTCCGCAGGCGACGAGGCTGTCCTCCTCTTTGCATTCGGGGCAGGCCTGCGGCGCCGGCGTCATATGCCCGCAATGGTGGCAGGCGAGGCGCCGGGTGAAGCGATGCTCGACCATCCAGGCCGTGCAATTGGGGCATTGGAAGCGGTAGCCGCAGCGCCGGCACAGGGTGAGCGGCGCATAGCCGCGGCGGTTGAGGAAGAGCAGGCTCTGCTCGCCCGCCTCGAGGTTCGCCTCCAGCGCCTCGACCAGCCTGGGCGCGAGCCAGCGGCCGCGCGGCGGCGGCTCGGCGAGCATGTCGAGCGCCGCCATGTCGGGCAGGCGCGCGCCGCCATAGCGGTCGGGTAGCTTCAGCTCGCGATAGGTGCCGATCTCGGCCATATGGCGGCTTTCGATCGCGGGCGTCGCCGAGGCGAGCACGACCGGGATATTCTCGAGCTTGGCGCGCATCACGGCGACGTCGCGGGCGTGATATTGGACGCCGTCCTCCTGCTTGAAGCTCGCCTCATGCGCCTCGTCGACGACGATCAGGCCGAGGTCGCGATAGGGGAGAAAGAGCGCCGAGCGCGCGCCGACAACGACTCGGGCCTCGCCGCACGCAATGGCACGCCAGGCGCGGCGGCGCTGGCTCTGGCGAAGGCCCGAATGCCAGGGCACGGGATCGCAGCCGAAGCGCGCCGCGAAGCGCTTGAGGAAGGGCTCGGTCAGCGCGATTTCGGGGAGCAGGACGAGCGCCTGCTTCCCCGCGCGGATCGCTTCGGCGATCGCCTCGAAATAGACTTCGGTCTTGCCCGATCCGGTGACGCCGTCGAGCAGATAGGGTGAAAAGCCGGCGGCGGCGACCGCCTCGCGCAGCTCCTCGGCGGCGTCGGCCTGGGCCTCTTCGAGCGCGGGCGGGCCGAAATCCGGGTCCGGTTCGGGAAAGGGGTCGTCGATCGCGACCTCGACCGCCTCGATGGCGCCGGCCTTGACGAGGCCGCGGATGACGCCGTCGGAGACGCCGCCGATGATGGCGAGCTCGCTGACCAGCCCCTGCCGCTCGCCGATCCGCTCCAGCGCCTGGGCGCGCTGCGGCGTCACCCGCCCGGGCACCAGGCCGGTGGCGCGATATTCGGTGATCGAGCGCGCCCCCTCCAGCGCCCCCGACGAGGGCAGGGCCATGCGCAGCACCGCGGCGAGCGGCGACAGATAATAATCGGCGGTCCATTCGACGAGCCGGCGCAAGGGGGCGGCGATCGGCGGCAGGTCGTAGACGTGGAGCAGGTTGCGCAGCCGATTGTCGCCGACCTCCTGCGTCGGCAGCCGCTCGGCCTCCCAGACCACTCCGATCATCTGCCGCGGTCCCAATGGCGCGACCACCACCGAGCCCGGCGAGACCTGCATGCCGTTCGGCACGCGATAGTCGAGCGGGCCCAGAGCGGCGTTCATGACGATGAGGCGGGCGCGGGTCATAGGCCTCGCCCATATCGTCATTGGCGGCTATTCTGAAAGGGCAGGAGGGATCGATGATCGCACGCCATTGGCACGGACGGGTGCCCGCAACGCTCGCCGCGGACTATCTCAAGCTGATGCGCGACGTCGCCTTGCCCGATTATCGCGCGACCGCGGGCAATCTTTCCGCCTGGTGCCTGCACCGGCCGGAGGGCGATATCGTCCATGTCGAAATGCTGACCTTGTGGGAGGACGAGGCGGCGATCCGGCGCTTCGCGGGCGACGACATGACGCTCGCCAAATATTACGACTTCGACCCCGATTTCCTGCTCGAACTGGAGACGAGCGTCCGGCATTACGAGGTGATCGGGGGCGAAGGCTGATTGGGGACAGTCACTTTCACGCGCCCGGCGCCGAAAGCTCGACCCGCCGCGCGCTAAAGTGACTGTCCCCGCTCCGGACGCGAAAAAGGGGTATGGCTGGCCGCGAGAGGCATGGGGGAGGCGCAGGTCATGAATGCAGAGGCGCAGCTTGACGGCTTCATCGACAAATATTCGCCGGAGGTGGCGGCGAATGCGCGGGCGCTGCTGGCCCGATTGAAGACGCGCCTCCCGGGCGCCCAAATTCTCGTCTACGACAATTACAACGCGCTCGCGATCGGCTTCGGAGCGAGCGAAAAAGTGGGCGACATCCTGCTTTCGATCGCGCTCTATCCGCGCTGGATCAACCTGTTCTTCATGTACGGGAGGGCGCTCGATGATCCGCACGCGCTGCTCGCGGGTGCCGGCAGCCAGGTCCGGCACGTCCCCAGGGTCACCGAGGCGAGTCTCGACGATCCGCGCGTCGACGCCCTGATCGCCCAGGCTCTCGACGTCGCCGAGCCGCCGATCGACCCGGCCGCGCCGCAGCGGCTGATCGTCAAGTCGATCTCGGCGAAGCAAAGGCCGCGGCGACCGAAAGCCTGATCTTCCGTTTCGGCCGCTCATGGGCTAGGCGGCGCAGATGAAATTCTTCGCCGACACCGCCGACACCGCCGACATTCGCGACCTGGCCGAGACCGGGCTGCTCGACGGCGTCACCACCAATCCCTCCTTGATCCACAAGGCCGGGTGCGATTTCCTCGAAGTGGTCAGGGAGATTGCCGGCATCGTCGACGGGCCGGTCTCCGCCGAGGTGGTCGCATTGGACCATGAGGGGATGATGCGCGAGGCCGAGACCTTAAGGAAGATCGCCGACAATATCGCGGTCAAGGTGCCGCTGACGGTGGACGGGCTCAAGACCTGCAAGAAGCTCACGTCCGACGGCACCATGGTCAACGTCACGCTCTGCTTCTCGGCCAATCAGGCCCTGCTCGCGGCCAAAGCCGGAGCGACCTTCGTCTCGCCCTTCGTCGGCCGCCACGACGATGTCGGCTATCCCGGCATGGAGCTGATCGCCGACATCCGCCTGATCTACGACAATTACGATTTCCGCACCGAAATCCTTGTCGCCAGCGTGCGCAACCCGATCCACGTCCACGACGCCGCCAAGCTCGGCGCCGACGTGATGACCGCGCCGCCCGCGGTGATCCGCCAGCTGTTCAAGCACCCGCTGACCGAGAACGGCATCAAGGCGTTCCTCGCGGACTGGGAGAAAACAGGGCAGAAGATCGGGTAATCCGCGTAACGATTCCAATCGCTTCTTAACCATATCCGTATTACCTTCGCCGCCATGGGACGGGTGATCAGCTTCGAGAACCACGCGCTGGCGAACCTGCGCGCTCGGGTCGCGGCGGCGGAGGAGGCCAATCAGGACCTTATCGCCTTCGCGCGCGGCCATTCCGGCGCGGTCGCCTCGATCCACGAAGCGGTGCTCGCCGCGGTCGAGACCGAGGGGCTCGATCACCTGCTTCACGTCGTGACCCAGGAATGGCCGCAGATACTGGGCCTCGACGCGGTCGCCGTCGCCCTGTTCGCGGGCGAAACCGGGGTTCGCGCCGACGCTTCTGGCCTGCAGTTCGTCGACGCGCGGCTGCTCGAAAAGTCGGTCAAGGAGTTTGACGGCGTGCTGCTGCGCGGCGTCGAGCGCGGCCACCCCTTGTTCGGGCCGGCCTGCGAATTGATCCGCGCCGAGGCCTTGATCCGCCTCACCAGCGAGCCGCCGCTGCCGAGTGGGCTGCTCGCTCTTGGCCAGCGCGGCGCCCAGAGCTTCGACACCCGCCACGGCTCCGAGCTGCTGATCTTCCTGGGGCGGGTGCTGACCCGGTGCATGGGCCGGTGCCTGACGCCCTAGCATCCGAACAGGCCGCAGCCGCCATTGCGGCGCGCTGGCACGATCATCTCACCCGCGAGCGCCGCCGGTCCGACCATACCGTCCGCGCCTATGTCGCCACCGCGCATCGGCTGATCGGCTTCCTCGCCGGCCATCTCGGCGAAGGCGTGGACGAAGCCGCGCTGGCGGCGCTGCGGCCGGCGGACCTGCGCGCCTTCCTCACCGTCCGCCGCGCCGGCGGCCTCGGCAACAGCTCGGCGGCGCGCGAGCTGTCGGCGGTGCGCGCCTTCCTGGCCTTTGCCGCGGCCGAGGCGGGGCGCGAAGGCGCCGTCCCCCGGCTCAAGGGGCCGAAACGGCCGCGCTCCGTGCCTCGGCCGATCTCGCCCGACGAAGCGGTGTCGCTCGCCGAGGAAGCGGCCGACGATGCGTCCGAGCCCTGGATCGCCGCGCGCGACCTCGCCGTTTTGACTCTGCTCTATGGCTCCGGCCTGCGCGTCGCCGAGGCGCTCGGCCTGACCGGCGCCGCGCTGCCGCTCGGCGAGGCGCTGCTGGTGACCGGCAAGCGCAACAAGACGCGGGTCGTGCCGCTGCTCGCTTCCGTGAAGGAGGCGATCGAGGCCTATCTGGCGCTTTGCCCTTATGCCGCGGGCCGGGACGACCCCCTGTTCCGCGGCGCGCGCGGCGGGCCCTTGCGCGGCGAGATCGTGCGCCGGGCGGTGGTGAAGGCGCGACGTGCCTTGGGCCTGTCCGAACGGACGACGCCGCACGCCTTGCGCCACAGCTTCGCCACCCATCTGCTCGGCCGCGGCGCCGATCTGCGCGCGCTCCAGGAGCTTCTCGGCCATGCCAGCCTGTCATCGACGCAGATCTACACCGCGGTCGACGCCGCCCATCTGATGGACGTCTACCGCCACGCCCATCCGCGCGCCTAGCGGCTGCGTCTGGCCCAGGTCAGCTGGCGCCAGAGATACCACAGTATTCCGGCGACGATGACGGCAGTAGAGAGCGGCGCCAGCACGGCGTCGATCCGCTCGAAGCGGGCGCCGAGCAGAAACCCCCCGCCCGCCAGGCCCGCGCTCCACACGGCCGTGCCCAGGGTCGACCAGAGCAGAAAGCGTCCCATCGGCATCCGCGCCAGCCCGGCCGGCACCGAGATGATCGTGCGCAGGTTCGGCAGGAAGCGGCCGACGCAGATGATCCAGGAGGCCCGGCGGCGAAACAGGTCCTGCGCCGCCTCGACGTCGTGCCGGTCGAGCGTCAGCCAGCGCCCGTATCGGTCGATGAACCGGCGGAAACGGTCGTGGCTGATCGAGCGCGCCACCCAATACCAGAAGACGTTGCCGGCCATGGCGCCGGCGGTCGCGGCGCCGATCACGCCGGGCAGCCCGAGCGCGCCCTGCCCGGCGCGCATCCCCGCAAGCGGCAGAATTACTTCGGACGGGATGGGCGGGAAAAGCGTCTCCAGCAGCATCAGCGCGAAGACGCCGCCATAGCGGCCTTGGTCGATCAGGCCGATCACCCAGTCGTACATCGGCCGAACGTCCTCCGTCATTCCAGCGAAAGCTGGAATCTCATTGCTCTTCTTCGAGGGGCGGCCGGAAGGAAAGGGGGATTCCAGCTTTCGCCGGAATGACGGGGTGCCTAGGCGTAGCTGACGATCTCGAACTCGATCCCGTCCCAGTCGAGGAAATAGAAGCGCCGGCCGGGCTCGTAATCGCCGTGCGAGAAAGGCGTGAGGCCGGCGGCGACGACGCGGCGCTCGATCTCGTCGAGATCGGCGACCTGAATGCCGACATGGTTGAGCGGCTCTCCCTTCGGCCAGCCGAGCCCCTCTTTCTTCTCGCCTGGCTCCGCATAAACGGCGAGATAATTGGCTTGGTCGCCGACATGAATGACCTGGCCGCCGTCGCGGGCCGGGCCCTGCCAGCGAACGTGCCAGCCGAACAGGTCCCGGAAAAGCCTGGCCGAGCGCTCCGGATTGCTGACGGTGAGGTTCACATGTTCGATGAAGGCGGGTTGCATGGTGTTTCCTTTCGATTCGGGGCCATGCTTGCAGCATCTACAACCTCAAGCTAACTTGAGGTCAAGCTAGATTTAGAGAGGGGATATGACGCGCGGCAACGAACTCCTGGCGATCGGCGAACTGGCCGCGCGCACCGGCCTGACGGTGTCGGCGATCCGCTTCTACGAGGAGAAGGGCCTGGTCCAGGCGCTGCGCAGCGCGGGCGGGCAGCGGCGCTTCCTGCGCTCCGACATCCGCCGCCTCTCTTTCGCTTTGATCGCGCAGCGGCTCGGCTGCACCCTTCCCGAGATCGCGGCCGAACTCGCCAAGCTGCCCCAGGGCCGCACGCCGACCCAGGCCGACTGGCGGCGGATCAGCAACGGCTTTTCAAAATTGCTCGACGCGCGCATCGCCGCGCTCAAGCGCATGCGCGAGACGCTTGACGGCTGCATCGGCTGCGGCTGCCTGTCGCTGAAGAAATGCGCGCTCTACAACCGCGACGACCGCGCCGGACGGCGCGGGCCTGGGCCGCGTTATGCCTTTGGCGAGCGGGCGGAGACGGCCGGGTAGAACTCCGTCATTCCAGCGAAAGCTGGAATCTCTTTGCCCTTCGAGCAGTTGTGCAAAAAGAAGTGAGATTCCAGCTTTCGCTGGAATGACGGGGCTAGCGAAGCTTCCCCTCGATCGCTTCCCAGATCCGCGCCGGCGTATCCGTGCCGTTGAAGCGGTCGATGGCGACGATGCCGGTGGGGGAAGTGACGTTGATCTCGGTCAGCCATTCGCCGCCGATCACGTCGATGCCGACGAACAGGAGCCCGCGTGCCTTGAGCTCGGGCCCGATCGCCGCGCAAATCTCCTCCTCGCGCGCCGTCAGCCCGGTCTTGGCCGCCTTGCCGCCGACGGCGAGGTTGGAGCGGATCTCGCCTTCGCCCGGAATCCGGTTGACCGCGCCGGCGACCTCGCCGTCGACGAAGACGATGCGCTTGTCGCCCTGCGCGACGCCGGGGAGGAAGGCCTGGATCATGTGCGGCTCGCGCCAGGCCGTGTTGAAGACCTCGATCAGCGAGGCGAGGTTGGCGCCGTCGCTGCCGACCTTGAATATCGCCTTGCCGCCATTGCCGTGTAGCGGCTTGACGACGATCTCCTTGTGCTCGGCGAGGAACTTGCGCGCCAGGCCGAGCGAGCGGGTGATCGCGGTCGGCGGCATGAAGCGGGCGAAATCGAGCACCCAGACCTTTTCCGGCGCGTTGCGGACGCTGGCCGGATCGTTGACGACGAGCGTCTCCTTTTGGATCCGCTCGAGCAGATGGGTGGCGGTGATATAGCCGAGGTCGAAGGGCGGATCCTGGCGCATCAGCACCACGTCGACGTCGCGGCCGAGATCCATGATCCGAGGGTCGCCGACCTGGAAATGGTCGCCCGTCACGCGCTGGACGGTGACCGGATAGGCCATGGTCCACAGGCGGCCCTCGGCCCAGCTCAAATCCTCGGCGGCATAATGATAGAGCCGGTGCCCGCGCGCCTGCGCGCCGAGCATGATCGCGAAGGTCGAATCGCCCTCGATGCTGATGCTCTCGAGCGGATCCATCTGGACGGCGACGTTGAGGCTCATGGCTCCCGCTTAAGCGAGCCCCCGCGCGCTGTCACCGGGGACAGTTACTTTCAGGCTCTCACGGGGGGAGAGCGGGGACAGTTACTTTCACGCGCCCGGCGTCCGCATCGAGGCCGTGAGAGCGTGAAAGTAACTGTCCCCACACACCGCCGCGTGAAAGTAACTGTCCCCATTCCGTGTCCCCGTTCCGCCGCCGTTTCCTATCAGATGAAGCTGAAATCGTAGCTCGTGACGATTTCGAAATCCGATCCGTGCACCTGGCCCGTGGCGTAGATTGTGACCGTCTCGGTCGAACCGTTGTCGTTGATCTGATAAGTGTGGCTGCTGCCGCCGCCGATCCTGGTGAAGGTCGTTCCGGCGCCATAGCCGACGAGGACGATCGAATCGCCCTCGGCGTTGCCGCGCCCGAAGAAATCCATGATCGTGTCCCCATTGGCCTCGCCCTTGCGGAACACGAACACGTCGTTGCCGTCCCCGCCGGTGAGGATGTCGGCGCCGGCGCCGCCGTCGAGGACGTCGTTGCCGGTACCGCCGATCAGCGTATCCGTGCCGCCGCCGCCCTTCAGCGAATCGGCGCCGCCGGCGCCGTTCAGCGTGTCGGCCTCGGCGCCGCCCCAGAAGACATTGTCGCGTCCGTCGCCAAGGACATTCTCGCCAAGCACGTCGACAACGCTGACATTCATGTCGAAGTCGCTCGACGCTCCCTGATCGTCGGTGACTCGGACCCGGATCGTGTGATTGCTCTGCTGTTCATAGTCGAGCAGCAGCCCGTCGGCGACGGTGACGTTGCCGGCGCTGTCCATCGCGAACCGCCCGCCCGCATTGTTGAGCAGGGTATAAGTGAACGAGCTGCTGTCCGGATCCTGCCCGACGACCGTGCCGACCGCGCTGCCGTTGGTGGCATCCTCGTTGGCGGCGAGCGTCCCGGTGACTCCGGTCGGGGCGTCGTTGAACGGGGTCACCTGCTCGCTCAGCACCACGGTGCCGGTGCTGTAGGGAGTCGTCCCGCCCGTGACCGAGAGATCGGCCGCGGTGCCGCTGACGATCGCCCCCGCCGAACCGTCGACGAGGTGCACGGTGAGCGTCGGCGCCGCGCCGGAGAAGTCGAGCGCGGGGTTGAAGCGGATCGACGTGCTCGCCGCGAGCAGCACCGCGGCGCCGTTCGAGGCCGGGCCGATGTTCACCCAGATGGCGCCGTTGAAATACTGCCATTGGCCGGTCGCCGGGGCCGAGCCGTTGGCGGTGACCGCAACGCCCGCGAACGGATCGGCCGAGGACCCGCCCGCGACCTGGTCGGTGGCGTCCGAATATTGGCCGGCGAACAGGCTCGAAACCGTCTGTCCGACCGGGCTCGGCATGTCCTCCACGATCGGCGCCGCGCTCTCGGTGCCGTCGCCGGCGACCGTCGGTGCGTCGTTGACCGCGGCAACGCTGATCGCGACATTGTCGACGTCGGAGCCGCTGCCGTCGCTGGTCGTCATCGTCAGGCTGTCGGCGCCGTTGACGTTGGGCGTCGGCGTGTAGCTGAGGCCCGCGAGCGCGGCGTTGATCGCGGCGGCCGTGCCGGTGAAGGTCATGGTCGCATCGTTGGTGCCGTCGCCGGTCGCAAAGGCGAGGCCCGCCGTGCCGCCCAGCGTCAGCGTGCCGCGGCCGACGGCGAGGGTGACGGTGAGCGAGCTCGAATCGACGTCGCTCACCGACAGGCCGGGAACGGCGACCGAGGCCGCGTCCTCGCTGGTCGCGACGGCGCCGCCGGTCGTGTTGACCGGCGCGTCATTGTCCGCGGCGATATTGAGCGTCGTGGTGGCGCTGTTCTGCGAGCCGCCGGGTATGCCGAGCGCGCCGTCGCTCACCGTCCAGGTGACCGTGCGGCTCGGATTGGTGCCGTAATTGGTCGGATTGTCACCGGTCGCCTGATAATGGACCGCGGCCAGAGCCGCTTCGTAATTGGCGAGCGTGTCATAGCCGGTCAGGGTCAGCGTGCTGGTCGCCTGGTTCCAGCTCACTGTGATGTTGGTGCCGGCGATCAGGCCCGATTGCTGCAGGCCGGCGCCGATGCCGAGATTGTCGTCGTCGGCGCTGTCCTCGTTGGACGAGAAGGTACCGCCGGTGATCTGAACCGTGGCCGAGGCGAGATGGTCGCCGTCGACGTCGGCGATGGTCGGCTCGCCGGTCAGCAAGGCGACCGCCGCGCCCTGCTCGGCCGCCGCCGCCGGGGTCCCGTTGACGTCGGTGAGGTGCGGGAGGGCGTTGAACGCCATGCCCTGGATGTTGGCGGCGCTGCTGCCGGGGGCTGGGGGCGCGATCGTGTCGACCAGGGTCGCGGTGGTGCCCAAAGCGTCGAGCTGGAAGACGTAGATGACGTCGTCGGTGCTGATGCCGTCGGCCTCCTCGGATTCGACGTAGAGCCGGCGCGCGTCGAGATCGAACACCATGTCGCCGGGATAGAGGTGGCTGGTCAGGGGCAGGCCGACCAGGACGAGCTGCGTCGCGACCGCATTGTCGGCGCCTTCATCGACATACCAGATCCCGTTATGGGCGGGATTGTAGCCGGGGCTGCCGAACGGAGCCTGGGATTCGGTGGTGAAATAGACGCGACCGGTCGAGGCGTCGACCTCGACGTCGATGATGAAGCCGTTGAAGCCGTCGTCGGGGAACTGGAGGGAGCTCACCATCTGGGTGATGACCTTGGTGGTCAGGTCCATCCGGTAGAGGCCCTGCTCCTGGAGGAAGCCGGTGAACAGCTCGGTGAAATAGAGCGTGTTGCTGGACAGATCGAGCTCGAAGTCGCGCGCGTTGAGGAGGTCGAGGCCGAAATTGTCGGGATCGATCTCCTTGTTGGTTTCGAGATCGGCCCGGACCAGGAAGCCCTCGTCGACGACGGCGCCGGTCAGCGGGTCGTAGCCGAACTGGCGGATGCCGGTGTTGGAGGCGTCGCCGAACGGATCCTGATAGGTGACGTAGATCTTCTCGTTGATGTTATCGACGTGAAGCGCGTTGACGATGATGTCGTCGGACTCGTCGCCCACATTCATGCGGAAATCGGCGACCACGGTGGCGGGGCCGCTGCCGCCGATCTCGCCGCGGAGCAGTCGCGCGCCGGTGCCGAAGCTGCCGTCATTGACGATGGCGAAGAAGAAGCCCGCCGCGGTGTCGAGCCCGACATCCTGGACGAAGCCGGTGACCAGCTCGGGGGTCGGGTCGTTGTCGGCCTCGACGGTATAGTTGGTGCCGTCGGAGTTGACGAAGACGATATGCGCGTCTTCCGGGTCGCCTTCGCCCGCCCACCACAATTGTCCAGTTGTCGGCATGTGCAATTCCCCGCTCATGAGACTCGCCAATCGAGTCGCCCGCCAGCATTGTTGTCACGAACTGGGACGAGCTAAAAGTCGTTTCGGACGCGCAAAACGGCGGGTTCATCGCATTTCCGCGGCTCAATGCGGGGTTTCCCCGGTGATCAACCTTGAGAGATGTTGGTCAGGTGGCGCGGGAATCGCCAGGGCGTGACGAGCATCGCGTCGATTCGGACGGTGTCGCCCGCGCGCATGTAACGGGGAAGCAGAGCCTCGGCCGCGCGCATGACCCGGCGAAGGCGATGTTCGTCCAGGGCCCAGTCCGCCTCGCTTTCGGTCGCACGTGCCTTGACCTCGACGAAGGCGAGCGTCCGTCCGCGGCGGGCGACGATGTCGATCTCGCCCACCGGCGTGCGCGCGCGCACGGCGAGGATGCGCCAGCCTCTGAGCCTGAGCCACCAGGCGGCGAGCCGCTCCGCCCGCCGCCCGCCGCGCTCGGCCCTTTGCCGTGTCATTTGAGCCTTTGCGCGCGCTCGTAGACGGCGCGCCGGGGCAGGCCGAGCGCCGCCGCCACCTCGGCCGCGGCGCGCGACGGCGACAGGCTGGCCATCGCCTCGCGCAAAGCGGCATCCACCTCCGCCTCGCCGGCCGCCTCGGCCGGACCGGGCGGGCCGACGACGATGACGATCTCGCCTTTGGGCGGCGCCCCGGCATAACGCGCGGCGAGCTCGCCGAGGGTACCGGTCACCGTCTCCTCGAAGCGCTTGCTGATCTCGCGCGCCACCGCCGCGTCGCGCTCGCCCAGGCCGTCGCGAAGCGCGGCGAGGCTGGCGGCGAGGCGCGGGCCGCTTTCATAGAAAGCGAGCGTCCCCGTGAAGGAGGCGGCCTCGGCGATGGCCGTAGCCCGCGCTCCCGCCTTGGCGGGAAGGAAGCCGAAAAAGGCGAAGCGGTCGGTCGGCAGCCCGGCCAGGGTCAAGGCGGCGACGACCGCGCTCGGGCCGGGGATGGTCCGGACCTCGATGCCGGCCGCGCGGGCGTCGCGCACCAATTTGTAGCCCGGGTCCGAGATAAGCGGCGTGCCGGCGTCGGAGACCAAAGCGACCGCCCCGGAGCGCATCCGCTCGATCAGGCCCGGCCGGACCTTGTCGGCATTGTGATCGTGATAGGGCGCCATCGGCCGCTTGACGCCGATATGGCGGAGCAATTTGGCGGTGACGCGGCTGTCCTCGACCGCGATCAGATCCGCCCCGGCGAGGATCGCGGCGGCGCGCGGCGACAGATCGGAGAGATTGCCGATCGGGGTCGCGACGATATAGAGGCCGGGTTCGAGCTTGTCGTTCATGGGGACGGAAATCATGGCATCGCTGTCTTACCGCCCGCAAGGCGTCGTGTCGCTGCTCAAGCTGGCCTGCCTGGCGCTGATGTCGGTGGCGATCACGGGCTGCGTGCCGCGCCAGCGCGCGCCGCAGCCGCGGCTCGAGGTCCAGCCGGTGCTCCAGCCCGAGCGCCCCGCCGTCAACACCCGCCTGCCCGCCGACGAAACCCGCAACCGGGTCGCGGTGCTGGTGCCGCTGACCGGGCGCGACGCCGCTTTGGGTCGCTCGATCCTCAACGCCGCCAACCTCGCTCTGCTCGACATGGGCGGCGAGCGCATTCGGATCACCGCCTACGACACCGCCGCCGGCGGCGCGGTCGCCGCCGCCAACGAGGCGATCGCGGAAGGGAACGGCCTCATTCTCGGGCCCCTGCTCGCCGAGGACGTGCGCCTGGTCGCGCCGATCGCGCGCGAGAATGACGTGCCGGTGATCGCCTTCTCCAACGATGTCAGCGTGGCGGGGAACGGCGTCTATGTGATGGGCTTCAACCCCGGCCAGGCGATCGAGCGGGTGATCGGCTATGCGCGCTCGCGCGGCGCGAACAGCTTCGGCGCGCTGGTGCCGACCAACGTCTATGGCGAGCGCGCCGCCCGTGCGATGACCCGGGCGGTCGAGGGCGCGGGCGGCCGGCTGACCGGCATCCAGACCTTCGATGCGAGCGCCGCCGGAGCGCGCGCGGCGGCAACCCGGCTCAACGCCCAGGGCGTGGCCGATGCGGTGCTCCTCGCCGATGTGCCGCGCGCGATCCTGCCCGCCGTGCCGGTCGTCCGCCAGTCTTCGCCGCAGCCGCGGCTGCTCGCCACCGAGCGCTGGGCGACGGAGACCAATATCGGCGCCAATGTCGGCTTGCGCGGCGCCTGGTTCGCGGCGCCGTCCGACACGCTCTACAACCAGTTCCGCACCCGCTACCGCGCCCGCTACACCAGCGCGCCCTACCGCCTCGCCTCTTTGGGCTATGATTCGGTGCTGCTCGCGGTGCGGGTTGCGTCGGATTGGCCGGTCGGGCGCAACTTCCCGGTCAGGGCGCTGCGCGAGGCCGAGGGCTTTTCCGGGGTCGACGGCGCCTTCCGCTTCGGCCGCGACGGCGTCGCCGACCGGGCATTGGAGGTGCGCGAGGTCACGGCGACCGGCACCAACGTCGTCTCGCCCGCGCCGACCGGGTTCAACTGACCTTCACGACCTCCGCCAGAATCGCGTCCAGCAGGAGCATCCCGCGCGAGGTGGTGGTGAGGCGGGTGCCGCTGCGTTCGAGCAGGCCCTGCGCGGAGAGCCGCGCCACTGCGTCGAGCTCCAGCATCTCGTCGGGCGCGTCCATGCCCTCGGCGAGGCGAAGGCCCATGAGCAAGGCCTCGACGCCGCGATCGGCCGCCGGGATTTCCACCTCCTCCGAAATGCCGTGGCCGTTGCGGGCGAGCGCGGCGAGCCAGTTCTCCGGCTTCCGGTGGCGCTGGACGGCGTGGCCGCCGCGCCGACCGTGCGCGCCGGGTCCGATTCCGGCATAATTCCGGTAGCGCCAGTAGCTCAGATTGTGCCGGCTCTCCTCGCCGGGACGGGCATGGTTGGAGATTTCGTAGGCCGGCAGGCCCGCCGCTCCGGTCATCGCCTGCGTGAGCTCGTAAAGCGCGGCGCTCTCGTCCGGATCGGCGGGGACGATTTCGCCTTTGGCCGCGAGCGCGGCGAAGCGCGTGCCGGGCTCGATGGTCAGCTGGTAGAGCGACAGGTGCCCGGTGCCGAAGGAAAGCGCGCGGCCAAGCTCGGCCGCCCAGGCGTCGGCGCTTTGGCCGGGCAGAGCGTAGATGAGGTCGAAGCTGACCCGCGCGAAGGCCGACTGAGCGGTTTCAAGCGCCTCCAGTCCTTCCGCCACGTCGTGCGCGCGGCCGAGGAAGCGCAGCGCCCGGTCGTCCAGCGCCTGCAGGCCGAGCGAAACCCGGTTGACGCCGGCGGCGGCGAGATCGGCGAAGCGCGCCGCCTCGACCGAGGAGGGGTTGGCCTCGAGCGTGATCTCGATATCGGGATCGAAGCCCCAGTGCGCCTCGGCCGCTTCGATCAGGGCCGCGACTGTCGCCGGCGGCATCAGCGAGGGCGTGCCGCCGCCGAAGAAGATCGAGGTGAGGCGCCGGCCCTGCGTCTCCCCGGCTTCATGCGCGAGGTCCGCTAGCAGGGCGTCGCGCCATTGCGCCTGATCGACCGATTCCCGCACGTGCGAGTTGAAGTCGCAATAAGGGCATTTGGACACGCAGAACGGCCAGTGGACGTAGAGGGCCAGGCCATCGTCGGGCAAAGGAACCCGTTCGTCCCGAGCGAAGTCGAGGGGCGCTGGCACGGATTGTGAGGGGCGCCCCTCGACTTCGCTCGGGACGAACGAGTCTTGGGGACAGTCTGTCACAGCAAAGCCGCGACCAATTTGCGGAAGGCGTCCGCGCGGTGGCTGATCGCGTGCTTTGCGGCGGGGCCCATCTCGCCGAAGGTCTGCGCGTGGCCGGCGGGGATGAAGATCGGGTCGTAGCCGAAGCCGTTCCCGCCGCGCGGCGGCCAGGTCAGCACGCCGTCGACGCGGCCTTCGAACCATTCGCTGTGGCCGTCGGGCCAGCACAAAGCGAGCGCGCAGACGAAATGGGCGTTGCGGCTCGCGTCGGGGCCGAGCGCCTCGAGCTCGTCCTGAACGCGGCGCATCGCGCGGTCGAAGTCGCGCTCGCCGCCGATTTCGCCGGGTCCGGCTTCGGGCGGCACGCGCGGATCGGCGAGCGCCCAGCGCGCCGAGAAGATGCCGGGCCGGTCGCCGAGCGCCTCGACGCACAGGCCGCTGTCGTCGGCCAGAGCGGGCAGGCCGGAGAGGTCGGCCGCGGCGCGGGCCTTGAGGTCGGCATTGTCGATGAAGGTGGTGCCGATCTCGTCGGGCTCGGGCAGATCGAGCTCGGCCGCCGAGACCGGCTCGATCCCGTAAGGGCCGAGCAGCTCCCTGATCTCGCGGACCTTGCCTTCATTGTGGCTGGCGATGACCAGCCTGCCTGCGCCGAGCTTCCTCATCGGCCGGTTGCCCCAAGAACGGCGGCTTCCTGGGCGGCAAAGATCTCGGTGCTGCCGATGCGCGCCAGCCGCAGCAGCCGGAGCAGCCCTTCCTCGTCGAAGCAGTCGCCCTCCGCGCTGATCTGCGTCTCGACCAGCAGGCCGTCATCGGTCAGCACGAAATTGCCGTCGCAGCCGGCGGCGCTGTCCTCGGCATAATCGAGGTCGAGCACGGCCGTTTCGTTGTGGATGCCGCAGCTCACCGCCGCCACCTTGCGCTGGATCGGATCGGCCTCGATCGCCTTTTTCGCGATCAGCCCGTCGACGGCGAGCCGCAACGCAACCCAGGCGCCGGAGATGGCGGCGGTGCGGGTGCCGCCGTCGGCCTGGATGACGTCGCAGTCGAGCGTCACCTGGCGTTCGCCGAGCTTTTCCAGGTCGACGACGGCGCGCAGGGAGCGGCCGATCAGCCGCTGGATTTCCTGCGTTCGCCCCGATTGCTTGCCGCCCGCGGCCTCGCGCCGTCCACGGGTGTGGGTCGCGCGCGGCAGCATGCCATATTCGGCCGTGACCCAGCCGCGCCCCTTGCCGCGCAGCCAGGCCGGGAGATTGGTTTCGACAGACGCGGTGCACAAAACCCGCGTGTCGCCGAAGCTGACCAGGCAGCTCCCCTCGGCGTGGCGGGTGAAGCCCGGCTCCATGATTATGGCGCGCATCTGGTCTGGCGCGCGGCCGGAAGGACGCATAATGTTCTCCGAAAGAATAGGGTCGGGGCGGCCTTAGCCAATGGCGTACGGCCATGCCACCCCTCCAACGCGAAGGAATGCGGAAGATGGCCGGCTTTCTGAAATATCTCGGGATCATCGGCATGGTCGCCGGCGCTTTGTTCATGGCGCAGGGCGGCGGCGTCCTGCCCTGGCCGGCCGGAAGCTTCATGGTCGGCAGCGTCCATTGGGTCTTTTATGGCGGCATCCTGCTCGTCATCGGCATCGTCCTCTACATGGTCAGCCGCTACATGCGGGACTGAGGCCGGACAGGCGCGGTTCAGCGGCGGGCGCGCAGGGGATGCTCATGAAGAAGATCGCAATCCTCGCCGCCGCCGCGCTGGCGCTTCCGGCCGCCGCGGCGGCGCAGCCACGGCCGGCGACCCCGGTCGAGACCATCATCTTCGAAACCGGCCCCTGCTTCGGCACCTGCCCGGTCTATCGCGTCGTCGTGAACAGCAACGGCACCGGCACGTTCGAGGGCCGGCACCATACGGCGGTGACCGGCACGCGCCCCTTCCGCCTGCGGCCGGGCCAGTATCAGGCCTTCGCCCGCCACCTGGCGCCGCTCCGCCCCGCGCGCGGCACGATCCGCTATGCGGGCGAAAGGTGCCGCAGCACGGCGACCGACATGCCCTCGGCCGAGGTCATTTGGCGCTCGCGCCGCGGCACCCAGGGCCTCTATTTCTATTACGGCTGCGACATGCAGAGGAACCGCGCCCTCGCCGTCCGCCTCACCGCCGCGCCCGGCCTGCTGCCGATCGGCGCGTTCATCGGGGCCGGCCGCTAGTCCGTCATTCCAGCTTTCGCCGGAATGACGGCGTAAGTGCCCGGAATTGACGTTTGTCTATGCGCCGGATGCGCGCATCACTACATGTCGCGCATGGCGAGCAGCATCGGCGAGATGAGCAACCGCGCGCGGGATGTGTTCCGGATGGTGGTCGAGGCCTATCTGGAGAGCGGCCATCCCATCGGCTCGCGCACCATCTCGCGCACCTCGAGCCTCAACCTGTCGCCCGCCTCGATCCGCAACGTCATGCAGGACCTCGAGGAATCGGGGCTGCTGGCGGCGCCGCACACGTCGGCGGGGCGGATCCCGACCGAGACCGGCCTTCGCCTGTTCGTCGACGCGATCATGCAGGTCGCCGAGCCGCGGCCCGAGGACCGCGCCGCGATGGAATCCTTGATCGAGCGCGGCGGCCCGATCGAGGAGGCGATCGCCAATGCCACCGCGGCGCTTTCCGGCATGTCGGCCTGCGCAGGCATCGTGCTCGTGCCCAAGGAGGAGCCGGCGCTGAAGCAGCTCGCCTTCGTGCCCTTGTCGCCGACCCAGGCGGTGGCGGTGGTCGTGGGCAGCGACGGCAGCGTCGAGAACCGGGTGATCGACCTGCCGCCGGGCGTGACGCCTTCGACTTTGGCCGAGGTCGGCAATTATGTCAGCGCGCGCCTCGCCGGGCTGACCCTGCGCGAGGCGCAAATCCGCCTCGCCGAGGAGATCGGGGCCGGCAAGGCGGCGCTCGACAAGGCGGCGCAGGCCCTGGTCGCGGCCGGGCTCGCCATCTGGTCCGAGGACGGGGCGCGGCGGCCGGTGCTGATCGTGCGCGGCCAGGCCAATCTGATCGACGACAGCACCGCGGCCGATCTCGACCGCGTCCGCTTATTGCTCGAGGAGCTCGAGGGCAAGGAGGAGATCGCCCGACTGCTCGGCCGCGCCCGCGACGGGGCGGCGATGAAGATTTTCATTGGATCGGAGAATGAGCTGTTCGCGTTGTCGGGTTCGTCGGTTATTGCCGCGCCCTATCGCGGGCGGGACGGCAAATTGGTCGGCGTCGTCGGCGTCATCGGGCCGACCCGGTTGAACTATGCGCGCGTGGTTCCCATGGTGGATTTCACGGCGAAAACCTTATCGAGATTGTTGAGATGAATGAAGAAGACGAGAAGATCGAACTGGAAGGCGAGATCGATTTCGGCGGCGGCCTGAACGTCGACCGGCTGGGCGAGATCGAGAAGGAATTGGAGGACGTGCGGCAGCACGTCCTTTACGCCCAGGCCGAGACCCAGAACGTCCGCCGCCGGCTCGAGCAGGAGAAGGTCGCGGCGAGCCAATATGCGGCCACCGCCTTCGCCCGCGACATGCTGAGCGTGAAGGACAATCTCGAGCGCGCTTTGTCCGCCATCCCGGAGGAGATGCGCGAGGACGAGCGCACCAAAGGGCTGATCGCCGGCCTCGAGGCGACCGGGCGCGAGCTCGACAGCGCCTTCCAGCGCCACGGCGTCGCCCGTGTCGAATCCCTGGGCAAGCCGCTCGATCCGCATTTCCACCAGGCGATGCTCGAAGTGCCCAGCGACGAGGAGCCCGGCACGATCGTGCAGGAAATGCAGGCGGGCTATACGATCAAGGAAAGGCTGCTTCGGCCGGCCTTGGTCGGAGTGGCGAAGAAGGGGTAAGTCCGAAGCCGGCCCGACGGGAGATGGAACCGCTTCGTCCGATCGACTAGGATATCGAGATGAAACTGGTCCCTCTGGTTTTGCTCCTTCTCCTGGGGGGCTGCGCGACCATAGGCGAACCGACGCCCCGGCAGCCGCGGCCCGCTTATGCCTGGGCGACGTTCGATGCGCGGGCGATCACCGCTTCGGGCGCCTCGGGCCTTGCCGACCGGGCGCGGGGGCGGGCGCTCGCCGTCGACGATCCGGCGCGGATCGCCTCCATCTCCAAGCTGGTCGTGGCGATCGGCGTGATGCGGCTGGTCGAGGCGGGCAGGCTCGATCTCGACCGCGACGTCTCCGATTATCTCGGCTGGCGGCTGCGCAACCCGGCCTTTGCGGACCGGCCGATCACGCTCAGGCTGATGCTCTCGCACCGATCCTCGCTGAAGGACGACGTCGATTATGCGATCCCCTACGGCACCGCGCTGCGCGACGTCCTCGCCAATCCGGCCGCTTATGATTCCGCCCATCCGCCGGGTACCCATTTCCGCTATTCGAACCTCAATTTCCCGGTCATCGCCGCGATCATGGAGCGGACGACCGGCGAAAGGTTCGACCGGCTGATGGCGCGGCTGGTGCTGACGCCCCTGGGCCTCGACGCCTGCTTCAACTGGACGACCTGCAGCGACGCCGCGATCTCACGCGCGGCCGTGCTCTACGCGGCGGACGGCAGCGCGATCCGCGACGATCTCGGCGGCCGGCGCCCCGATTGCCCGGTGCTCGCGCCGTCGGGCTGCGACCTTTCAACCTACGTCCTCGGCAGCAACGGCGCGCTCTTCTCGCCGCAGGGCGGCCTGCGCATCTCGGTCCGGGATCTGGCCGTGATCGGCCGGCTGCTGCTGAACCGGGGCCGGCCGCTGCTCAGCGAAGCGAGCCTGCGGACGCTGACCGCTTCCGCCTGGATGTATGATGGCGGCAATGGCGAGACCGAAGGCGGCTTCTATTGCGCCTATGGCCTGGCCGTGCAGCGCCTGCCGACGGCCGTGCCGGGCTGCCGCGACGATCTGTTCGGCGGCCGGGCGATGATCGGCCATGCCGGCGACGCCTACGGCCTGCGCTCGGGCCTGTGGATCGACGCTCGCACCGGCACCGGCATCGCCTATTTCGCCACCGGCAATGGCGACGATCCGCCGCGCGGCCGCCGCTCCGCCTATCGCGCGATCGAGGAAGAGCTGGCGGCGCGGCTGCGGAGATAATGGGGACACGAGATAAAGGGGACACGTACTTTTTCGGGCGGCGCGGCTGCGGAGATAAAGGGGACACGTACTTTTTCGCGAAAAAGTACGTGTCCCCAAGCTAGAAAAAGTACGTGTCCCCAGGCTAGATCCCGGCATACCATTCATAATCGGCGACATCCTCCCAATAGCCGCCGCGGCCGCCATGGAGGCCGGCGAGGCTGTCGCGGGCCTCGATCCGCATCAGATATTTGGCATGCTTGTAGCCGAGCTGGCGCTCGACCCTGAGGCGCAAAGGCGCGCCGTTGGGGATTGGCAGCAGGCGGTCGTTGAGCGCCCAGGCGAGGATGGTCTGCGGGTGGAAGGCGTCGACGAGGTCGATGCTCTCATAATAAGGAAGGTCACCGAAACGGTCGGCGCAGTGGAAGACGATGTAGCGCGCCTCGTCGCGCAGGCCCGCTTGGTCGAGCAGCAGCGACAGCGGCACGCCGGTCCACTTGCCGATCGCCGACCAGCCCTCGACGCAATCGTGGCGGGTGATCTGGGTCCGCCGCGGCATCCGCCCGATCTCGCCCAGCGACAGCGACAGCGGGCGCCGGACCAGCCCGTCCACAATCAGCCGCCAGTCGGCGAAGCGGCCGGCGGCAAGGCGCTGGTAGTCGGCCGTGCCGGGGTTGGACGACCCGTTGGAGCGGAAGACGGGCGACATGTCGGCCGCCGAGAATTCGCGGGCCATTGCGGTGCGGCTGGTGATCAGCCGTTGCGCGCGCATCGTCAGCCCCTCGCCGCCGCGCAACATGTCGCGGAAGGCGGGGCTGTCGCTGAGCTTGTCGCAGCCGGCGAGCAATGCGCCCGCGCCGCCGACGATCAGGGTCCGCCGCGTGATCATTCCGGCTGCTCCAGTTGCTGGCGGCCCGTGATCATCGCGCCGATCTGCTTCAGCGGCCCGGTCAGCGCCACCATGATCAGGTGCACCAGGATGAATCCGACGAGGAGGAAGGCGCAGATGAAGTGGATCGAGCGCGCCGACTGGCGGCCGCCGAACAGGTCGAGCAGCCAGGGCCAGGCGGCGTTCATGCCCGGCGACATGGTGAGCCCGGTCAGGATCACCACCGGCAGGACGAGGAAGACGATGCCGGCATAGCTCAGTTTCTGAAGCGTGTTGTAGTGGAGCGCTGCCGCGCCCTTGGCGAAGCGCAGCCGGGCATGGTCGGCGACCTCGCGCCACAAATGGCGCGGCTTCAGCTCGGTGCGATGCGGCAGGAGGCCGCGCCAGTGACGGTTGATCAGGATGATCGTCAAATAAGCGATCAGCCCGATCGCAAGCACCCAGGCGAAGGCGAGATGCCAGCGCCGCGCGGCGGCGAGGTTGTAGGCCGACGGGATGGTCGCCCAGCCCGGAAAGGCATAGCGCCGCACGGTGCCGCTCCAGTCGGTGCGGTGGCCCAGCAGGCCGGTGGTCGGCACGGTCAGCGACCCGATCCTGAGATAGCCGGCCTCCCGCGTCGAGCCGATCTCGAGCCAGGCATGGTCCGCATTGGCGCCATAGTCGCCCCAATAAAGGCGCGGATGGGCGTTGAAGATCATCAGCCCGCTCATCAGCATGACGAAGACGGTGAGCGCGTTCAGCCAGTGCCAGATCCGAGTCGAAAGCCGATGGCGGGTGACGATTTCGGGGGCCACGGCCGCCTGGCTGTCCTCGCGCTCTTCCATCGGTCCCGTGCATAGCAGCTTGGCCGGGCCTTGACAGCACGGGCGAAGCGGGCCTCGCCCGACGCTTTCCCGGAAGGCCTATTTCGTCGTCGACGGCTTCGGGGCCCTGCTCCCTCTGCTCAGCGACGCGAACCTTGCCGGCCTCTGTTGCGCGCGCGCGGACGAACCCGATTTGGCGCCGGCGCCCGCGCGGCGAACGTGACCGTGCCGACCCGGCGCTCGCCGCCCGATTCGTCGGGGAGGAGCTCGATATCGACCAATTCCTCGCGCTCGCTCGCGCGGCCATAATCGCGGACGATCCGCGCGGTCACCCGCTGCGCGCCATTGGGACTGAGCCGGTCGGCCGCGAAGACGTTGGCGCGGATCTCATAGGCGCCCGCCGGCGCGCGGCGCAGCAGATATTCCTCCGGCCCATAGCCCTGGGTCATGTCGTTGGAGAGGCGGCCGCCGATCGCGGTGCGCGGGTTGGAATAGATGGCGCGCTCGCCGCCCGGCTCGTCCACCCACAGATCGACGTCGCTCGCCTCGGTCTGCCATTCGATCGTCACGCGCAGGTCGAAATCGAGCAAGGCGATCAGCCGCGCATCGAGGCCGATGTCGCGCCCGCCGAGCGCTCGGTAGCGCGGGATCAGCCGGTTCGCCTCGACCAGCGAGATCATCTCGATCCCCTCATAGGCGCCGTCCCAGGGCGTCATCACCACCTCGGTCAGAAGCGCGATGGCGCGGGCGAGATCGGCGCGCGCCTGCGCCGGCGGCGCGCCTTGCGCCCGCCGCGCCAGCGCGAGCGCCAGGGTGCGGCGCGGCTGCGGCCGGTCATCCTCGGCGGCGAGCAGCCGCTCCAGCAGCCAGATCGCGCGGTCGGTCTCGCCGTAGCGCAGCAGCCGGTCGGCGACGATCGCCAGCGTCTGGTTGTTGCGCGTCGGCAATTCGAGCGCGCTGAGGACATAAGCGATCGCATCGGCGCGGCGGCCGCCCCGCCACGCTTGGTCGGCGACGTCGAGCCAGAAAGCGGGCAGATCGCCATGCTCGCGCTGCTGCTCGGCGAAGACGCGCTCGCGCGTCGCCGGCGTCGCCGCCGCCAGCGCCCGCAAATAGGGCCGGTCCGGCTTCCAGGGTTCGAGCGCGATCATGCCGCGGCGGCCCTGGCCCGTCGCGCCGTCGCCGGAGCGCGCATTGCCGCGGATCCGCGAGCCGGTCACCACGAGGGCCTCGCCGGCCGAGTCCGCGCTTTCCTGCACCGCTCGTTCCTCCATCGGCGCCGGCGCCGGCGGCGGCATGATCGGCACCCGTGGCGACGGCACCACGACGGGTACGTTGCGGTCGAGGCGGCCCCGCCTGGGCTGGCGGCGCGGTGCATCGAAGCGGGTCGCGTACCATGACCGCATCTCGCGCCACTGACCGAGGATCGTCTGCAGCCGGCCGGCACGCCCGCTTGCCTCCTCCTGCGCCATCTGCGCGCGCACCTGCTGATAGGTTTCGCGCCATTCCGCGGGCGCCGCGGCGGGCGGCTCGATCCGCGCCTGGGCATAATCGCGGCCATTCTCCAGCACGATGAAGGAGACGTCGGGCCCGGCGACCGAGAAGCGGCGCGAGAAAGCGACGATGTCGTCGCGGCCGCGCTCGTCGCTCGCGGCGAGCAAGGCGACCCGCTCGGCCGCCCACAGCGCGCCCGGACCGTCGCCATCGCGCGCGGACCCGCGTGCCGCGTAAATGCGCTGGCCCCCGCCTTCGGGAAGCCCGGTGAGCGAGACGACGACGTCGCCGCCCCTCGGCATCGGGCCGACGATTCGCCAGCCATTCTCGCCGCCGTCGAGCAGGCTGTATTCGATTGGCCCGCCGGCCCGCGCCTGCACGCTCAGGACGCGCGGCAGGCGCAGCGTCAGCCGGGCAAGCACCCCGTCCGCCGGGCGGACATTGAGGTCGAAGGCTTCGCCGCCGGACGCGCGGGCGATCGCGCCGAGCCAGGCGCGATCCGCATCGCGCGCGCTCGACACGGCGTAGAGCCGGCAATCGGCGCGGAAACCCTCGCGGCGGTCGATCGTCACCAGCCCGTCGCTGAACATAAGGCAGGCGTCGGCGCCGGTCGGCCGGGCCGCGGCGAATCCGGCAAAGCTGGTCGCGCCGCGATAGCGCACCGCGCGCAGCCGTTGGACGAGCGCGGCGGCGCTGGCGATCCGCACCCGTTCGACGCCGCCGCTGTCGAACAGGATGAGCTCGATCGCCTGCGGCCGAACCCGCTCCAGGTAACGCCGCGCCAGCGCGATCTCCGCGTCGAGATCGTCGTCCGCGCGCGAGAGCGAGCGGTCCCAGAGCACGGCGACGCTGCGCGGCGGCGCGGCCGGACCGCCGCGGCCCGGGGAGCTGTCCCTGATCTCGAAGAAACGTTCGCCGTTCGAGTGGCGGCTGACGAGCATGCCGGGCTCCTGCGCGGGAAGGCCGATGACGAGGTCGCCGTCGAGCCTGGCCCCGCGCCGATCGAGGCCGTAGCGGCTGCTGCCCTCCAGGGTGATCCAGCGGGCGCCCGGCGCGCCGGGGATCTGCGGCTCGCCCACCGCCTGGTCGACGAGAAGGTCGATGGTGAGCCGGCCGATCTCGCCCGTGTCGCGGAACGGCAGGACATAGCCGCGCACCGGATCGAGCGGGGTGACGAAGCGCAGGCGGATCGTGCGGCCGCCGCCGGGCGGGATCGGGAAGACGCGGGTGCGGAAGAGATTGTCGCGGCCGACCTCGGCGAGGCCGGGATCGATCCGCCCGCGCACCAGCCTTTCATAGGCGATCCGGCCCTGGCGCTGGTCGACGAGCACGCCCTCGATCATGCGGTCGCCGATGTCGAGCGCATAACCGGTCACCACCGAGCCGGCGGGCATCGCCAAAGTGAAATCGCCTTCCAGGTTTTCCCGGCCGGGATTGGCGAAGCGCGCGGTGATCATCGTCTCGGCGATCGTGCCGCGAATGCGCACGCGGACGTCGAGCGTCTCGATGCCCAGCTTGCGCGCCGCGGCCTCGCTGTCGATCCCCGCCACCCGGGCGCTGAGGCTGGGGCTGGCGCCCTGGGCGAAGGCGCCGCTCGCGAGGAGGGGAAGCGACAACAGCAGGAGGCAGAGCCGGATGAACGCGCGCGTCGAACAGGGCATGAGGGGCCTCCCGCCAGCAAGACGCGCACTCTATGTCGCCCGCGGCCGGCCGCCAAGCCTTTTGTTACAATGTATCATTGTAGGCCGGCCGGACGGCGGCCCGGCTTCAAATGTCCTCGTGGACCATGTCGACCTCGCGCACGCGCCTCTTTTGGCGGGCGGTGTCGACGAGGCGGCGCAGCAGCTCGCGGCGTTCGCGCGCCCGCTTGATGTCGCGCAGGACGAGATCGCCGTCGCGGGTGGTCTCGTCGCTCGAGGTGATGCTGATATTGCCGATGTCGGCGATCTGGTTGATGATGGTGAAGTTGATCCGCACGTCCTTGACCCGGTAGAGCTCGATCTCGTCGATGCTCTTGGCGAGGATGCCGCGCCGCACGATCAGCCGCTCCTCGGTCACTTCATATTTGGCGGTCATGTTCTGGAACCATTTCCACGCGATGATGGCGAGCGCGGCCACGGTCAGGGCCAGCCAGTAGAGGCCGAAGCCGGCGACGCTCATGACGGCGAGCACGAGACCGGCGAGGCCGAGCAGGATCGTCCCCCAGCCCGCGAGCGTGCCCATGAGCCAGCCCGAAGTGGAGGGCCGGAAGGTGTCGAGCGGCGCTTCCATAGATCGTCTCCCCGATTTCGGGGCGGAGGCTAGCATGCGCGGCGCGGAAAGGAAGTGCGGTTTCGCGACGGGGCCGGCGGGCGATCCCGGTCTCGGTGGACGTTGATCGAAACGAGGTGCGCTGGGACGTCGGACCTTAAATGTCGCCGCCGGTCGGCACCAGAGTGGCGGAGATGGTCGCGGGCGCGCCGCGCTCGAAATGGAGGATGAGGTCGATGCGCCCGCCGGCGGCGACGTCGCGGGCGATGTCGAACAGCATCAGATGCCGCCCGCCCGGCGCGAAGCGGAGCGTCTCGCCGTCGCGGACCGGGATGCGCTCGATCGCGCGCATTTCGCTCATCGTGCCCATATTCATGGTTTCGTGCATCTCGATCCGGCGCGCCTGGGGCGAGCTGACCGAAAGCAAAGCGCCGCGCTCGCCGGCGACCCGATAGTCGAAATAGCCGGCCGCCGGCCGCCCCGGCACGGCGGGCAGGCGAACGACTGGCCCGGCCGCCGCAGCTGCCTTGTTCGAGGTCGCCTCATTGCCAGGAGCGTCAGCGTCGTGACGGGCGGCTTGTCCGCACGCGGCGAGCGCGAGCGACGCGGCCATGATCGGGACGAGTCGTTTCATTGCGCGGCCTTAGGGGGGCGCACTTCTTGTCGCAACAAAAACGCCTCCTATATCGCCTGCATGACGCCGGTGCCGACGCCCTGAAAAGGGCCGCGCGGGCACGACCTGTTTTTTCGTTTTGAGGGGCCAAGAGGTACAAAAATGGCAAAAGTGATCGGAATCGATCTCGGCACCACCAACAGCGCGGTCGCTGTCATGGAGGGCGGCAAGCCCAAGGTCATCGAGAATGCGGAAGGCGCGCGCACGACGCCGTCCATCGTCGCCTTCACCAAGGACGGCGAGCGGCTGATCGGCCAGCCGGCCAAGCGCCAGGCCGTCACCAATCCCGACAACACCGTGTTCGCGGTCAAGCGCCTGATCGGCCGCCGCTTCGACGATCCGATCACCAAGAAGGACACCGAGCTCGTCCCCTATCACATCGTCAAGGGCGCCAATGGCGACGCCTGGGTGCAGGCGGGCGGCAAGGATTATTCGCCGAGCCAGATCTCGGCCTTCATCCTCCAGAAGATGAAGGAAACCGCCGAGGCCTATCTCGGCGAGACCGTGACCCAGGCGGTGATCACCGTCCCGGCCTATTTCAACGACGCCCAGCGCCAGGCGACCAAGGATGCCGGCCAGATCGCCGGTTTGGAAGTGCTGCGCATCATCAACGAGCCGACCGCCGCGGCCTTGGCCTACGGGCTCGAGAAGCAGGACGGCAAGACGATCGCGGTCTACGATCTCGGCGGCGGCACGTTCGACATCTCCATCCTCGAGATCGGCGACGGCGTCTTCGAGGTGAAGTCGACCAATGGCGACACCTTCCTCGGCGGCGAGGATTTCGACGCCAGGATCGTCGATTTTCTCGCGGACGAGTTCAAGAAGCAGGAGGGAATCGACCTCAGGACCGACCGGCTAGCGCTGCAGCGGCTCAAGGAAGGCGCCGAGCGCGCCAAGATCGAGCTCTCCTCCGCGCAGACCACCGAGGTCAACCTGCCCTTCATCACGGCCGACGCCAATGGCCCGAAGCATCTCGTCAAGGCGATCAGCCGCGCCGACCTCGAGAAGCTCGTCGAGAGCCTGATCAAGCGCACGCTCGATCCGTGCAAGAAGGCGCTGGCCGACGCCGGCGTCAAGGCCGCGGACATTGACGAGGTCGTCCTGGTCGGCGGAATGACCCGGATGCCGCGTGTGCGCGAAGTTGTGAAAGATTTCTTCGGCAAGGAACCGCATACCGGCGTCAACCCGGACGAGGTCGTCGCCATGGGCGCGGCGATCCAGGCCGGCGTGCTTCAGGGCGAGGTCAAGGACGTCCTCCTGCTCGACGTGACGCCTTTGTCGCTCGGCATCGAGACGCTTGGCGGCGTCTTCACGCGGATGATCGAACGCAACACGACGATCCCGACCAAGAAGACGCAGACCTATTCGACCGCCGAGGACAATCAGAACGCGGTCACCATCCGCGTCTTCCAGGGCGAGCGCGAAATGGCCGCGGACAACAAGATCCTCGGCCAGTTCGACCTGGTCGGAATCCCGCCGGCGCCGCGCGGCGTGCCCCAGATCGAGGTCACCTTCGACATCGACGCCAACGGCATCGTCAACGTCAACGCCAAGGACAAGGGCACCGGCAAGGAGCAGCAGATCCGCATCCAGGCCTCGGGCGGCCTCTCCGATTCCGACATCGAGAAGATGGTCCAGGAAGCCGAGCAGTTCGCCGACGAGGACAAGACCCGCCGCGACGCGGCCGAGGCGAAGAACGGCGCCGAGAGCCTGATCCACTCGACCGAGCAGCAGATCAAGGAGCATGGCGACAAGATCGACGAGGCGCTCAAGACCGAGATCGAGGCCGCCATCGCCGAAGCCAGGACCGCGGTCGAGGGCGGCGAGACGGAAGCGATCAAGGCCAAGGCGGAAGCGCTCGCCCAGGTCGCGATGAAGATGGGCCAGGCGATTTACGAGAAGGACCAGCAGGCCGCCGCCTCGCCGGGCGCCGAAGCGCCCGCGGGCGAAGCTGAGGCTGGCGCCGGCGAGGAGGAAGTGGTGGACGCCGAATTCTCCGAAGTCGACGAAGGCAATAAGGGTTGATGGAGCATGACGTGCACCGTTCGTCCTGAGCTTGTCGAAGGACTTTCCTTCTTTGCGGCCGTAGAGAAGGAGAGGGCTTCGACGGGCTCAGCCCGAACGGTTCATGGGTGGGGGCACCTACGTGACTGAAGCCGATTATTATTCTCTGCTGCAGGTCGAGCGGACCGCCGATCCGGCGACGATCAAGGCCGCCTATCGCAAGCTTGCCATGGAATGCCATCCCGACCGCAATGGCGGCTGCACCGACGCGGAGGCCAAGTTCAAGTCGCTGAGCGAGGCCTATGAATGCCTCAAGGATCCCCAGAAGCGCGCCGCCTATGACCGGTTCGGCCATGCCGCCTTCCGCAACGGCAATGGCGGCGGCAATGGCGGGGCGCAGGATTTCGGCTCCTTCGCCGACATTTTCGACAATATCTTCGGCGAGTTCATGGGCGGCGCCCAGCAGGGCCGGGGCCGCTCCAACGTCCGCCGCGGCTCGGATTTGCGCTACGATCTCGAAATCGGGCTCGACGACGCGTTTCACGGCCGCCCGGTCGAGCTCCAGGTCGATACCACCGCGCCCTGCGAGCCCTGCAGCGGCGCCGGCGCGAAATCGGGCACGTCGGCCAGCAGCTGCGCCACGTGCGGCGGCCGCGGCCAGGTCCGCGCGCGCCAGGGCTTCTTCGTGGTCGAGCAGACCTGCCCGACCTGCCGCGGCGTCGGCGAGACGATCGCCGATCCCTGCCCGGCCTGCCGCGGCGAGGGCCGGGTCGACAAGCGCAAGTCGCTCAAGGTCGATATCCCCGCCGGAGTCGACGAGGGCACCCGCATCCGTCTTGCCGGCGAGGGGGAGGCGGGCGTGCGCGGCGGCCCGCCCGGCGACCTTTACATCTTCATCCATCTGAAACGGCACGACATCTTCCAGCGCGAGGGCACGACCCTGTTCGCGCGCTGTCCGGTCAGCTTCACCACCGCCGCATTGGGCGGCACGATCGAGGTGCCGGGGCTCGACAAGCAGAAGCACGAGATCAGGATCCCGGCCGGCATCCAGTCCGGCAAGCAGCTGCGCCAGCGCGGCGCCGGCATGCCGAGCATGAACGGCCGCGGCCATGGCGACATGGTCCTCCAGATCGAGGTCGAGACGCCGACCAAATTGAACGCCCGCCAACGCGAGATCCTGGAGCAGTTCCGCGACACCGAGACCGGCGAGGAATGCCCCAATTCCAAGGGCTTCTTCGCCAAGATCAAGACGGTGCTCGGAGGATAGGGGCAACTGGGGAGGTTGAGCCCGTCATTCCAGCGAAAGCTGGAATCTCTTTGCCTTTAGAGAAGTGGGATTCCAGCTTTCGCTGGAATGACGGTTACGGGCGGGCCGGGATGGTCAGCCCCCGCTGAACGGCCGGCCGCGCCAGCCCGCGCTCCAGCCAGGCGGGGACGTTGGTCAGGCTGTCATAGTCGACCAGCTCGCGCGCGTCGTAGAAGGTGATCAGGTTGCGGACCCAGCCCAATGTGGCGATGTCGGCGATCGTATAATCATCCATGATCCAGTCGCGGCCTTCGAGGCGCGTCTCCAGTACGCCGAGCAGCCGCTTCGATTCCGCGACGTAGCGCTGGAGCGGGCGCTTGTCCTCATACTCCCGCCCGGCGAATTTGTGGAAGAAGCCGACTTGCCCGAACATCGGCCCGAGGCCGCCCATCTGCCACATCAGCCACTGGATCACCTGGTAGCGCGCTGCCGGATCGGCGGGGAGGAATCGCCCCGTCTTCTCGGCGAGGTAGATCAGGATCGCGCCCGATTCGAACAGGCCGAGCGGCCTGCCGCCGGGCCCGTCCGGGTCGATGATCGCCGGGATTTTGCCATTGGGATTGAGCGACAGATATTCGCTCGTCCAGGTCTCGTTCTCGCCGATGTCGATGAAATGCGGCTCGTAGGGGAGGCCGGTCTCCTCGAGCATGATCGAGACCTTGACCCCGTTGGGCGTCGGCACCGAATAAAGCTGGAGCCGGTCGGGATGCTGGGCCGGCCAGCGCGCGGTGATCGGAAATTGCGACAGGTCGGCCATGAAACTCTCCTCGACGAAGGCTCAAGATAGGGCATAATCGAGGCTGCAAAAGGGGAACGCCATGCGCCTCATTCTCACCGCCTCGCTGCTGCTCGCCGCCGCCCCGGCTTTGGCGCATCAGCCGCCGCCCGCCGGCGAGATTCGGGTCGAGCGGATCGCGCCCGGAATCGCCGTCCTGTTCGGCCGCGGCGGCAATATCGGTGTCTCCTTCGGCGCCGACGGCAATATCCTGATCGACGATCAATATGCGCCGGCGACCGCGCGCGTCGTCGCCGCGGTCGCCACGCTCGACCCCGATCCGATCCGCTACGTGATCAACACCCACTGGCATGGCGACCATAGCGGCGGGAACGAGAATCTCGGCCGCGCCGGCACGGTGATCGTCGCCCACGACAATGTCCGGTTACGCATGTCGATGGCGCAGGTCGTGCGCGGCGAGGCGGTGCCGCCCTCGCCCGGCGGCGCGCTGCCGGTGATCACCTTCAGCGAGAACCTGACCTTCCACCTCAACGGCGACGACATCCGCGCGATCCATGTCGACAACGCCCATACCGACGGCGATTCCTTGATCTATTGGACGCGGGCCAATGTGCTCCACATGGGCGACACCTATTTCAATGGCCTGCTCCCCTTCATCGACCTGGATTCGGGCGGCTCGATCGACGGCGCCATCGTCGCCGTCGAAACCGGCCTCGCACTGGCCAACGAGCAAACCCGGATCATCCCCGGCCACGGCCCGATGGCGCGCCGCGCCGACCTGATCCGCTACCGCGACATGCTGGTCGATCTGCGCAATCGGGTCGGGCAAGGGATCGCCGCCGGCCGCACGCTCGAGCAGATCAAGGCCGAGCGCCTCGCCGACGGCTACGGCCCGCCCGACGGCTTCATCTCACCCGACAGCCTGATCGAGACGATCCACCGCAGCCTTACTCGTCCGCCTGCCGCGCCTTACTAAGGAGGATTGCGCCGGACCCACATCGTCACCCCGGGCTTGACCCGGGGCCCATCTTCTTCCTGCGGCCTTGGCAGAGAAGGTGGATGCCGGATCAAGCCCGGCATGACGAAATGGGCAGATTCGGCGCAGGATGCACTAACTCTCGCCGAACACCCGCGCGAAGATAGTGTCGACATGCTCGAGGTGATGGCCGAGGTCGAACTGCGCCTCGATCTCGGCGGGTGACAGCAAGGCGGTCACTTCGGCGTCGCCCTTGAGCAATTCCATCAGCGACAAAGCGCCGTCCGCTTCCCAGACCTTCATCGCATTGCGCTGCACCAGCGCATAGGCCTGCTCGCGGCTGGCGCCGGCCTGGGTGAGGGCGAGGAGGACGCGCTGCGAATGGACGAGGCCGCCCATGCGGTCGAGGTTCTTTTGCATCCGCTCGGGATAGACGAGCAATTTGTCAATGAGGCCGGTGAGGCGGGCGAGCGCGAAATCCAGCGTGATCGTGGCGTCGGGGCCGATATAGCGCTCGACCGACGAATGCGAGATGTCGCGCTCGTGCCAGAGCGCGACATTCTCCAGCGCCGGCGCGACCGCGGCGCGGACGATGCGGGCAAGGCCGGTCAGATTCTCGCTCAGCACCGGGTTGCGCTTGTGCGGCATCGCCGAGCTGCCCTTCTGGCCGGCCGCGAAATATTCCTCCGCCTCGAGCACCTCGGTGCGCTGGAGATGGCGGATCTCGATCGCCAGCCGCTCGACCGACGAGGCGATCACGCCCAGGGTCGCGAAGAACATGGCGTGGCGGTCGCGCGGGATGACCTGGGTGGAGACGGGCTCGACCGCGAGGCCCATCTTCGAGGCGACATGCGCCTCGACCCGGGGATCGACGTTGGCGAAGGTGCCGACCGCGCCGGAAATGGCGCAGGTCGCGATCTCCGCGCGTGCCGCGGCGAGTCGGGCGCGGGCGCGGGCGAACTCCGCATAGGCTTGCGCCAGCTTGAGCCCGAACGTGACCGGCTCGGCGTGGATGCCGTGGCTGCGGCCGATGCTGGGCGTCATCCTGTGCTCGAAGGCGCGGCGCTTCAGCACCGCGAGCAGGTCGTCGAGATCGTCGAGGAGGATGTCGGCGGCCCGGCTGAGCTGCACGGCGAGGCAGGTGTCGAGGACGTCCGAGCTGGTCATCCCCTGGTGAAGGAAGCGCGCCTCGGGGCCGACCTGCTCGGCGACCCAGGTCAGGAAGGCGATGACGTCGTGCTTCGTGACGGCCTCGATCGCGTCGATCGCGGCGACGTCGATCGCCGGCCCGGTCGCCCACCAGTCGTTGACCGCCTTGGCCGCCGATTGCGGCACCACCCCCAGCTCGGCCATCGCGTCGAGCGCGTACGCCTCGATCTCGAACCAGATCCGGTAGCGCGTCTCGGGTTCCCACAAAGCGGACATGGCGGGGCGGGCGTAGCGGGGGATCATGGGCCGCGCCTAGCAACGGGCGGGGCGGGGCGCAACGCGGCGCTTCGTCCGGCTCGGCCGAGGCCCCCGCGATAATGGCGGGTGATCGGCCAGGCGGCGAGGTCGTCCTCTTCGCGCGGGCCCGCGCCGATATTGTGGACGATCAGCCAGCCATTGGGGCCGCGCCGGGTCCGAAACCAGGCCGCTATGCGTGCCGGGCGACACCATAACCGGGCCAACATTTCCCAGCCATGCCCGCCAGGTGGCGTCACAGCGATTTGAACGATCGATCAAATCGCTTGACATTCTCTTGATCGATCGTTCAACTCGGGCCGAAAGGACGCCCGCTATGTCGTTTCTCGCCGTGCTGATGATGTTGAGTTCGATAAGGGCGGTGGCGGTCATCGATCCGGTGGTCGCGGCCGCGCCCGCGGGGGCCGACGCCGCTTTGTACCTGGTGATCCGCAATTCGAGCGGCACCGAGGATCGGCTCGTCGGCGTCAGCTGCGACTGCGCCGAGCGAATCGAGATCCACAACATGGTCGGCGAAGGCGCCGGGGGGCGGATGGACGTCGAGCCCTCGCTTGCCATGCCCCCGTCACGGCTGGTCGAGGTCGCGCCCGGCGGCTCCCGCCATCTGATGCTGATCGGCCTCAGGCGACCGTTGGTCGCCGGGCAAACGGTGTCTCTAACCTTCCGCTTCGCCAGCGGCGGCCACGACACGCGAGCCGTTCCGGTGGTCGAGGATACCCGCGCCGCCTGGGCTTCCGCGCTGGCGCAGCCCCGGCCGCAGCGGCTCGCGGCGATGGCCTTCTTCGCCGGATCGTGCTGGCGCGGGACGTTCCCGGACAGCCGCCGGACCGACACCCACTGCTTCTCGCCGATCTACGAAGGCAATTTCCTGCAGGACCGTCACGTCGTCGAAGGCGCGCCGGCGCCCTATTCCGGCACTTCGCTCTATCATTATGACGTGATGGGCCGGTCGATCACCTACCAATATCGCGCGTCGGACGGCTCGGCGAGCGGCGGCGTCGCCAGGCCGACGCCGGACGGCCTCTCCTTCCCCGCCGAAACCCACCGTTCGGCCGATGGTCGCGAGACGGTGATCCGCAGCGCCTGGATCCGCGACGGCGCCGACGCCTATCTGGTCCGCGCCGAAGCGCGGGCCGGCGCCGGCTGGCGCGAGCTGTGGCGCATGCGCATGGTGCGCACCGGCCCGACGCCGCCCTGACGCCGAAAAGGGGACAGTCACTGTGACTGTCCCCTCGATCGATGCAAGGCTCGAGCCTTGTCAGGCGTCCGAGAGGACCCTGCCCAGGGCGACGCGGCTTTGTTTTTCCGCGGCAGGATGAGCAGGCACCAGGCCGGCGCTTACAATCAGCGCCTTCCAGAGCGCCCACCCGCGCGCCCTGATCCAGGCGCTATCGTCCATGTTCAGCGTGGCGCGGAAGGCATGCCGCGCCCGCCGCGCCATGGACGACCATGCCAATGCCAGATCGCATGCGGGATCGCCTACCGCCGCGCAGCCGAAGTCGATCACCCCGACCAATGCCCCGCCTTCGACGAGCAGGTTGCCGACGCTGACGTCGCCGTGCAGCCACATGGGGGGACCCTCATGCGGGGCCGCCAGGGCCGCGTCCCACAGCCGCATCGCTGCCTTCGCATCGATTTTTGCCTGGAGACGGGAGATGGCCTGACGCGTTTCGACATCGTACACCCGCAATGATCCACCCCGGTGGAAATTGTCCGGCCCCGGCAGCGGCCCTCCTGTCGGATCGACGCGCTGCAGCGCACCCAGGAACATTCCCAACGAACAAGCCAGCCGGTGTGAACTGGAAACCTGTTTTATGTTGAGCGGCTTACCCGGCAGCCACCCGTAAATCGACCAGCGCCAGGGATAGCCGTGCAGAGGCTGTCCCATCGCGATCGGCGTCGGGATCGGCAAGGGCAATTGAGGCCCCAATATCGGGAGCCAGCGATGCTCCTTTTCGACCTGCGGGGCATAAGCCCGGGCGCTGGGCAGCCGAACGGCCATGTCGTCGCCGAGGCGGAAGGTCCTGTTGTCCCAGCCCATCGGCCGGACCGGGCGGATTGGAAGGTCGGCCCACTGAGGAAATTGCGAGTCGAGCAAGCGCCGGACCAGGGCCGCATCCAGCTTCGAAGGCTCGCTCAGATCAGCCCCTCGGCGCGCAGGCTCTTATGCCCCGAGGCGCCGACGATGATATGGTCGTGGAGCGCGACCTTGAGGTGGCGGCCCGCCTCGGCGAGGTCGCGGGTCAGGCGGATGTCCTGCTGGCTGGGCGAGGGGTCGCCGGAAGGGTGGTTGTGGACGACGATGATCGCGGTGGCCTGGAGGTCGAGCGCGCGCCGCATGATCTCGCGGATATGGACCGCCGATTCGTCGACCGAGCCCTCCCACATCTTCTCGTTGGCGATCAGCACGTTTCTCGAATTGAGGAAGAGGATGCGGACGCGCTCGACCGGCTCATGCGCCATGTCGGCGCGCAAATAGTCGAGCAAGGCCTGCCAGGAGGCGAGCACCGGCCGGTCCCTGATCTTTTTCTCGAGCAGGCGCAGCGCCGAGGCCTGGGCGATCTTGAGCGCCGCCACCGCGCCCTCGCCGATCTCGCCGACCCGCGCGATCGTCGCTGCGTCGGCCGCCAGCAGGCCGCCGAAGCCGCCGAACTCCTCGATCAGCTTCTTGGCGAGCGGCTTGGTGTCGCGGCGCGGGATCGCCAAAGCGAGCAGATA
The DNA here is from genome assembly GCA_035543935.1 of Allosphingosinicella sp. GTDB lineage: Bacteria > Pseudomonadota > Alphaproteobacteria > Sphingomonadales > Sphingomonadaceae > Allosphingosinicella. Next base: position 51,445 of record DATKIV010000032.1, read on the forward strand.
TTCGACGAGCTCGTGATCGAGCAGGGCGTCCGGCCCGCCCTCGAACAGGCGCTGGCGCAGCCGGGCGCGGTGCCCGCTGCCGTCTGACGAAGCGTCCGCCATCGGGCGCAGGGTTAGACCCGCGCGGGGCGGAGCGCAAACCTCAGAGCGCGACCGGGCAGGGCCGCGGCCGCCCGCGCCTTTCCCCCGGCGGGCCGAAGGCGACGCGGTAGCGCCGCTTCATATTGCCGATCATGCGCGCGTCGAGCGGGAAATCGACCTCGTAGGAGCCCTCCGCCCACGAGCCAGCGACATAGGGGTTGAGCATGGCGCGCATCGCCTCGATCCGGCCGCGTGGGCCGCACAGGAAGGTGACCGGCTGCTCCTCGATGTCGGGGCAGGTGATCTTGGCCAGCGGCTCCTCGCGGCGCGCCCGAATTTGGGCGGTCAGCGCGCGGCAGAAGCTATCCTGCACCGCCCTGATGCCGCGAATCCGGCGTCCGAACAGGCTGTTCTCGAACAGATTGGGCGCGAACAGGTCGACGAGCCTGATCCGGCGGTCCTCGCGCCGGTCGATCAGGATGACGCGATATTCGATCCCGCCATGGGCGCCGCCCGAATAAGTGGAGATCGCGGCCGAAGCGGCGGCGAGCTCGGGCGTGACCGCGTCCAGCCGCCATTCGGCGTCGTAGCTGAACGGCTGCGGCGCGTCGCCGAAGGCCGCCGCCTCCTGGGCGAGGCGCGCCCGGTCCTCTTCCGCCTGCGCGGCGAGGATCTCCTTGAGCGCCGGGATGCGCTGGGCCGCCGCCGGGTAGACGAAGGCGAAGGCATAATTGCGGGTGAGCTGGCCGTTGCACAGCCAGGCGATACCGGTCGGCCGGTTGTCGCCTTCGCGCGGGCAGTTCGGATCGAGAGGTCGCTCGGCCGCCTCCTGCGCGACCGCGGGCGCAGCGAGGAGAAGCAGGGCGGCGGGAATAAGGATGCGTTTCAACATGGTGCTCCGCCTAGCGCGCAAGTTCGCGCCGCGCCAGCGCCCTCGACATGATGCAGTGCAGCAAGCGCTCTGTTGACTTGCCCCAAGCCGCTTCCTAAAGGAACCGCGCCTTGGCGGGTTCGTTCGCCGGCATGTCCCATGCCCTTTGTGCACGCGCGCTTCATCGAGCGTGCGGCGGCATAGGAAAGGATGGCATGGCGGAAGACGGACCCTGGCAGGACCCGAAGTCTCCCCAGGATGCGCGGCTGGCCTCGCTCGACGAGCGGCTCCGGCAGGCGCAGGCGGACGAGGCGGCGAGGGCCGGCCCGGTTAGGGGCGCGCGAGGCCGTGGGCAGAACCAGGGCATGCGCATCCTGTCGGTGCTGGTCAGCTATCCGGTGGGGAGCGCCCTGATCGGTTGGGTGATCGATCGCTGGGCGGGCACGCGCTGGGTCATGCTGGTGATGCTGTTCATCGGGTTCGGCGCCGCCATGTGGGAAGTTTGGAAGATATCACAGCAAGCCCCGAAGGGCTGAGGAAAGCTTAAGTGGCGGCCGAATCCAAGATCGACCCGATGCACCAATTCCAGATCCAGCCCTTGGCGGGCAATCTGGACGGGAGCCCCTTCGTCTTCACCAACAGCGCCTTGTGGATGCTCATCGTCCTGGCGCTGATCTGGCTGTTCATGCTCGGCGGCATGAAGCGCCAGCTCGTGCCGAGCCGCTGGCAGGTCGCGGTCGAGGGCGTCACCAGCTTCATCACCTCGATGCTGTCGACCAATGTCGGGCCGGAGGGGCGCAAATACGTCCCCTGGGTGTTCACCGTCTTCATGTTCATCCTGTTCGCGAACCTCATCGGCATGATGCCGTTTGCGATCGTCCCGGGCGCCCATCCCTTTACCGTCACCAGCCAGTTCACCGTTACCGGGGTGATGGCGATCATCAGCTTCGGCATCGTCCTGGTCGTCGGTCTGTGGAAGCACAAGCTCCACTTCTTCTCCCTGTTCGTGCCCAAGAACACGCCGTTCGCCCTCAAGCTGCTGATCGTCCCGATCGAGTTCGTCTCGTTCATGGTGCGGCCGTTCAGCCTGGCGCTGCGACTGTTCGTGGCGATGATCGCCGGCCATATCCTGGTCGAGGTGTTCGGCAGCTTCGTCGTCGGCGGGATCAATGCCGGAGGCGTCATGGGCCCGGCGATCAGCCTGCTCTCGTTCGTCTTCATCATCGGCGTGATGGCGCTGGAGCTGCTCGTCTGCGCGATCCAGGCCTATGTCTTCGCCCTTCTGACCTCGCTCTACATCAACGACGCGGTCAATCTTCACTAGTCGTTTCAACGCTTTCACAAAGGAGTTAATCATGGACCTCGAAGCAGCAAAAGTGATCGGCGCGGGCCTCGCCGCGATCGGTGTCGGTGCCGCCGCCATCGGCGTCGGCAACGTCTTCGGCTCGTTCCTCGAGAGCGCGATCCGCAACCCGGCGGCCGCCGACGGCCAGCAGGGCCGGCTGTTCATCGGCTTCGCCGCCGCCGAGCTGCTCGGCCTGATCGCCTTCGCCGTCGCGATGATCATCCTCTACGCCGTCTAAAAGCAAAGGGGACACGTACTTTTTCGCGAAAAAGTACGTGTCCCCATCAGAGGAACGCAATGCCGCAGATCAATCAGCTCGCGCTGGTCGCCACGTCGCAGCTCTTCTGGCTGCTGCTGGTGCTCGCGTTCATCTATTTCGGCATCGGCCGGATGATGCTGCCCAAGATCCAGTCGACCGTCGATGCGCGCGACAGGCGCATCGCCGACGATCTCGCCGCCGCGCAGGCGGCGCGCGCGGCCGCCGACGAGACCGAGACCGCTTACCGCGCCCGGATCGACGAGAGCCGCGCCGAGGCGCTGCGGGTGGCCGCGGAGGCCAAGGCGTCGAGCGCCAGGGCGACCGAGGAGCGGATGCAGGCCGCCAACGCCGCCAATGCGGCGACGGTCGAGGCCGCCGAAACGCGGATCCGCGCCGCGACCGCTGGCGCGCTCGCCGAGATCGAGGGCGTCGCCGCCGAGGCAGCGCGAGACATGGTGCAGAGGCTTGCCGGCATTTCCGTAGGCGCGACCGAAGCGGGCAGGGCCGTGAAGGCGGCGATGGCCAATGGCTGAGCATGTCCCCACCGCCGCCAATGCGGCGCACGCTCCCGCCGGCGAGGGCAATCATGCCTCGACCCAGGCCCATGGCGGCGGGAGCGAGCATCATGCCGAGCCGAGCGCGCTCGGGCTGACCGCGCCGGCCTGGATCGCGCTGGCGATGATCGCGGTCTTCGCGGTCCTGATCTGGAAAAGGGTGCCGGCCCTGATCGGCGCCGCGCTCGACAAGAAGATCGCCGGCATCCGCGAGCAGCTCGACGAGGCCGCCCAGCTGCGCGCCGAGGCCGAGGCGCTCAAGGCCGAATATCAGGCCAGGGCGGCCCAGGCGGGCGCCGAGGCGGCGACGATGATCGAACGCGCCCGCGCCGAGGCCGATTCGATCGTCAGCCAGGCCGAGAGCGACGCCGCCGCTCTGGTCGAGCGCCGCACCCGCATGGCCGAGGACAAGATCGAAGCCGCCGAACGCGCCGCGCTCGACGCGGTCCGCGCCAAGGCCGCCCAGGCCGCCGCCGCCGCCGCCGAGGCGCTGATCCGCGACAAGCTCGACGCCGGCGCGGACAAGGCGCTGGTCGACGAGACGATCGCAGAGATGGGCAAGGGGCGCTAGCGCCGCAACCTGCGACGGCTCAATGAAAGGAGCCACGTCATCGAACTCGATTTGGATGTTCGACTGATCCGGCCCGGTGATCGGCTAAGAGGTCTCTCGCTGGGTGATCCGGCTTTCACCCCGCTCAAGATATTCTTGCAAAAACATGCTTTGGATTACGAAAGGCAGAGCCTCGCGCGAACCTATGGCGCCTTTCGCGTCAATCCCCGGAAGGTGGCGGGATATGTTACGCTTGTTTGTGGCGAGGTGATCACAGACGATGGCGATCAGTGTCTCGTTGCGGGTTTGAAGTACCGCTACAAGCAATATCCTGCCGTGAAAATTGCGCGGCTGGCTGTTGATCAGACGGTTCAAGGCCTTGGCCTGGGCAAAGCGTTGGTCGATCTCGCGCTCGGCATTGCCAAGCGCGAGATTTCCCCGTCGGTAGGTTGTCGCTTCGTGGTGGTCGATTCCAAGAGAAATGCGGTACCATTTTACGAGAGATGTGGCTTCACGCTTCTCGACACCACGGCAAACCGAGAACGCGACGAACCGGTGATGTTCGTTGACCTGAATAAGGTCGACTGAGCTACTTGCTCTTGAGCTTCAGCTTGAGGGAGCCGGTTTCCCGCAGGCTGCACGCCATCTTCACGCCATTGGCAACACTCTGCTTTGCGGCAGATTTCGCGCGACCATGGGTTGCTTGCGCGCGAAACTTTTTCGCATCAGCCTCGGTGAGCTCGACCCGGCCGAATGCGTGTGATTGAATGCTCATTCGACCCTCCTTGGCCTAGAGTTACACACAGCGCGATCTAATGGGTTCAACATGACTGAACGGTTAGGCCGATTATGTGCTCTTTCCCCCATATAGTGGGGAATTTCCGACATTGCATGGGGAAAACGCCAGGGAAAGCGCCAGGGAAACGCCAAAGGGTCCACGGTCACATTTGCCATCGAAATAGCCAAGATGCGCTTGCCGCTTGCCCGGACAGGACTCAGCAGCGGCGAAATTCGGAGCCTTCGGTCCTCACCGCGGTGATGCGCGCGCCCTCGCGGGTGAATTGGAACACCTGTCCGGTATTGGGGATCAGCGCGACGCGCGCGGTGTCGACATCCGTATAGGGCTCGGCGGTCGCGCGCAGCAACCCGATGCCCACATCGAGCGCGGCGCCGCGGCCGGCGATGATCATCGTGCCGCGCTCGGCGTTGCAGTAACGGCCGCGATAGGCGGCCGCCGGCAGGCTCAGGCGCCAGGTTCGGGCGGCGCGCCGCGCCCGGTCGGCGCGAAAGGCCTCGGTCTGGCGGGCGGCCTCCGTCTCGAGCCGGGCGAGCGCCTCCTCGGCATTGCGCGCCGCCGCCTCGGGCCCGAGCAGGAACCAGTCATAGGCATAGGTCGCGGCGACATCGACGAAGATGAAGCCGGCGCCCTCGTCATTGGTGGTGATGGCGACGCCGATGTCGCGCGCCGGCAGGAAGGAGGTGTGCGCGCGGGCGCCGCTGAAGCTGCCGAAGCTGTGGTACAGCGTCTCGCCCCGATAATCGCCGGAATACCAGCCGAGGCCGTAGCCGGTGCGCGCGAACGGGCCGAACCGCAGATCCATGCGCGCGACCGGCCGGTGCGTCCCGGCGACGACGCTCGCGGGAAGCGCGAGCCCGTTCAGGTTGCGCTCGGCGGCAAGCTGGAGCGCGACCCATCGTCCCATGTCGTTGGCGCTGGAATAGATGCCGCCGGCCGATTGCAAGATGGCATCGCTCTTGGCGAGCCGCAGCCGCTCCGGCCCGCCGGGGGCGAGGCTGGCATAAGGGGCGGCGCGCGGCGCGCGCGACCGCGCCAGGCCCTGCGCGAGCGTCTCATTCAGCCGCATCGGCCGCAGGACCAGCTCGTCCAGCAAATCCTGCCAGCGCCGGCCGAGCCTGCGCTCGATCAGCATGGCGGCGACATTGTAGCCCAGATTCCCATAATTGAAGCTGCCGAGCGGCGCGCGCGGATTGGGCCTTGCGCCGCGCAGCAGCCGCCACAAGGTCGCCCGGTCATGCTGGCCGGTATAAGCGAGGCGGAATTCGATCCCCGGGACCGTGAGGCCGTGGCTGTGGCTGAGCAGATGGCGCAAAGTCACCTCGCGCGCCCGGACCTCCGGCGGAAAGGCGATGTCCGGCGCCAGCTCGGCCAGCGTCCAGTCGAGATCGATCCGCCCCTCCGCCGCGAGCCGGGCGAAGGCCAGGGCCACGAAGCTCTTGGTCGAGGAGGCGATGTAGAAGCGCGTGTGCGGCGTGGCCCGGACGTGGCGCTCGCGGTCGGCCTCGCCATAGGCTCGGACGAAGATCGGGCCGCGGCTCCGCGAGACCGCGACCGAGAGGGCCGGAATCATCGGAAGCCTGCGCATCGAGGCGGCGATGAAGGCGTCGAAATCAGCCGCGAATCGCTCTTCCTCCGCCGCCAGCGGCACGGTGAGCGGCGCCGCCCGGCCTTGCGCCGCCCCCGGTGCCGGGGGCAGCGCCAGCGCGGCCAGGATGAGCCAGGCCCGTCCCAGGGTCCCGCGCTTATTCACGCGCACTCGCCGGCGCCCGCTTGCGCCACGCCCATTCCAGCGCGCGGTCGAGCCAGTCGTTGGAAACCCGGCCGAGCGTCACCAGGGTCGAGCCGCCCCGGCCCCACGCGCCCGCGGCCGGGCTGAACGCGTCCGGCTCAGCCTCCATCGCCAATTCCTGCTGCTCGGGCAGCAGCATCACCGCGCCGGTGCCCTTTTCGGGGGCGTGGAGGGTCGCGAAGATCTTGCCGCCGACGCGGAAATCGGGGTGGCCCATATGGGCGCGCTCCTCGGCGCCCGGGAAGGAGAGGGCGATGCGGCGGAAATCCTCGGCGCTGGCCATGGCCCGCAACTAGCACTTCAAATGTTGGAATTCATCTGCTCCATGCTCGCACATGGCTTTCTTCCGAAATCGCGGCAATGCCGATCGCGCTCCGGCCGAGGGACGGCGCTGTCGCCCGGAACGTGACAGTTCGAACGCGAATCTCTTCATCCGGCGTAATTTTTGTCACGTTCCGGCAGAAGCGGGGACAGGGGCAGGACGTCCGTCGCCTTATCAATCGCTCCCGCGCAGCCTAGATGATCCGGCGTGACCCAGCCGCCCGATTCCCCCGACCGCTTCAACGAAGAGAAAGCCTCCTACACGCTGCGCGGCGCCGGCGCGCCCGATCTCGAGGCGGGGGTCGCGGCGATCAAAGCGGTGGTGAAGACGCTGCCGGTGCGGCCGGGCGTCTATCGGATGCTCGATGCGCGCGGCGACGTGCTCTATGTCGGCAAGGCGCGCGCGCTCAAGCACCGGGTCAACGCCTATACCCAGGTCGCGCGGCAGACCAAAAGGCTGCTGCGGATGATCGCGCAGACCCGCTCGATGCAGATCGTCACCACCCATTCGGAGGCGGAGGCGCTGCTCCTGGAAGCCCAGCTGATCAAGCGTTACCGGCCGCCCTACAACGTGCTGCTGCGCGACGACAAAAGCTTCCCGTTCATCCTGCTGCGCGAGGATCATGATTTCCCGCGCGTCCAGCTCCATCGCGGCGCGCGCCGCCACAAGGGCCAATATTACGGGCCCTTCGCCAGTGCCGGCTCGGTCCGCAACACGCTCAACTCGCTGCAAAAATTGTTCCTGCTGAGAAGCTGCACCGACAGCTTTTTCGCCAATCGATCGCGGCCCTGTTTGCTCCACCAGATCCGCCGCTGCTCGGCGCCCTGCGTCGGCCGGGTCGACGCGGCCGGCTATGACGAGCTGGTCCGCGACGCCAAGGATTTCCTCGGCGGCCGCTCGACCAAGATCCAGCAAAAGCTGCAGGCGCTGATGACCGAGGCGTCGGACGCGATGAACTTCGAGCTCGCCGCCGTCTATCGCGACCGGCTCCGCGCGCTCACCTACGTCCAGGGCAGCCAGGCGATCCATGCCGAGAAGCTCGGCGATGCCGATCTGTTCGCGCTCGCCTGCAAGGGCGGGACGATGTGCATCCAGGCCTTCTTCATCCGCGGCGGCCAGAATTGGGGGCATCGCAGCTTCTTCCCCGCCCACACCAACGACGTGCCGGAGGCCGAGGTCCTGCAGAGCTTTCTCGTCCAGTTCTACGAGGAGGTGCCGTCCCCGCGCCTGATCCTCACCGACCGGGCGCTGCCCGAAGCCGATCTGATCGCCGAGGCGCTGTCGAAATCGGCGGAGCGCAAGGTCGCCTTGAAAACGCCTCAGCGGGGTGACCAGGCGCGGATGATCCGCCAGGCCGCGCGCAATGCCGAGGAGGAGCTCGACCGCCGCTTGGCCGAGACCTCGACCCAGGCCCGCAACCTGCGCGAGCTCGCCGAGACGTTCGAGCTGGCCGAGCCGCCGCAGCGTATCGAGGTCTACGACAACAGCCACGTCATGGGCACCAACGCGGTCGGCGCGATGATCGTCGCCGGGCCCGACGGCTTCCGCAAGAACCAGTATCGCAAGTTCAACATCAAGCGGCCCGAGACCGCGCCCGGCGACGATTTCGCGATGATGCGCGAGGTGCTCGGCCGCCGCTTCGCCCGGCTCGAAAAGGAGGATCCCGACCGCTCCAGGGGCGATTGGCCGGACCTGCTGCTGATCGACGGCGGCAAGGGCCAGCTCTCGGCGGTCTGCGCGACGCTGGAGGAGGCCGGCGTCCACGACGTCCCCGTGGTCGCGGTCTCCAAGGGCCCCGACCGCAATGCCGGGCGTGAGACCTTCCATCTGCCGGGCGGGCGCGAGATCACGATGCCGCCCAATTCGCCCCTGCTCTTCTACCTGCAGCGGCTGCGCGACGAGGCCCACCGCTTCGCCATCGGCGCCCACCGCGCCAAGCGCGCCAAGAGCTTCACCGCCTCGCCCCTCGACGAGGTCCCCGGCATCGGCCCGGGCCGCAAGCGCGCCTTGCTGATGCATTTCGGCACCGCGCGCGCGGTCCGCAACGCCGCGCTCGAGGATATCGAGAAGGTCCCCGGAATCTCCGGCACCACGGCGCGCGGCATCTACGATTATTTCCACCCGGGGGGATGAGGGATGGCCTTCCCCCTCATTTCCGCGAAATGGGGACACGTACTTTTTCGCGAAAAAGTACGTGTCCCCCGGTCTCTCCAGTGCATCTGAACGCCCACGCCATCATCCTCTCCATCCGTCCCCATGGCGAGCATGGCGCGATCGTGCGCGCGCTGACGCCGGCGGACGGGGTCCAGGCGGGCTATGTCCGCGGCGGCAAATCGCGGCGGCTGAGGCCGATCCTGATGGCGGGCAATCTCGTCCAGGCCGATTATCGCGCCCGCACCGACGATCAGCTCGCGCACCTGTCGGTCGAGCTGGTCCGCAGCCGCGCCTCCTTCCTCTCCGAGCCGCTCGCCGCGGCCGGCATCGAATGGGCGACCGCCCTGACCGCCGCCGCTTTGCCCGAGGGCCAGCCTTATCCGCGCCTCTTCGAGGGGCTGGACGGGCTCCTGGCGGCGATCGAGGCGGCGCCGAGCGCGCGCGGCTGGGCCGCCGCGCTCATCCGCTACGAATTGCTGCTGCTCGGCGAGCTCGGCTTCGGGCTGGAGGAGGAGGAGTTTCGCGCCTTCCCGGAGGGGATGCGCGAGGGCCTGCGCCTGACCGGCGACCGTCTCGCCCGCGACCTGCTCACCGACCGCCGCGCCGAGGTGCTGACCGCCCGCGAGCGCCTCGTCGAGCGGCTCAAGCGCATGGCAGGTTGACCTTGCCCGGCCGCCAGCACAGGAAGCGGGCGTGAAAGAGCTCTTCCCCCATGCCGCGACCACCGGCGCGATCACCGTCCGGGTTTCGGTCAGCTTCCTCCCCGAGCAGTCCGAGCCGGGCAAGGGCCGCTGGTTCTGGGCCTATCATGTCCGCATCGAGAATGGCGGCGGCATGGCCGTGCAGCTGGTCAGTCGCGAATGGGTGATCAGCGACGGCCGCGGCGCCCGGCACGAGGTCCGCGGCGAGGGCGTGGTCGGCGAGCAGCCGGTGCTCGAGCCGGGCGGCTCGTTCGATTATGTCTCGGGCTGCCCGCTCGGCACGCCGACGGGGACGATGGAGGGCCGCTATTTCATGATCGCCGCCGACGGCGCCAGCTTCCCCGTCGACATTCCCCGCTTCCCGCTGATCGCCCCGGCTGTGACCAGTTAGATCATTAAGCGAAGGCCTCGTCCTGGGCGGCCGCCTCGCTATGCATCTTCTTGAGCTTGAGGCCGTCCGCGAACATCCACAGCCAGCACAAGGCAAGGCCGGCAAAGGCCTGGTAATATTGCATCCAGGTCGCCGCCAGGCAGCCGGCGCAGATCGCGGCCTGGATCGCGCCGCTGGCGGTACGGCCGAGATAGAGACGGTGGGCGCCGGCGATGCCGAGCACCAGCCACAAGGCGTAGGCAAGCTTGAGCGAGCGTGGGCCGACCGGATTCGCGCTGGCGGCCGGCGCCGTTTCGGCAGGTTCTGCGTCCCCGCTCTTTTCGGCGAGGTCGACGCGGGCCGGCGCCGGGAAGACCTCGGTCTCGGCGGCGCGGTCGGCGCTCGCCCGTTCGGTGGCGAGGAAGGCCGCCCGCCGCGACGGCACGGCGCCGTCGCCGCCGTCGCCAACGCCTTTTCGTCCGAAAGTCGTCCGAGCCGTCATCGTCCCGCTCCTGAATAAAGCGGCCCGAGATTAAGGGCGATGGGCAAAGATAGGGTTAATTCGGCCCGCCTCCGGCATCGAGTGCGGGCGCTAACGCAGCAGCTGGACGGCCCGCGCCATCAGGCCGGCGAAGCGGGCTTCCTCGACCGGCGCCGCCGGATTGTTCCAGATGCCGCTGACCGCGAACCAGGCGCCGGCACGGGTCCGGACCAGCCAGGTCAGGCTGATGACGCCGGGCTCCGACCCGCCTTTGTAGCCGAGATAGGCGAAATCGCCGCGCATCTGGGGGGCGAGGCCCGGATTGATCGCCAGGATCGCCTGCGCCGCCTCGTCGCCACGGGCCCGGAGCCAGTCCATCGTCCGCGCCAGATCGGCGGGCGAGGCGAACCATTCGACGCTGTCGACGGAGAGCGGGCCGCCGGCGAAGCGGCTGACGTCGATCCCGGCGGCGTCGGGATCGGCATAGTCGCTGGCAAGGATGCGCCGCCGCTCGGCCTCGCCGGCGCGGAGCCAGCGGTCGAGCGCGGCGGCCGGCCCGGTCTTGATCGCCGCCAGCTCGAGCGTCGACAGCATCGGCCGGTTCCGCGCCGCGGCTTCGACCCCGATCCGCGCCATCATCCGCTCGACCGCCTCGCGGCCGAGCAAATGGAGCAGCACGTCGGTGGCGCTGTTGTCGCTGATCGAGATCATCAGCGAGGCGAGCGTGTGCAAGGTCACCGGCGCGCCGCGCGGCCAGGCGTAGAGCGTGCCGCCGGCAAAGGAGCGCCGGTCGATCGCAACCACGTCGCTCCAGCGCCGCTCGCCGGCCCGGACCTGCCTGCTCAATTCGGCGAGGATCCACAATTTGAACGCCGAGCCGATCGCCAGCGCCCGGTCGGGCGCGTGGCCGGCGGTGACGACCGGCGCCGGCCCGCCCAGGCGGGCGACCGCGACGCTTGCCTGGCCGGGAAGGGCGCGGATATCGGTGAGCACCGCGTCCATCGTGTCGCCGCGCATGTCGGCGCTGGTCAGCAGCAGTCCGGCCGCCCGATAAGGCGGCTGCGGCTCGACGACGAGGTCCATGTGGACCGTGGCGCGCTCATAGTCGATCTGGATCGCGCCCGATTGCGGCGAGCTCGGCGCGATCCGTCCGAGCCCGCGCACCGCGCCATATTGGCTGCGGAATTGCGCCGGCACGGCGCGCATCTGCGCTTCGGGGACGTTCGCCAGGAAGGCCGCGGCGAAGATGTCGGCGGGCATCGCCTCGCCCTTGAGCCAGGCGAGAATGCGTTCGGCGCCGCCACGCAGCGCCGGGCTCGGCTCCTGCGCCGCCACCGGCGCCGCAATCAGGACCAGCAGCAGGAAAAGCAGCCTCTTCAGCATCGCTTCCCCTTTAGGCGAAACCTGCCCGCCGCTCCACCGTTACAGACGCGAACCTTTGTGCGGAGACCAGAACATGCCGGTTTCGAACATGAACGCGGTCGAGCGGATCGCGCGCGTCATCGCCGCGCGCATCGTCAGCAGCAATGCCGAGGGCGACGAGGCGCACGCCGCGGGGCGGGTCGATGCGACCTGGCGCGACTATCGCGACGACGCTTTGTCGATCCTGCGAACCCTGCGCGAGCCGGACCCGGTGATGGCCGCCGCCGGCGATGTCGAGATCTGGGAACGGATGATCGGGGCGGCGCTGGTCGAAGCCGAGGCCTCAGCCGCGTAGCCCGAGCAGGGGGGCGATCAGCCACAGGCCGTAGCCGGCGGGCAGGACGAGGGCGGCGCCCATCGCCGCGTCGAAGGCGCGGATCGGCCGCATCCGCCCGCCGCGGCCGCGGGTGCGCATGTCCCACATGGTGAGCCACAGGACCGAGCCGCCGCAGAAGAGGGTGAGCACGAGCAGAAGCGCATAAGGATAGAGCAGGTCCGGCCAGCTCCGCATCAGGATGGCGGTCAGCAAAGCGAGCAGCCCGAGCGCGATGCCCCAGATGGCGGCGCGCGACGCCGTCCAGCCCGCCAGCACGCCCTGCGGCGGCGGCGGATTCGGGCGCCGCCTACGCGTCAATCTCGGCCTCGTCGAGCTCGGCGGCGTGGCTCTGGATGAAGTGGAAGCGGTGCTCCGGGTTTCTGCCCATCAGGCGTTCGACGAGGTCGCGGACGGCGCTCCGATCCTCATAATCCTGCGGCAGGGTGATCCGGATCATGCCGCGCGTCTTGGGGTCCATCGTGGTTTCGCGCAGCTGGGCCGGGTTCATCTCGCCAAGGCCCTTGAAGCGCGACACTTCGACCTTCTTGCCCTTGAAGGTCGAGGCCTCCAGCTCGGCGCGGTGGGCGTCGTCGCGGGCATAAGCGATCGTTCCGCCCGCGGCGAGGCGGTAGAGTGGCGGCTGGGCGAGATAGAGATGCCCTCTTTGAACCAAGTCTTTCATTTCATTGAAGAAGAAGGTCATCAGGAGGGTGGCGATGTGGGCGCCGTCGACGTCGGCGTCGGTCATGATGACGACTCGTTCGTAGCGCAGGTCGTCGGGGACGCAGCGGTCGCGGGTGCCGCAGCCCAAAGCCAATATGAGATCGGCGATCTCCTGGTTGGCGCGGATCTTGTCAGCGGTCGCCGAGGCGACGTTCAATATCTTGCCGCGGATCGGCAGGATCGCCTGGGTCTTGCGGTCGCGCGCCTGCTTGGCCGAGCCGCCGGCGCTGTCGCCCTCGACGATGAAAATCTCGGTCCCCTTGGGATCGTCATTGGCGCAGTCGGTCAGCTTGCCCGGCAGCCGCAATTTGCGGTGCGAGGTCGCGGTCTTGCGCTTGATCTCGCGCTCGGCGCGCCGCGCCAGCCGCTCGTCCATCCGCTCCAGCACGAAGCCGAGCAAGGCCCGCCCGCGCTCCATATGATCGGCCAGATAATGGTCGAAATGGTCCCTGACCGCGGTCTCGACGAAGCGCGCCGCGTCGGGCGAGGTCAGCCGGTCCTTGGTCTGGCTCTGGAATTGCGGATCGCGGATGAACACCGAGAGCATGATCTCGGCGCCCGTCACCACGTCCTCGGCCTGGATGTCCCTGGCCTTCTTGACGCCGACCAGCTCGGCGAAGGCGCGCAGGCCCCGGGTCAGCGCCATGCGCAGCCCGGCCTCGTGGGTACCGCCGTCGGGCGTCGGGATGGTGTTGCAATAATAAGAGGCATTGCCGTCGCCCCAGAGCGGCCAGGCCACCGCCCATTCGACCGAGCCCTGACCATTCGGGCCCTGGCCATTTGGGCCCTCGCCGGACGGCAGCGCGTGGCGGCCCACGAACGGCGTGCTGGTCGCGGTCTCGCGCGCGCCGATCTGCTCGCGCAAATGATCGGCGAGCCCGCCCGGAAACTGGAACACCGCCTCGGCCGGCACCTCGTCGGCATCGATGATGAGGTCGGGGTCGCAGCGCCAGCGTATCTCGACGCCGGCGAACAGATAGGCCTTGGACCGCGCCAGCCGGTAGAGCCGCGCGGGCTTCAGCTTCGCCTCCTCGCCGAAGATCGCGGCGTCGGGGGTGAAGGTGATCGTGGTACCGCGCCGGTTCTGGGTGGCGCCGATCTCGACCAGCGCCGAGGTCGGCAGCCCGCGCGCGAAGGTCTGGCGGTAGAGCGTTTTGTTGCGCGCCACCTCGACGATCGTCTCGCTCGACAGCGCATTGACCACCGAAACGCCGACGCCGTGCAGCCCGCCCGACGTCGCATAGGCCTTGTCCGAGAATTTCCCGCCCGAATGGAGCGTGGTCAGAATCACCTCGAGCGCGGACTTGCCCGGATATTTGGGATGCTCGTCGACCGGAATGCCGCGGCCATTGTCGGCGATGGTGAGCCGCCCGGCCGTCCCCGCTTGCGCGTCCAGCGTCACCTCGATCCGCGTCGCATGGCCGGCCACCGCCTCGTCCATGCTGTTGTCGATGACCTCGGCGGCGAGATGATGCAGCGCCCGCTCGTCGAGGCCGCCGATATACATTCCCGGCCGCCGGCGCACGGGCTCGAGGCCTTCGAGCACCTCGATGGAGTGGGCGTCGTAATCGGCCCCCGCGCGGGCGTTGGCAGCGAACAGGTCGTCGGACATGGATGCGGTATAGGGGGTGGGGAGTCTCGGGGGCAAGGTTCTTGGCCTGTTCTATCCACAGGTGGGTGACGCTGGGGACCGAGGTCGAACGAAGCCGGCGTCATCGTTGTGGATCGAACGCGCCAAGCGGACGTTGACGGCGAAGGAAAGATTGGTTATACCTTTGGTATGAAAGTAGCTGTCTCGATCCCGGATCCCGTCTTCGCGGAAGCGGAGCGGCTTGCCGCTCATTTGCAGACGTCGCGCAGCGACCTCTACGCCCGCGCGCTCGCCGCTTTCGTCGGCAACCATGCCCAGGATCGCGTGACCGAAAAGATGAACGCGGTTGTCGATGCGGTCGATGCCTCGCCCGACCCATTCAGCAAGGCCGCCGCGCGGCGAGTGTTCGAACGCGTCGAATGGTGATCGCGCAGGGCGAGATTAGATGGGCCGATTTGGCCGATCCGATCGGCTCGTCCGCAGGCTATCGCAGACCGGTGCTGATCGTGCAGGGCGACGCGCTGAACGCGAGCCGGATCGCGACCGTCCTGTGCGTACCGCTCACAAGCAATCCGAAATGGGCGGACGCGCCGGGAAACCTGCTGCTGCCGGAACGCGAGACCGGGCTGGACCGGGATTCAGTGGCCAACGTCTCCCTGCTGGTCGCGGTGGACAAGGGCCAGCTTGATGAGCGGGTGGGGCAGGTACCGCGCCGCACGCTGGAGCGCGTACTGTCCGGGATCGACGTGATGCTGGGCCGCTAAGGCAGGGAGTAGGAATGGGGACACGTACTTTTTAGTAGGAATGGGGACACGTACTTTTTCGCGAAAAAGTACGTGTCCCCAAAGCAGGGCCGCGAAAAAGTACGTGTCCCTAAAGCAGGCCTGACCGGTTCAAGATTCAAATCGACTGGAAGGCGACGGTCGAGCCGAGCCGCAAAAGCCGCTCAGAGGTGTAAAAGGGTGGCTGCCCGATGTTCGAAGGTTGCTCTCAGCCCCGTCGGCGATTTGTACCGGCCGATTGGATTTCGATCAGATTGGGTGGGAATGGGCCGGCAGATCGCCCCTGCCTCAGCGTCGGAAAGCGAGCCAGAAACTCCACCATAACAAGGCCAGGATCGCCGCGCTGATGCTCGCGCCCCAAAACCAATAGGGCAGAAGCAGAGCATCCGCGATGGCGCCCGTGTCTGATCGATGCAGCTGGCCGCCGACGGTTCCACCTGGGCTGAACAGATAGTCGAACTGTTTCCACACGCTGATGCACGCCTGTACGCCGAGGAGCTGGATGACGAAGCGCTGCCGAGGCATAGATCCGCGCAGCGCGAGCACGACGATCGCAATTCCCAGTGCAGGGAGAACCAACCAGCCCGTTACCGACCGGACCCAGATCAGCGTGGACACGATGAGCGCGACGCCCAGCACCGCCAGGGCATTGCGCGTGGCGGTGGGAGAGCGCGATGAGATGATCAGCAGCGCTCCTGCGATCGCCGGTCCGAGTGGTCCACTTGCCGCGACCAGCGCATCGGTTACCCCGTACCCGTCGGCAGGACGCAGGGACTCAGCGACGCCCGAACCGTCAGCGAAGATTTGCAGGCGTTCGAACCCTCGGCCTGCGAGCATTGCAGCGATGCCATGGCCCATTTCATGAAACCAGGTCGCCAGGATCGTGAACGGATAGAGCAGGAGGCTGCCGAGATTGGTCTGCCACAACATGATCGAGGCGAGCGCGATCCCCAGCAGCAGCGCGACGCGCTGTCTTTGGTCCTGGTCGGCAAGGCTGCTGGACATCAAGGGCTCCAATTGAAGCGGTTGATCCGCTCGGGGACCTGAACTCGTAAGAGCGTCGTGGGTGTTGGTACGATCGCTGCGTTTGATAGCCTCTGTTCTCATTCTCAACGCAACCGGCGGCAATATTCGCTTCGGGTTATGGGTCTCGTCAACCTTCAGCAAAGCTCAGAATGGCCGAAAGCGGAACGGGCCGGGAATGGGGACACATAGGTGTGTGTCCCCGGTCGGGCCTGGAACGGGTAGAGGGCGGGGAGTCTTGGGGGCAAGGTTCCCGGGCCGCCCGAGCCGCAAGCAGATCGGCCCGCCGAAGGCAGGGACCTCCACCCGGGCTCGTCCGTTGTCCCGGCATCCGAAAAGCAGCGTCCCCGGAGCGCTTCGGACCGATGACGCTCGGCAGGAGAAGCTCTCATGGCATCCGTCCGCTACATCGTCGCCGAGGTCGATAAGGCCGTCGCCTTCTACCGGGACAATCTCGATTTTCGGGTCGACAAGCACAATCCCGGCAAGTTCGCGGCGCTCCTTCGCGACGACCTGATTCTCTATCTCAGCGCCCCCGGCGCGGGGAGCGGCGGTCAGGCTGGCGGCAATCCGGAGCCGGGCGGATGGAACCGGTTCATGGTCGTCACCAGGGAGCTGGATGTCCTGATCGGCCGATTGCGCGATGCCGGCGCGGCGTTCCGCGGCGAGATCAGCGACGGCGGCGCCGGCCGGGCCATCCTGCTTGAAGATCCCTCGGGCAACCTTGTCGAGCTGTTCGAATTCAAGAGGGACTGAGCCGCCGTCCGCAAGGCTCGGCGGAGGGGTCGTCTGACTTGGCGGCGGACAGGGGGCGGGGAGTCTCGGGGGCAAGTTGGGCCCGGCAATGTCGATACGCTCGCCGACTTCGCCGCCGGCACAGTCCAGATCGGCCTCGACGATGCAATCTTCACCGCGATCGGCGCCGGCCTCGATGCCAGTGCCTTCGTCATCGGCACCGCCGCCGGCGATGCCGACGACCGCATCATTTACAACCAGGCCATCGGCCGGCTCTTCTACGACGCCGACGGCATGGCGGCGGCGCCGCGATCCTGTTCGCGACTTTATCCGGCCCGCCGATGCTTGCAGCGAGTGACTTCGCGATGATCTGAGACAATAGGGACGGTCCCTCAAAAAAAAAGGGACCGTCCCCATTTTTCGCTGCCGGCCGCCAGCTTCAGGGCCGGCGAACGCAGGGCGAGGGCGCCGGCGGGGGTGGCGGCTGGACCTCGTTGTTCGTGCCCGGCGGCACCTGATCGACGACGATCAGCCGCGCCGGCCCGGCGCTGGTGATGCGGGCGTCGTGCCATTGATCGATCGCCTCGACCAGCTCCTGGCCGGCGGTGAAGTTGCTGGTCAGATTGGCGTCGTAATTGGTGACGCGCACGGCGCCCGTCTCCAGATAGACGTAACGCGACCAGGGATGCTTGTGGCAGGCGATCAGGAAGCCCGCGGGCAAGTCGACGCTGGACACGACGAGCTGGACCGGCGCCGGCGGCACCCTGAGCGGCTGGCCGGTCATCGTCGTTTGGGTGCGCAGGATCTCCTGCTTGACCGGTACGGATATCGCCGCGGGGGCCGCCGCATTGTTGCCCGGCGCGGCCGGCTCCTTCGCACAGCCCGCAGCGAGCAGCGAGGCGGTCGCAGCGGCAGTCACTGTCCAATATTTCATGGTCCGACTCCCAAGCCTTGAAAATCGCGCCTTGAGCTTGCGCCGATTCGCCGGGGGAGTCCAATTCGCACGAGCCGCGGCGCGACTCTTCGGCGCTCTTCGTCAGCGCACCCTGGGCCCGCCGAACGGCAGCGGCGGCGGCGGCTTGCGGTCGCGGCGGGGGAGCTGGGCCTGGTAGGCGACACCGCAATGCTCGACGCAATAAGGGAAGCCCGGATTGGCGTTGCGACCGCAGAAATGGAAATCGGGCTCGCCGGGATGGCCGATCGGCCATTTGCAGATGCGCTCGTTCAAATCGAGCAGGCCGGTCTTGTCGGCGACCTCGGGGCTCGGCTTGGCCGGGACGAGGCGGCGCGGCGGCGCCGGCGGGATCGGCGCCTGCTGGTCGCTCGGCCCCTGGCGGACGAAGCCGCCCGGGCCGATCGAGCGGACGACCGGCTGCGGCGCGGACGGCTGAGCGGGCTCGGCGCTCGCGTCCTCGAGGGGAGCGGCCTCGGACGCCGGGGCCTCGGCTTCGTCATCCTCCTCCCAGGGGGCCGGCGGCGCTTCGGCGACCGGCTTGGGCGCGGGCGCGGCGGCGGCCGGGGCCTCGGACTTGTCGCGGGCTTTGGCCTTCGCCTTGGGGGTGGGCTCGTTGGGCTTGACCGGCGACGGGCGCGACTGCAGGCCGAGCCGGTGCGCCTTGCCGATCACGGCGTTGCGCGAGACGCCGCCGAGCTCGTCGGCGATGTGGCTCGCGGTCTTGCCCTGGCTCCACAGCTCCTTCAGGCGGTCGATTCTCTCGTCGGTCCAGGACAGGGACATTGGTCTTCCTCGGCTCTCGTGGGCTTGCGGGCTACGGCGTCAGCGACTAGCGACGGCGCCTGTGAGCGACCAGCCTTCGAATTGGGTACGAACCGCCCCCGGCGTCCCGGTTATCCGCAACGTCAATTGGGGCGGCCTTGCGACCCTCTATGTGAAGGAGGTGAGGCGTTTCTTCAAGGTCCAGCTGCAGACGATCTGGGCGCCGGCCGTCACCACCTTGCTGTTCCTGGTCATTTTCACGGTCGCTCTGGGCCGCTCGGGACGCGAGGTGACGCTCCACGGCGTCCACGTCCCCTTCGCCGATTTCCTCGCCCCCGGCCTCATCGTCATGGGCATGCTTCAGAACGCCTTCGCCAATTCGTCCTTCTCGCTGCTCGTCGGCAAGGTCCAGGGGACGATCGTCGACTATCTGATGCCGCCTCTCTCCACCGGCGAGCTGATGCTCGGCATGGCCGGCGCCTCGGTGACCCGGGCCTTGCTGGTCGGCATGGCCGTCTGGCTGGCGATGCTGCTCTGGCCGGGCGTCCATGTCGCGCCGAGCCATGTCTGGGCGGTGCTCTGGTTCGGGCTGATGGGCAGCCTGATGCTCTCCTTCCTCGGCCTGATCACCTCGATCTGGGCCGAGAAGTTCGATCATGCCGCCGCGGTCGGCAATTTCGTCGTCGCGCCCTTGTCCCTGCTCTCGGGCACCTTCTACGCGATCGACAACCTCTCCCCCGCCTTCCAGGCGATCAGCCACGCCAACCCCTTCTTCTACGTCATTTCGGGCTTCCGCTACGGCTTCCTCGGCGTCGCCGATTCGCCGGTCATGCTCGGCGCATTGCTGCTGCTGGCGATCAACCTGGCGCTCGGCGGCCTCTGCTACGCGCTGCTGAGCGCGGGCTGGAAGATCAAGGCCTGAGCCTTTCGTTCATCGCCCGCACAGCATTCGCGACCTAGCCTCTACGCAGGAGGATCGCCTCATGCGCAAAGCTCCGTTGCTCGCCATTCTGTGCCTCTTTCCGCTCGCCGCGCCCGCCGCCGCCCAGATCGTCGGCCGCCCCGTTTATGACGACGTTCCGCGCCTGGACAGGATCGGCCGGGCCGACAGCCGCCTGCCTGGCCCCGGCATCGGCCGCGACCTCCAGGATGTCAGGGGCCGGATCGACGATGCCCGCGAGTCCGGCCGCATCTCGGCGCGCGAGGCGCGGGGCTATCGGCGCGAGGCGCGGGCGATCGGCGCGCTGGCGGGGCGCTATGGCGCGGACGGGCTGTCGCCCTGGGAAGAAAGCGAGCTCGAATTCCGGGCGCAGGCGCTGCGCAGCGCCATCGCCCGCCCGACGGCGCGGCGCGGCCGGGGCGGCTGATTTGGGGACACGTACTTTTTCGCGAAAAAGTACGTGTCCCCTTCGTCGCTGCCACCTGCTTCGGAATCCGGCGCCGGAAGAATAAGGTGGATGCCGGATCAAGTCCGGCATGACGAAAGGGGGACCGGCCGGACCCGATCGAATTTGAGGCCATCTCGTTCATACAAGTTGCGACATTTATGAACGGAATCTGTCGGGTCCGTTCAGGAGCAAAACAGCGAACCGGACGTAGAAGCGGCGCTGCAATAGTGCAGCAAGGAGTAGTAATATGCGTAAGTTGCTTATTTCCGTCGCCGTCGCGACCGCCACGATCGCAGCCGCTGTCCCGGCTGCGGCCCAGGATTATGCCCAGCGCGGCGACCGCGGTGATCGCGACTGGAACCGGGGCGGCCCGGGCCGCCAGGCCGTCAACGAGCTGCTCCGCGATCTCAGCCGCGCCGAGCAGCGGATCGACCGGGCGCGTGGCATTTCCCGCCGCGAGGCGGTCGGCCTGCGCAACGAGGCGCGCCAGATCCGGTTCAGCCTGAACCTGGCGCTCCGCAACGGCATCAACGCCCGCGAGTTCGCCAGCCTGCGCGTGCGGGTCAACCGCCTCGAGGCCCGCGTTCGCTTCGAGCGCCACGACCGCGACAACCGGCGCTACTAAACGGCGGATCCAGGGGGGCGCCGATTGACGCGGCGCCCCCCAAATCTCTATAGCGGCCAAATCCCCCATGGGGAAAACGTGAAAGGCGGCCTGAAAGGGTCGCCTTTTTCACTCACATCCTTTTCGCCTTTCAGGAGCCCGTCATGGCCATCACGCCGCTCATGCCCGTTTATCCGCGCTCGCCGGTGCGGCCGGTGCGCGGCGAGGGGGTCTATCTCTATGGCGACAAAGGCGAGAAATATCTCGATTTCGCCAGCGGCATCGCGGTCAATCTGCTCGGCCACGGCCATCCCCATCTGACCAAAAAGATCCAGGAGCAGGCGGCGACCCTGATCCACGTCTCCAACCTCTACGGCAGCCCGCAGGGCGAAGCGCTTGCCCAGCGGCTGGTCGACCTCACCTTCGCCGACACCGTGTTCTTCACCAATTCGGGCGTCGAGGCGGTCGAATGCGCGATCAAGACCGCGCGCCGCTACCACCATCATCACGGCCGGCCGGAGAAGCACGAGCTGATCACGTTCAGCAACGCCTTTCACGGCCGCACGCTCGGCGCGATCAGCGCGACCAACCAGCCCAAGATGCGCGACGGCTTCGCGCCCCTGCTGCCCGGCTTCACCGTCGTCGCGTTCGACGATCTCGACGCGGTCAAGGGGGCGGTGGGCCCGCACACCGCCGGCTTCCTGGTCGAGCCGGTCCAGGGCGAGGGCGGCATCCGCCCGGCCAGCCAGGAATTCCTCCGTGGCCTGCGCGCGCTCGCCGACGCCCACGATCTGATGCTCGTCCACGACGAGGTCCAGTGCGGCGTCGCCCGCACCGGCAAGCTCTACGCCTACGAGCATTACGGGATCGAGCCGGACATCCTCGCCACCGCCAAGGGCATCGGCGGCGGCTTCCCGCTCGGCGCCTGCCTCGCCACCGAGAAAGCCGCGGCCGGGATGGTGATCGGCACCCATGGCTCGACCTATGGCGGCAATCCGCTCGCCATGGCCGCGGGCCAGGCGGTGCTCGACGTCGTCGCCAATGACGAATTCCTCGACCGGGTCACCCGCATGGGCGAGCGGCTCCGGGGCGCGCTCGAGCAGATGATCCCCAATCACGACCACCTCTTCGAAGGCGTGCGCGGGCTCGGCCTGATGCTCGGCATCAAGATGAAGACCGACAGCCGCGATTTCGTCAATTACCTGCGCGAGCAGGGCCTGCTCACGGTGGCCGCCGGCGACAATGTCATGCGCGTGCTGCCGCCTTTGGTCATCGAGGACGCCCATGTCGCCGAGTTCGTCGAGCGTCTGTCGGAGGCGGCGCGGCGCTACGAGGTGCCGCAGGCGGCCTGAGCCCTCGCATCGCGCCCATTCAGCGCCGCGTCGCGTGCTCCAGGTCATACGCCTCATAGTCGGACAGGCGTTCATAGTTCAGGTCGCAAAGACTTTGGGACACGATCAACCTGATCCGGTTTTCCGAGGCGCGGTCATGCCAGATGAACAGTCTGAGGATCAATTGATCGCTGATTCCGATCGGTGCGCCATGGTCCCGCACGATGGCCGCATAGATTTCCCTGCAATTGCCCGAGGTCTTGTTGAGAGCGACCTGCGCGAGACCGTTGTCATCGTAATAATAGACCGACCGGAACCTGGCGTTGCCGAGCTGATACGTTCCCACATTGCCGACGCGTTTTCCCCCGAGCCTTTCGCCCCGGCGGCCACGGTCGAGCGGGGCTTGCCCGGCCATCGCCGTCGCCACCTGCTCGGGCGTCATGTTCCAGCGCGTCGATTGCCATCCGGCAGCGGCCGGAACCGCAAAGGACAGCGCCAGCGCGCCCGCGAGGGCCATGAGGACCTTCATCGACGCGCCTGAACCGGTTCTTTCCATCGCCCTCCCTACACGCATAATGTTCGGGTCCGCCAGCGAATGGAGAGGAGGGGACAGGTACGTACCTGTTCCTATCCGCGTATGGCCGCCCCGCGCGAGGTCGATTGGGGACACATAGGTGTGTGTCCCCAATTGCCGCGGCGAGCGGACGCGCCTGAGCTATCGCAGCCTTTTTCCGGCCTTGCGGTCGCTTCGGCATGAGCTAGGGTCGGACCGGGCCCATGAGCGGGACGGCGCGACATTCAGATTGATCCACCATCTGCCGCCGCCCTTCGCGTCTATCATGTCGCGGCCGGCCTGCTCCTGCTCGTCTTCGTCCCTTATTACGTCCTGACGCTCGATCCTGGCTGGCCGATCCCGCGCGACGGCACCGGCCTCGTCGTCGGCCGCGACTTCCTCAATTTCTGGATGTACGGCCGCGCCGCCTTCGAGCCCGATCCGGCGCGCTATTACGACATGGCGACCTATTGGGCGGCGACCGCGCCGATCACCGGGCCGGGCTTCCCGAACCAGCTCTGGTCCTATCCGCCGAGCGTGATGCTGGCGGCGGCGCCGTTCGGGGCCCTGCCCTATTTCGCCGCTCTGGCCTTGTGGACCGCGCTCGGCCTCGCCGCCTTCACGGCGGCGCTGCTTCTGTGGACGAAGGATTGGCGCGTGCTGGCGCCGCTCCTGCTCGGGCCCGCCGCCATCTTCGGGCTTATCTCGGGCCAGTTCGCCTTCGCCGCCGCCGCGATCATGCTGGCGGTTTTGCGCTGGCGCGAGAGCCGGCCGCTGATCGCCGGCCTGCTGCTCGGCCTGCTCACCCTGAAGCCTCAGCTCGGCCTGTTCGTCCCGGTGCTGCTGCTCGCGGCCGGCAACTGGCGGACCATCGCCGCCGCCGCCCTGACCGCGCTCGCCATTGCCGGCGCCACCGCGCTGATCTGGGGGCCGGGGGTCTGGACCGCCTATCTCCAGACCGGCATCGCCAACCAGTCGCTGGTGCTGAGCGATCCGGAGAAGCTCGGCGGGCCGTTCATGCCGACAATCTTCATGAACCTGCGCGTCGCCGGCCTGCCGTTCGCGGCGGCGATGGCGGTCCAGGCCGCCGCCGCGCTCGCCGCCATCGCGCTGATCTGGGCGACCTTCCGGCGCCGGCCCGAGCCGGCCGACCTTCGCGCCAACGCCATCTTCCTCGCCGCCGCGGCGTTCGGGACGCCCTATATGCTGTCCTACGACACGCTGGCGCTGGCGAGCGTCATGCTGCTGCTCGCCGCCGAAGGACGCGGCCGGCTGCTGCCTTTGCTCGCCTTCCTGCTGCCTTTGCTCCAGCTCGCCGCCGGCTCGGCCGGGCTGCCGGGCCCCGCTCTGGTGCCGGTGCTGATCGCCCTCTTCCTGTTCAAGTCACGGGAGCTTGCCAATGACCCCCACCATCACCGCCTTTGAAAGCTCGCCCGATGAAGGCCAGGGCCTGGCACGGGACATGCGCGTGCGCTGGGCGCTCGAAGAGGTCGGCCAGCCCTACGACGTTCGTCTCGTTTCGTTCGGGCAGATGAAGGAGCCGGCGCATCTCGCCCTTCACCCGTTCGGGCAGATTCCGACCTATGAGGAAGGCGATCTCGCCTTGTTCGAATCGGGGGCGATCATCCTCCATATCGCCGAGCGCCATCCGGGCCTGCTGCCGGCTGACGAGAATGCGCGGGCGCGCGCGGTCACCTGGATGTTCGCCGCGCTCAACACGGTCGAGCCGCCGATCGTCGAGCTCGAAGCCTTCACGCTGCTGGAGCACGACAAGAGCTGGTACGGAGAGCGGCTGCCGATCGTCGAGGATCGCGTGCGCGACCGGCTCGACCGGCTTTCGAGCCGCCTCGGCGATGCCGACTGGCTCGACGGCGCGTTCAACGCCGGCGACCTGATGATGGTGATGGTGCTGCGCCGCCTGGACGGAGCGGGGATAGTGGAGAGCTATCCGAACCTCGTCGATTATGTCGCCCGCGGCGAGGCCCGGCCGGCCTACCAGCGCGCTTTCGACGACCAATTGGCGGTGTTCAACGGTTCCCTCCGCTAGCGCGCAGCGACGCACTGCCGAAGTCGAGCTCGCTTATGGGGATCACCTCCGCGTTCGGATATTGGGCGCGCAGCGCCGGCAGGAACTCGCTCGCCCGGCCGACGACGACGATGCTCGCCTGCGCCGGGTCGATCTCGGCGGCGACCGAGGCGGCGACCTTCTGCGGCGTCACCGCCTCGAGGTTCGGGATGTAGCGGGCATAGTCGCTCATCGGCAGGCCCTGGACGGCGAGGGTCGAGAGGAACTGGCCGAGCCCGTTGGTCGTCTCCACCTGGCGGCCGAAGCTGCCGACGAGCAAGGTCCGCCGCTTCTGGAGGACGTCTTCGGTCAGCGGCTCCTGCGCCATCCGGCGGATCTCGGCGAGCATCACCTGCGCGACTTCGGGCGCCGCATTGTTGCGGGTCTGCGCCAGCGCCACCAGCAGGCCTTCGTCGCGAAGCGCGACGAGGCTGCTATTGGCGCCGTAGCTCAGCGCCCGGCGCACGCGTACCTCCTGGAACAGCCGCGCGGTCGAGGAGCCGCCAAGCGCCGAATTGGCGACGACGAGCGGGAAATAGTCGCTGTCGCTCCTGGCGATGCCGCGCATCACCACCGACACCGCCGACTGGTCGGAATCGGGGTTGTCGATGACGATCACGCGCGGCGCCCTCGCCTCGCCGGCGCGGTTGGCGGGCATTTGCGGCATCGGCTCGGCCGGCGCCGCCCACTGGCCGAACAGGCGCTCGGCGAGCGCGAAGCCGGCTTCGGCGTCCATCGCGCCGGTGATGACGAGCGTCGCATTGTCGGGACGCCACCAGGCGCGGTGATAAGCGGTGAGATCCTCGCGGGTCAGCGCCGCGATCGCGGCCGGCGTGCCGCCCGGGGGCGCGCCGTAGGGCGCGTCGCCATAGGCCGCGCGATAGGCGACGCGCTGGGCGACGAACGAGGGGTCGCGCATGTTGACTCGGAGCTGGTCGAGCGCCCGGCGCCGCTCGCGGTCCAGCTCCTCCTGGGCGAAGGCCGGCTCGCGCACGATCCGGGCGAGCAGCGCGCCGGCCTCCGCGATATTGGCGGTCGGCGCCGCCACGAAGGCCGCGCTGCTGTCGGGATTGGCCGCGCCGCCGATCCGCGCGCCCAGCGATTCGGCGCGCGCCGCGAGCTCGGGCGCGGTCATTCCGGCGGCGCCATTGTCGATGAGGTTGGTCATCATGCTGGCGACGCCCGGCCGGGCGGCGGGATCGGCCGAGGTGCCGCCGCCGAACACCAGCAGCGCCGAGGCGATCGGCACGTTGGTCGAGCGCGCGATGACGACGCGCATGCCGTTGCCGAGGCGCCGCTCGGCGAAGGCGGGCGCGTTGAACGGCTGGCGCGGCCCCGCCGCCGGCGGCGCCACGCGTTCGCCTTCGGGGGCGAGCTGGTTGGGAGTCGCGGTCGCGGGCGGGAAGGTCCGGCCCAGCGCCGGGTCGGTGGGTTGCGCGGATGGGTCGGGCGCCGCTTCGCCGGTGCGCTGCGACTGATCGAGATAGCGGATCGAGACTCGGTTCGAATCGGCGAGATAGCGGCGCGCCACGCGCCGCACGTCGGCCGCGGTGACGCGCTGCACCGCCGCCAGCAGTCGGTCGCCCCAGCGCGGATCGTTGGCGGTGGTGACCGAGCTGCCGATCTCGAAGGCGCGGCCTTCGGGCGTCTCGCGCGCGAACAGCAATTGCGAGACGATCTCGTTGCGCGCCTCGGCCATCTCGGCCTCGCTCGGCGGCTGATCGCGCAGCCTGGCGATCTCGGCGGCGAGCAGGGTTTCGGCTTCGGCGATGTCGCGGCCGCCGGCGACGATCGCCTGGACGGCGAAAATGCCGGCATCCTCCAGGGCGAAATCCTGCGCGTTGACGCTTTGCGCCAGCTGCCGGTCGTAGACGAGCGACCGGAACAGGCGCGAGGATTGCCCGCCGGAGAGGATCTGGTCGAGCATGGTCAAAGCGGCCGAATCGGGATGGTTCTGGCGCGGCCGCTGCCAGGTGAACACGATCGCGGGCAGCGGCACGTTGGGGCCGTAGACCGTCATCGCCCTGGCCCCGGCGCGCGGCCGCTCGGTCGCCCGGTGGCGCAGGATCGGGCGCCGCGGGCGCGGCAGCGCGCCGAGATGGCGGTCGATCAGCCGATCGAGCTGGGCCTGATCGAAATTGCCGGACACGATCAGAACCGCATTGTCGGGCCGGTAGAAATTCTCGTGGAAGGCGCGGGCGTCCGCCAGCGTCGCCGCGTCGAGATCGGCCATCGTGCCGATCCCCGAGCGCCGATAGGGGTGGGCGGTGAAGCCCGTGTCGAACGTGTAATAACGCTGCAGCCGGCCGTAGGGCTGGGAGAGGACGCGCTGGCGCATCTCCTCCTTGACGACACTGCGCTCCGTTTCGAACACCTGCTCGTCGAGCACCGAGCGACCCATCCGCTCGGCATGCGCCCACAGCATCGCCTCGAGCTGATTGGCCGGCACTGTTTCGTAATAATTGGTCGTGTCGGGGCCGGTCGAGGCGTTGCGCGTGCCGCCCGCCTGCTCCTCGACGATGCGGCTCAACTCGTTGTGCGGGATGTTGCGGGTGACGCGGCTCAATATGTGCTCGAACAGGTGGGCGAAGCCCGAGCGGCCGGCGGGATCGTCCTTGGAGCCGACATTGTACCACATCTGCACCGAGACGTTGGCCGTGCCGGTGTCGCGGATCGCGTAGACGATGAGTCCGTTGGGAAGCGTGCGGGTGGTGAAGGCGAGCGGCGGCACCGCGCTCGTCCGGGCGGCGGGCGGCGCGCCCTGCGCGAGCGCCGGATGGGCCGGAATAAGCGCGGCGCCGGCCATCAGCATGGCGATGATGAAAGAGCCCTTGCGTGCCACTCGCTCCACTCCTGTCGGGAAAATTGTTAGAACGCCGCTGCTTCTGCCGCGCTGTATTATCCATGTAAAGCGGCTTGCGCCGAAATGCGCAAGCGCGATCACCCGGCGCCCGCGCTCTAAAAAGGGGACACGTACTTTTTCGCGAAAAAGTACGTGTCCCCTTTTACGGTGGCGGCCGGTTGACCGCCGACATTGACCCGGCCGCGGCGGCTCGCCACATGGCGCGGATGGCGTCCGATCCGAACCTTCCCGCCGCCGCCGCGGCCCTCGACGCGGCGATCGGATTCGCCTTGCCGGGGCGCCACGCGCGCGGGCGGCTGGTGCGGCTCGGGCCGGTGCTCGGCGACATCCTCTCGGCGCACGATTATCCCGCCCCGATCGCGCGCACCCTGAGCGAGGCGCTGGTGCTCACCGCTTTGCTCGGCGCGACGCTGAAGGATGCGGGCGGCCAGCTCACCATGCAGGCGCAGACCGAAAGCGGCGTCATCGACCTGCTCGTCTGCGACTACCGCGCCGGCGAGCTGCGCGGCTATGTCCGCTTCGATGCCGAGCGGCTCGCCGAGCAGCCGAGCCAGCCCTCGCTCTTCGCTTTGTTCGGCAAGGGCTATCTGGCGATCACCTTCGATCAGGCTTTGTCGGGCGAGCGCTACCAGGGGATCGTGCCCCTGGAAGGCGGCAGCCTCGCCGAGGCGGCCGAGCATTTCTTCGGCCAGTCCGAGCAGATTCCGAGCCTGGTCCGGGTCGCGCTCGACGGCCGGGGCCGCGTCGCCGGCGGCCTCCTCCTCCAGCATCTGCCGGAAGGGGAAGAGGGGCGCGAGCGGCTGCACACGCGGCTCGATCACCCGGAATGGGACCATGTCCGAATCCTGGCCGAGACGATCAGCGACATTGAGCTCACCGATCCCGCTTTGGCGCTCGACATGCTGCTGTGGCGGCTGTTCCACGACGAGGAGGAGGTCCGCCTGCTCTCCTCGATCCCGCTCTCCCGCGGCTGCCGCTGCAATTACGACCATGTCCGCGCGGTGCTCGCCCGATTCGGGCCCGAGGAACGCGCCGACATGGTCGACGATGGCGGCTATATCAGCGTCGACTGCGAATTTTGCTCGCGGGTTTTTCCGGTCAAACTGAGCGACTTGGATGCCTGACACCGGCTTGTCGTTGCGCCGCCGCAATATTGCTGTAATTTTTCGCCAGGGAAAAGGACGGCGGCATTACCGCCATCGGGAGTGTTGATGCGTAGCGTATATGCCTGGCGGGCCGTGGCCCTGGCCGGACTCAGCCTGTTCGTCGCCGCGCCGGGGGGGAGCCAGCCGGCCGGCGCGCCCGCGATGCTGGCCCGGCTCGAAACCGGCCAGTGGGAGCTGCGCGGGCCGGGCAACAACCGGATCGCCTCGATCTGCCTCGGCAATCCGATCCTGCTCACCCAGCCGCAGCATGGCGGCGCCAATTGCGCGCGCGACGTCGTCGCCGCCGACGCGACCAGCATGACGGTCAATTATTCCTGCCCGGGCGTCGGCCGCGGCCGCACCACGATCCGCTTCGAAACGCCGCGCCTCGTCCAGATCGACAGCCAGGGCCTCTATCGCGGCGCTCCCTTCGCGCTCCGCGCCGAAGCCCGCCGCGTCGGCGCCTGCGCCTGAAAAGGGGACACGTACTTTTTCGCGAAAAAGTACGTGTCCCCATTCGTTCCCAAAAAGTACGTGTCCCATTCGTTCCCATCTAGCGTTAACGGGCTTTTAACCATGACGCCCTAATGAGGGCGATGTGCCGCGAGCGGCACGCTTTCCTCCCTAGCAGGCTTCGACGCCTGAACTGGGCCGCCCTTCGGGGCGGCCCATTCTTTTTGCGCCTGGGTCAGCTATAGGCGCGGCGATGAGCGCCGCCGTCCCAGCAATCATCCTCCTCTCCGGAGGCATGGATTCGATGGTCGTCGCCGGCCTCGCGCGCGAGGCGGGCTTCCGCCTCTTCGCGCTCACCATCGATTACAACCAGCGCCACCGGGTCGAGCTCGAGGCGGCGGCGCGCATCGCCAGGCATCTCGGCGCCGAGCGGCACATAATCCTGCCGCTCGACCTCAGCCGCTTCGGCGGCTCGGCGCTGACCGCCGATATCGACGTGCCGAAGGACGGCGTCGGCGACGGCATCCCGGTCACCTACGTGCCGGCGCGCAACACCATCTTCCTCTCGCTCTGCCTGGGCTGGGCCGAGGCTCTCGGCGCCCGCAATCTCTTCATCGGCGTCAACGCGCTCGATTATTCGGGCTATCCCGATTGCCGGCCCGAATTCGTCGCCGCCTTCGAGGCGATGGCGAACCTCGCCACCAGGGCCGGCGTCGAGGGCGACCGCTTCATGATCCACACGCCGCTCATGGCGATGACCAAAGCCGACATCGCCCGCGAGGCGGCCCGGCTCGGGCTCGACGCGGGAATGAGCTGGTCCTGCTACGATCCGACGCCCGACGGCCGCCATTGCGGCCTGTGCGACAGCTGCCGCCTGCGGGCGAAGGGCTTCGCCGAAGCGGGGCTGGCCGATCCCACGGCCTACGCGGCCACCCCATGAGCTACGCGGTCAAGGAGATCTTCCTGACCCTGCAGGGGGAGGGGATGCAGGCGGGGCGGCGCGCGGTCTTCCTGCGCCTGGCCGGATGCAATTTGTGGTCGGGGCGCGAGCAGGACCGCGCCGACGCCGTCTGCCGCTTCTGCGACACCGATTTCGTCGGGCTGGATGGCGAGAATGGCGGCCGCTACGAGGCCGGCGCGCTGGCGGACAAGGTGCTGGAATTGTGGGTGGAGGGCGACCGGCCTTTGGTCGTGATCACCGGCGGCGAGCCGATGCTCCAGCTCGAAGGCGCCCTTGTCGACGCGCTCCACGAACGCGGCTTCGAGATCGCGGTCGAGACCAACGGCACCCTGCCGGCGCCCGCCGGGATCGACTGGATCTGCGTCAGCCCCAAGGCCGGCACCGAAATCGTCCAGCGCTCGGGCGACGAATTGAAATTGGTCTGGCCGCAGCCGGGCATCGACCCCGCCGCCTTGCTCGGCTGGGACTTCCGCCATTTCCTGATCCAGCCCATGGATTGCGCCGAAGCCGAGGCCGCGCGCGCCGCCGCGATCGCCTTGGTGATGGCCGATCCGCGCTGGCGCCTCAGCCTGCAGACGCACAAATTGCTGGGATTGCCCTAGACGCGCTCGAATGCGCAATTCGTGAGCACGACGGGACGAATTCCCCCACGACACGCCTCGTCACCGGCATGACGGGAAAGGCAGTCCCGTGCCCACCCCGGCGTCACCCCGGACTTGATCCGGGGCCCACCTTCTAATCGGGGGCAGCGGCTGGGAAGGTGGATGCCGGATCAAGTCCGGCATGACGGGAAAAGGCAGCCCCATGCCACCCAGCGTCACCCGGGACTTGATCCGGGGTCCACCTTCTGATCGGGGGCAACGGTCGGGAAGAAGGTGGATGCCGGATCAAGTCCCGTATGACGGGAAAGGGCAGTCCCGTGCCACCCGGCGTCACCCCGGACTTGATCCGCGGCCCACCTTCTGATCGGGGGCAGCGGCCGGGAAGAAGGTGGATGCCGGATCAAGTCCGGCATGACGGGAAAAGGGTGTCACCCCGGGCTCGACCCGGGGTCCACCTTCTTTCCTAAGAGCGGCTCAAACCCGAAATCCTCTGCCAGGTCCCGCCAGGTCGGGTTCGCCTTCTCGATCAGCGCGACCTTCCAATCGCGACGCCAGTTCTTCAGCTGCTTCTCCCGCCGAATGGCCTGCTCCATGTCGCCGTGCATTTCGAACCAGACGAGCCTCTTGCACCCGTATTCCTCGGTGAACCCGCCAAGCGTGCCTTCCCGATGCTGATAAATGCGCTGGAGCAGGTTCGACGTCACGCCGGCGTAGATCGTCCCGTGAAAACCGCTCGCCACGATATAAACGGCCGGATCGCGCTCCATCGCGTCAGACTGGAAGAAGGTGGATGCCGGATCAAGTCCGGCATGACGGGAAAGGGCAGTCCCGTGCCACCCAGCGTCACCCCGGACTTGATCCGGGGTCCACCTTCTGATCGGGGGCAGCGGCCGGGAAGGTGGATGCCGGATCAAGTCCGGCATGACGGGAAAAGGCAGCCCCATGCCACCCGGCGTCACCCCGGGCTCGACCCGGGGTCCACCTTCTAATCGGGAGCAGCGGCCGAAAGAAGGTGGATGCCGGATCAAAGTCCGGCATGACGGGAAGCAGGGCTTTGTGCCCAACCCCCTTTGAGTAGAGCCGTCGCGCGCGGACCCTAACGCTGTCCCTCGCAGGCGCGCCTTTGGTCGCGGGGCAGGCCGGAGCAGTCGCGCGGGCCGAGCGCGATCGGGGTGAGCACGATCGGCGCGCGGTTGAAGCCGTAGCCGTCGGGGACGGGGGTCAGGCTGGCGCGCAGCTCGCGGAACCTTTGCGCCGCGAACTGGCCGAACTGGCCCTTGGGCGTGGCGAGCGCCTCCTTGCCGAGCCGGGCCGCGGTCTGGCAGAAGCCGAACTGGGCCTCCATGGTCGAAAAGCCGTTATAGGTGTTGGTCGAATATTGGTCGAAGCTGCGCGGCCCGTTGCGGCCGTTGATGCGCCGGAAATAGCCTTCGAGCACGGTATAGGCGCTGGCCAGCTCGCGCGAATGATGGGCGAGGATGGCGTTGTAATTGGCGACCGTGCGCAGATAGGGCGAGAATTGGCACGACAAAGCGGCGACGTTGAGCCCCGCGCGCAGATTCCAGAGCAGGTGGGCGCGATATTCGGGCGCCGTCGCCCGCGGCATGGGCAGGCCGACGAGCGGGTCGCTGCCCTCGATCGGGCCCGACGGGTAGCGCAGCTCGCTGATGTAGATTTGCGCGTCCGCCGCGGCCGGCGCGGCCGAAGCAAGCACCGCCAGCGCCGCCAGCGGCCCGCGCGCCCATGTCTTTTCCGATCCGCTCATCCCATTCTCCGCTCTGCCAGCCCGAGGCCTTAGCCGGGGACCGCGCGCCGCCCTAGGGGCGGCGCCATCCCCCGTCGCGCCGCGGGCACGCTTCGTCCGCCCGGCCGGGCGGCGGCGCGCCCGTCCCGGTCAGATGCCCGGCGTGTTGGTCTCGACGTCCAGCGAGTTGCCGCCGGTATCGCCGCCCGAGGTGGCGGCGCCGGGATCGTCCTGGGCGGCATTGGCCGCGGGCTCCGGCGGCGCGGGCGGCGGCGCGGTGTTCACCGCCTCGACCGCGGTTGCGTCGGGCGCCACCTCGAGCTGGTTGTCGCCCTGGCCGACCTCGTTCGCGCTGACATTGTTGACGGCCGCCTGGCGGCTGCAGCCCGCCGCGGCCAGCGCGACGCCGGCCAGGACGGCCATCTTGAACATGTGACGCATGAAACTTCCTCCGCTTGAATAGAGGCCCGTCATATCGCGCCGGACGGCGGCGGCGCAAGCGGCCTGCGGCGGGGCGGGCCCGCGGGCTCCGGGGCGCGGTCGCCGGAGGTCCGGCCGGCCGGCATAAAAAGAAGGCCGCCGGTTGCCCGGCGGCCTTCTTCCATTGCAATCGCCGAGGCGATTACATGTTGTTGGTGGTGTTGCCTTCGGCGGTGTTGCCGCCGTCCACCGGAGCCGGGGCATTGCCGTCCATCGGCGCCGGAGTGTTCTCCGACATGCCGGTGGTGGTGTTGTCCATCGGCGCCGGCTCGTTGCCGACGGCCGTGCCGTTGCTGGCATTGGCAGCATTGTTGGCCGCACCGCCGCCGCAAGCCGCGACGAAGAGGGCGGCGCCGGCGATCATCGCGCCGGTGGTCGCTTTTGAAAGGATGCTACGCATTAAAAGGTCTCCCTAGATTGATGATTTGGTTTGGGTAGGCCCCTTTTTCGCCAAATCAGTTATGCACTTTATACGGAAAGGGTACGGCCCTCAAGCCTCGCCTATCCCCCCTCGAGTGAGAATAGAAACTCGTCGAGTCTCAGCCTCAGTGCCAGGTCGAAACGGGGCTGGGAATCAGCCACCCCCATCTCGTCGAGGCTGGTCACCGGAGAATCGATGATACCGCAGGGCACGATCCCTGAAAAGTGCGAAAGTTCAGGGGCCAGGTTGACCGAGAATCCGTGCATGGTGACCCAGCGCCTGACCCTGAGGCCGAGAGCCCCGATCTTCGATTCGCAGCCGTTCCGATCGACCCAGATTCCGATCCGTCCGGGCGACCGGTGGGCGGCGATGCCGAGGTCGCCAAGCGAATCGATCAGCCATGATTCGAGGCCGTGAACGAATCGGCGCACGTCGCGTCCGCGCCGGTCGAGGTCGATCATCAGATAGCCGACGCGCTGGCCGGGCCCGTGATAGGTGTAGCGGCCGCCGCGCCCGGCCGCGTGGACCGGGAAATTCTGCGGATTGAACAGCTCCGCCGGGTCGGCGCTGGTGCCCGCGGTGTAGAGCGGCGGATGTTCGAGCAGCCAGATCAGCTCGCGCGCCGTCCCCGCCCGAATCGCCGCCGCGCGCGCCTCCATCTCGGCAAGCGCCTCCTCATAGGGGGTCAGGCCGGGCGTCACCCGCCATTCGATTGCGTCCGCGCTCACCCCCGTCTCCTCGCGCCGCCGGGCCGCGCGTGCAAGCTTCGCTTGAAGCGGACGCGAACGGGGAGTTAAAGCAGGCGCTGGCAGCATGGAGCGGGGCGATGACATTCTCCTATAATGCGGTGTGGGATGACACCGGGCGCCTCCTGAAGGCGCATGGTCCCCTGCTGGCGGCGATCGCCGGCGTGTTCGTCTTCCTGCCGACCTTGCTCCTCGGCCATTTCTTCCCGACGCCCGACCTCGGAGCGGTGGATCCCGCCCTCCAGGCCCAAGTCTTCCGCCGGTTCCTGAAGGACAGCGTCATGTGGTATGTCCTCCACAGCTTCATCGTGATGATCGGCGTCGCCGCGATGCTGCGGCTGGCGCTGGGGCCGCGGACCACGGTCGCCGGCGCGATCATGTTCGGCGGCGCCCTGCTGGCGCCCTATTCGATCCTGGTCGTCCTCACCAACATCATCGTCTTCATCGGCGCTCTCCTTCTCATCGTGCCGGGCCTCTATCTGTGGGCGCGGATGCTTCCGGCCGGGGCGGCGATGGTCGCGGAGGACCGACGCAACCCGGTCGACGCGCTCAAGCGCTCCTTCGCCCTCACCAGCGGCAGCGGCTGGGCGGTGCTGGGCCTGCTTCTGCTCGTCGCGATCCCCGGCATGGTCCTCGTCCTGGCCGTCAGGATGGTGAGCGGCATCCTGTTCATCCTCGCGGCCGGGCAGCAGACCGGCACCTTGCTGACCGAAATCGTCTATTGCGCGCTGGTCACCATTTTCATCGTCATTCTCACCATGCTCTCCGCCGCCATCTACCGCGCCCTCGCCGGGCCCGACCTCAAGAAGCCCGCTTAGCGCTCGATCAGCGGCAGCTGCGGCGCCGCGTCGCGCGGCAGCAGGCCGTCGAGGCGGGGATCGGGGAAGCTCTCGAACGCGCGCCCGATGGCGGTGAAACCGGCGCGCAGATAAGCGGGCAGGGCCGCCGGGTGGTCGAGCGAGCAGGTATGG
The DNA here is from genome assembly GCA_035543935.1 of Allosphingosinicella sp. Taxonomy (GTDB): domain Bacteria; phylum Pseudomonadota; class Alphaproteobacteria; order Sphingomonadales; family Sphingomonadaceae; genus Allosphingosinicella. The sequence continues at coordinate 86,357 of DATKIV010000032.1, forward strand.
ACCGCGACCCGCGCCACGCCCGGCGCCCACGCCAGCCGCAAGGTCTCGGCGAGCAGCCAGCGGCCATGGCCCTTGCCGGCAAGAACGGGAGCAAGGCCGAGGAAGCGGATCGTGCACAGCTCCGGCACCCGGAAATCGAGCTCGACGAAGCCCGCATCGCCGCCGTCCGGCCCGATCACCTCATGAACCTCGCCGACCGTGGCGAGCAAGGCGGCATCCGCCATCGCCAGCCGCGAGAACCACAGCCAGCGCGCGCCGACCTGGGCGAACAGGGTGCGGTAGCGCTCGGGATCGACCGCCGCCCAGCGCTCGAGCCGCAGCGAAGAGTCGGGGACGGGCGCCGGCGCCGGCGGCGCCAGCATCTCGAGATAGGTCACCACCGCCCCGATTTGGCCGCGCGGCACCGGGATGAGGCCGTGGGTCGCCGCGCTCATTCCCACGTCGCCAGCGGCGGCAGGCTCATCAATATGGCGTCGACATTGCCGCCGGTCCTGAGCCCGAACAGGGTGCCGCGATCGTAGATCAGGTTGAACTCGGCATAGCGGCCGCGCCAGGCGAGCTGGCGCTTCCGGTCGGCCTCGTCGAAATTCATGTCCATCCGCCTGCGCACCAGCCGCGGGAAGACGTCGAGGAAGGCCTCGCCGACGTCGCGCGTGAAGGCGAGATTCTCCTCGAACGTCGCGCCGTGCCCCGGCGCCGCGCATTCGAGATGGTCGTAGAAGATGCCGCCGACGCCGCGATGGACGCCGCGATGGGGGATGAAGAAATATTCCTCCGCCCATTTCGAGAAGCGCCCGTAATAGGTCTGGTCGTGGGCGGCGCAGGCGGCGCGCAGCCGGGCGTGGAAAGCGGCCGTATCCTCCTCATAGGGGATGGGCGGATTGAGATCGGCGCCGCCGCCGAACCAGCGCTTGGTGGTGGTGAGGAAGCGGGTGTTCATGTGGACCGCCGGCACGTGCGGATTGGCCATGTGCGCGACCAGGCTGATGCCGGTGGCGAAGAAGCGCGGATCCTCCTCGGCGCCGTGGATGGTCCGCGCGAACTCCTCGGAGAAGCGGCCGCCGACGGTCGAGACGTTGACTCCGACCTTCTCGAATATCGCGCCCTTCATCAGCCCGCGCACGCCGCCGCCCGCCTGTCCTGAGCCCGTCGAAGGGCCGGGCGATCCGGGCTCCGCGTCCTCGCGCTCCCAGGGCGTGTAGGCGAAGGCGGCGTCGGAGCCTTTCTCGCGCTCGATCGCCTCGAATTCGGCGCAGATCCGCGTCCTCAGCGACTCGAACCAGTCGCGCGCGGCCTGCTGCTGGTCGTCGAGCTCGATCATCATCCGTGCCGATGCATCCTGAGGCCGCGCCATGCAACCCTGCGCGACGGGGCCTTCGAGGGGACACGTACTTTTTCGCGAAAAAGTACGTGTCCCCAATTCCCAAGGCGGCGTTCCTGGCGGGCCTGCGCCGGGGCGAGTCCCGCGAGGACGCAGCCTATGCGGCGGGCTTCAGCCTGATGGGCTTTTACGGCGCGCGCGGGCGCGATCCCGCCTTCAAGGCCGAATGGACCCAAGCGCTCGCCACCTCGGCCGCCGCGGAACGCCGCGCCGGCGCTTATGCCGACCGCGACGAGCGCGCCGAACGCGGCGAGCTCCGCATCGCCTCCGCCAATCGCCGCATCTACCAGCGCCGCTGGCACCGCACCGTCCGCTTCACGGCCGAGCGCCAGGCCGTCTTCCTCGCGCATTTCGCCCTTACCTGCGACACCAGGGCGGCGGCCGCGGCCGCGGGCGTCAGCGAATCGACCGTCAGCTACCATTGCCGCGCCGACCCCGCCTTCGCCCAGGCCAATGCGCAGGCGCTCGCCCAAGGCTACATCACGCTCGAGGCCGAAGCGCTGCGCCTTCGGCTCGCGGCGCAAAAGAAGCTCCGCGCCGCGATCGAGGCGGCAGGCGACACCATCCCCCCGCGCCTCGCCGCCGAGCAGGGCGCCGAATTCGACCGCATCATGAAGCTCCTCGCCCGCTGGAACCGCAAGCCCCGCCGCCCCGACAACCGCTTCAAGGTAGGCGGCCGTCGCCGGCGCTGGACCTTCGAGGAGGCGATCGCGCTGATCGAGAAGAAAATGCGGGCGCTGGGCGTGCCCATCCCGGAAGTGCGGGAGGAGGACTAACCGCACCAAAGGGGGAGGGGACACGTACTTTTTGACCAAAAAGTACGTGTCCCCATAATCCTCCGCGTCAGGCCGGCTGCACGGCTTCCGAGACCGGGACCGGGACCGCGGGACGCTTGCCGGCATGCCATCCGGCCCAGCTGGTCAGCGCGCCGATGGCGAAGCCCGCCAGCACGACGGCCGCGCTCGGCAATTGTCCGATCGTCGCCAGCAGCGATTTCAGCAGCGCCGAATCCGTCATCAGGCCCATCGTCAGCATCT
>DATKIV010000033.1:0-2104 GCA_035543935.1 Allosphingosinicella sp.
CTCGCGGACAGCCAGCTCGAGCCGGTGAAGTGGGCGGACGTCGAAGGTTGGGCGGCGGACGACCAACTGGCTGCATTCGCCGCCTATCAGACGAGCTGCCAGACCTTTCTCAAGATCAAGCGACCGCGCGATGAGCGGCCGGTCTACGGCGCGCTTTGGGAAGCCTGCCGGCGCGCGGCTGCAGTGAAGCCGGTAACCGCCGAGGCTGCCCGCGCCTTCTTCGAGGAGAGCTTTCGTCCAGTGCGCATCGCGCGGCTCGGCGAAGCGCAGGGATTTCTGACCGGGTATTATGAGCCCATCGTCCAGGGTTCGCGCTTTCCAAACCCGGAATTCAACGTCCCGCTTTATCGACGGCCGGGCGACCTGGTGGCGGCCGGCCACAAGGCCGGCACCGACGCCTTTCCCAATAAGGGCGTGCAGATCGGGCGCCGCAACGAGAACAGCGAGATCGTGCCCTATCACGATCGCGGCGCCATCGAAGCAGGCGCGCTCGACGGCCAGAAGCTCGAAATCTGCTGGCTCAGGGATCCGTTCGAGGCGCTGGCGATTCAGATTCAGGGCTCGGCGCGCGTGATTCTCGAGGACGGTACGCCGCTGCGGATCAACTACGACTCGCACAACGGCTATCCCTACACGGCGGTCGGGCGCGTGCTGATCGAGCGCAATCTCGTTCCGCGCGAGGAAATGTCGATGCAGCGGATCCGGGACTGGATGGCTGCCAATCCGGACGAAGCGCCGAAACTGCGCGCCACCAACCGCTCGTACGTGTTCTTCCGCATTACCGGGCTCTCCAATGACGGCGAACCGGTCGGCGCCCAGGGCATTCCGCTGATGCCCGGCCGCTCGATCGCCGTCGACAAGATCCACGTCTATGGCACGCCGTTCTTCATCGAAGCGACGTTGCCGGTCGAGAGCGCCAAGCCCACAACGCCGTTCCGCCGCCTGATGATCGCGCAGGACACCGGGTCTGCCATTGTCGGGCCGGCGCGCGCGGACCTCTATTGGGGCGCCGGCGACGATGCTGCCCGCATCGCCGGTCGCATCCGCCATCCCGGCCGCTTCGTCATGCTGCTTCCGCGCGAACTCGACATGGTCGAGGCCGGCAGCCACATGCCGCTGCCGGTCGCGAAGCCGAAGATTCCCGACACCGAGATCAGGAAAGAGCAGGTCCACGCCAAACCGGAGGCGGGCAGGGGCGAGGACAACACCAGGACGCGGAAGTCGCATAGGCCCGTCGGCCCTTACCGATGGCGGGCCCGGTCGTGACGGCGGACGACCTCAAGTCGCGACGGCGAGGGCTCTCGGCCGAGGAGCACACGCTTTGGAGCCGTATCACGCGCTCGGTGGCGCCGCTTCGGCGTCAGCCCGTACCTGCGGCTCCGGCGCCGGTGCCATTGCCGCCGGGCAAGACGAAGCCCGCGTCTTCGCTCCACCCGCAACCGCCGTCACGGGTCAAAGCGCCGCCTCCGAAGCCTGCGCCGCGGCTCGAGCCGCTCGACCGGCGGCTCAAGCAACGGCTTGCGCGCGGAAGCGAGCCGATCGAGGCGCGCATCGACCTCCACGGCCGCACGCAGGACGAGGCACACGCCATGCTGCTTCGCTTCCTGCGCAGGGCGCAAGACGAGGGCGTCCGATTTGCCCTTGTCATCACCGGCAAAGGCGCACGCGCTCGCGATGAATGGAGCGAACGCGGCGTGCTCAAGCGTCAGGTGCCGCTGTGGCTGAAGCTGCCGGAATTCCGCGCCTATGTCGTGGGCTTCGAGCCCGCCCATATTGGCCATGGCGGCGAGGGCGCACTCTACGTGCGAATCAAGAAGCCGGGCGACAGACGCCGAAAGACCGATCGCTGAGGTCTTCAGCCGCCTGTCGCCGATTTTCAGCAGGCCTGTATCAGCGGGTCACCACGACGGTGGTTCCCCAGCCCACGCGATTGTAGAGATCGAGAACATCCGCGTTGTACATGCGGATACAGCCATAGGACACGAAGCCGCCGATCGAGCCCGGCTGATTGGTGCCGTGGATGGCGTATTCCCCACCGCTCAAGGTCATCGCCGCCGCGCCCATGGGATTGCTGGGGGCGCCGCCCGGGATCACGTTCGGCAGC
>DATKIV010000034.1:0-2280 GCA_035543935.1 Allosphingosinicella sp.
GACCTATTGGAAGGTCGCGATGGCGGCGGTCTTCATCAACATCTTCGGCCTGTTGACGTCGCTGTTCACGATGACGATCTACGACCGCGTTGTCCCCAACAACGCCACCTCGTCGCTGGTCGCGCTGACCATCGGCTTCGCAATCGTCATCATCTTCGATTTCACGCTCAAGCTTCTCCGCGCCTATTTTGTCGACCATGCCGGGGCGCAGATCGACCGCGACATCGGCGACGCGGTGTTCGACCGCATGATCAGGATGCGGCTCGAATTGAAGAAGGGCTCGACCGGCGCGCTCGCCGGCCTGCTGCGCGAATTGGAGGCGCTGCGCGACTTCTTCGCCTCGGCGACCCTGACCGCGGTCGTCGACGTGCCGTTCATCATCCTCACCTTGTTCATCGTCTGGGTGATCGGCGGCGCGGTGGTGCTGGTGCCGGCGGTCATGGTGCCTTTGGTGATCCTGGTCGGCTGGCTCACCCACCCGGCGCTGGAGCGGCTCTCCGCCCGCGCGATGGGCGAAGGCCTGCTCAAGCAATCGGTGCTGGTCGAGGCGATCGGCGGCCTCGAGACGGTGAAGACCTCCGGCGCCGCGCCGTTGCTGACGCAGCGCTGGCACAAAGCGGTCGAGCAGCATTCGGACAGCTCGCTGCGTCAGCGCCTGGTCGGCGCGATCGGCGTCACCTTCGCGACCTCGGCCGGGACCATCTCTTATGCCGGCGTCGTCGTCGTCGGCGTCGGCATGATCGCCGAGCGCGAGCTGACGATGGGCGGCCTCATCGCCTGCTCGATCCTCGCCGGCCGCGCGATCGCGCCGCTCGCCCAGATCTCGCAATTGCTCTCGCGCCTCACCCAGACGCGCACCGCCTATCGCCAGATCAACGACATGATGCAAATGCCTCCCGAAGGGCCCGCCGGCGAGGCGATCAAGCTCAGGAATGTCGAGGGCAAGATCGAGTTCCGCAATGTCGGCTTCCGCTATCCGAACGCGCCCGAGCGCGCGATCGACGGCTTGAGCTTCACCGTCAACCCCGGCGAGCATGTCGCGCTGCTCGGCCGGGTCGGCTCGGGCAAATCGACCATCGCCCGCCTGATCCTGGGCCTCTATCCGCCCGAGGAAGGGCTGATCATGATCGACGGATCGGATATCCGACAGCTCGATCCGCCCGATCTTCGCGCCCATATCGGCGCGGCGATGCAGGAAAGCGTGCTGCTCACCGGATCGGTGCGCGAGAACATCCAGCTCGGCCGGGCCGGGGTCGGCGACGAGGAACTCGTCCGCGTCTCCCAGATTTCCGGCACCCACCAGTTCATGGGGCAGATCGCCAACGGCTACGACCTCAGGCTCGCCGACCGCGGCGAGGGCCTCAGCGGCGGCCAGCGCCAGTCGATCGCCGTCGCCCGCGCGCTGGCCGGCCGGCCGCCGATCATCCTGATGGACGAGCCGACCAGCGCGATGGACGCCCAGACCGAGGGCGCGCTGATCCAGCGCCTCCACGAGGAATTCAAGGGCCGCACGGTGATCCTGATCACCCACCGCCCGCCTTTGCTCCAGCTCGTCCAGCGCATCATCCTGCTCGACCAGGGCAAGATCATCTCCGACGGTCCGCGCGACAACGTCCTGAAGCAGATCATGCGCCCCAAGGCGGCGGCATAGGATTCCTGACATGCACGGCACCCACCTCGAGGACCTGACCACCAAGATCAAGCCGCGCGCGGCGTCCAGCATGTTGCTGTGGGTCATCCTCGCCTTCGTCGCCGCTTTCTTCCTGTGGGCCGGGCTGACCGAGCTCGACCGAACGGTTCGCGGCCAGGGCCGGGTGGTCCCATCGTCGCAGCTCCAGGTCGTCTCCAACCTCGAAGGCGGCGTCATCCAGGACATCCTCGTCCGCTCGGGCCAGCAGGTCCGCGCCGGCGACGCGCTGATTCGCCTCGACCGCACCCAGACCAGCGCCGAGTTCGGCAGCGGCGAGGCGACGCTCTCGGCGCTGACCATGAAGATCGCCCGGCTGGAGGCCGAGGTCGGCGGCCGCGCCCCGGTCTATCCCGCCGCCGCCGATCCCGGCCTCGCCGACCAGATCCGGATCGAGCAGGCGCTGCACTCCGCGCGCATGGCCGATCTCGAGGCGATCACCGGCGCCGCCTCCGCGCGCATCAATCAGGCCGAGCGCGGCGTCGCCGAAGCCCAGGCCACCTATCAGTCGCGCGCCTCCGCCTACGAGCAACGCCGCTCCGAGGCGCGGCTGATCCGGCCTCTGGTCGAGCGCGGTATCGAGCCGAGGCTGA
>DATKIV010000035.1:0-84675 GCA_035543935.1 Allosphingosinicella sp.
CTGGCCGACCGAATACTTGTAGGCCATCGCGACAATCGTCGGCATCTTGGCGATCAGCCGGTAGGAGGCGACCATCCGCTGGTAGGGATCGTTGATGTCGAGCGAGTCGTGATAGAAGGCCGACAATGCGCCGACCACGCCGCAGCACACGGCCATCGGATGGGCGTCGCGCCGGAAGCCGCGATAGAAGGTCGCGAGCTGCTCGTGGAGCATGGTGTGGCGGCTGATCGTGCGGGTGAAGCCGGCGAGCTCGTCGCCATTGGGCAGCTCGCCGTTCAGCAGCAGATAGCAGACCTCCATGAACGTCGAATTCTCGGCGAGCTGGTCGATCGGATAGCCGCGGTGGAGCAATATCCCGGCATCGCCGTCAATATAGGTGATCTCCGAGCGGCAGGACGCGGTCGAGGTGAAGCCCGGATCGTAGGTGAAGGCGCCGGTCTCGGCGTATAATTTCCTGATATCGACAACGTCCGGGCCGACCGAGCCCGACAGGACATTGAAGTCGTTGCTTTCGTCGTTGATCGAGAGAGTGGCCTTCCCCGCCATCGTCAGTCCTTCCCTGTCCGCGCATCGGCGATCCTGGCCAGGCTCTCGTCCCGCCCCAGCAACGCCAGCACATCGAATATCCCCGGCGAGGTCGCCCGGCCGGTCAGCGCCGCCCGCAAGGGCTGCGCCACCTGACCCAGCTTGACGCCGGACGCTTCAGCCACCTCCCGCACCGCCTGCTCCGTCGCCTCGGCCGTCCAGTCGCTGAGCGCTGCCAGCGATTGGCGGACGCGGCCGAGCAGGTCCGCTGCGTCTCCCGCTATCAGGGAAGCCGCTTTCTCGTCCATGTCAAGCGGGACCGATTTGAACAGGAACGAAGCGCCGTCGCCAAGCTCGTTCAAGTCCTTCGCCCGCGGCGTCAATACGGGCATGGCGCGCGCAAGCAAATCGGCGTCGGCGCCTTCGATCTTCGGCGCGATCAAAGCGGCCAGCCGCGCCGGATCGGCCTCGCGCAGATAATGGCCGTTGAGATTTTCGAGCTTCTTGAGGTCGAAGCGCGACGGCGACTTGCCGACCGCGTCGATATCGAACCACTGCACCGCCTGCTGGCGCGAGATGATCTCGTCGTCGCCATGGCCCCAGCCCAGCCGGAGCAGATAGTTGAACAGGGCCTCGGGCAATATGCCGAGCTCGTCGCGATAGGTTTCGACGCCGAGCGCGCCGTGGCGCTTGGAAAGCTTGGCCCCGTCCTGGCCGTGGATCAAAGGGACATGGCCATAAACGGGTTCGGGCAAGCCCATCGCGCGGATGATGACGAGCTGGCGGAAGGCGTTGTTGAGATGGTCGTCGCCACGAATGACATGGGTGACGCCCATGTCGTGATCATCGACGACCACGGCGAGCATATAGGTTGGGCTGCCGTCCGAGCGCAGCAGCACGAAATCGTCCAGCTCCTCATTCTGCACCGTGACTCGGCCCTGGACCTGGTCGTCGATGGCCGTCTCGCCGTCCTGCGGCGCCCTCAGGCGGATCACGAAGGGCGCGTCGGGCCCGTCCTCGCGGTCGCGCCACGGGCTGCGCGTGCGGAACGGCCGGCGCTCGGCCTTTGCCGCCTCGCGCCCGGCCGCCAGCTCCTCCTGGGTCATCCAGCAGCGATAAGCGTGGCCGCTCCCCAGCAGCGCATGGGCGACTTCAGCGTGACGGCCGGCATATTCGGACTGGAAATGGGTGTCGCCGTCCCAGTCGAGGCCGAGCCATTTCATGCCGTCGAGGATCGCGTCGATCGCCGCCTGGGTCGAGCGCGCCTTGTCGGTATCCTCGATCCTGAGCACGAACTTGCCGCCATGCCGGCGCGCGTAAAGCCAGTTGAACAAAGCGGTGCGGGCGCCGCCGATATGCAGGAAGCCGGTCGGGGAGGGGGCGAACCGAGTGACGACCTCACTTGCGCTCACGAAGGGTTTCTCCAAACATGGGCGCATGGCGACCGGTCACGCGAGCGCCCCTAGCATAGGCGAAGCGCCGCCACCAAGGGGGGAGGCATGGCGGCGGCGTGCGCTCTTCGCGCCGCTGAGTGCGCGACTCGAACGTCTGTTCGAGGCCGAGCGCGCCCAGCTGCCCTTGTGGCTGCCGGTCGGGCTGATGCTCGGCATCGCGGCCTGGTTCTGGCTGCCGGACCGGCCGCAGTGGAGCGCCTTCCTGCTGCTCGCCGCTGGACTCGGCCTCGGTCTGCTCGCGCTTGCGCCGGGCACGCGCTGGGGCAGGGCGCTCGCCATCTTCGGCCTCGCCGCTGCTTTGGGCTGCGGCCTCACCTGGTGGAAGGCCGATCAGGCGGCCGCGCCGCGCATCGCGCGCGAAAGGCTGCTCGAAGCCGACGCCGTGATCGAGAGCGTGCAGACGCTGGCCGCCGAGGAAGCGGTGCGCCTCGTCGTCCGCCCGATCGGCGACGGCCTGCCGGTGCGGCTGCGCGTCAATGTCGCCGACGACAAGATCGTGCCCGGCCTCGCCCCGGGCGCGACCGTCCGCCTGCGCGCCTGGATGATGCCGCCGGCGCCGATGGCCGTGCCCGGCGGCTATGATTTCTCCCGCACCGCCTGGTTCCAGCAGATTGGCGGCAGCGGCCGCGCCCTCGACATCGCAATCGTCGCACCGGCCTCCAGCCAGAGCGTCGCCGCCACCATCGCCGGCTGGCGCCAGCGCCTCTCGGCTTATGTCCGCGAGCGGCTCGGCGGCGGCGGCGAGGCCGGCATCGCCGCCGCGCTCGCCACCGGCGATCAATATGGCATAGGAGAGGCCGACGCCGAGGCGATGCGCCGCTCGGGCCTCGCCCATCTGCTTTCGGTCAGCGGACTTCACCTGACGGCGGTGGTCGGCGCGGTCATGCTGTTGACGCTGAAATTGCTCGCCTTGAGCCCGGCTCTGGCGCTGCGCTTCCGGCTGATCCTGATCGCCGCCGCCGCCGGCGCGCTCGCCGGCATCGCCTACACCTTGCTGACTGGCTCCGAGGTGCCGACCATCCGCTCCTGCATCGCGGCCCTGCTCGTCCTCGCCGGCATTGCCCTGGGACGCGAGGCGCTCACCTTGCGCCTGGTCGCGGTCGGTGCCTTGGTCGTGTTGCTGCTCTGGCCCGAGAGCCTGCCCGGCGCCAGCTTCCAGATGAGCTTCGCCGCGATCACCGCGATCATCGCGCTCCACGAAAATCCGCGCATCCAGGCCTGGGTCTCGCGCCGCGACGAGGGCTGGCCGACCCGCCTCGGCCGCCTGGTCTTCGCCTTGGTCCTGACCGGGCTCGTCGTCGAGCTCGCTTTGATGCCGATCGCGCTCTTCCATTTCCACAAGGCCGGCCTTTACGGCGCGCTCGCCAACGTCGTCGCCATCCCGCTCACCACCTTCATCATCATGCCGCTGGAGGCGCTCGCTTTGCTGCTCGACCTCATCGGCCTCGGCGCGCCCTTCTGGTGGCTGACCGGCCAGGCGCTGAGCTTCCTGCTCTGGCTCGCCCACGCCGCCGCCGCCGCCCCCGGCGCGGTCGCCTTGCTGCCGGCGATGCCGCCCGCCGCCTTCGCCCTGATGGTCGCGGGCGGCCTGTGGATCTGCCTGTGGCGGACGAGATGGCGGCGCTGGGGGACGATCCCCGTCGCCGCCGGCGCGCTCTGGGCGCTCGCCACGCCGGCGCCCGACCTCGTCGTCACCGGCGACGGCCGCCACCTCGCCTTGCGCACCGCCGCGGGCGACCTCGCTCTGCTGCGCCCGCGCGCCGGCGACTATGTCCGCGACACGCTCGCCGAGGCGAGCGGCGCCGAGCCCGATTTCCTCGACCTCGAATCGCTGCCGGAAGCGGCGTGCAGCCGCGATCTTTGCGCCGCCGACATCGTCCGCGGCGGCCGCAGCTGGCGCCTGCTCGTCACCCGCACCCCCGATCTGGTCGCTTGGCCCGACATGGTCCGCGCCTGCGCCCAGGCCGACATCGTCGTCGCCGACCGCCGCCTGCCGCGCGGCTGCAACCCCCGCTGGCTGCGCGCCGACCGCAACTTCCTGCGCCGCACAGGCGGCCTCGCCATCACGCTCGGCGAGCGCCCCAATGTCGCCGCCGTCGCCGAGCGGGTGGGGCGGCACCCCTGGGCCGGCGGCCGTTGAGGCTTGCGGCGCCCGCTCTTTGCGGGGATCAGCGCCGACATGGAGAATTTCGTCAAGATCGCCGAGGGCCTCGAGGTGAGCGCCGCCCTGGCCGAGCTTGGCGGCCAGCCGGAGCATGTCTGGCTGAGGCTCAACCCCGACGCCTCGCGCTATATCCCGCTGCTCGACCACGGCCGCGCGCGGCGGCTGGAGGCGGAGCTGCCCGAGACCTGGCGGCTGATCGACGCGGTCCGCGCCGTCATGGCGGCCGAGCATGACGACCATGGCGCGCTCAGCCATGCCCGGGTCGGTCTGATGCCGCCGGGCGAGGGCCTGCCGCCGCATCATGACGGCATCGACGGCGTCACCGAGCGCCGCTACCAGCTCGCGCTCCAGTCCGCGCCCGGCGTCGTTTTGACCGTGGGCGGGGAAACCAGATGCCCGCGCCCCGGCGAAGCCTGGCGGATCGCCGCCGAGCGCACCCATATGGTCGCCAATGGCAGCGATATCGATCGCATCACCATATTGTTCGACACGAAGGGCTGACGCGCGGCGGTTGCGCGGTTCAAGCCAGGGTCTATCCTGACGCGATGAGCATCATTGTCGGCACGGTGGTCGAAATCACCCGCTACCCCGTCAAATCCATGGCGGGCGAGCCGATGTCCGCCGCGGAGATCGATTGGCAGGGCATCGAAGGCGACCGCCAATATTGCCTTTATCGCCTTGACGACAAAGGCCGTTTCCCCTGGCTTTCCGGGCGCGACTTCGCAAAGCTCGTCACTTATCGCGCGCGCTTCCGGGACGCCGCCGATCCGCGCGCCTCGCCGGTCGACGTGCTGACGCCCGGCGGATCGAGCCTGGCGCTCGACGATCCGGGCCTGGTCGCCGAGATCGGGGAGGGCGCGGGCCGCGCGCTCGGGCTGATCCAGTCGGGGCGAGGCCTGGCCGATGCGATGCCGGCCTCGATCATCAGCACGGCGACGCACGCCGCGCTCGGCGAGGCGCACGGCGCGCCTCTCGACCGCCGCCGCTTCCGCGCCAACATCCTCATCGAGAGCGACGTCCGGGAGAGCGAATGGCGGGGCAGGCGCCTGCGCTTCGGCCCCAAGTCCGACGGCGAGCCGGATGGTGCGGAATTGCTCGTCGCCGACGCCATTCCCCGCTGCGCGCTGATCACGATCGACCCGGACACCGGCGTGCGCGACCCGGCCGTCATGCGCACGGTCGCGCGGAAATTCGAAAACCTGATCGGCGTCTACGCAATGCCCGCCAGGCCCGGCACGGTGAGGCTCGGCGACGCCGCCTATCTCAGCGGGTGAGGGCGGCGGCGCGGCTCAACCGGATTTGACGCAGGCGATCTCGTTGCCGCTGGGGTCGAGGAACTGGAAACGCCGGCCGCCGGGGAAGGCGAAGACCGGGCGGACGATCATGCCGCCGGCCAGGGTGACCGCATCGAGCGCCGCCTCGAGGTCGGCGACCTCGATCACCGGCAGCGGCGCCCGCGTCGCCTCGCTGCCGTCGCCCTGCAGGCCGATGTCGGTGTCGCCGGTCAAGGTCGCCGCATAAGTCGGCCCGAATTCGGTCATCGTCCAGCCGAAGGCGCGCTCGTAAAAGGCCCTGGCGGTGGCCACGTCCCGCACCGGCAGCTCGACATAGTTCAAACGCGCCATATCCCACTCCCTTCGAAACCATCAGGCCGCGAGCGCGTGGGCCTGGGCGATCCAGCCCATCAGCTCGTCGTCGAGCGCATCGGGCGACTCGATCAGCATTTCGTTATGATAGCGATTGGCCGACGCCTTCTCGACCCTGCGGATACGGTGGCTCTCAATCGGCGCAGACATCCTCAGGTTGAGCAGCAGCGCGCTCTTGCGCGGATGCAGGCCGGCGAACGCTGTTCGGCGATTCAAATGGACGCACGTGCCCTTCGGATCGACGGTCACGCCCGGCAGCGCCATCGCCCGCGCGACCAGTGCCTCGACAACGACCCTGACGCGAGGTTCGCTGTGCGCGAAGATTCGGTCGAGCGCGTCCTGTTCCACCGACTCAATAGCGCCGCAGCAGCCCCGCCAGCCGGCCCTGGATCTGCACCTGCTCGGGCCGGTAGCGCTGCGGGTCGTAGCGGCGGTTGGCGGGGTCGAGGCGGATCATCTGGCCTTCGCGGCGGAAGGTCTTGAGCGTCGCTTCCTCGTCGTCGATGAGGGCGACCACGATCTCGCCGTCGCGCGCCGTCTCCTGGCGGCGGATGAGGGCGTAATCGCCGTCCAAAATCCCTTCCTCGACCATCGAATCGCCGGCCACTTCGAGCGCATAATGCTCGCCCGGGCCGAGCAAAGCGGCGGGGACGGGCAGCATATCGGTCCCCTGCAGCGCCTCGATCGGTGTGCCGGCGGCGATCCGGCCGTGCAGGGGGATGTCGATGACGTCGTCATTGGCGGCCCGGGGCGGCGGCGCGCCGGCGCCGGCGCCCGCCGTCGCCGCCTTCCTGGCGTCGGGCATCTTCAGGACTTCGAGCGCGCGCGCCCGATTGGGCAGTCGCCGGATGAAGCCGCGCTCGACCAGGGCCGAGATCAGCCGGTGGACGCCGCTTTTCGACTTGAGGTCGAGCGCGTCCTTCATTTCCTCGAACGAAGGCGAAATGCCGGTCTCGGCCAGCTTGCCGTCGATATAGAGGAGCAGCTCATGTTGCTTGCGCGTCAGCATCCGGGGTCTCCAGCTGGAACGTTTCCCGAACGTGTAAGGAACGTTATGGTCGGAGTCAAGCAGGGGCGCGAACAGATCCGGACCCCGCTTTGGCAAGCGCCAGGAAATTGGCGAGCAGGACGTGGCCGTGCCGGCTGGCGATGCTCTCCGGGTGGAACTGGACGCCGTGGATGGGCAGCGCTTCGTGGCGCAGGCCCTGGATGGTGCCGTCCTCCGCCCGGGCGTTGACCGCCAGGCCGTCGGGCAGGCCCGCCGGCGCGACGCACAGGCTGTGATAACGGGTCGCGTCGAACGGGGAGGGGAGGCCGGCGAAGACGCCGCTGCCGTCATGCGCGATGGCCGAGACCTTGCCGTGCATCGGCGCTGGCGCCCGCGTCACCCGGCCGCCGAAATGCCGGCCGATCGCCTGGTGGCCGAGGCAGACGCCGAGCAAGGGCCGCCGCGCCTCGGCGCAGGCCGCGACCAGGGCCAGCGAGATTCCCGCATCGTCGGGCGTCCCGGGCCCCGGTGAGATCAGCACCGCCCCGGCCCCGCTCGCCATCGCCTCGGCGGCCGTCAGCGCGTCGTTGCGCGCGACCCTCACCTCGGCCCCGATCTCGCGCAGATAGCGGACGAGATTCCAGGTGAAGCTGTCATAATTGTCGACGACGAGGATCATCATCCGCGCCGAACCCTTATTGCGGCGGCGGCACGTTGCCCGACAGGCGCTGGCGTTCGGCGCGGATCGCCGCCTCGTTGCGCTGGACGTTGGCGCGCAGCACCATCGCCCGCATGAACTGCAGCTCGAGCTCCCCGCTTGCGCTTTCCTGCAGCTCCTGCTGGGTCGGGGCGAGCGCTTCCGGCGCCGAGGCGATGTCGCCGCGCACGCTCTGCTGGGCGGCGATCACGTACCAGCCGCCACTGTTGGGCAAGGGCGCCACCTCGGTCGTGCCCGGGCGCATCCGGAAGAAGGCGACCAAGGGCGGCGGCGCCTGCCGGTCGGTGCGCATGATGTCCTGCCGGCGCAGGTCGATCTGCTCGGGGGCGGGCAGGCCGGGCATCGCTTCGGCGAAGGCGCGCGCGGGCGCGATGCCGGCATTGATCCGGGCCGCGATCGCGTTGGCGACCTGGCGCGCGCGCGCCGAGGCCTGCTCGCGGACCAGCGAAAAGCGCACCTGGGCGCGGACCTGGGCGAGCGGAGGCACCGCAGCCGGCTCGGCGCGGTCGACGGCGATGAGGGCGTAGCGCGCATTCTCCTGGATCGCCGCGACGAAGGGCTCCGGATTCTCGGCGTCGACCTCGAACGTGGCGCCGAGCAGGGGCCTGAGCTCGGCCGGAACCGCCCAGCCCTCGCCGCTCGCCAGCAGCCCCGTGGCCGTGATCGGCGGCGTCGTGACGATGGTCAGCCGGGCCGCGCGGGCGACCTCCTCGAAGCTGGCGCCGGCGCTGATCTGCTCCTCGAGCCGGCTGGCCAGCGCGACCACGGCGGCGCCGCGCTTGCGCCGCTCGAGCTCGCGCACGATGTCGCCGCGGACCGCTTCGAGCGGCCGCCCGGCATTGGGAGTGACTCGCTCGACGCGGATGACGTGGACGCCCAGCGGCGAGCGGACCGGACCGGTGACGCTGCCCGGCGCGGCGCGGAACACCTGGGCGGCGACGTCGGCGCTGGTGACGCCGGCGAACTGGCTCTGGCTCTGATTGGCGAAGGTGACGTCGCCCGGCGCATAGCCCGCCTGCCGGGCCGCGTCGAGAAAGGCGGTGCCGCCGCGCACCCGTTGCGCGAAGGTCTGTGCCGTCGCCTGGGCATTGGCGCCGGTGAAGGTAACCGATTGCAGGGTGCGCGCCTCGCGCTGCTGGTAGCGCGGCGTGTTGCGGTAGACGGCCCGGATCTCCGCCTCGGTCGGCGCCGCCGCCGGCGCCTGCTCGGCCCCGATCACCGCGAATTTGATCACGCGTCGCTCGGGCACGGTATATTGAGCGCGGTTGCGCGCATAATGGCGGGCGAGCTCGGCGTCGGACGGGTTGATGCCGGCCGCGACCGCGGCGATCGGCACCATCCCGATCGCGCCGCGCCGCCGCTCCAGCCTGGCCGCCGCATAGAAGCGGGCGACGCTTTGGGGCACGCGCGCGCCGAGCCGCACCGGATCGAGCAATTGCTGGCGCATCAGATCGCGCGCGATATCGTCGCGCAGGACGCGCTCGTTGATCCCGCGCACCTGCAGGAATTGCTGGAAAATAGCCGGGTCGAACTGGCCTGCCGCGTTGTGGAAGACCGGCAAATTGACGAGGAAGCGATCGACCATCTGGCGGGTGACGACGAGGCCGCGCGCCTCGCCATAATGGCGCATCGCCGCGAAGTTGATCAGCGCCGTGACCGCGCCTTCATAGCCGCCCTGGCGCAGATATTCGGCCATGTCGGCATTGGGCAGCCGCTGGCGCAGCAGCTGGAAGCTCTTGTTGAGCTCGTCATTCGCCGCGGCCGCGGTGATCGCCTCGCCGTCGACCGTCGCCAGCTGGTCGCCGGTCGGGCCGGCGCTGCCGCCGCCGAGCGCGCCGAGGCCGCCGCCGCCGCCGGTACCGAAGCCGGTGAGGACGATCGCGACCAGAGCGAGGAACAGCAAAGCGATGGTCGCCCAGGAACGGAGGGACTTGCGGAAACCGGAGATCATTTGGGGTCCAATGGCATGTGGGTTTGCGCGGCTCATAGAAGCGCGCTAGGCGCCCGGCAAGTTTAGAACCGGGACAATCGCCATGCACCTTCGCCGAAAGCTCGTCGCCGGCAATTGGAAAATGAACGGCAGCCTCGCCAGCCTTTCCGAGCTCGGCGCCATCGCCGAGGCGGCGCGGGCGGCCGGCGGCGTCGACGTCGCCATCTGCCCGCCCTTCACGCTGATCGCGGCTGCGGTCACCCGCTCGGGCGGCCTGCTGATCGGCGCGCAGGATATCCATGCGCAGGAGAGCGGCGCCCATACAGGCTGCGTCTCGGTGTCGATGGTCAGGGAGGCGGGCGCCAGGCTCGTCATCGCGGGACATAGCGAGCGCCGCGCCGATCAGCATGAGACGGACGGGGAAGTGCGCGCAAAGGCCGAGGCGGCGCTTGCCGGCGGCCTCGTTGCGATCGTCTGCGTCGGCGAAAGCGCGGCCGAGCGCGGGGAAGGACGCCATCTCGCCGTCGTCGCGGCGATGCTCGCCGGCTCGCTGCCCGACGAATGGGAGGATGGCGAGCTGGTCGTCGCCTACGAGCCGATCTGGGCGATCGGCACCGGCAAGGTCGCAACGCCCGCCGACGTCGCCGAGATGCACGCCGCCATTCGCGTCGCTCTGGTGAGGCGCTATGGCGACAGGGGGCTTCGGATCCGCATCCTCTACGGCGGCTCGGTCAACGCCGGCAATGCCGCCGAGCTGTTCGCGGTCGCCGACGTCGACGGCGCCCTGGTCGGCGGCGCCAGCCTCACCGCCGCCGCCTTCGTTCCGATCGTCGAAGCCGCCGCCGCCAGTTGAACGCGGGCACCCGATAGACTAGATCGCCCGCTTGCCTCTTCCCTGAAAGATCCTCATGTCCGGCTTTTTCACCTTCGTTCTCATCATCCAGACGCTCGTCGCGGTCACGCTCATCGCCCTCATTCTGATGCAGCGCTCGGAGGGCGGCGGGCTTGCCGGCGGCGGCAGCCCGGCCGGGATGATGAGCGCGCGCGGCGCGTCGGACTTCCTCACCCGCGGCACCGCCATCCTGGCGACGGTGTTCGTGGCGCTTTCGATCCTGCTCGCCGGCCTCGCCGCCGGCCAGCGCGGCGGCAGCGGCCCCTCGGCAACGCTCCAGAGCAAGGCGCCGCCGGCCCCGACCAGCCAGCCGGTCAGGCCGGCCAACCCGGCCGCCGCCGCGCCGGCCGAGCCCGCTGCTCCCGCCCAGGGGAACAGCGCGCGCTAACCGGTCGAGCCGTCACCCTGAACTTGTTTCAGGGTCCAGTTCTCCATCCCCGCGGCGGCGCGAAGCTGGATGCTGAAACAAGTTCAGCATGACGAATCCGTGAAATATTTCCGATTCGCCCGCTTGCCCTTTCGGGCCTGAGCCGCTTAAGGCTCAACTCCCATGGCGCGGTTCATTTTCATCACCGGCGGCGTGGTCTCCAGCCTTGGCAAGGGCCTCATGGCCGCCTCCCTCGCGGCGCTCCTGCAGGCGCGGGGCTACAAGGTCCGCCTGCGCAAGCTCGACCCCTATCTCAACGTCGATCCGGGCACGATGAGCCCATATCAGCACGGGGAGGTCTACGTCACCGACGACGGCGCCGAGACCGACCTCGACCTCGGCCATTACGAGCGCTTCACCGGCGTCCCCGCGCGCCAGAGCGACAACGTCACTTCGGGCCGCATCTACCAGGGCATCATTGCGCGCGAGCGCCGCGGCGACTATCTCGGCGCCACCGTCCAGGTCATCCCGCACGTCACCAACGCGATCAAGGACTTCATCCGCGCCGACATCGAGGAGGAGTGCGACTTCGTCCTGTGCGAGGTCGGCGGCACCGTCGGCGACATCGAATCTTTGCCCTTCGTCGAAGCGATCCGCCAGTTCCGCAACGAGAGCGCCAAAGAACCAGGCGGGCGCGGGAGCACGCTCTCGATCCACACCACGCTCGTCCCCTATATCGCCGCCGCCGGCGAGCTGAAGACCAAGCCGACCCAGCACAGCGTGCGCGAGCTGACCAGCCTCGGCATCCAGCCCGAGATCATCGTCTGCCGCTGCGACCGCGATTTGCCCGACAGCGAGCGCGAGAAAATCTCCAATTTCTGCAACGTCCGCAAGGAAGCGGTCATCCCCGCGCTCGACGCCAAAAGCATCTACGCCGTCCCCGCCCAATATCACGACGCCGGCCTCGACGCCGAGGTGCTGCGCGCCTTCGGCATCGCCGATGCGCCCGAGCCCGAAATGGCGCGCTGGGACGACGTCACCGACCGCCTGTTCAACCCCGAAGGCGAGGTCGTGATCGGCGTGGTCGGCAAATATGTCGGCCTCCAGGACGCCTACAAGTCGCTGACCGAGGCGCTCGTCCATGGCGGCCTCGCCAACCGCGTCAAGGTCAACATACGCTGGCTCGACGCCGAGGTGTTCGAGCATCCGGAAACCGAGATCGCCGCCACCCTGGAACCGCTCCACGCCATCCTCGTCCCCGGCGGCTTCGGCGAGCGCGGCAGCGAGGGCAAGATCGCCTCGGTCCACTTCGCCCGCGAGCGCAACGTCCCCTTCTTCGGCATCTGCCTCGGCATGCAGATGGCCTGCATCGAGGCGGCGCGGAACATGGCCGGCCTCGAAGGCGCCGGCTCCAACGAATTCGGCGAGGCCGAAGAGCCGATCATCGGCCTGATCACCGAATGGATGAGCGAGGAAGGGCTGCAGAAGCGCGCGGCGGGCGGCGATCTCGGCGGCACGATGCGCCTCGGCGCCTATCCCGCGGCGCTGGCCGGCAACAGCGTCGTTCGGAGCATCTACGGCGAGGACCTGATCTCGGAACGCCACCGCCACCGCTACGAGGTCAACGCCCACTACAAGGACGCGCTGGAGGCGGGCGGGCTGGTCTTTTCGGGCATGAGCCCGGACGGGGAATTGCCGGAGATCGTCGAGCGGCCGGACCATCCCTGGTTCATCGGCGTGCAATTCCATCCCGAGCTGAAGTCCAAGCCGTTCGACCCCCATCCCCTGTTCGCGAGCTTCATCGAGGCCGCGGTGAAGCAGAGCCGGCTCGTCTGATGCTCGCCTCAGCCCTCCTCGGCCTCCTCCTCCTCGTCCAGGCCCCCGCCGCCTTGGGCCCCGAGCATTTCTTCGTGGGCCGCACCGAAAGCGCTGGCACCGTCCACGTCATGCTCAGCGGCCGCCACGCCGTCCGCGACCGCAGCCGCGGCCGCATCGAGCGCGGCAACGTCCTCATCCTCGACCAGGTCGTCGAAGAGCAGGGCAAGCCCGCCCGCAGCCGAACCTGGCGCCTGGTCCGCACAAACGGCAACCGCATCACCGGCACGATCAGCGACGCCAGGGGCCCGGTGACCGGCGAAGTCAGAGGCAACCTCCTCCACCTCCGCTACCGCAGCGCGGAAGGCCCGAACGTGGAGCAGTGGATCACCCTGGACGCAGGCCGGCGCACGGCGCGCAACCGGATGGTGTTCACGCGATTCGGGATGACGGTGGCGACGGTGGAGTCTGTGATTAGGCGGGTGGATTAAGTGGCGAGCGGGGTGTTGCTCCTGCTCGCCCCCCAACAAGGGCGCATTGGAGGCGGGCGGGGCTGGTCTCTACGGCATTAGCCCGGCCGAGGAATTGTCCGGAGATCGTCGAGCGGCCCGACCATTGACCCACCCAACTAGCTGAGTGCGGAAGGTCTGGGTAAGCGTGCCGAGAACACCGAAATATGCTCCGTCGCTTTACGATTGAAAATTTCCTCGCGTGGTCCAGCGGACGTTCTCCATACACACAGACGAGGACTAACTTGGATAGCGAGAACTATGGAAACTGCAGAGAATATTTTGGGGCCAAGTGGAATAACTACCGGCCTAAACCGGCTGAGAAGGCCGAAGCATAGTGAATCGAGCTTTTCATAGATGTCAGCAGGCCGCAGCGGGTCATAGTAAAGAATGGACTCACCACTTACCTCATCAAGCAAGATCCTATTAGCCGTCGTAACTGATTTCGCGAATCGTTCATCGGGTCCTTGAGCCATCATTAATCGGACTTCGGGGATTTCAAGGTAGTCCAAGCAACCCAAGGCCCGGCCGGGTTCGAAGCCCAGGCCAATCACCGCGCATGGCGGTCGCGTCAAGTCGTCAGACCATCCCGACAGCGTGCCCACGACAGGTTCGGAGATATAGCTGGGGAACTCCCCTTTCGCAGCACCAGAAAATGCCGATAACGCATATGCGCATGTCACTTCCATCTCTTTTGCGAATTCTTCCGCTACCAGCAGAAGAATGTCGGCTAAGACTCGGCGAGAACATGACGAAACGTCGAAAAATAGAGAGAAGGGTATCCCACTGTCGATATCAGCGCGCTTGTCGCTCAACCGCAAATCTAAGAAAGCTGATCGAAGACCGGCTAAATATGCTCGACCCGCCACCGGTAGCAGCTCTGCGCCGATGCCCTCAAAGAATTTGCGGTTAACATCATAGTCCATTAGGCCATGAGACTCATAATCCAAGGCGATGATGCGGTCGCATGTCACGTGCTTAAGATCAGCCAAATGCCTGGCTCGCCTTTCGTATCCACACGTAAAAATGCCGAGCGGATACCGTTTATTAGATAACTTGCCCCAATCTTGGTCAACGATTGGCATTAACTCTCTCCAAAGGGCAGGATGATTTGCGGCACGACGCGAGGGCGCTTATGGCGCGCTGCCCGATGCGTGATGATGATTCTGCTGAGATTAACGATTCGGCCCAACGCCAAGGGTAGTTTGAATTCAGGCGCCAGAGTATGCGCTAGCCGCAATCTAGCTCCCATCAGGTCGCTCACGCCGGGCCTGCGTTCGTCCGGTATCACGATGAACGCGCCCGAGTTCACAGCCCTTCCCAGGAGTTCTAGAAGACCAGGGCGAACCGCAGCGTCGACTACAAATGTCGTAGAAGGCTCGGCGTTGAACGGAGCCACAATAGTAGTGAACTCAAAGTGACGCCCGATAACCTCGACTAGGTCCAGAACCGATTTGATATCTTCATAGGGCGCGGACGGTATCGCAGCAAGGCTGGCTCGAAATCGGTTTATCGTGGTCTCCGCGGAGAGGACCTGTCGATCTGCTAAGACAATCCGATCCGTTTTCAAATACTCGGCGATTAGCGGACGCATCAGATTAATGAATATTCGAGGGTTGCCCTCGGAGATAGAAAAAAGCGAGTACGCCCCAGTATAGAGTTTCGACGCACGACGCCCCTTTTTGATACCCGAATCCCTGAGAAACTCCGATCTGGTCAGGATGAACGGCAACGCCTTTCTATAGACTGCCTGCCGGCCTTCAGGTAGCTGAGGTATTTCCTTTATGTTGAAGCCGGAGGAACGAAGAAACCGTTCAAAGCTAGGGTCGATCTTGGTCAAGGCTGCGGCGCGGCGATAATAGTCTCCACTTGGCGCAGCATATGGCGAATGCTTCTGGCGTCGTCGGCTACGGCCCCCATCGAACCATCCATCTCCGAGTATTTCTTCTGGCTCACGCTTACGTTGAGCGCCCATCCGCTCAAGCATTCCATCGAACAGAGATCGGCAGAATTCATATGCCGTTTCGCGATAGCCGTAGGACAAGTGCAGGGGTGTGTAGTCATTGTTCGTGGTCGGCAGATCAGGGCCTGTTATCCCCGCCAATTCGGTCGAGTAGGGATACAGAGACAGCTTAAACAGTACATCCTTGGAGCGACCTCGGAGCATCTCGAACAGCTCGGTGCGAATCATTTTCGGAGCGATTTCTAATTCATCGCATAGGAGAGCCCAGCGCCTTTCGGGTTGGGAAAACACCGTGTTGGCAGCTTCGATTGCACCAATCAGTGAGCTAATTGGATCCAGCTGTGCAAAACGGGGTAGATGTAGGTCGTCATGCTCCCTAAGCTGATCCGTTAGCGCAAGCAACTCGGAAAGTTGTCTGCGTATCGCTAGTCGAAGTCCAAAAAAGCTGTGAGAAGGCAAATCTGCCTCCCAAAGATATGCGAGCGCCAGAGCCAACTCTGCCTCCATGTCCCGATCGATATCGACATAGAATCGGTTGAGATCCTCGCAATCTCTAATTGCCGTGTCTCTGCACTCTACGAGAGCATCTAGAAAGGCAAGGGCAAGGTGAAGTCGAAATGAAGCACGACGTACTTGTCTAGCTTTTTGAATGTCTGCTATCGCTTCCGTTCTTGCCTCAAGTTGGGCTCCCCATAACACATCAGTACCTAAGAATATGGAATGGAAGGCGAGGCTACGTCTCGCTCTAATACCAGGTGTCCTCTCCCAAGAAGCTAAGGTTCGGAGCTGTAGCATCTTCAGAAGGGTCGTCTTTCCGCTCCCGCGCGGTCCTAATAGCACAGAATGATCGGGCGAGAGAAGTTCCCAATACTGACTCGGAGGTATAAATGTATTGGCTACCTCCTCAGCAGTCAAAAAGCGCGCATTAAACGACTCGAATAATTTCCTTTCACTGCCTCTATCAATATCCATCATCATGGCACCTGCACTTCAACGAGTTCACCTGACTGGTCGTCCCTGAGAACGCGGATGCTATGTTTGGTTTGAAGGAGTTCTAGAAAATGCTTTAGGTCCTCGGGTATAAGATAGCCAGCGCCGGTATCAAAGGCGGTTATGGAGCCCCAAGGGACAGCCTGACCGGCAGATGTCGTCTTGAGATGCCCTGCCACAGAGCTTGCCATTGTGCCTAGGTCGGCACGAGCGCCAAATGCCGCCTCCCGACCAAGTCCCACTCCGGCTTGTGGCTGAATCCACCCATTGCCGTAGCTCCACTGCCAAGCTTTGATCCTTCCCCGCAAACTGCTTACCAGTCCTGTCTCAGGCGGCACTTCAAGCTCTATGATATAGAACTCATTCCTGGCCAGATCCTGCAACTCGGGGTAAAGGCGCGCGGCGAAGCTGCCGGCGGAAAAGATCGTGGGCATGAGGTTGCCCCCCAAGGCGTAGAAAAGTCGCGGCAGATGCTTGTGGCCATGAATGACCATCCAAGGGCCAAGATTGCTGCTGCTGAGCCTGTTAATTAGGAGATCGCCATCCCTCATTCCTGAATAGTCATCCAATTTTATCACATCGTTTTTATACGGGTGATGATGGCAGATAAGAATATTTGCAGGCCGGGGGCCTTGCGCATCAAGATCAGCTATTATTGAGTCTAGAGTACTATTGCTCACTCGGCCATGTTCAAACTCCTCAGCTTGGGATTTTCCACCGCCATGATAGGCTGCCGAATTTAGAGCGAGGAATCGAACCAGTCCGACATCTAATGTCGTGTAGTTCTTAGCCCAATATTCTAACCACTTGGTTTCGTCGTCTATTGGGAATCTAGGTCGAAGGGAGAGCAATTGGCCTTTGGCATCGTAGTCGTTGTGTTCGTAGCGACTGTCTACATCGTGATTTCCTGCGGTTCCTATCACAATGCCCGCTCCAAGGCATGTTGCTAACGCGTGCACCTCACGCCATGCGTATTGCTGCGCATCCGGATGCGCCTTGTCTCCCAAATCGCCGCAGCAAATGACAACGTCAGCTGAAAGGGGCCCCCACTTTCCTCCTTTGACGAGGCTCTGGGCTCCTGCGAACGGGTTGATTTTTGGATTGTTTTGATCTGCGGTGGTGCAGAGCCACGACGGCTTTCCCGAGGTTGGCGTCTCAGCATATGCATGCAGGTCGGTTAGAACGGCTATCTTAATTGCCGTGCTCACTACCAGACCCCTCGTCGAAGTTCCGTGCGATGAATTCCCGGTGCGTTCTTCTTGTAGCGCGGAATCCTCCAACGTTCCTCGTCACATCGTGGAATCCGCTGTTCCACCTGGACAACGACTTTAGGAGACTGGGATCACCGTCATATGTAAGGAGGAATTGAATGTTTCTCCGATCTAGTTCCTCGAGCGTTTCAACAAAACGCCCCCAGTCCGAGCTGCTGAAGCTATTTGCCACGTATTCCCTGAACACTCGTTTTTCATTAGCGGCGTACGGAGGGTCCAGATAAATGAACGCACCTGGTCGAGCAGATAAAGCAATATCTTGAAAGTCAGCGCATCTTATTTCAGTATTGGCTAAATGAGCCGACGCTTCCTTTAGATGCCTAAGTTGCAGCGCCTCGCCTACATGACGCCCGCCCCATGGCACGTTAAATTTCCCTGACTTATTAACTCTATAGATTCCATTGAAGCAGTATCGGTTCAGATATAAAAAGTATGAAGCGCGTTCAATAGATGCAGGGCTGTTGTTGAACTCCTGGCGGACTCGGTAGTACTCATCCTCGTCCCGTAGTATTTGAGAGAATCTGGAATACAGTGCTTCGGGATCGGCTTTCAAATATTGATAGAACTCAATCAAATACGGGTTTAAATCAGCTATTGTCACTTTCTCTGCAGCCAATGAAAAAGTGAGGCAAGCAGATCCCGCAAAGGGTTCAAAGTAATGCGTTATTTGACGAGGACATAAGGCCCTCAAGGTGGTCAATGACCGGCGTTTGCTGCCGGCCCATCGCAGGGGGGGGCGAACCGGGAGAGGATGTCCACTGGTCATGAACCGTTTACCTTACAAGCCCTTCGTCGTTGGCTTCAAGTAGGAATTGGATAGCTTGCGCGTCGCCCCCTAGGCAGGCCATCACCCAGGCAAAGGTGAATGCGTCGCCGCAATTTAGCTCAGAGCGATACGTCCGTCACGTTGGGTGAGTTTCGTTTGTTGGATACAAATAGGATTTCGCCTGCCAGCATGAAGCGACTCGGCGCCTCGCGCCGTCCGGCTCTTTCGCAGCGTCCGTCACCCCGACTTGATTTCCTCGCCGGCAAATGGCTGCGGGCCCTCCCAGCAACCTTGTCACTTCGCCGCGCCGGAGCCCGCCCCGGGCTCGATCCGGGGCGGCGCCGCGCGCGGAGCCGCCGATTTTTTTCCCGCGAACGTCGGGCGGCTGAGGAAGCCGCCATGGCCACTGCGAACATTGGGACCATTCGCGGCGACCCGCCTCCGCCGGTTACTTTCTGTGACCAGGAAGTTTTTCTACCCAAGGGACTGAAACTTATGAAACTTCCCTGGCTCTCGTTCAGCTTGCCCACCCACTGTCTGAACGGATCGAGAAAAACAGCCCGGTAGCTCAGCGGAAGCAGAAAACGCTCTCCCGCGTCCAGCTTGTCCCACTTTGGCGGTCTCCAGCCCGCCGCAGCCAGGTGCCTAACCCCGCCGTCCGCCCCTGCGCCGCGAGGTGATCGCGCGCGCCGCCATAGGGCTCTCCGCTCCAACTTCGCCGACAACGCCAACCGCCCGGTCGCCCCGGATCGCGCTCAGCCGCCCAAGCGCCACCATCGCCTCGATGCGCGCGGCGGGGAGGGCCTTGGAGAAGAGCCAGCCCTGCAAGTGGGTGCAGCCGGCCTTCTGCATCGCCTGCATCTCCTGCTCGGTCTCGATCCCTTCGGCGACGACGTCCTTGCCGAGGATGCGGCCGAAATTGGCGACCGCCTCGATGATCGCCAGCGCGCGGTCGCTGTTCTGCAGGCCGTGGACGAAGCTGCGGTCGATCTTGAGCCGGTCGAACGGGAAGTCGCGGATGTAGGCGAGGCTCGAATAGCCGGTGCCGAAATCGTCGAGCGCGAGCGCGAAGCCGCAATCCTTGAGCGTCTGCAGCATCCGCGTCGTATGGGCGTCGTTGGAGAGCAAAACCGATTCGGTGATCTCGACGGTGATCCGCTCGGGCGAGATGCCGTGGCGCTGGGTCGGCGCGATCAGGTCCTCGAGGATCGAGACCGAGCGCAATTGCGCCGCCGAGACGTTGATCGCGGTGTGGAGCTGCGGCCAGCGCAGGCTGTCCTTCACCGCGCGCTCGATGACGAAGCGGCCGAGATCCGCCATCAGCCCGGCCTCCTCGGCGATCGGGATGAAGATGTCGGGCGAAACCGGGCCGTGGCGGGCGCTGGTCCAGCGGCAGAGCGCCTCGACCGAGCTGATCTGGCCGGTCGAAGCCTCGACGATCGGCTGGTAGAGGACGGAGAGCTCGCCCTGGGCGATCGCGGTCTTGAGGTCGACCTCGAGCATCCGGCGCTTCTCGATCTTCTGGGCCATCGAGGCTTCGAAGCGCACGTCGCAGCCGCGCCCGCTCGCTTTGGCCTCGTAGAGCGCGATGTCGGCCTCGCGCATCAGATCCTCGAACGAGCGGCCGGCCTCGGCGAAGGCGATGCCGACCGAGGCATTGGCCTCGAGGAGATGGCCGGTGACCCGGAACGGCGTGCCGAAGCAGTCGCGCACCGTCGCCAGCAGCGATTCGGAATCGGCGTCGTCGCGGCAATTGCGCACCACGGCGAATTCGTCGCCGCCCAGGCGGGCCACGAAATCGTCCTCGCGCACGGTCGCCCTGAGCCGCTCGGCGAGGCCGCGGATCAGTTGGTCGCCGGCATGGTGGCCGAGCGTGTCGTTGATGTCCTTGAAGCGGTCGACGTCGACGCAGGCGATGGCGAGCCGGGCGCCGTCGCGCTCGGCCGCCTCGGCGAAGGTGACGAGCTCGGTTTCGAGCAGGCGCCGGTTGGGCAGGCCGGTCAGCGCGTCGTGATTGGCGAGATGCTGGGCGGCGGCTTCCCTGACCTGGAGCGCGCGGGAAGCGGAGAACAGGCGCCGGGCCAGCGCCGAGACGATGACGATGCAGATTGCGAGGCCGACCAGGACGAGCGGAAGCACATTCTTGAGCAGCAGCAGGCCCGGGCGGCGCGGCGTCCAGGCGAGCGTGCCGAGCGGGCGGCCGTCGTCGGTCTTGAGGCTGTAGCCGCCGCGGCGCTCGCCGGACGGGCTGCCGAAGCCGAGGTCGGGCAGAAGCATGTCGCGGCCCGCGGCCTGCCAATAGGCGTTGTCGAGCTTGATGAAGCTGACCAGGATGCGCGGGCGCGGGCTCTGCAGCGCCATGTCGACCGACGGCGTGATCGTCATCACCGAGGCGAGCTCGCCATGGTTGCCGATCTGGACCACTGCGGCGGCGCTGCGGCCGTAGCGGCGGCTGCTGAAGTCGCTTTCGACGGCATCCCCGGTAGAGGCGGCGTCGAGGCGCGGCGAGGCGTTGCGGCCGCCGCGGACCTGGCGGACCAGGGGCATGACCCTGGCGAGGTCGGCGCGCTGCTGCGCCGCCGCGGTGCGGCTTTCGCCGGCGAAGCCGTAAACGGGGCGGTCCTGCTCGTCGAGGATGATGATCCGGTGGTGGTGGAAGCTCTCGGTCATGAACACGCCGACCTCGAGGTCGAGCCAGGCGGGGTCGAAGGTGGTGCCGCGGCTCTTGGTCACCATCTCGTCCCACCAGGCGACGCTGCGCAGCTCGGAGAGCGAGCGGGTCAGCCGCGCGTTGATCGAATTGTCGATCAGCTCGGTCTGCGCGCCGACGATATTCTCGTCCATCTTGCGCGCCGAATAGAGAATGACGGCAATCATCATCGCGCCGACGACGAACATCAGCCCGGCCACGGGCACGATGAAGCGGCGCGTCGCGCTGACGCCGTTCCGTTCGCGGGTTATCGCTATAGTTTTCGCCATGGTCTTGGCCGGCCTTTAGCGGCCCGGAGTTAACGAAAGGCTGACCACGTTCCTGTGGTCTTCAGCAGGCGCTGCCAACCGGTGTCATAACCGGCGGAATTCCGCCCGCTGTGGCAAAAAAGCCACGCATCCCGCGACTTGGTAAATTATTTTTTAACTAAGCGACATACACGCGCGAAGTCCGGAGACTAGGGGTCATGAAGGCTGGGATGCGGATCAGGCCTTCACGACAACCAAGGGGTGCTCCGTGATCGTCCAACTGGCCATTTTAGCAGCGCTGCTCCAGGCGCTCGGCTACGTCCTCTATGCCCGCCTGTTTCTGAAGAAAGTGATCCGACCCAACGCCGCCAGCTCCTTCATGTTCGCCTACGGCACCGCGCTTCTGGTCCTGCTCGAATATGGCGACGGCGCCTCCTGGGTGATGCTCGCGCTCCCCGCCACCTGCGCCTTCATGAGCATCTTCATCGCCCTCCTGTGCCTGCGCAAGGGCGCCACCGAGCGCGTCGACAAGGTCGAGGCGACCGCTTTTTCCGCCGACGTCTGGCTCACCATCCTGTGGGCCGCGCTCGCTTTCGGCTATGGCAGCATCGACACCTTCTCCACCGGCTTCCTGCTCGCCGGCAACGTCACCACGCTCACCGCTTTCTTCCCGGTGCTCAGGTCGACCTGGAAGACGCCCGAGCGCGAATGCCCGGAGCCCTGGCTGGTGTGGACCGCCGCTTACGGCGTTCTCGCGCTCGTCACCACGCTCGCCGACCAGGGCCAGCATCCGGCGCTGATGGTCTATCCCTTGCTTTCGATGGTCCTGCACGGCTTGGTCGCCATCATGTCGCTGCGCGCAAAGACAAATATCGAGCGCTGGGTCGACGCCGCCCGCACCATCTATATCGGCAGGAGCGCGATCCACGGCGCCGGCATGATCGCCGGCCGCCGCTTCGAGGCGGGCGAAACCGTCTGGCAGCTGACCGGCAAGCCAGTCTTCGGCGCGGTCACCGAGAGCGGCCCCAATTATATCGGCATCGGCCCGGACGTGTGGATCGACCCCGATCTGCCGTTCGACCATATCAATCACCATTGCGCGCCCAATGCCGCCTTCGGGCAGCGCCGCCGCCTGGTCGCCCTGCGGCCGATTGCGCCGCACGAGGAAATCACGATGGACTATTCGACCACGGAGGCGGACGCCGCCTGGGCGATGGCCTGCAGCTGCGGCGCCGAGAGCTGCCGCAAGATGCTCTATTCGATCCAATATGCCTTCGCGCACCAGGAGGCGCCGCCGCCGGCGAGCCCGGTCATGCAATTGGTCTGGCGCAACCGCCATGCCGCCGCCGCGGCGGCCAGCGCCTTCCCGCAGCTGGAGATCCCGGCGCCCGCCGCGGTGCCCGTCGCCGCGCCGGCGCTGCCGCCGCATTTCGAACCCGGCCATGGCTATCAGCGCCGCTATCCCCTGCTCCCCGCCACCGCCAGGCGCCGGCGCCTGCTTCGCACGCGCAGGGCAGGGGGGACGAGCCTGGCCTGGCGGGCCTCCGGTTCGATATAGGGTCCGCGCGGGGCCGGTGGTTTACGGTCCGCTAACCAGCTTGAGCTAACAGGCGAGCCATGACTCAGCATCCTTTGCGCCGCACCGCGCTCGCCGCCTTCGCCGTCATGGCCTTCACCGCCGCTCCCGCGCGCGCCCAGGATGATCCGCCCGCGGCGGCCGCGGAGGAGGCCGCCGACGACGGCGCCTTCGACATCACCGCGACGGTGACCGGCGTTTCGGACTATCGCTTCCGCGGCGTCTCGCAGTCGGACCGCGATCCCTCCGGGCAATTCTCGGTCGATGTCACATGGCACGGCTTCTATGCCGGCGCCTGGGCGTCGTCGATCGCGCGCACCGCCGACACCAATGTCGAGCTCGACCTCTATGCCGGCTATGCCGGGACCGCGGGTCCGATCGAATATGAGATCGGCGCGATCGCCTATCTCTATCCGGGCGGCGACGGCACCGCCAACATCTACGAGGCCACCGGCGCATTGTCCTACCGTCTCGGTCCGGTCAGCACCAAGCTCAGCGCCTTCTACGCCCCCGATCAGGAGAATCTGGCGGGCGACAATTTCTATCTGAGCGCCGAGGCCAAGGTCGGGATTCCGGCGACGCCGTTCACCCTCGTCGCCCAGGTCGGGCGCGAGCGCGGCTCGTTCTACGGCCGCAAGCATGATTGGTCGTTCGGCGCCGAATTCACCCGCGGCCCGTTCACCGCGAGCCTGGGCTATTTCGACACCGACCTGAACGGCGTCACATCGGGCCTCGGCCGCAATGTGCGCGCCGGCATCGTGGCCAGCGCCAGCTTCGAATTCTAGGGCGGTCCCGCTCGATCGAGCTTCCCGTCATTCCAGCGAAAGCTGGAATCTCTTTGCCTTTGCGGCGATCATGAAGAGAAAAGTGAGATTCCAGCTTTCGCTGGAATGACGTTTCAATCCGGATCGCCCAACTCTGGGTTGGAGTCCGCGCCTAGCGAGTCGCGAACTGGCCGGCTTCGGCGCCGAAATGCTCCTTGGCATGGGTGCGCGCCGCGGTGGCGCTCTTGAAGCTTTCGTCGATCGGCGTCGCCGTAACCAGGGGATAGCCCTGGCTGTTGTAGCGGGTCTCGCGGACGGTGAGACGGAAGCTGCCGTCCTCGTCCTTGGCGATCAGATAGGGTTTCACGATTTCTCTCGACATCGGTCGGGTCCGTTCATCAAAACGCCCTCCCTTTGCGAGGGAGGGCGGTGGTGGTGGCTTCAGTCGACCATCGCGGCGACCAGTCGGCGCAGCGCCTGGGGCGCCTGCCGCATCGGCGCGGGGGTCGGTCTGGATGCCTTGGGTGTCGCCAGCAGAGCCAGCGGCAGATAGAGTTTCGGTCGTTTTTCGTAGTTCATTTCATTCCTGGGCGGCCATCGCCGCCATCTTAAGTCTTCTTGGTGTTGGAGGCGTCATCGCCTGAACGTGCGGCGGCGCGGCCCGCTGCCCGGGCCCTGGCCCGGAATCTTCTCGCGGAAGATGATCCGGCCCTTGCTCAAATCATAGGGGGTCATCTCGACATGAACCCGGTCGCCGACCACCGACTTGATGCGGAAACGCCGCATCTTGCCGGCGGTATAGGCGATGATCCGGTGCTCGTTGTCGAGCATGACGCCGAACCGGCCGTCGGGGTAGATCTCGTCGATCTGCCCCTCCATGACCATCAATTCCTCTTTGGCCACGCTTTACGAGGCGTCCGAGAGATTGACCGCGGAGCTCTTGCCGTTCTGGCCGGTCTCGAGCTCGTAGCTGACCTTCTGGCCTTCCTTGAGGCTGCCCATGCCGGCGCGCTCGACGGCGCTGATATGGACGAAGGCGTCGGGGCCGCCAGCTTCGTTGGTGATGAAGCCGTAGCCACGGTCCATGTTGAAGAATTTTACGGTGCCGATAGCCATGATCGGTTCCTTTCGCATGCAAAGATTGCCCGCGCGCAAAAGGCGCGGCGGGGCCAGTGAAGCTTGAAAGGAAGAGAGGCGCCCGAAGGCGTCAGTTTCGCTCGCAGGCGACGTCAGCCCCTTTGATATAGGCTAAGCGCCGTTCATTTACAACGCGCGATGGCTGAACGTGTCTCAGCGCTCTCGGACGATACCTTTGGGCCAGGCGACGGCGATCGTGAGCCCTTCCTCCGGACCCAACCTGCGAGCCGCGGCGATGCTGATCTCGCCCGGCCGCTCGGCCGTCACCCGGGCATCGGATTCGGTCGATCCGGTTGCGCCCGTATAGTAGGCGCGATTGCCGAAGCGCACGCGCGCCGGCAGGCGGACGCGGACCTCGGCGCGGTCAATTGCGAAGGCCCAGCCGTTGCCGGTCACATTCCAGTAAAGCTCGTCATAGCCCTCGAAGGAGCCGATCTGGCGCGTCGTCCGGTATCGGATTCTGTAGGTGTGCGTGCCGGGCGCGAGCGATATGCCGGCATCGCCGATCCGAAGTCTGACGCCGCCTTCCAGGGGCTCGGTCCGCCAGGGTTCGGAGCGTCCATCCCGCGTTACGCCCGCGACCTCGAAGCCGGCTTCCAATATCCGGCCGGCCCGCCGGTTTCTGGTCGGGAAGTCGCGATAGAGGCCGTGCCGGAATTCATCGCCCCGGGCCGCGATCCGGATCGTCTCGGTGACGTCGAGCGACGCATCGCGGCGAACCTCGATGTCGCTGGTGAAGGAGAGGATTCGCTCGCCGTCCGCCGCGTTGCCCGGTTGCGCGGGAGCGGAAAGGGGCAGGGCGAGCAGGACGAGCAGGGCAAGCTGGCGCCAGATATTTCTCATCGCTTTGTCTCCCTTCCTGCGTCGACGGGGGTCGCAGTCTTTGGGGATGGGATGCAGGACCTGCCCTGAAACGACAAGTGCCCGGACGTTTCCGTCCGGGCACCCGTGAGACGGCTTGCGCCGTCTACCCCCTTGCGATGCTCCGGCCCGCGCGCTTTCCTCACCTCGCCAGAGAAAAGCGGGACCGAAGCCTCCCCGAACCAGGCCGTTAAGTCCTTGGTTGCGTGGGAAGTACGGTATGCACCCCCGCCTGGCTTGTCATGGCCCGATTGAGCGGCGTGGCCAGTTTGCGCCGCGCCTGTTGCGAACCGGCAACAGGGCGCGGCGTGTTGCGTTGCGGCATCGCGCTCCCTAGAGGATCGCCATGCGCCTGTCCCGTTACTTCCTCCCCGTCGCCAAGGAGACGCCCGCCGACGCCCAGATCGTCAGCCACAAGCTGATGCTGCGCGCCGGCCTGATCCGCCAGACCGCCGCAGGCATCTACGCCTGGCTGCCGCTCGGCCATCGCGTGCTCAGGAAGATCGAGGAGATCGTGCGCGAGGAGCAGGACAAGGCCGGCGCGGTCGAATTGCTGATGCCGACGATCCAGTCGGCCGACCTGTGGCGCGACTCCGGCCGCTACGACGCCTACGGCCCGGAAATGCTGCGCTTCAAGGACCGGCACGACCGCGAGATGCTCTACGGGCCGACCAACGAGGAAATCATCACCCAGATCTTCCTCGGCGCGGTCAAATCCTATCGCGACCTGCCGCGCACGCTCTACCATATCCAGTGGAAGTTCCGCGACGAGGTCCGCCCGCGCTTCGGCATCATGCGCGGCCGCGAGTTCCTGATGAAGGACGCTTATTCGTTCGACCTCGACGAAGCCGGCCTCAAGGCGAGCTACGAGGCGATGTTCGTCGCCTATCTGCGCACCTTCGCCCGGCTCGGCTTGCAGGCCGTGCCGGTGCGCGCCCCGACCGGGCCGATCGGTGGCGATCTCAGCCACGAATTCCACATTCTGGCGGAGACAGGCGAAAGCGCCATCTTCTACGACGCGGCGCTCGAGGAGGTCACGCGCGAGGATCTGCTCACCGCGGACGCCGCCACCATCGCCCGCCTCACCGGCCTCTATGCGATGGAGGAGGAGGAGCATGCCAAGGTCGCGGACTGCCCGGTCCCCGCCGATCGCCTGCGCAGCCGCCGCGGCATCGAGGTCGGCCACATCTTCGCGTTCGGCGACAAATATAGCGCCTCGCTGGGCTTCGCCGTCCAGACCGCGGACGGCGGCCAGGTTCACCCGCAAATGGGCAGCTACGGCATCGGCGTCTCGCGGCTGATGGGCGCGATCATCGAGGCGAGCCATGACGACAAGGGCATAATCTGGCCCCAGAGCGTCGCGCCTTTCCAGGTCGGCCTGATCAACATGCGCGCCGACGACGGCAATTGCGCCAGCGCCGCCGACGAAATTTACGGCCGCCTGACCCAGGCTGGCGTCGAGACGCTCTACGACGACCGCGACGAGCGCGGCGGCGCCAAGTTCGCGACCATGGATCTGATCGGCCTGCCCTGGCAGCTGGTCGTCGGCCCGAAGGGGCTCGAAAAGGGGATCGTCGAGCTCAAGCGCCGCGCCACGGGCGTGCGCGAGGAGTTGTCGATCGAAAGCGCGCTGGCGAGGTTGGTGGCGTGAAGAAGAACCCTCACCCAACCCTCTCCCCAAATGGGAGAGGGCTTCAGGCCGGCGCTGCTTTCACCCCTCTCCCATTTGGGGCGAGGGAGGGGCCCGCCCGGCGCAGCCGGGTGGGAGGGTGAGGGAATGATCCTCAACCGCTACGAACGGATGGTCGCCCGGCGCTATCTGCTGCCGGGCAAGGGCGAGGGCTTCATCTTCCTGGTCGCCGGGATCAGCCTCGCCGCGGTCATGCTCGGCGTCGCCGCTTTGATCATCGTGATGAGCGTGATGAACGGCTTCCGCACCGAATTGTTCGACAAGGTGACTGGCCTCAACGGCCACGCCGTGGTCGCGGGCATGGGCGGCCGGCTCGAGAATTGGCGCCCCGTGCTCGCGCAGGTCCGACGCACGCCGGGCATCGTCTCCGCCGAGCCGCTGATCGAGGTGCCTTTGATGGCGAGCCGCAATGGCCGGGTCGAGGCGATCCTGCTGCGCGGCATGCCGCGCGACGAGATCCTCTCCAATCCCTCCTTCACCCGCAACGTCATCGCCGGCTCGCTGGCCGACCTCAGGCCCGGCAGCAATAACGTCGCGGTCGGCTCGCACCTCGCCGAGAAGCTCGGCCTGTCGGTCGGCAGCCCGATCACCATCCTCTCGCCCGAGGGCCGGACGACGCCGTTCGGGACGGTGCCGCGAATCGTCGACTATAACGTCGCCGCGATCTTCGAGGTCGGCCTCTACGATTTCGACAAGGCCTTCGTGGTCATGCCGATGGAGGAGGCGCAGGGCCTGCTGATGATGGGCGATGCGATCGGCATGATCGAGGTCACCACGGCCGATCCCGACCGCGTCGGCGAAATCCTCGCCCCGCTCCACTCGATCCTGGCGCGCCGCGCGATCGTCAACGACTGGCGCTCGATGAACGCGGCCTTGTTCGAGGCGATCCAAATCGAGCGGGTGGTGATGTTCGTGGTGCTCTCGATCATCATCCTGGTCGCCGCGTTCAACATCCTCTCCTCGCTGATCATGCTGGTGCGCGCCAAGCATCGCGACATCGCCATATTGCGCACGATGGGCGCCTCGCGCCGCAGCCTGATGAAGATCTTCATGACCGTCGGCCTCACCATCGGCGTGCTCGGCATCGTCGCGGGCATGATCCTGGGCGCGGCCGGCCTCTATTTCCGGCAGCCCATCGTCGATTTCTTCCAGCGGCTGACCGGCCAGAATCTCTGGGATCCGTCGGTGCGCTTTCTCACCGAGCTGCCGGCGCGGACCGATCCGTTCGAAGTCGGCGCGATCGTCGCCATGGCTTTGGTGCTGAGCTTTCTCGCCACCCTGATCCCCGCCTGGCGCGCCTCGAAGACCGATCCGGTCCAGGTACTTCGCTATGAATGAGGTGCTCGAAGTCCAGGGCCTGAAGCGTAGCTTCGTCCAGGCCGATGTCCGCATCGACGTGCTGCGCGGCGTCGACCTGGCGGTGCGCCAGGGAGAGATCGTCGCCTTGCTCGGCCCGTCGGGCTCGGGCAAGTCGACCCTGCTCCAGGCGGTCGGGCTGCTCGAAGGCGGCTTCGAAGGCTCGATCCGGATCCAGGGGGAGGAGGCCGCGAAGCTCAATGACGCGGAGCGCACCCGCGTACGCCGCGACCTGCTCGGCTTCGTCTATCAATTCCATCATCTGCTGCCCGATTTCACTGCGCTCGAGAATGTGATCCTGCCCCAGCTCGTCCGCGGCGCGACCCGGGCCGAGGCCCGCGAGCGGGCCGAATCCCTGCTCGGCACACTCGGCCTCGCCGAGCGGCTCACCCATCGTCCGAGCAAGCTTTCCGGCGGCGAGCAGCAGCGCGTCGCCGTCGGCCGCGCGCTCGCCAACCGGCCCGCCCTGGTCCTCGCCGACGAGCCCACCGGCAATCTCGACGAAGGCACCGCCGACATCGTCTTCGCCGAATTCCTCCGCCTGGTCCGCGACGAAGGCAGCGCCGCCCTGGTCGCCACCCACAATGAGCGGATCGCCGCCAAGATGGATCGGGTGCTGCGCTTGCATGAGGGCATTATCGAATAGGTGTGGAAAAGCCCAAACGGGCGCTTTCCCGAATCGCCACGACTGACCATGGTGGCTCCATGTCCGCCGCGCCCTACGTCCCCCTGCGTCTCTTCTCCTGCTACACGATGCTCGAAGGGGCGATGGAGCCCAAGGCGATCGCCAGCCAGGCCAGGCGCCTCGATTTCCCGGCCGCCGCCTTGACCGACCGCAACGGCCTCTACGCGGTCATGCCCTATAGCGACGCCTGCATCGCCGAAGGGGTGCAGCCGATCGTCGGCACCTTGCTTGGCGTTGCGCGGCCCGGCACGCCGGACGGCAAGCCGCCGCTGATCGACTGGCTGCCGCTCTATGCGCAGGACGAAACCGGCTATGCGAACCTGTGCGCGCTGGTTTCGGCCGCCCATCTTGGCCGCCCGGTCGAGGAGCAGGCGCACGTATTGTTCGCGGCGCTCGAGGGGCGGACCGATGGGCTGATCGCGCTCACCGGCGGCGGCGAGGGCGCGCTGGCGCGGCTGGTCCACGAGGGGCAGCGGACCGCCGCCGAAGAGATGCTCACGAGGCTTGCGGCCCTTTTCCCCGGCCGGCTCTATATCGAGCTCAGCCGGCGCGGCGACGCGGCCGAAACCGGGGCTGAGGCGGCCCTCGTCGACCTGGCCTATGCCCGCGATCTGCCCTTGGTCGCGACCAACCCGGCTTCCTATGCCGAGGCGCATTTCCACGAAGCGCACGACGCCATGCTGTGCATCGCCCAGTCGAGCCAGATCGCCCGCGACGATCGCATGAGCTCCTCCCCCGAGGCCTGGATGAAGCCCGCCGCGGAGATGCGGGCGCTCTTCGCCGACCTGCCCGAAGCGATCGACAACACGTCCGTGATCGCGCGGCGCTGCGCGTTCAGCGCGCCCCAGCGCAAGCCGATCCTGCCGCGCACCGCCGGCGACCTCGAGGGCGAGGCCGAGCAGCTGCGCCGCGACGCGCGGATCGGTCTGGAGGCGCGGCTGGCGCTCTACGTCGAGGCGTTCCCCGGTGAAGGCCGCGGCCCAGCGGCGCAGTCGGAAGAACTGGGCCCCGGCCTTCGCCGGGGAACAGCAAGGGAGCGCTACCCCGAATATTTCGATCGCCTCGAATTCGAGCTCGACGTGATCGCCGGCATGGGCTTTCCCGGCTATTTCCTGATCGTCGCCGACTTCATCAAATGGGCCAAGGAGCAGGGCATTCCGGTCGGCCCGGGCCGCGGCTCGGGCGCCGGCTCGGTGGTCGCCTGGGCGCTCACCATCACCGATCTCGACCCGATAAGGCTCGGCCTGCTGTTCGAGCGCTTCCTCAATCCCGAGCGCGTCTCGATGCCGGATTTCGACATCGACTTTTGCGAGACCCGGCGCGGCGAGGTGATCCGCTACGTCCAGGAGCGCTGGGGCGCCGACCGCGTCGCCCAGATCATCACCTTCGGGAAATTGAAGGCGCGCGCCGTCCTCAAGGATACCGGCCGGGTCCTGCAAATGCCCTACGGCCAGGTCGACCGGCTCGCCAAGTTGATCCCCAATCATCCGACCGATCCGTGGACGCTCGAGCGGGCGCTGAACGGCGTCTCCGAGCTCGCCGCCGATTATAAGGACGACCGCGAGGTCCGCCGGCTGTTCGACCTGGCGATGAAGCTCGAAGGGCTGCCGCGCCACGCCTCGACCCACGCCGCCGGCGTGGTGATCGCGGACCGGCCGCTCGACCAGCTCGTCCCGCTCTACCGCGATCCGCGCTCGGACATGCCGGTCACCCAGTTCGACATGAAATATGTCGAGGCGGCGGGGCTGGTGAAGTTCGACTTTCTCGGCCTGAAGACCCTGTCCGTCCTCCGCAAGGCGGTCGAGATGCTGGCCGCGCGCGGCATCGAGGTCGATCTCGACCGCATCCCGTGGGACGACCCGGCCGTTTACGCCTTCCTCCAGCGCGGCGAGACGGTCGGTGTGTTCCAGCTCGAATCGGAAGGGATGCGGCGCACGCTGGCGGCGGTGAAGCCCGACAATTTCGGCGACA
This sequence comes from Allosphingosinicella sp., assembly GCA_035543935.1. Classification (GTDB taxonomy): domain Bacteria; phylum Pseudomonadota; class Alphaproteobacteria; order Sphingomonadales; family Sphingomonadaceae; genus Allosphingosinicella. Next base: position 30,997 of record DATKIV010000035.1, read on the forward strand.
TCATCGCGCTGGTCTCGCTCTACCGGCCGGGGCCGATGGACAATATCCCGATGTTCGGCGCCCGCAAGAACGGCCGCGAGCCGATCGAATATCCCCATCCTTTGCTTGAGGAGGTACTGAAGGAAACCTACGGCATCTTCGTCTACCAGGAGCAGGTGATGGAGGCGGCCAAGGTGCTCGCCGGGTTCAGCCTCGGCGAGGCCGACCTGCTTCGCCGCGCCATGGGCAAGAAGATCAAGTCGGAGATGGACGCCCAGCGCGCCGGCTTCGTCGAGGGCTGCCAGCGGGTCAATAACATCCCGCCCGCCAAGGCCAACGAATTGTTCGACTTGATCGACAAGTTCGCCGGCTACGGCTTCAACAAGAGCCATGCCGCCGCTTATGCGCTCGTCGCCTATCAGACCGCCTGGCTGAAGGCGCACCATCCGGTCGAATTCTACGCGGCCTCGATGTGCTTCGACATGACGCAGACCGACAAGCTCGCCATCTTCACCGACGACATGCGTCGCATCGGCGTCCAATGCCTGCCGCCCGCGATCAACGCCAGCGAGGCGGAATTCGCCGTGGAGCCTCACGGCGAAGGCTATGCCGTCCGCTATGCGCTCGGTGCCCTGAAGGGGGTCGGCGAGAAAGCGATGGAGCAATTGGTCGACGAGCGCCGCGCGAACGGCCCGTTCGCCGGGCTCGACGATTTCGCCGCGCGGATCGATCCGCGCTTGCTCAATCGCCGCCAGATCGAAAGCCTCGCCGGCGGCGGCGCCTTCGACGACCTCGCCGTGCGCTGGCAGGTCGCGGCTGCGGCCGAAACCATCCTCGCCGCCGCGACGAGCGCCGCCGATGCGCGCGTCAGCGGGCAGGGCGGCCTGTTCGGCGAAGGCCCCGCCAACGTCGTCCCGATCCGCATGCCGACCGGCGAAAGCTGGACGCTCGCCCAGCGCATGGCCGCCGAGAAGGAGAGCTTCGGCTTCTATTTCTCCGCCCATCCCGTCGACAATTACCGCCACCTCGCCGAAGCCGCTGGCGCCTGCACCTTCGCCGCGCTGGGGACGCTGCCCGCCTCCGCCGAGGGCGGCCGCGTGCCCGCGACCATGGCCGGGCTCGTCGAGGACACGCGCTGGCGGACCTCGGCGCGGGGCCGCCGCTACATGATGGCGACGCTTTCCGATTCGTCGGGCCAGTTCGAGGCGACGGTGTTCGACGACCAGGTCGCCGAGCAGGTCGCGGGCGCCGCCAAGGCGGGAAGCTGCGCCCTGCTCGGCGTCGAGCTCGACCGCCGCCCCGGCGAGGAGACGCCGCGCGTCACCATCCGCTCGCTCCAGCCGTTCGAGGCCCTCGCCAGGCGCAGCCGGCTGCAGATCGCGGTCGAGGTCGAGGACGAGGCGGCGGTGCGCCGGCTCGCCGGCGCGGTGGCGGGCGAGCATGGCGGCACCGGCGTGCTCCGCCTCAACGCGAAATGGGCCAGGGGCGTCGCCGATCTCGTCCTCGGCCGCGATTTCCTCCTCGACGCCGAGCTCGCCGAACGCCTCCGCCGCCTCGAAGGCGTGACCTCGGCGACGCTCAGTGTCATCCCCCTCGAAGAGCTGAGATTGGCGCAGGCGTCCTGACCCGCGTCATTCCGGCGAAAGTCGGAATCTCACTTTCTTCTCGACATAAGGCCAAGGAGATTCCAGCCTTGGCTGGAATGACGAAGGGGTCTCCGATGCTGGGCGGAATGCAGGATTACGAGCTGCGCGTGCCGCGGCTGATCGACCATGCCGAGCGCGAGCATGGCCGGCGCGAGATCGTCACCCAATGGGCCGACGGCAGCCAGAGCCGCACCAGCTGGGCCGGCATCGCGCGCGATGCGAGGAAGCTCGCCCAGGCCCTTGAAGCCATGGGCGTGAAGCGCGGCGACCGAGTCGCCACTCTGGCCATGAACCACCACCGCCACCTCGTCGCCTGGTATGGCGCGATCGGCATGGGCGGCGTCATCCACACGATCAACCCGCGCCTGTTCGACGAGCAGCTCGTCTATATCGCCAACCATGCCGAGGACCGGGTGCTGCTCTACGACAAGGCCTTCCAGCCGATCGTCGACCGGCTCAAGGCCCAGTGGACGACGATCGAGCATTATGTCTGCTTCGATTGCGAAGGCGAGGGCAGCTTTGAAGCCCTGATCGCTCCCTTTGACGGCGATTACCAATGGGTCGAGGGGTCCGAGCGCGAGCCGTGCATGCTCTGCTACACGTCGGGCACGACCGGCCATCCCAAGGGCGTCCTCTACGAGCATCGCTCCTCGGTCATCCACGCCATGGCGGAGATTGCGCCGTCCTGCTTCGATCTGGCGCCGAGCTCGGTGGCGCTGCCGATCGTGCCGATGTTCCACGCCGCCGCCTGGGGCCTGCCTTTCTCCGGCGCGATGGCCGGGATCAAGTTCGTCTATTCGGCGGTCAACGATCCGATCGTCCTGTGCCGGCTGATGAACGAGGAGAAGGTGACCCATTCGGCCGGCGTGCCGACCGTCTGGCTCGCCATGTTCCAGCATATGGACGCGACCGGCGCCAAGCCCGAGCATCTCAGGATCGTCACCATCGGCGGCTCCGCCGCGCCGCGCGCGATGATCGAGCGGCTGATGAAGATGGGAATCCGCGTCGGCCATGCCTGGGGGATGACTGAAACTTCGCCGATCGGCACGATCGGGTCGCCGCCGGCCAATTGGGACGAGCTCAGCTTCGACGAGCAGGTCGATCTGGTCGCCAAGCAGGGCCGGGTGCCGTTCGGCGTCGAACTCCAGGTCGTCAGCGACGAGGGCGACGTCCAGCCGCGCGACGGGCTCAGCTCGGGCCGGCTGCAGATTCGCGGCCCCTGGGTAATCCGCCGCTATTTCCAGGACGAGACCGGGGATTGCACCGGCAATTCCAGCTGGTTCGACACTGGCGACGTCGCCGTCATCCACCCCTGCGGCACGATGCAGATCACCGACCGCTCGAAGGACGTGATCAAATCGGGCGGCGAATGGATCAGCTCGGTCGACCTCGAAAATGCCGCGGTCGGCTGCGCCGGCGTCGCCGAGGCGGCGGCGATCGGCATCAAGCATCCCAGATGGGACGAACGGCCGCTGCTCCTCGTCGTCCGCAAGGAGGGTGCGCAAGTCAGCGAAGCAGACATCCGCGCCCACCTTTCCGCCCACGTCGCCAAATGGTGGCTGCCGGATGACATCCTCTTCGTCGACAGCCTGCCCCATACCGCGACCGGCAAGCTGCTCAAAACCGCGCTGCGCGAGCAATATCGGGATTATCAGCTGCAGAGCGCCTGAGCCGCTCGGCCGTCACCCTGAACTTGTTTCAGGGTCCAGTTCTCCATCCGCGAGGCGGCGCGTCGCTGGATGCTGAAACAAGTTCAGCATGACGGACTGGAGCGATCGCCCGCGCGCAAGGCGCCCACCATATCTTTACCTCTGTGCGTTATCGCGCGCCCATGAGTTCGATGGGGCGGATTGCGGCGCGGGCCGATCGGCGCGGCGTGGCGCGCGCGCAGCTCGGCACCCTGTCCGGTGCCGCCGAGGTTCGCGTCCTGGTCCGTCCGCTCGCCGACGCGGTCGCGGGCCTTGCCGCCGAATGGACGGCGCTCGCCGAGAGCGCGTCCGAGCCCAATGCCTTCGCCGAACATTGGTTCGTCGCCGCCTCGCTGCCGAACATGGCCGCCGGCCACGACATCCGCCTTCTCGAGGTCCGCCGTGGCCAGCGTTTGATCGGCCTGCTGCCTCTCGAGGCCCATCGCGGCTATGCGCGGCTGCCGGTCCGCATCGTCCGCAACTGGGCGCACGACCAGATGTTCCTGATGACCCCGCTCGTCGCCGCGGGCGAGGAGACGGCCTTCTGGGCTGCGGCCCTGGCGGCGCTCGACGAGACCGGCTGGGCGGGCGACCTGCTCCATCTGCGCGGCCTCAACGAAAACGGATCGGTGCTGCGCGGCCTTGCCGCCGCCCGCCATGCGGAGATCGCCCACCGCGAGATCCGCGCTTTCCTGCACAGCGACCTCGACCCCGAGGCCTATTACGAGCGCGCGGTCCGCCAGAAGAAGCGTAAGGAGCTGCGCCGCCTTCGCAACCGCCTCGCCGAACAGGGTCCGATCGCGCTGCGCACCCTCGACCGATCCGCCCAGGTCGATGACTGGTGCAGCCTTTATCTCGCCATGGAGCAAGCGGGCTGGAAAGGCGCGGCCGGGAGCGCGCTCGCCGGCCGGCCCGAAACCGACGCCTTCTTTCGCGCCGCGGTCCGCGCCGCCTGGGACGCTGGTAAGCTGCAATTCCTTCGCCTCGACGTCGGCGAGACGACCATCGCGATGCTGGTCAATTTCCTCACCGCCCCGGGCAGCTTCTCGTTCAAGACCGTGTTCGACGAGACTTATGCCCGTTTCTCGCCAGGTGTGCTCATTCAGCGCGAGAATCTGGAAATCCTAAGTCGCGTCGACATCGCCTGGATGGACAGCTGCGCCGCCGCCGACCACCCGATGATCGACAGCCTGTGGACCGAGCGCCGTGCGATCGTGCGCGTCTCGGTGCCGCTCAGGGGCGCCCGCCGCGCCGCCATCTTCGCCGTCTGCCGCGCCCTCGAACGGGGCTCGGCCATGTTCAGGAAGCTGACCAAATGACCCATTTCGACCACGCCCTGGATGCCTTCGACAGCGCCTATCCGGAGCAGCCCGCCTTGCTGACCCACGGTCTCGTCGATCATCCGCTGCTGCAGCTCGACGCGCTCGCGGCGCTGGCCGGGCGGATCCGCCCGGTCGACGTCGAATATTATCCGGGCGATACGCCGTTCGGGATTGATCCTTTGACCGCGCCCGGCAACGGCCTCAGCGTCCAGGAGACGATCCGGCGGATCGAGGAGTGCGGCTCGTGGATGGTGCTGAAGTTCGTCGAGCAGGACGAGATCTTCCGAAACTTCCTCCTCGAGGCGCTTGCCCCGCTCGAGGCGGCGGTCGGCGCCAAGACGGGAGAGATGCTCAAGCATCGCGGCTTCGTCTTCATCACCTCGCCCGGCTCGGTGACGCCGCTCCATTTCGATCCCGAGCACAATATCCTGCTCCAGGTCCGCGGCACCAAGACGATGACGATCTTCCCGCCCGACGACGAGCAGGTCGTCCCGGCCGAGGAGCATGAGCGCTTCCACGGCGGCGGTCACCGCAACCTGCCCTGGCGCGACGAATTCCAGCATCGGGGCCGCGAATTCGATCTCGCGCCGGGCCAGGCCGTGCACGTGCCGTTCATGGCGCCGCACTGGGTCAAGAACGGCCCGGAAGTCTCGGTCTCCTTCTCGATCACCTGGCGCTCGGAATGGAGCTATCGCGAGGAATATGCGCACCGCATGAACGCGGTGCTGCGCAAGGCCGGGCTAAGCCCCGCCCGCCCGAAGCGCTACCCGCACCAGAATCACGTAAAGTCGCTGGGCTTCCGCGTCATCGACAAGGCCCGGCGGCTGCGGAGCCAGTCGGCGGAGAAATAGGTCAGGGCGCGGGCCTTGCCGCTCTCGGCTGGTTGCCGCCGAACGCATCGCCGAAGAAGCTCCCCCGATACCACCTCGGCACCTCCTCGCCGTCGGCGATTTCGCGCGCGATCAGATAGTTGAGCTGGGCGAATTTCGCCCCGGCGTGCCAGTTGATGTGCTGGCTGAGGTCGTCGCCGACATTGTGGTAGCGCGTCGCCAGGAAGCTGCGGAACTCGCGCTCGCCCTCGCCGGCGAAGCCGGTCATCAGGAAGACGGCCGGCACGCCCTCGCGCACGAACTTGTAATGGTCGGAGCGGGTGAACAGGCCCTCCTCGGGCAGCGGATCGGGCGAGACGCGCACGCCCATCCGCCCTGCCGCCCGCGCGACGATCGGCCCCAGCGTCGAATGTTCGGCGCCGAAGGCGGTCACGTCCTGAAAGTCGTAGGTCAGGATCGGCATGTCGAGATTGACCACGGAGACCACGCGTCCCAGGCCGACGACCGGGTGACGGGCGAGGAATTCGGCGCCGAGCAGCCCCTTCTCCTCGGCGGTCACCGCGGCGAGCAGGATCGGCCGGCGGGGGCGGTTGCCCGGCCGGCTCATCGCGCGTGCGACCTCGATCAGCGTGGCGATGCCGGTGGCATTGTCCATCGCGCCATTGTTGATCCGGTCGGCGCCGGCGGCGTCGCCGGGGCGTGGCTCGCGCATGCCGATATGGTCGAGATGCGCCATCAGCAGCACATATTCGCCCGCGACGCTGGGATCGGTGCCGGGCAGGATCGCCAGCACGTTGGGGCTGGAGAAGCGCGTCGTGGAGGCGGGCTCGCGCGCCACCTGCGCCTCGGTCCGCATCGCGAAGCCGCGCGGCCGGGCGCCGCGGACGGCCGCCTCGTCGAGGACCGGTCCGAGCTGACGCCCGGCGGCGCGAAACAGCAGCTCGGCGCTGGCATCGTCGAGCGTCGCGCTGAAACGCAAGGGGCCGGCCTCGGCCAGGGGCGTGCCGTCGGGCTCCAGCCAGGTCGTGCCCGGGCGGTTGGCGAAGCGGACCATGCGCGCCCAGGGCGCCGCCGCGGCGTCGCCGCGCGGGCGAATGTTGATCATGCCGACCGCGCCGCGCGCGCCAGCCATGCGTCTCTTTTCGCCGTTGAAGTGCGCGGCGACGTCGCTCGGCGTGCCTTCGGGAACGCCGTTCAGCACGACCACGATTTTGCCGCGCACATCGAGGCCGCGATAATCGTCGAAGCCGTGGCTCGGCATGTCGAGCCCGTAGCCGACGAAGACGAGCGGCGCCGACAGCGCCAGCGGCGCCGGATCGGGGCTCGCCCGCATCATCATCTCGCGGCCTTGCGTGAAGACGTGCCCCCCGACCCGGAGCGTCGCATTGCCTCGCGGGACGAAGCGGACGAACTCCACGGGCTGGAACCAATTGCCGCCGCCCGCGCCCGGCTGGAGGCCTAGCGCCGCGAACTGGGTGGCGACGTAGCGCGCCGCGATCTCGTGGCCGCGCGATCCGGCCTCGCGGCCTTCGAGTAGGTCGTCGGCAAGGAAGGCGACATGGGCGCGGAACGCCTCGGGGCTGAACTCGGCGGCGGTGGCGGCCGAGGGCGCGGGCTGGGCCAGCGCGGAGGCGGCGAGGGAAAGCGCGGCGAGGCCGGCCAGCAAAGGTCTGACGATCATTCGGAGAAGGCCTCTCGAAACGCGGTGTGCCGCCCGACTAATGCAGTTGCCCAGCGGTTACAATCCTGCCCGAACCTGAACGGGGTGGAACCGGATCAGTCAGAATTCGTTCAACTCATCCATGGAATAGAACGGTTCGTCGCTGCCAACTGCGGCGCGAACAGGGAGTAAGACCGATGCGTGTTTCGATTTTCAGCAAGGCGGGCAGGGACCATGCGCACGATCCGTCGCGGCGCGGCTACCATATCGCCTATCGCGACAACGACGTGAACCATTGCCCCGGCTGCGGCCGCTCGCACTGGTATGTCGGCCGGCTCTCCGCTGAATGCTGCTTCTGCGGGACCGCGCTGCCGCTGAGCGAAAGCCTGAGCTCGGGCGCCGGCATGTTCCGCAGCGGCGGCCGCGGCCTCGGCGATTTCGCCACGGCCGCCTGACGCTTGCCCTTAATGCCAGCATCGTTATAGACGCCGCCTTGCCGGCCTCAGCGGGCGTGGCGGAACTGGTAGACGCGCCAGGTTTAGGTCCTGGTATCGAAAGATGTGGGGGTTCGAGTCCCTTCGCCCGCACCAGTTCGCCGACACGCCCAGACCAAGGCGCCGCTAAGCTGACATGAAGGTTTGAGTGTAACATGCAGACTGTCGAGACGTTGAACCAGGGCCTCAAGCGCGCCTATCGGATCACCATCCCAGCCAAGGACATCGACGCGCTCGTCGACAAGGAGCTCAGGTCGATCGCGCCGCAGGTGCGCATGCCCGGCTTCCGCCCCGGCAAGGTCCCCGCCAATCTGGTGCGCCGCATGCACGGGCCGCAGCTCGAGCAGCAGGCGCTGCAGAATGCGGTCCAGGACGGCGTCCAGCAATTGATCACCGAGCAGAATATCCGCCCGGCGATGCAGCCGACGGTCGCGCTCGAGGAAGGCGGCCCGGGCAAGGACGCCGTCGTCACCGTCGAGGTCGAGACGCTCCCCGACGTTCCCGAAGCGAACATCGCCGGCCTCAAGATCGAGCGGCTTCGCGTCGAGCCCTCCGCCGAGGCGGTCGACGCCGCCGTGGCGCGCCTCGCCGACGGCCAGAAGAGCTTCGATCCGGCTCCCGCCAAGCACAAAGCGGAGCGGGGCGATCTCATCATTATGGATTTCGAGGGCAAGGTCGACGGCGAACCGTTCGAGGGCGGCAAGGGCGAGGGCATGTCGGTCGAGCTCGGCTCGGGCCGGCTGATCCCCGGCTTCGAGGACCAACTCGTCGGCGTCAAGGCGAATGACGAGCTTGTCGTCAGCGTCACTTTCCCGGCCGATTACAATGTCGATTATCTCAAGGGCCGCGCCGCCACCTTCGACGTCGTCGTCAACGAGGTCCAGACCCCCCGGGCGATGAAGCCCGACGACGATTTCGCCAAGGCGATGGGCCTCGAGGGCATCGGCCAGCTGCGCGACCTTCTCAAGGCTCAGGTCGAGCAGGAGCTGAACGGCCTCAGCCGCACCCATATGAAGCGGCAATTGCTCGACCAGCTCGCCGCCGCCCACGATTTTCCGGTGCCCGAATCGATGGTCCAGGCCGAGTTCGACCAGATCTGGCAGCAGCTCGAGCATGAAGCGAGCCACGAAAGCGACCCGGAGGCCGCCCGCAAGGAGATGGAGAAAGAGCGCGGCGATTATCGCACCATCGCCGAGCGCCGCGTCCGCCTCGGCCTGCTTCTTTCGGAGATCGGCCAGAAGAACGACATCCAGATCAGCAGTCAGGAAATGAACCAGCTGATCATGCAGGCCGCCCAGCAGTACAAGCCGGAAGACCGGCAGAAGTTCGTCGAATATGTCCGCGCCGAGCCGATGGCCGCGGCCCAGCTGCGCGCGCCCCTCTTCGAGGACAAGGTCGTCGATTTTCTCTTCGCCGGCGCCGACATCGCCGAGCGCGAGGTCAGCCGCGAGGATCTTGAGGCCGCGATCGAATCCGACGACGCCCACGTCCACGGTCCCGGTTGCGGCCACGACCATGGCAGCGAGGCCAAGCCGAAGAAGGGCGCGGCGAAGAAGGCGGCGCCCGCCAAGGCTGAACCAGACGACAAGCCCGCCCAGAACGCAGCCGCCAAGCCTAAGGCCGAGAAAGCCGCTTCCCCCGCCAAGAAGCCTGCGGCAAAGAAGCCCGCCAAGAAGGCCTGACCCGACACCGTTCGCGCTGAGCTTGTCCTTCGATACGCGGCTTCGACAAGCTCAGCCGCTACTCAGGATGAGCGGTTGTTGGTAATGTCGCTCATCCTGAGTAGGCATTGAGCCTGGCGAAATGCCGTATCGAAGGACGGGGTAGGGGCTTCAGATGGCAAAGACACCGGCAAAGACCTCGCCAGCGCTCCGCGTCGCCGTGCTTCTCCCCTGCTACAATGAGGAGGCCGCGATCGCGCAGACGATCGCCGGCTTCCGCGCGGCGCTGCCCGACGCGGACATCTACGTTTACGACAATAACAGCAAGGACCGCACCCGGGAGATGGCGGCGGAGGCCGGCGCGATCGTCCGCACCGAGAAGATGCAGGGCAAGGGCAATGTCGTCAGGCGGATGTTCGCCGACGTCGAGGCCGATATCTACGTCATGGCCGACGGCGATGCGACCTACGATGCCGCCGCCGCCCCCGAGCTGATCCGCAAGCTTCTCGACGAGCAGCTCGACATGGTCGTCGGCGCCCGCAAATCGGCGGTCGAGGAGGCCTATAGGCGCGGCCATGCGCTCGGCAACAAGCTGTTCACCGGCCTGCTCGCCAGCCTGTTCGGCCGCTCCTTCACAGACATCTTCTCGGGATACCGGGTCTTTTCGCGCCGCTTCGCCAAGAGCTTCCCGGCGCTGTCGCGGGGCTTCGAAACCGAGACCGAGATCAGCGTCCACGCGCTCGAGCTTTCCATGCCGGTCGGTGAGATCGTCACCACCTACAGCGCCCGCCCCGAAGGTTCGACCTCGAAGCTCTCGACCTGGCGCGATGGCTGGCGGATCCTGCGCACGATCCTCCATCTCTACCGGATCGAGCGGCCCGTGCTCTTCTACGGCAGCTTCAGCCTGTTCCTGATCGCGCTCGCTATCGTGCTCGCCATCCCGCTCGCCATCACATATTTCCAGACTGGCCTGGTGCCGCGCTTGCCGACCGCGATCCTCGCCACCGGCCTGGTCATCCTCGCCTTCCTGAGCTTCGCCTGCGGCCTCATCCTCGATACGGTCGTGCGCGGGCGGCGCGAGGTGCGCCGGCTCCATTATCTGAGCTTCCCGGCGCCGGGAGCCGGAAGCTAGCCTCCGTCCCGAGCGAAAGCGCGGGGGCGCTCGAGAGTCCGCGTGATTCGACATCCCAATACCGACCTTTCTTGCCGAGTGCAGAAACGGGGACAGGGTGATGGCAGACGAGCCGAAGACCTACCAGGCGGTCATGGTTTCCAGCACATTTACCGACCTTGCGGCCCACCGACGCGAAGTCATGCGCGCAATCGAGAGTTTCGATCTCCTGCCCAAGGCGATGGAACGCAATGGAGCCCGCGCCGATGGCGATGTCGTCGAGTCCAGTCTCGGCCTGGTGCGCGACGCCTCCGCTTATGTTGGCTTGATCAGCCACAAATACGGCCAGATCCCGGAATGTCCCAGCCGTAACCCGGACGAGCTTTCGATCACCGAGCTGGAGTTCAATGAGGCGATTCGCCTCGGTCGGCCGATTCTGCTGTTCCTCATGGCCGAGGATCACCCGGTCACGAAGGCCGATGTCGAGCGCGATCCGGTAAAGATCGCGAAGCTCGAGGCGTTCAAGGAGCGCGCCAAGCAGATGGGCCCGGACTCGAAGACTCAGCGAGTCTTCGAGCTGTTCGCCAATCTGGAAGACTTCACCAGGAAAGCGACGATCGCGGCTGGGCGACTGGCTGAATATTTGCGGCGTAAATCCAGTCCGCTTTCCCCCGATTCCGAAATCGGCGCGCACAAGCTTGGCGATCCGACGCGTCACGCTCCCCCGGACTTGCGCGCTTTGCCGCGTTACCTGGGCTCCCATGCCTTTGTCGGGCGGTCGGCCGAACTGGGGACGCTGGACGATTGGTCGGAGGATTCCGACCCCAATCCGCTCCTGCTGTTCGAGGCGATCGGCGGCTCGGGCAAAAGCATGCTGACCTGGGAGTGGATCACCAACCACGCCGCCCGGGCTCGCGAGGATTGGGCGGGCCGATTCTGGTATTCGTTCTACGAGCGCGGCGCGCTGATGACCGATTTCTGCCGCCAGGCGCTCAGTTACATGACGTCGCGGCCGGTCGAGAACTTCTCGAAAATGCGGATCCGGGAACTCTCCGACCGGCTCGTCGACGAGCTGGAGGGGCGATCCTGGCTGCTCGTCCTCGACGGGCTCGAACGCGTTCTCGTCGCCTATCACCGCAGCGACGCGGCGCAACTGCGCGACGACGACGCAGACGCGGCAAGCGATCAGATCGGCAAGCGCGATCCTTGCGCCGCGATCCGTCCGGAGGATGACGACCTGCTCGGCCGGCTCGCCGGCGTGGCCCCGTCCAAGGTCCTGGTGACCTCGCGGCTGACGCCCCGCGCGCTGATCAATCGATCCGGAGACCATATTCCGGGGGTGCGCCGCGAAATCCTGCCCGGGCTGCGTCCGGCCGATGCCGAAGCGCTGATGCGAGTCTGCGGCGTGACTGGACAATCGAAGGCGATCCGCACCTATTTGCAGGCGAATTGCGACTGTCACCCGTTGGTCGTCGGCGCGCTGGCCGGCCTCGTGAACGATTATCTGCCGGATCGGGGAAATTTCGACGTCTGGGTCGAAGATCCCGGCTACGGCCGCGCGCTCAATCTTGCCGATCTCGATCTCACGCAACGGCGCAATCATATCCTCGATGCGGCGATCGCGGCGTTGTCGTCCGAGGGACGGCAATTGTTGGAGACGCTCGCGCTCTTGCAGCGCGGCGCGGATTTCGAAGTGCTCAAGGCGCTCAATCCTCACTTGCCGCCTCGGCCGGAGGAGGTGGTCGAACCGCACGATCCGGAAAAGGAATTCTTCTGGAAAGGCGCTTCCCGCGAGCGCCGCGCGCACATGAAGGCGACCTATGATGCGCGGCGCCAGGCGCGTTCAGACTATCTCGAGGCGTTGACCGCCTGGCAAGCCGATCCCGCGGTGCGCGCCGCGCCCCGCCGGCTTCACGAGACGGTCCGCGACCTGGAGAGGCGCGGGTTGCTGCAATACGAGCCGGGCGAGCGGCGTTACGACCTCCATCCGGTCGTGCGAGGGGTCGCCGCAGGGCGCATGGATCCCGGCAAGAAACAGGAACGAGGCGCCCAGGTCGTCAATTATTTCAACGCACAAATGCATAGCGCCTGGGATGAAGCGCACGACCTTGAAGACGTAGCTCCGGGCCTGCAGCTGGTCGCCACGCTGACGCAGATCGGTCGCTTTGAAGAAGCAATCGGAGTCTACCGAGGCAGTTTGGCAGCCGCGCTTTTTTTCAATCTCGAGGCCAATGCGGAGATATTGGCCCTGCTGAAACCCTTTTTTCCCAGCGGCTGGGATGCCGAAACCGTCGAGGTCAATTATGCTGACCGCACTTATTTGCTCAACGCAGCCGCGATAGCCCTGTCTAAAATCGACCTCGAGCAGGCCAAGCGCCTCGGCGAGCGAAAGTGCGTCCTCGATCTTGCGCATGGCAACGCGCACGAGCTCACCACTGGGCTCGCAAATATGGCAGTCGATATCGAAACCATTGGCCGGTGGCAGGTGTCTGATCGACTTCTCACATTGGCGCTTGAGCTTGCCCTCGCCAACGATGACAAAGGGGGCGTCTTCGCCTCGCTGGTAGATCTTTTCCGGTCCGCTTCGGGCATTGGCGACTTCGATCGCGCCGATCGCCTTTGGGCGCAGCTCGACCCCATGGGACGTGACTGGGGTCGTGCGGTATATCGGCCAGGCGGGGCCGAAGTGGATCGCGCGATCGATAGCTTTCGGCGCGGCGGTTTGACCGAAGGGCAGTTGATCGATGCCGAGATCCTCGCGCGCGAGGGCCGCAACAGGGAAGGCGTTCGCACATTGGCCCGGCTGCGTGGGCAGTATCACCTGGCCCGCGGCGAGGCCGCGAAAGCTGTCGGAAGCCTGGCTGGGGCTGTGCGCATGGCGCGCGAGCGCGGCGCCGATGACGCAAACGCCGAAGCTTTGCTCGCACTGGCTCGTTTGCGGGCAGGCGAGCCGCTCCACGCTCGCGCCGAGGCGGAACGGCTCGACGGCGGCGACAAGGGCGCCGCGCTCGCGCTTGCGGAACTGTGGAGCGACCTTGGCGAGCGGGACCGTGCGATCGCCGCCGCCCTGCGGGCGCATGAATGGGCGGTGGCCGCCGGAGAGCCCTATGTGTATCGCCATGAGCTCGATCAGGCCCGGGCGCTGCTCGAGAAGTTCGGCGCGCAGCGCCCCGATATTCCAACCTGCGATCCTGCTTCCGCGACGCCATATCCCTGGGAAGACGATGTGAAGGGATTGATTGAAAAGCTCAAAGCCGAGAGCCGCCAGAGAGATTGAAGATGTTTGGGCGCCCGCTGGGTGCTTGGTCGGCGCGGCTGGGCCGGTGAGCTCGGCCCTGCCTCCATTCTTGCTACGCCTTTCGGGGGCTGATCCGCGGATATTGTAACACTAATGCAACGATGCCCGGGAATTCGTTCCCGATCTGCGCGCGAACCGCCATTTCCGCTTCCGCGACTCTCTCGGGAGGGCTTAGGCTCCTCCCCGGGGTTGTCCTTGCCCGCGACGGTCGCGAGCGCCGCCCCCGATCGGGAGCGCACGGTCATGACCATTCTCTCCGCTAGCATCCGTTTCGGCAGCGCCACTGTCGCCCTCGCTTCGGCTCTCGCAGCGGCCTCGCCCGCTGCGGCGCAGCCGGGCCAGACCGGCGATCCCAATGCCGCCCAAAGCGAACAGAATGTCGTCGTCACCGGCTCGCGCATCCGCCGCGACCCGCTCGACCAGAACCAGCCGGTCACGTTCGTCGACCGTGCCGACATCGACCGCACCGGCCTCACTTCGACCGCCGAGGTGCTGCAAAGGCTGCCCGGCTCGGGTGGCGCGCTCAACAGCCGCTTCAACAATAGCGGCAATTTCGGCAATCCGCCCGACGGCGGCGGCGTCGGCGCCGGCGCGGCCGAGGTCGATTTGCGCTATCTCGGCTCGCGGCGCGTGCTCGTCCTCGTCGACGGCCTGCGCTACGTCAACGGCGCCTCGGCCTCGGGCGTGCCAGGCTCGACCGACCTCAACTCGATCCCCGAAGGCATGATCGAGCGAGTCGAGGTGCTCCAGGCGGGCGCGTCGTCGATCTACGGCTCGGACGCGATTTCGGGCGTGGTCAACATCATCACCCGCTCGCAGCAGGAGGGCTTCGTCGCCTCCGCGCAGCTCGGCGTGTTCGACGCCGGCGACGGCTTTTCACAGAATTACGGGCTGAGCTGGGGCATAGGAAGCCGCGACAGCCGTACGCGGTTCGTGATCGGCGTCAATTATGTGAAGCAGGACGAGGTCAGCTCGGCCGACCGCTCGATCTCGCTTTTCCCGACGCCGGGCGCCACCGCCTGCGACAGCAGCTGCAGCTCGGGCACGCCGAACGGCCGCTTCATCGTCCTGGGCCAGGATCTGACGCTGATCGCGCCGGTCATCGGCCGCTCGCCGACGCTCGCCGACTATCGCAATTTCGCCGGCGCGCCCGACCGCTTCAACTTCGCGCCGTTCAACTTCATCCAGATCCCGCTCGAACGCTATGGCGGCTTCGTCAATCTCACCCAGGAGCTGAGCGAAACCACAAATTTCCGCATGCGCGCCGTCTACAACCGCCGCAATTCCTCGAACCAGGCGGCGCCTTTGCCGCTGTTCGTCGGGCCCGATTCCGGCAACGGCAATCTGCTCGACAATATCACGATCGACGCCACCAATCCGTTCAATCCGTTCGGGACCCTGCGTTCGGGCCGCAATCTCGACGGCACGCCCAATGGCCAGGTGGCCAATTACGCCTTCATCGGCCGCCGCGTCGTCGAGAACGGGCCGCGGCGCTACGACCAGAGCGTCGACACTTATTATGCCGCCGCCACGATCGAAGGCTCGTTCGAGCTCTTCGACCATCCCTGGAACTGGGACGTCAACGGCGTCTGGGGCCGCAACAAGGCCGAGCAGGAGGTGCACGGCAACATCAACGCCGCCAACCTCGCCCGCGCTCTGGGCCCGGTCGCGGCCTGCACCGCGCCCTGCGTTCCGTTCAATATCTTCGGGGGGGCGGGGTCGATCACTCAGCCGATGCTGGATTATGTCGCGTTCACGCAGCGGGACAGCAGCCGGCAAAGGCTGTGGGACTTCTCGGCGAACATCACCGGCGGCCTGTTCGACCTGCCCGGCGGCGCCGCCAGCATCGCCGTCGGCGTCGAGCATCGCGACCAGTCGGGCCGCTTCGACCCCGATCCGGTCGTCGCCGCCGGCCTCGGCTCGGACATCCCCGCTCTGCCGACCTCGGGCAGCTTCAACGTCGACGAGGTCTATGCCGAACTGCGCCTGCCTCTGCTCCGCGACATCGGCGGCTTCCACCGCCTCGAGGTCACCGGCGCCGCCCGCTATTCCGATTATTCGACATCGGGTTCGACGACGACGTTCAGCGCCGGCATCAACTGGCAGCCGGTCGAGGAGCTGCTCTTCCGCGGCTCCTGGGCGGAGGGCTTCCGGGCCCCCAGCATCGGCGAACTCTTCGGCACGCCGTCGCGCTTCGACCAGGAGATCGTCGACCCCTGCTCGGACTTCAACAACAATGGCGCCTCGGCGACGGTGCGCGCCAATTGCATCGCCGACGGAGTCCCCGCCAACGGCTCCTACGTCCAGACCAACGCGCAATTGCCGGTGGTGACCGGAGGCAATCAGAATCTCGCCGCCGAGAGCTCGGAAAGCTGGGGCTTCGGCGCGGTCTGGCGGCCCTCATTCCTGCCGCGGCTGTCGCTCGAGGCCAATTATTTCAACATCAAGGTCGACGGCGCCATCCAGTCGATCGACGCCGGTACGTTGCTCGGCCGCTGTTCGCAGACCGCCGACGCCTTGAGCTGCGCGGCGATCGACCGCACCGCCTCGGGCGCGATCTCGCAGATCCGCGGCTTCCTCCAGAACATCGCCAGCATCGAGACCGACGGTCTCGATTTGACCTTGATCTACCGCGGCGGCCCGGGCTCGGCGGGCACCTTCAACCTGACCTGGAACAGCACCTTCCTGTTCAACTACCGGGTCACCGTGCCGGCGACGGTCGGAGTCACCGTGATCGACCGCGAAGGCACCGAGCAGGGCAGCCCCGACCAGGCCTTCCCCAAGTTCAAGTCGACCGGAATCATCGACTGGACGCTCGGCGACGTCGGCGCCTCGCTCACCGGCCGCTACATCGCCAGCGTCGAGGAGGGCAATGGCAACGAGCTCGATTCGCGGTTCTACGTCGACGTTCAGCTGCGCTGGCAGCCCGACTGGTTCGGCGAGGGCCTCGGCTTCGCGATCGGCGCCAACAACGTCTTCGACTCCGACCCGCCGCCCTGCTTCACCTGCGGCCTCAACAATATGGACCCGACCACCTATGACGTGCCGGGGACGTTCTTCTACGCGCGGGCGACGCTGCGGATTTAGGGAGGCGAGGGGACAGCTACTGTAACTGTCCCCATTCCCTTGCGAAAAAGGGGACAGTCACAGTGACTGTCCCCTAATCCCGGTCCGCGAGGGGCGCTTCGAGACCGGCCGGGCGCGGCTGGCCGGGCGCTTTCCCGCGCTCGAGGACGAGCTCTGCGCGTTCACTTATGCCGGCTATCAGGGAGCGGAGTCGCGGGACCGCGCCGACGCCATGATCCGGGCGATGAGCGAGCTGATCAGGCCCGAGCGGGCGCCGCGCGTGCGGGGGCTGTAAGCGCGTCGGAATGGGGGGCGATCACGAGGGCGGGTGGGGACAGTTACGAGGCGGGTGGGGACAGCTACGAGTAACTGTCCCCGGGCGTTCACGGCGGCGAAAGGGGGACAGTTACGAGTAACTGTCCCCGGGTTCACGGCGCGGTGCGGTAGGCGGGGTCGAGCGCCAGGTTCAGATGGTGGGCGAGCCTGATGCCGGCCTGGGTGATGCGGCGCTGGATGATCGGCATGGCCCAATCCATATAGGCCGCGTCGATCTGGACGTTGCGCTGCGGCCGGCCCTGCGCCCAGGTCGCCTCGGTGCCGGAATATTGGCAGGACGCTTGCACGATCACGCAATAGCCGGTCTGCGCCGCCCGGGTCACGGCGTAGGATTCCGCCGACCAGGTCCAGGCTTGGGAGGAGAGCCATTCGGCCCTCTGCGAGTCGGTCACCTGGCCGCTCCAGGCGGCGGCGAGCGCGCGTATGTCCTCGACCGAGCGCGTCCCGGGGAGGGCGCGGCTCTGCAGGATGCAGGTGTCCCAGGTCGAATGGAGGGCGAAGGTGCACAGGCCGGTCGACCCGATCTGGTTGCCGCCCAGATCGTCCGCGAACGAGCTGTGCAGCGGTTGGTGGATGTCGCCGAACCAATGGCCGAGATAGACGAGCGCGGCCGCCCGCGCCTGGTCGGTCGCTGTAGCGGCGCGCAGGACGGCGTAATCCGCCGCGATCGCCGAAATCACGCAGATCGGCGCCGCGCCGCAGCCGGAGGCGGCGGTCACCGCCGTCGTCGTTCGCGGATAATTGGCGAAATGCTCCGGGCTCCGGCGCCCGGGCCCGTTCGAGGCGGGATGGTCGGGATAGGTGCAGGCCCAGCCATATTCGGCGTTGAGCGGATTGGCGCCGAGGATCGCGGGCTGCGCCCGCAGGAGCCGGGCGACCTCGGCCCTCGCGACCGGAGTGAGGTTCCGCAGGGCGATCTCGCAGACCGTGCGGTGGCCCGAATCCCCCCAGGCCAGCGCCTGGGAACCCCATCCCATGCTCATTAAAACGATCAACGCGGCGACTATCCGGCGCATGGCATTCCCTCCCCAATATTGCGAAAGCCGCTTCGGCTACGCACTATCGGGACATTCACACCTTACGAGGATGTCCACAATGGGACAAAAGCGCCGCGGGCAGCGTCGACGAGGCCGCGCTGGACGGGCTGTTCGTCGAGCCGGCGCGCTGGCGCGGCGGCATCGGCCGGGCGCTGGTCGCCGCGACTGCCTGGGCGGCGGGCGGCGGGCGGCGCGGGCAAGCGGCGCCTCGTCGTCGTCGCCAACCCGAACGCGCTCGCTTTCTGTCGACGCTGCGGCTTCACCGCCGCCGGCGAGACCCGGACCCGCTTCGGCCCGGCGCCGGTCATGGTCCGCGGCCTGCCATGAGCGAGGCCCTTGAACCTTGGCGCCGATCCTCCGATGTAGGCTCCATCGATACACCAGCAGGACCCAGCCGCCGCCATGGACCATGAAGACATCATCAACGGCCTCGTGCCGATCGTCATCGAGCAGTCGAACCGCGGCGAGCGCAGCTTCGACATCTATTCGCGGCTGCTCAGGGAGCGGATCGTCTTCATCACCGGCGGGGTCGAGGACCATATGGCGACGCTGGTGACGGCGCAGCTCCTCTACCTCGAGAGCGAGAATCCGAAGAAGGACATCTACATGTACATCAACTCGCCGGGCGGGGTCGTCACGGCGGGCATGGCGGTCCACGATACCATGCAATATATCCGGCCGCGCGTCGGCACGGTCTGCATCGGCCAGGCCGCCTCGATGGGCGCCTTCCTGCTCTGCGCCGGCGAGCCCGGCTTGCGGGTCGCGCTCACCAATGCGCGGATCATGATCCACCAGCCTTCGGGAGGGGCCCAGGGCATGGCCTCGGACATCGAGATCCAGGCGCGCGAGATCCTGCGCATCCGGCACCGGATGAACGAGCTGATGGCCCAATATACCGGCCAGCCGATCGAGGAGATCGAGAAGAATGTCGAACGCGACAAATTCTTCTCGGCCGACGAGGCCAAGGCGTTTGGGCTCGTCGACGAGGTGTTCGACAAGAGGCCGGTGCCGGCGGACGGCGAAACGGCGGCGGTGAAGGCGGCTTGAAGTCTCTGGCTCGGTATGTCCTACTCGCGCCTAGAGAGGTTACTAGGATGCGGGGATGAGCCAATCGATCGCCGATGCGCTGTTGCAGAGAGCTCGTGCAGGTGACCTCGAAGGCTATGGGAAGTCGATAGCTTCGATTCCGGTCCAGAGCCTCAACACCGTTGGTAAGCTGCCGACGTTCCAAGAGTCGGTCGCGGCGCTTGTGCCTATCGCGACGAAGGGAAACCCAAGAACGCGCTTGCGTGCATTGGCGCTGATCGGCCGCGCGGATAATACGACCCAACAGAAAGAGGAGGCTATCGCCAGCGCTGCACGCGCTGCTGTCCGTCGATCACCTCCGGAACCCGATGCCGAGTGGCAGGGCTCGCTCAATCCTGACGATCGCTATTACGTCGCGCTGGTCATCGCTCGCGCGGACGCACCTTGGGTAGCTCGCTACGCCGCACGGGCATTGATTGACGAAGCTGGCGAGCCACGGCTGAAAAATGACGTGCGTAGGGCTTACGCTGAACTCCTGTTCAGTCGTACAGATCTCCTTGCGACCGCATTCCGGCAGATCGCGGACGCGGTGCCGGGCTCCTTGTTGGAGGATCCAGGCACAAAAGAGCCCGAACTATCGCGCGCAAAGCGACTGGGCAAGTTGCTGCCGGCGATTGAGGATGGAGCTCGGGAAGCGCGGTCCGAGAATGGGGATTCGCTCGCCGGCGAATTCAATGAGATGATGCAAGGGCTCATCTTCCGCTACGGACGCCCAAATGGAGGCGCGGAGGCCGATGAAGCAGCATCTTGTGTGGCGGAGGGGGCGCTGTCGCTCCTTTCGACGCTGCTGCGAACTCGCTTCCTTATCTCGGTCGAAACCGAATCATACAAGACGGTTGCGCGTACAAAATATTGGCTCAAGACAGAGGGATGGCCGAAATCAGCAGGGGCAGCACGCCAGCGCCTCCGGCAGACTCTGCTGCAGGCGATCGCCTTGCGCGCGCGAACAGGCCGAGCATCGGCCGACCTAGTCGCCGTCCTCGTACAGCTACTCGGCGATCGCCGCCCCGTGGAGCAGCACCTCGCCCGGCTCGCGGACGATTCAGGTATCTCAGCATCGGTTCAAGACTGGCTGCGCGCCGGTGGTAAGCAGGTCGCGCCTCGATTCGAGTCCGACGACGCTGATGAAGCGTCTTTGCGAGATGTAGATTCTTTACTCGCCAACTCGGCCTTGCGCGCCTTCAATGTCAAATCCCTTAGCGAAATTGAGGCCAGAACAGCGCTGACGCAAATCAAAGAGCATAGCGACCTCGCTAGCGTGGTCCCAGGGCTGGTCCAGCTGGTAAATCACTCCCGGGCCCTAGCAGCAGACGTGACTTCACTGGCGCGACGCCGTTCTCTTTCGATGTTTGGGACCCAAGGCGAATTGGTCGAGGCGGTTCCCAATCGACATCGCACCGAGGACGGGCAAATGATCGTCACGGAAATTGTACGAATTGAGCGTCCCGGCATTGAGCGAGTATTGCCAAATGGCGCTGCGGAGGTTGTACTGCCTGCGGTAGTCTCTCAGGTAGAAAGCAAGCGTAAATGACCAAGGCGCAACTCAACACGTCAGTTCTGAAGGCGCGGCCGGTTCGTAGAGGCTGTCTCTCGGTAGATTTTGGTACGGCTGCTTCGAAGATTGCATATGAGCCTGGTGCCGATCGCTTCGAACCACTGGCTATCGGGGATGAGGGCGATCCATTTTGGGTTCGCTCCGCCATCGCGATCGACAAGGGCAAGATGGTGTTTGGTGGTCGTGCCAGGCTCGGCGGTTCACCGGTTCTGACCTCATTCAAGAGCCGACTGTGGGGTGACCCGGCTAGGCTTGACGCAGAGGCGCTGACCGACGGGGATATCTCCTTCAGCTACCGCGACTGCGTTCAGGCATATCTCGCGTTCTTAACTCAGCTCGGAGCGCGGCGGCTTAGGGAAAAAAAGGTCAGTCCCTACACGCCTCGCCGCTATGCCATGCCGTTCGCCTATGACGAGGCCCATCGCGCGATCCGTCGCGAATTAGGCGAGATGATTAAGCGCGCCGTGGTTCTCGCTGACACGTTTGAAGATGAGTTGCTGGCCGGAATCGAAGTCGCGCGGATGCGGGAGGCGCTCGATGCTCTTCGAACGGTAAGCGCGCCCGAATGGCTGCTTGCGGAGCCCCCATGTGTGGGGGAGCCCGTGGCAGCCGGAGCGTTTGCCATGGACAGCGAAATCGGCAAGCAAACCGTTTATATGATCGCCGACGTTGGCGCGGGCACGACCGATTTCTGCATTCTCTGTCTTAAGAAGCGGGCGGACGGAGACCTTGAGCCCATTCAGATACGCAACGGCGCGCTCTCGATATCCGTTGCGGGAGACGCCGTCGACGAAGCGCTGGTTGAATTCTTGGTCCAGGAGGCTGGGGAGCAGCATCGCAAGAGACTGATGACGAATGCCCGCGAGATTAAAGAGCGACTTTTCGCAGTCGGAGCGGACGACGATGAAGAGTTTTATCACGACCTACCCGCGGGTGATCTCGTGCGCGTAAATCGCCGGGAATTCCTCGCAAGCTTGCACTGGAGGAAAATCGCGCGTCAGCTGCGTTCCGCACAGGCTAATTGCTTCGATGGCGCAGATCGGAAGTACCTTCAGGACTTCGGAGGCGGGGCGATCCGCATCGTCCTGACTGGAGGGGGGTCTGCTTTACCCCTGACAAAGGTGCTAGCTGGAGGCCGGTCCGGCGGCCAAGTCAGGGTTAAGCGAACCAAGGTTGAGGACTTTCCCGTAGGGATCCGTCAGCGCTTCTCAGCAATCACGGGGGTCTTGCCTCGCCTGGCAGTGGCGCTGGGTGGATCCCGCGACACTCTGCCCGCCGACTTCGATCGAAGCGCCGCGCGGACCAGCACGGGTGTTGTTGCTCCTTACGTCCCGTGGGCATTCGACAAGACCAAGACCGGGCTGGAAGATGAGAGGGATAGTCCCTGACACTTCGCTCGACAATCTTAGGACGTCGGTGCTGCGCGATGGCTTCCGCCTTGGGACCCACGCGTCGGTGACCCCCAAAGCGGAGGGAGATTTTCCTACACTCCCTCCGCCATGCCATAATCGCGCACCTGCCCGCGCCTCGATTCGCTCACACCGTTCCGCTCATCGGGTCGATGGAAGGGGAGGGAAATCTTGGTCTATTTCTTCCCATGGCAGTGCGAACATTGGGAACATTGGCGCCGGAGCGAGGAGCCCTGCGGGCAGCGCGTCGGCCTCGGAAGGTTCAGGTTTTCTGTTTCTTATGGAACCCGCACCTTCCGAACCTTTCGCCGAAACGATGCGGTGCGAAAGGCTCCGCCACGGAACCATTGTCCCGTGACGTCGATCAGGCTCCGGTTCGCGGACCTCTCGGCCGGGCGGGTGCCGACTCCGTTCGCTGCGCTGTTCGCGCTACTCTCGGGCGGCAGCGCGTCGCGCCCCTTGCGCCGCCGTGCCCGCCACGCCACATGTCGGCCCTCACGGACCTGTCCCGAGCACCCCTTGGGGAGCCTCTTAACGTTTAGGCCATTGTGTCGGTGTAAGTTTCCCGTCAGGATACGGGACCTGGATTGAGGAGAGGGGGCTTGGCGCCCCCGCGAGCGAATTTATGACGAAATTGAGCGGCGGCGACAGCAAGAGCACTCTCTACTGCTCGTTCTGCGGCAAGTCGCAGCACGAGGTCAGGAAGCTGATCGCCGGGCCGACCGTGTTCATCTGCGACGAATGCGTCGAGCTGTGCAACGACATCATCCGCGAGGAAACCAAGTCCGCTCTGGTGAAGACCAGGGACGGGGTTCCGACGCCGCAGGAAATCTGCAAGGTGCTCGACGATTATGTGATCGGCCAGAGCCACGCCAAGCGCGTGCTCTCGGTCGCGGTCCACAATCATTACAAGCGCCTCGCCCATGGCGCCAAGGGCGCCGACGTCGAGCTCGCCAAGTCGAACATCCTGCTCGTCGGGCCCACCGGCTGCGGCAAGACCCTGCTCGCGCAGACGCTGGCCCGGATCCTCGACGTGCCCTTCACCATGGCCGATGCGACGACGCTGACCGAGGCCGGCTATGTCGGCGAGGACGTCGAGAACATCATTTTGAAATTGCTGCAATCCTCCGACTACAATGTCGAGCGGGCGCAGCGCGGCATCGTCTATATCGACGAGATCGACAAGATCAGCCGCAAATCGGACAATCCCTCGATCACCCGCGACGTCTCGGGCGAGGGCGTCCAGCAGGCCTTGCTGAAGCTGATGGAGGGCACCACTGCCTCGGTGCCGCCGCAGGGCGGGCGCAAGCATCCGCAGCAGGAATTCCTGCAGGTCGACACCACCAACATCCTGTTCATCTGCGGCGGCGCCTTCGCCGGCCTCGAGAAGATCATCGGCGACCGCATGGAGGGCAAATCGATCGGCTTTGGCGCCCATGTCGCCGCGCCCGACGAAAGGCGCACCGGCGAGGTGCTCCGCCACACCGAGCCCGAGGATCTGCTCAAGTTCGGCCTGATCCCCGAATTCGTCGGCCGCCTGCCCGTCATCGCGACGCTCGAGGATCTCGACGTCGATGCGCTGGTCAAGATCCTGGAGGAGCCCAAGAACGCCCTCGTCAAGCAGTATCAGAAATTGTTTGACATGGAGGACGTCAAGCTCACCTTCACCGATGACGCCCTGGTCGCCATCGCCAAGAAGGCGATCGAGCGCAAGACCGGCGCCCGCGGCCTGCGCTCGATCATGGAGAATATCCTGCTCGACACCATGTTCGACCTGCCCTCGATGGACGGCGTCGACGAAGTGCTGATCGACCGCGACGTCGTAGAAGGGCGCAAGGAGCCGGTCCGCGTCTATGCCGAAAAGGCCGAAGACGCCGCCTGAACCTGTTCCTCCAATAGCCTGAAAATCCTACCTTTCCTCGCGGCGGCAATCGGCCCCGCTCATCCGAACGAGATATTGAAATGGCGACCAGGACCCCGGCGCGCGACCCGGCGGATTTCGACGAGCAGGTGCGGCTGAGGCCGCTGCCGCTGCTCATCTTCAGCTCGCGCTGGCTCCAGCTGCCGCTGTATGTCGGGCTGATCGTCGCTCAGTGCGTCTACGTCTATCTGTTCGTCAAGGAGCTGTACCACCTCGTCAGCCATGCCGCGCAGTTCACCGAGCAGGACATGATGCTGCTCGTCCTCGGGCTGATCGACGTGGTGATGATCTCCAACCTTCTGGTCATGGTGATCGTCGGCGGCTACGAAACCTTCGTGTCGCGGCTGAGGCTCGAGCGCCATCCCGACAATCCGGAATGGCTGAGCCACGTCAATTCGGGCATCCTCAAGGTCAAGCTGGCAATGGCGATCATCGGCATCTCCTCGATCCACCTGCTCAGGACCTTTATCGAGGCCGGGGGAATCGGCCGGGAGGGCGCGCGGGTCACCGTGGACGGCGTGATGTGGCAGACGATCATCCACATGGCCTTCATCGCCTCGGCCATAGGCATCGCCTGGGTCGACCGCATGACCCAGCAGAAGAATTGAGCGTCGCGTGGCACGCCTCCTGCTCGCCTTCGCCGCGGCCGCGCTCCTGCAGGCGGGGGCGGTCGCGGCCCAGCCGCCGGCCGATCCGGCGCCGATCCTGCGCGCCGCCGGCCTCGATCTGCCCGAGCGGCTTTGTTCGCTGACCCGGCGTCAACTCGTCGCGGGCAGCGACAGCGTCCGCGCCACTTATGAAGTGGCGGGCGGCTCGGTCGACATATTCATCGTCCCGATCGCAAGGCCGCTGGCCGAGGAGTTTGCCGAAACCGAGCAGATCATCGGCCGGCTCCATACCGACCTCACGGCGCTTCGCGACCTAGCCGGGCCGCCGGGCGTGCCCGGCGTGATCGGGCGCCTGTGGCGCGGCGCGCTGGCGAGCCGACCGGTGGTGACCGGTATGCTGCTGTGGCACCACGGCGGCTTGCGGATCAAGCTGCGGGGCACGGTGGCGGCGGCGCTGGCGGACAGCGCCTGGCCCGAGATCGAATGCGCGGTGCGGGCCCTGGCGCGGGCGCGGACGACCGCCTGACCCCGCGCCGATCAATTGGCCGGCGGCGCGGCGTCGGTCTCGGTCAGGCCGAGCCGGTCGAATTCCCAAGACACGTCGAACTTGCGGTGCCGCGCCTCGCGCAGGTCGCGCTCGCCGCGGGCGCCGTCGCCCATCCGGACGCGGGCGATGCCGCGGCCGTAAAGCGCATTGGCTTCCGAGCGGCTGCCGCCGGCGACCAGGCCATCGAAGTCGCGCTCGGCATCGGCCCATCTGCGCAGGCGCAAATAGAGGCGGGCGCGGGCGGGCGCGGCCACCGGGTGGTTCGGCTCGGCGGCGAGCACATTGTCGCAGTCGGCGAGCGCCAAAGCGAGCTCGACGCCCGCTTCCATCCTCAGCCAGCAGCGCGCCGCCAGCATCTCACTGCTCCCGGGAGAGCGGCGCAGCTCCGCCTCGACCAGCCTCAGCGCCTCGGCGTGGCGGCCGCCGCGGCCGAGCAGGTTCATCCTGGTCTCCCGGACCCAGGCTGCCGGCGGTCCCGGCGCCGCCGCCACCTTCGCTTCCATCCTCGCCAGGGCCGCGCGATAGGCCGCTGCCGCGGCGTCCGGCTGACCGAAGCGGTAGAGGAAATCGCCACGCCAGCTCAGATAATAATAATCGGCGGGATCGAGGGCGATGGCGCGGTCGATCGCAGCCAGCGCCTCTGTCTGCAATCCCAGATGGGCGAAGATGCGGGCCCGCTGGTAATGCGCATCGGGCCGGCTCGGCTGCGCGGCGATGAGGCGATCGAAGTCGGCCAGCGCCGCGTCCATCCGGCGCAGGCCCGCATGGGCCTGGGCGCGCTTGTCGAGCGCTTCCATATTTTGCGGCTCCACCTCCAGCACCCGCGAATAGGCCTGCACGGCGGCGGCGAACTCGCCGAGCGCAACGCGCAGATCGCCCTCGCTCTGGTGGACGAAGGGGTCTGCGGCGCCGACTCTGAGCGCGATCGCCATTTCGGCCTCGGCTTCGGCGTAGCGGCGAAGCTCGATGAGGGCGAGGCCGCGATGGGCGCGGGCGGCGCCCCAATTGGGGGCAAGCGCGACCGCGCGATCGAAATCGGCCAGGGCCTCGGCGGGGCGGCGGCGGGCCAGCTTGACCCGGCCGTCGCGAACCGCCGCTTCGACCTCCCTTTGCAGCGCGCGCGCCTGGGCCGGGTTGGGCGGCTGCTGCTGCGGCTGGGCGGCGGCCGGCGCCGCCATCGCCGCCAGCGCCGCCGGCAGGATTGCCGAAAGCCTCAAGTTCAGCGACGCGGCGCCGGCGCAGGCCCGGTCCAGGGCACCGTGGCGACGTAGTAGCGGTTGACCTCTTCCTGGGTCAGGCAGCGGCGGGTGGAGCGGTTCTGCGCGTCCTGGACGGCGTTCTGGCGGTACATGATGTCGGTGAGCAGCTCGCGCCGGACCCCCATCCGCAGCAGGAAGCTGTTGTCCTCGCTGGCGAGCAAAGCGGATTGCTGCTCGATCTCGCCGATCAGGCCGACCGTGCTGTCCTCGCCGCGCGCGACCTCGGAGCGGATCACCTCGCGGTCGCCGGTATGGGTGAACATGTGGACGATGAAGAGGCCGCCTTCGTCGACATAGCGGATGCCGCCGCCCATGAAGAGGAAGTTGCAGGCGGAAAAGCAGGCCCAGCCCGCCGGGATCCGGGTCGTCATATTGTTGTCGCGGATCAGCCGGCCCGCCTGGTTGCCGATCCGGGCATTGCCGCCGGGCGAGCGCAGCCAGATCTCGTCGCCCTGGAAATTCTGCAGCGCCGCCTGCAGCCGGGGCATCAGAGCGTCGTCGATCATGCCCTCGGCGAGCAGCACCGGGCGGCCGTTCATATTCTGGACCGTGAAGGTCATCTGCCGGTTGGCGGACCAGTTCGGGTTGAGCGGGCAGGTCGGGTTGTCCGGGTCCATCCGGGCCTGCTGGCCGCGCTGCGCCTCCGCGCCGGAGAGGCCGGCCAGAGCCGCGATCGACGCGAGCAGCCGGACGGCCCGCTTCAGGCCCGTTCTAGACCCGGACATAGCGGTTGTTCGGCGGCCGGCGGCACATGCGCTTGGGCGCCGTCGTCTCCTGGCCGTCGACGATCACGATGTCGGTGATGGTCAGGCACTCGCCGTCGGGGGCGCGAGTCTCGACCGCGGTGACGGTCGACGAGCCGGCGACGCCGGGGCGGCTTTCGCTGCGCCAGCTCGCGCTGGCGCCGACGCCGTCGCGCTCCGCCCGTTCGGTGACCTGCTCGGTCGCGGTCGCCGCCTGCCGCTGCTCGTCGCAATCGAGCAGGCGCATGACCGCGTCGCCGAGCATCGAGCCCACCGGCGCGACGATATTGGCCGCGGCGCCGCCGCCGAACCGGCCGAGAGCGCCCCTGGCGATGCCGCCGAGCACCGAGCCGCCGCGGCGGCGGTTCCGGTTGTCGCGCTGGCATTGCTCGCCGGTGCGGGATTGCTCCGCGCTCGTCGCGGCCTTCGCGGTCGGCGCCGACGCCGCGAGCGGCGCGAGCACCAAAGGCGCGGCCAGAAACAAAGCACGAAACATCGCGGAAACTCCCATATTCTCAGGCGAAAATTCTAGAGCGCGGCTCCTACGCGGTCAATTGCAAAGCATTGCTTATCATTGCCTGAACGCGCTTCATTGATGCCGCCGGCCATTGGCCCCATATAGGGTGCGAGCCGCGTCCCTTGGCGCGGCCCGTGGAGTTTACATGAGCCTCAGCCTTCCCGTCCTGCCGCTTCGCGACATCGTCGTCTTCCCGCAGATGATCGTGCCGCTCTTCGTCGGCCGCGACAAATCCGTGGCCGCGCTCGAGAGCGCGATGGCGGCGGACAAGAGCATCTTCCTGGTCTCGCAGCTCGATCCCGCCGAGGACGACCCCGACCGCGAGGCGCTCTACGATCTCGGCGTCGTCGCCACCGTCCTCCAGCTGCTCAAGCTGCCCGATGGCACCGTGCGCGTGCTGGTCGAGGGCAAGCATCGGGCCGTGCTGAAGATTCTGCAGCAGGAAGGAACCCATCTCAGCGCCGAGGTCGACGAGGTCGAGACGGTCGAGCCCGAGGGCGTCGAGGTCAAGGCCCTGGTCCGCTCGGTGATCGAGCAGTTCGAGAATTATTCCAAGGTCAACCGCAAGCTGCCCGCCGAGACCGCGATCCAGCTCGGCCAGATCGAGGAGCCCTCCAAGCTCGCCGACGCGGTCGCCGCCAACGTCAACATCAAGGTTTCGGACAAGCAGGCCCTGCTCGCCGAGCTCGATCCGGTGCGCCGGCTGGAGATGGCCTTCGCCTTCATGGAGGGCGAGCTTGGCGTGATGCAGGTCGAGAAGAAGATCCGCTCGCGCGTGAAGCGCCAGATGGAGAAGACCCAGCGCGAATATTATCTCAACGAGCAGTTGAAGGCGATCCAGCGCGAGCTCGGCAATGCCGGCGAGGAAGGCGAGGGCGACGAGCTCGCCGAGCTCGCCCGCAAGATCGAGCGCACCAAGCTCAGCAAGGAAGCGCGGACCAAGGCCAATTCCGAGCTCAAGAAACTGCGCGCGATGGCGCCGATGTCGGCCGAAGCGACGGTCAGCCGCAACTATCTCGACGTGCTGCTCGGGCTCCCGTGGGGCAAGAAATCCAAGCTCAAGCACGACATCGCCGAGGCCGAGCGGATCCTCGACGAGGACCATTATGGCCTGGAGAAGGTCAAGGAGCGGATCGTCGAATATCTCGCGGTCCAGGTGCGGACCAACAAATTGAAGGGCCCGATCCTGTGCCTGGTCGGCCCGCCGGGCGTCGGCAAGACCTCGCTCGGCCGCTCGATCGCCCGCGCCACGGGCCGCGAGTTCGCGCGCCAGTCGCTGGGCGGGGTGCGCGACGAGGCCGAGATCAGGGGCCACCGGCGGACCTATATCGGCTCGCTGCCGGGCAAGATCGTCACCAACCTCAAGAAGGCCGGCACCTCCAACCCGCTCTTCCTGCTCGACGAGATCGACAAGCTCGGCCAGGATTTCCGGGGCGATCCCGCCTCGGCCTTGCTCGAGGTGCTCGACCCCGAGCAGAACAGCCGCTTCCAGGACCATTATCTGGAGCTGGACTACGACCTCAGCGACGTGATGTTCGTCACCACTGCGAACTCGATGGACATGCCGCAGCCTCTGCTCGACCGCATGGAGATCATCAGGCTCGAAGGCTATACCGAGGACGAGAAGGTAGAGATCGCCAAGCGCCACCTCATCCCCAAGCAGATCGAATCGCACGGCCTCAAGGAGGGCGAGCTGGTGCTGACCGAAGGCGGCCTGCGCGCGCTCATCCGCCATTACACCCGCGAGGCCGGGGTGCGCACGCTCGAGCGCGAAATCGCCAAGGTGTCGCGCAAGGCGTTGCGCCAGATCCTCGAGGGCAAGGCCGAAAAGCTCGAAATCACCGCCGACAACATCGGCGAGTTCGTCGGCGTCCGCCGCTTCCGCCACGGCATGAGCGAGGAGGAGGACCAGATCGGCGCCGTCACCGGGCTGGCCTGGACCGAGGTCGGCGGCGAACTCTTGACCATCGAGGCGGTCACCGTCCCCGGCAAGGGCCAGATCAAGACGACCGGCAAATTGGGCGACGTCATGCAGGAGTCGATCCAGGCCGCTTTCTCCTTCGTCAAGGCGCGGGCGCCCTCCTACGGCGTCAAGCCGAGCGTGTTCAGCCGCAAGGACATCCACGTCCATCTGCCCGAAGGCGCGGTGCCCAAGGACGGGCCGTCGGCGGGCATCGGCATGGTCACCGCGATCATCTCGACGCTGACCGGCATTCCCGTCCGCCGCGACGTCGCGATGACCGGCGAGGTGACGCTGAGGGGCCGGGTGCTGCCGATCGGCGGCCTCAAGGAGAAATTGCTCGCGGCGCTGCGCGGCGGAATCACCAAGGTGCTGATCCCGGCCGAGAATGAGAAGGATCTCGCCGAGATCCCCGCGGTGATCAAGGAAGGGCTGGAGATCCATATCGTCGCCCATGTCGACGAGGTGCTGGCCCAGGCGCTGGCGACGCCGATCGTTCCGATCGAGTGGACCGAGGCCGACGATCTCGCCGCGCTGCCGCCATCGGAGATCGGCGGCGGGAGCGAGGATGCGGCGGGCGTTTCGGTCCGTCATTGAGGCTGGGAGGGGACAGTCACTTTCAACCGCCGCGTTCGAGGCTTCGAACGGGGCTGCCGAAAGTGACTGTCCCCGTCTCGCCCGCTTCCGGAATGGGGACAGGTACGAGTACCTGTCCCCGGCCGAATCGTCTTTCCTTTTGACTCCTGTCCGCGTGCTGGCGTTTAATCGCGATTTCGTGGGTTAGGCCTCCACGAGTCTCCAAGAGGGGTTCGAGACAGATGAACAAGCAGGATCTCATCGTGCAGGTCGCCGACGCGACCGGGCTCGGCCGGGGCGATGCGTCGCGCGCCGTCGAATCGATATTCGAGACGATCAGCAATGCGCTGAAGCGCGGCGACGAGGTCCGGCTTGTCGGCTTCGGCACCTTCTCCTGCTCGCGCCGCAAGGCCTCGACGGGCCGCAACCCGCGCACCGGCGAGCCGATGCAGATCAAGGAATCGACCCAGCCCAAGTTCAAGGCCGGCAAGGGCCTCAAGGATTCGGTCAACGGCTGAGTGGGGACAGTCACTTTCGGCATGGGGGGTGCCGAATGGGACAGTCACTTTCGGCATGGTGGTATGAAACCCCAATCGCAGCGGCTGAAAGTGACTGTCCCCTCTCTCACGTCGGCGCATATGGGGGGTGCTGAATGGGGACAGTCACTTTCGGCATGGCGGCATGAAACCTCGATCACGGCGGCTGAAAGTGACTGTCCCCGTTCTGGCCCCGGCGGGTGAACGTGGCTGTCCCCGCTCCGGCGCCGGCTGGACAGGCTTTTGCCCGCCCGCTATTGGCGCCCTTCCGCCGGGATACCACCTCGGCGGCTCACTCTCAGGCGTGGGCGCGTAGCTCAGTGGTAGAGCACTGTGTTCACACCGCAGGGGTCGCAAGTTCAATCCTTGCCGCGCCCACCACGCCTGCCGCATGAACGCCTTCCTCGAAATCGACGGTCTCACCAAGCGCCATGGCGGCCGCGCCGCGCTGGACGGGGTCGGCCTGTCGGTGGAGGCTGGCGAATTCGTCGCCCTGGTCGGGCCGTCGGGGTCCGGCAAGACCACGCTCCTGAAGTCGATCAACCGCCTCGTCGAGCCCGATGAAGGCGTTGTGCGGATCGATGGCCGCGATGTGCGCGAATTGCCGCCGGCGGCGCTGCGCCACGGCATCGGCTATGTCATCCAGTCGATCGGCCTGTTCCCGCACATGAACGTCGCCGAGAATATCGGCATCGTGCCGAGGCTGATGGGCCAGGGGACGGAGGACCGAACCGCCGAGCTGCTCGAGCTGGTCGCATTGCCCGCCGAGATGGCGGCGCGCTATCCGCGCGAGCTTTCCGGCGGCCAGGCGCAGCGGGTCGGCTTCGCGCGCGCGCTGGCGGCGGGGCCCAAGCTGATGCTGATGGACGAGCCGTTCGGCGCGCTCGATCCGGTCACCCGCGACGCGCTCGGCGAGGCCTATCGTGCGCTTCACGACCGGCTCGGCCTGACCACGCTGATGGTCACCCACGACGTCGCCGAGGCGCTTCTGCTCGCCGACCGGATCGTCGTGCTGATCGACGGACGCGTCCGCGCCGACGCCGCCCCCGCCGCGCTCATGGCGTCGGACGACCCGGAGGTGCGGGCGATGATCGACGTGCCGCGGCGCCAGGCCGCGCGGCTGGCGGCGTTATGAGCCCTGCGCTCGCCGAGGCGCTGGCCGAGCTGCCCGAGCTGGTCCGCTCGCATCTGCTGCTGAGCGGCTGCGCGGTCGGCATCGGCGTGACGCTCGGGCTGCCGCTCGCCATAGCCGCCGCGCGCAGCCGCGCCTTGCGCACGCCTTTGCTCGGCCTTGCCGGCCTGGTTCAGACGATCCCGGCGCTGGCTTTGCTCGCGCTTTTCTATCCGGCGCTTTTGATCCTCGGCCGGGCGACCGGGCTCGCCATTCCCGCGCTCGGCTTCCTGCCCGCCTTGATCGCGCTCAGCCTCTACGCCTTGCTGCCGATCCTGAGGAATGGGATCGCCGCGCTGCAGGGGATCGACCCGGCGGTGATCGAGGCCGCCGACGGGCTCGGCATGACCCGGCGCCAGCGCCTGAATATGGTCGAGCTGCCTTTGGGAGCGCCGGTCATCCTCGCCGGCATCCGCACCGCCGCGGTGTGGACGATCGGCGCCGCCACGCTCGCCACCACGGTCGGCCAGCCGAGCCTCGGCAACCTCATCTTCTCAGGGCTCCAGACCGAGAATTGGGTCCGCGTGCTCACCGGCTGCGCGGCGGCGGCCGTGCTCGCTCTGGCCGTCGACGGCTTGCTGGCGCTGGTCGAGGCGGGCCTGAGGCTGCGCTCGCGCTGGCGGGTCCGGCTTGGGCTGGGCGCACTGGCCGCGGCCCTGGGCCTGGCCTTCCTGCCCTTGCCCGGCGCGGCCTCCGGCGGCGACGTGGTCGTGATCGGCGCCAAGAACTTCTCCGAGCAATATATATTGGCGAGCGCGATCGAGCGGCGGCTGCAGGCGGCGGGCTACCGTACCGAGCGGCGCGATAATCTCGGCTCGACCGTCGCCTATCAGGCGCTCGCGGCCGGCGATGTCGACGTCTACGTCGATTATTCCGGCACTTTGTGGACCAACATCCTCCGGCGCACCGACACGCCGGAACCGGCGGCGATGCTGGCGGAATTGACCGGCGCGCTGCGGCGGCGCGACGGCGTGCTCCTCATCGGCGCTTTGGGCTTCGAAAATGCCTATGCGCTGGCGATGCGCCGGAACCGGGCCGAGGCGCTCGGCCTCGCCACGCTCGACGACCTGGCCCGCGCCGCGCCGCGGCTGAGGCTCGGCGCCGACCTCGAATTCCTGACCCGGCCCGAATGGCGCGCGGTCCAGTCCCGCTACGGCCTGAGCTTCGCGGGCCAGACCTCCTACAGCCCGACCTTCATGTACCGCGCCGTCGCCGACGGCGCGGTGGACGTCATCACCGCTTTCTCCTCCGACGGCCGAATCGCCGCGCTCGACCTCGTCACGCTGACCGATCCCCGCCGCGCTCTGCCGAGCTACGACGCCGTGCTGCTGGTCGCGCCCGGCCGCGCCGGCGACCAGCGCCTGCTCGCCGCGCTCCGGCCGCTGATCGGCGCCATCCCCGTCGAGCGCATGCGCCAGGCCAACCTGATGGTCGACCGCGACACCGACAAGAAGACGCCGGCGGAAGCCGCGCGCTGGCTCGATCCCGCGCGTTAGGATGTTCCCCGGCGAAAGCCGGGGTCCAGCGGCACGAAAGGAAGTACTGGACCCCGGCCTTCGCCGGGGAACTCAGCGCTCGATCAGCTGCGCGACGATCTCGAACGAGCGCAGGCGCGCATCATGATCGTAGGTCTGTGAGGTGATCATCAGCTCGTCGGCGCCGGTGCGGGCGATGAAGGCCCGGATCGCGGCGTGAACCTTGTCCGGGCCGCCGATCGCCGAGCAGGACAAAACGTGGTCGAGGCCGGCGCGCTGGGCCGGGGACAGGCTCTCGTAAAAGCCGGGGATCGGCGGCGGCAATTGCCCCGGCGTGCCCTGGCGCAGCGCGATGAAGGCCTGCATCAGCGACGTCGCCATCAAGGCGGCCTCCTCGTCCGTGTTGGCAGCGAAGGCGTTGAAGCCGAGCATGACATAAGGCTCGGCGAGCTGGGCCGAGGGCCGGAAAGCCGTGCGATAGACGTCGAGCGCCTCCATCATCTGGCCGGGCGCGAAATGCGAGGCGAAGGCGTAAGGCAGGCCGAGATGCGCGGCGAGCCGGGCGCCGAACAGGCTCGAGCCGAGGATCCAG
The DNA here is from genome assembly GCA_035543935.1 of Allosphingosinicella sp. Lineage (GTDB taxonomy): Bacteria > Pseudomonadota > Alphaproteobacteria > Sphingomonadales > Sphingomonadaceae > Allosphingosinicella. The sequence goes on from DATKIV010000035.1 coordinate 65,080, forward strand.
ATCGGGATCGAGAGCCCTTCGCCCGGAATGGCGCGGACGCGGGCGGGCGCGGCCGGCTTCAGATAATCCATCAGCTCGACGACGTCGCGCGGGAATTGGTCGACGTCGGCGTTGAGGTTGCGGCGCAGGGCGTAGGCCGCCGCCTGGTCGGTGCCGGGCGCCCGCCCGAGCCCGAGGTCGACGCGGCCCGGAAACAAAGATTCGAGCGTGCCGAACTGCTCGGCGATCTGCAGCGGCGCGTGGTTGGGCAGCATGATGCCGCCGGCGCCGATGCGGATCGTCGACGTGCCGCCGCCGACATAGGCCAGGGCGACGCTGGTCGCGGCGCTGGCGATGCCGGGCATGGAGTGATGCTCGGCCATCCAGAAGCGCCGATAGCCCCAGCCTTCGGCCTGGCGGGCGAGGTCGCGGGCATTGTGGAGGGCGTCGGCGGCGGTGCCGCCCTGGACGATCGGGGCGAGGTCGAGGATCGAGAAAGGGATCATCGCCGCGATATGGGGTGGCGGCGGCGGTGCGCCAGAGCCGGTTCGGTTGACTGGAAAGGGGTTGGCCCTAAAGTCCCGTCATTCCAGCGAAAGCTGGAATCTCTTTTCCTTCCAGCATGAAGGGGGATTCCAGCTTTCGCTGGAATGACGAGCGCTGCCTGTTCCATTCCGATCCGGGGCTGAACCATGAGTGCGGGGGAAAAGCTCAGACCGGTGGTTCCGATCGCGCTGCTGACCCTCCTCCTGCTTGTTCCCGCCGTCCATAACGGCTTCCCTTTGATCTTCCCGGACAGCGGCACCTATCTCGGCATCGCCTTCGGGCCCGAATATGCGCTCGACCGGTCGAGCTATTACGGCCTGCTGCTCAAGCCGCTGGTCGCGCTGGGGCCGGGCGTCATCGGGCTGTGGATCGCGGTCGCGGTGCAGGCGCTCGCGGTGGCGCTGGTTTTGTGGGCGGTGGCGGGGGCGCTCGATGCGGAGGGATCGGGGCGCTGGCGGCGGCTCGCCTGGATCGCGCCCGCGGCTTTGCTGACCGCTTTGCCCTGGCATTCCGGCCAGCTCATGCCCGACGCGCTGACCGGCATGCTCGTGCTGCTGGTCTGGCTGGCCGCGTCGCGCGCGCCGGGCCGGAGCGGCAATTTGCTGCTGTGGACCGCGATCGTCGTGGCCGCGCTGACCCATTATACCCATTTGCCGCTGCTGCTCGCCGCGGCGGCAGCCACCCTCCTCAGCACGCGCGCCGCCGGACGCGGCTGGCGCCTCGGTTTGCGCCGCTGGCTGCCGGCGCTGGCGGCGGCTGGCCTGGTCCTGGCCGGCTGGATCGTCGCCAACGGCGCGGTGCTCGGCCGCTGGACGGTTTCGCCGACTGGCTCGGTCTTCCTCTACGCGCGGCTCAACGAGGACGGGCTGATCGGCCCCTGGCTCGACCGGCATTGCGGCCGGGACGCGCCGCCGCGCCTGTGCGCGATCCGCGGCCAATTGCCCCGCGACAGCCAGCAATTGCTGTGGACCGGCGCCGCGACGCCGGTCACCGACCTTATCTGGCACCCCGATCCGCCGGAGGCGCGCTGGCTTTGGGTCGACATGATGGCGCAGGCGAACCGCGGCGCGATCGCCGAACGGCCGGGACAGTTCCTGCTCTCGTCGCTGCGCGGCTTCGCCCGGCAGCTCGTCAGCTTCGCGCCATTGGACGACGAATGTCCGAACAGCTGCCGCGATCCGAGCGGCGGCATCACCTACATACTCGGCCGCTACCGGCCCGAGACGGTGCCGGCCCTGCTCGCCTCGCACCAGTCGCAGGGGACGACGCCCAAGGCGCTGGTCCGCAATATCGTCATGCCGGTCGCGATCCTGGCGCTGCTGTTGCTGCCCGTCGCCTTGGTCCTCGCATGGCGGCGGCGGGACGGGCCGGCGCTGTCGCTGGCCGCCGCGGTGACCGCCGCCTTGCTGGTCAATGCGGCGCTGGCCGGCGCGCTGTCCGACGTCCACGACCGCTATCAGAGCCGGCTGGTCTGGCTCGCGCCCTTCGCCTTGCTGATGATCGCCTGGCGCTGGCGCCGCTTGACGCTGCCCGGTGCCCACCCCTATGTGCGCGGCGCACCTGATAAGCATGGCGACCATAGCTCAGCTGGTTAGAGCATCGGTTTGTGGTACCGAGGGTCGCGGGTTCAAGTCCCGTTGGTCGCCCCATTCTTGCAGAAAATACAATTAGGACAGGATGATAATGGACTCGCTTTGGGATTTTCCCGATTTCGACGATCATGAGCTCGTGCATTTCGTGACCGACCCTAAGACCGGCCTCAAAGCAGTCATCGCCGTCCATTCCACCCATCTCGGCCCCGGCGCCGGCGGCACGCGGCTGTGGCATTACGCCGAAGCGAGCGACGCCATCGCCGATGCGCTGCGCCTGTCGCGCGGGATGAGCTACAAGAACGCCATGGCCGGCCTGCCTCTGGGCGGCGGCAAGGCGGTGATCCTCGCCGACGCGGCGCGGACCAAGACGCCCGAGATGCTCGCCGCCTTCGGGCGCGCCGTCGCCGGTCTGTGCGGGCGCTACGTCACCGCCGAGGATGTCGGAATGAACGTCGCCGACATGGTCGCGATCTCGAAGGAGACCGGCTATGTCGCCGGGCTTCCCGTGGCGGAGGGCGCCGTCGGCGGTGATCCCGGGCCGCATACGAGCTACGGCGTCTTCCTCGGCGTCAAGGCGGCGGTGAAGCGCGCTTTGGGCAAGGACAGCCTTTCCGGCCTCCACATCGCCATCCAGGGCGCTGGCAGCGTCGCTTCTGGCTTCGCCCGCCGCGCCGCCGCCGAGGGCGCCCGGCTCAGCATCGCCGACGTCGACCAGGGCCGCGCCGAAGCGCTGGCGGCCGAGACCGGCGGCACGACGGTGGGCGCCGGCGAGATCATGACCCTGGAGGCCGACGTGCTCAGCCCCAATGCGCTGGGCGCGATCCTCGACGCCTCATCGATCGCCGCCCTGAACGTGCCGATCGTCGCCGGCGGCGCCAACAACCAGATGGCGACGCGCGACGACGGCGACCGCGTCCAGGCGCGCGGCATCCTCTACGCGCCCGATTATGTGATCAACGCCGGCGGCATCATCAACGTCTCGACCGAATATCTCGGCGACGGCGACCAGGAGATGGTGCGCCGCCGGATCGAGGCGATCCCCGGCCGGCTCGACGAGATCTGGCAGGAAAGCGCCGCCAGCGGCCGCAATCCGGCGCGGGTCGCCGGCGACATGGCGAGGCGGCTGATCGGGCGCTGAAAAAGGGGACAGTCACAGTAACTGTCCCCTTTTCTAGAGCGGCTCGGTGGCGCGGGCGGCGCGGGCTTCGTCCTTACCCAATAGGTGCTCGCGATAGAGGGTGTAGAGCCCGCTCGCGACGATCACCGCGGCGCCGGTCCAGGTGCTGGCGGGCGGGCTTGTGTCCCACAATATCCACCCGAGCAGCACCGCCCACAGCAATTGGCTGTAATCGAACGGCACCACGACCGGCACCGGCGCGAAGCGCAGCGAGGAGGTCAGGAAGAGCTGGCCGAGGCCGCCGAACAGGCCGAGCGCGACCAGGATCGTCCAGGTTGGGCCGTCATGCGCCCGGCCGTAAGCGGGCAGGAACAGGCCGGTCGCGGCCATCGCGAAGAAGGTGAACCAGAGCACGATCGTCGGCGTCCGCTCGGTCTTGCCGATCTGGCGCAGGGTGATCGTCACCCCGGCGGTGCCGAGCGCGGCGAGCAATGCCAAAGCGAGGCCGAGCGCCGGCACGGGACTGCCGCCGGGCCGCATCACGATGAGTACGCCGATCAGGCCCAGGACGACCGCGGTCCAGCGGTGGCGGCCGACCTTCTCGCCGAGGATCAGGGCCGACAGCGCCACCGAGAAGAGTGGCGCGACGAAGCCGATCGTCGCCGATTCGGCGAGCGGCAGCAAAGTGAGCGCGGCGAAGGCGGTCACCATCGTGGTCAGGCCGATCGTGCCGCGCCAAAGGTGGGCGAAGGGCCGCCGCGTCCGCCAGGCGCCGAAGCTGCCGGTCATCGCGATCCAGATCAGCAAGGGCGGCAGCCCGAAGGCGAAGCGGTAGAAAGCGAGCTCGGGCAGGCTCACGCCCGCCTCGGACCCGAGCTTGATCATCGCCGCCATGAACCCAAAGCAGGTCGCCGCGCCCACGCGCAGGCCGATGCCGAGCAGCCGGTTCTGCTTGAGAGGGGGCGGGGAAAGGTCGGGCACGGTGCGCCATAGGCACGTGCGAGGGAAGGGGACAGTCACTTTCAGCCGCGCCGGTCGAGGTTTCGTGCCGTCGTGGCCGACTGGGGACAGTCACTTTCAGCAAGGCGGCGCCGACTGGGGACAGTCACTTTCAGCCGCGCCGGTCGGGGTTTCGTGCCGCCGTGCTGAAAGTGACTGTCCCCGCTCCCCCGCCGGCGCGTGAAAGTAACTGTCCCCAGCCTTCCCCGCCGCCAAAGCCTAAGCTACACATCGCCTTCGAACATGCACGTCTACGCGAATCCGGCCCGCTTCCTCAAAATCGCGCGACCGCTCACGGCCTGGCTCGGCTGGGCGGGCGCGGCGATGATCCTCGGCGCGCTTGGCTGGGGGCTGGTCCTGGCCCCGGCCGAGCGCTTGCAGGGGGAGAGCGTGCGCATCCTCTACGTCCACGTCCCGGCCGCCTGGCTGGCGATGGCGGGCTGGACCGGGATCGCCATCGCCAGCCTGATGCAGATCGTCTGGCGCCACCCGCTCGCCGCCGTCGCCGCCCGCGCCCTGGCCGTGCCCGGTGCCCTGTTCACCGCCCTCTGCCTCGCCACCGGCTCGCTCTGGGGCAAGCCGACCTGGGGCACCTATTGGGAATGGGACGGCCGGATGACGTCGATGCTGGTCCTGCTCTTCCTCTATTTCGGCTTCATCGCGCTCGCCGGCGCCGAGAAGGAGAAAGGCGGGGAGGGGCGGATCACCGCGATCTTCGGCCTGGCCGGCGCGGTCAACATTCCGATCATCCATTATTCGGTGGTCTGGTGGAACACGCTCCACCAGGGCCAGAGCATCAGCTTCGTGCGCGGCACCTCGACGATCGACGCCTCGATGCTGTGGCCGCTGCTGGTCTCGGCGCTCGGCTTTTCGCTGCTGTTCGGCGCGATCGTCTTGATGCGGATGCGCGCCGAGCTCGCCCGCAACAAGGTCGAGGCGCGGCTGAAAAGGATGGCCGGCTCATGACGGTCGATCCCTGGCCCTTCATCATCGCGGCCTATGCGCTGACCGTCGCCGGGACGCTCGGCATGGCCCTGTGGAGCTTCGCCGCCATGCGCCGCGCCGAGGCCGAGGCCGACGCCGTCGGCAAGCGCCCGTGAAGCGCAAGAATCAGCGCCTCACCCTGCTCCTCCTCGCGATCGGCGCGGTGCTGGGCGCGGTGCTTCTCGCCATGTGGGGCCTCAGGGACAATGCCAGCTTCTTCTACGCGCCCGCCGACATCGCGCGGGCGGGCCGCCCGCCGGCCGACCGCGCCGTTCGCGTCGGCGGCCTGGTGCGCGAGATCCGGCGCATGCCCGACGGAATCTCCATCCGGTTCGTCATCGGCGACACCAGCCCGCACCGTATCCAGGCCCGCTATACCGGGATCACGCCCGAGCTGTTCCGGGTCGGCAGCGGCGCCGTCGCCGACGGCCATTTCCAGCCCGACGGCATTTTCGTCGCCAGCCAGATCCTCGCCAAGCATGACGAGAATTACATGCCGCCCGAATTGACCAGCCGCGGCATGCACAAGACGGACGCGGTCCGTTGATCGCCGAAACCGGCCTCGCTCTGCTCTGGCTCGCGGCTTCGCTGTCGCTGCTCCAGCTCGTCCTGGGCTGGGCGGCGCTCAGGCCCGGGGGGGAGGGGCTGCTCAGGATCGTGCGGCCCGTCGCGGTGGCGCAGGGCGTGCTGGTCGGTCTCGCCTTCCTCACCTTGATCTGGCTGTTCCTGCGCACCGATTTGTCGGTCAAGCTGGTCGCCGCCAACAGCCATTCGATGAAGCCCTGGCTCTACAAATTCGCCGGCGCCTGGGGCAATCACGAAGGCTCGATGCTGCTCTGGGTGACCGTGCTCGCGGTCGCCGGCGGCGCCGTCGCCTTGTTCGAGCGCCGCTTGCGGCAGAACACGTTGATCGCCACGCTCGCCGCCCAGGCCGCGATCGCGCTCGGCTTCTACGCCTTCCTTTTGTTCGCCTCCAACCCGTTCGAGCGGCTGTCGCCGGTGCCGATCGAGGGCAACGGCCTCAATCCTTTGCTCCAGGATCCGGGCCTCGCCTTCCACCCGCCGACCCTCTATTTCGGCTATGTCGGCATTTCGATCGCCTTCTCCTTCGCGGTCGGCGCCCTGGTCACCCGCGACGTCGGCCCGGCCTTCGCCCGCGCGATGCGGCCCTGGATATTGGCCGCCTGGATCTTCCTCACCCTCGGCATCACCGCGGGCTCCTATTGGGCCTATTACGAGCTCGGCTGGGGCGGCTGGTGGTTCTGGGATCCGGTCGAGAACGCCTCCTTGATGCCGTGGCTCGCCGCCACCGCTTTGCTGCACAGCGTCACCGTGCTCGCCACCCGCGCCGGCCTTCGCGCCTGGACGATCATGCTCGCCGTCGTCGCCTTCTCGATGTCGATGATCGGCACCTTCCTGGTCCGCTCGGGCATTCTCACCAGCGTCCATGCCTTCGCCGTCGATCCCAAGCGCGGCACCTTCATCCTCGCTCTGCTCGCTCTTTATATCGGCGGCGCCCTCTTCCTGTTCGCGCTTCGCGTGCGCCACGTGAAGGAAGGCTCGAGCTTCGAGATCGTCAGCCGCGAGGCTGCCTTGGTGATCAACAATCTGCTGCTGTCGGTGATCCTCGGCCTGGTCTTCTACGGCACGCTCTATCCGCTGATCACGCAGGCGCTCGGCACCGAAATCTCGGTCGGGCCGCCTTATTTCAACGGCTGGATCGGGCCCTTCGCGCTGGTGCTGGTGGTGGTCATGGCGATCGGGCCGCTGCTGCGCTGGCGCCGCGACAGCCTGAAGACCCTGTCGGGCCGGATCGCCATCCCGGTGCTGCTGAGCGTCGCCGCTCTGGTCGCCCTGGTGGTGCTCGCGCCCGGCATCCGCCTGCTGCCGATGCTCGGGCTCGCTCTTGCGCCCGGCATCGCCGCCGCCAGCCTCGCGCCTTTGTGGGGCCGCAACCTCAGGCGCACGCCGCTCTTCATCTACGGCATGGTCATCGCCCATCTCGGCATCGCCGTGAGCCTCGCCGGCATGGCCGCCGAGAGCGCCTTCACCCAGGAAACCCTGGTCGCGATCCGGCCCGGCCAGACCGCGCGCGTCGGCGGCTTTAGCGTTCGCTTCAACGGCGTGGCGCCGGTGGTCGGGCCCAATTGGACCGCGATCGAGGCCGATCTCGAGGTCCGGCGCGGCGACGGCGCGCCCTTCGCCTTGCGCCCCGAGCAAAGGCTGTTCACGACGCCGCCGCAGCCGACCAGCGAAGCGGCGATCCGGACGCTCTGGGACGGCCAGCTCTACGTCGCGGTCGGCGATGCCACCAACCAGCTCGATCAGGGCGGCCGCCGCCAGCTCCGCCTGTGGTGGAAGCCGCTCGTCACCTTGATCTGGCTCGGCGGCGGCCTGATCGCTTTCGGCGGCCTGCTCGCCTTGATCGGCCGCCTGCGCCGCCGGCGCGGGACCAAGGCCGGCGAGCTGAGCGGCGCGGAGGCGCCGGCATGAGGAAGCGGCTCATCCTGTGGGTGCCGCTCGCCGGCTTCGCGATCTTCCTGGCGGTGTTCGCGGTCAGCCTCAATGCGCCGCGCGACAAGGCCGTGCCCTCCGGGATGGTCGGCCAGCCCGTCCCCGATTTCACCCTGGCGCCGGCAATAGCCGGGCGTCCGGGCCTCTCGGCCGCATCGCTCCGCCAGGGCCAGACGCACGTCGTCAACGTCTTCGCGAGCTGGTGCCTGCCCTGCCGCGTCGAAGCGCCGCAGCTCGATGCGCTCTCCCGCCGCGGCATTCCGGTGGTCGGCATCGCGATCCGCGACCGGCCCGAGGACCTCGCCATCTTCTTCGCCAATTACGGCAATCCCTTCCGAGCGATCGGCGCCGACGTCGACCGCCGCGTGCAGATGGAGATCGGCTCGGCCGGCGTCCCCGAGACGTTCGTGGTCGACGGCCGCGGCATCATCCGCCTCCAGCATATCGGCCAGATCAACGATTTCGACCTGCCCAGGATCATCGCCGCCTACGAGGCCGCGCGATGAGGGGGGGGCTGACTCAAAATATATTCGTTCGTGTCGAGCGAAGCCGAGACATGCTTTCGAGCGTAGGCGAGAACAGGGCCTCGACCGGGCTCGGCAGGGTCCCTCGACGTCGCTCGGGACGAACGGCTGTGTTGTTGGCGGCCATCGCGCTCGCCGCCACCCCCGCCTTCGCCGATTCGCTGCTGCCGGCCGCGCCTTATGCCAACGTCCAGCTCCGCGATCCGGCCAAGGAACGGCAGGCCAAGGCGCTGATGGAGACGTTGCGCTGCCTCGTCTGCCAGGGCGAATCGATCGCCGACAGCCCATCCGAACTGGCCGGCGACATGCGCTCGATGGTCCGCCAGCGCATCCAGGCCGGCGAGGATCCCGAAGCGATCCGCGCCTGGATGATCTCGCGCTACGGCCGGTGGGTCAGCTACCAGCCGGTGCTCGACCGCATGACCTGGCCGCTCTTCGCGGCGCCGTTCGTGCTGCTGTTCGGCGGCCTCTGGCTGGCGCGCGGCCGCTTCCGCCGGCGCGGGAAAAGCTGATGGGCGGCTGGCTCGCCATGATCCTGCTCGCGCTCGCTTTGGCCGCGGCCCTGTTCCCGTTCGCGCGGCGCGACTTGGGCGCGCTTCAGTTCCTTGCCGCCGCCCTCCTGCTCGCGCTCGCCGGCTATGCCTGGCAGGGCCGTCCCGGCGAGCCCGGCCGCCCGAAGCAGGCCGAGCGCGCCGTCAGCGACCTTCCCGACGACGATTTCGCCGTGCTTCGGCCGGAGCTGCTCGGCCGCTTCGACCGCGCTTCTTATTGGATGACGCTGGCCGACGCCGACCGCCGGCGCGGCAACCCGCATGGCGCCGCCGAAATCCTCCAATCGGCGATTCGCGGCAATCCGCGCAGCTTCGCCTTGTGGCTCGCTTACGGCTATTCGCTCGTCGCCGGCAGCGACGATGCGATGAGCCCGGCCGCCCAGCTCGCCTTCGAGCGCGCCGCGCAGCTCGCGCCGACCCATCCGGGCCCGCATTTCTTCTACGGCCTCGCGCTGGCGCGGGGCGGCAATTACCAGGGCGCCTACCAGATCTGGCAGGGCCTGCTGCCCAATGTCCCGCAGACCTCCGCTTATCATGCGGTGATCACCGAGCGGCTCGCCGCGGTCCGCGAGGCGGCGGAGACCGGCGCGCCCCTGCGCCCCGCGACCCCGCCGCCGCCCCGGCCGCAAAACCCGCCGCCCGTAACTCCGGTGAGGGTGGTGGAATGAAGCAGTAGAGCTCCCAATCCCTACTCGGGACGAGCGGGTTGGCTAAAAAGGGGACACGTACTTTTGGGTTGGCTAAAAGGGGACACGTACTTTTTCTCGAAAAAGTACGTGTCCCCATCCCCATTCACCCCGCCGGCTCGAACGGCAAACCGAGCGCCTCGGCGACGGCCGGGTGGCGGATCTTGCCGCCGGAGACGTTGAGACCGTTTGCGAGGTGCCGATCGGCTTTCATCGCTGCTTCAGCGCCTTGGTTGGCGAGCTTGAGAACGAATGGCAGCGTCGCATTGTTGAGTGCGAAGGCCGAGGTCCGCGCCACCGCGCCCGGCATGTTGGCGACGCAATAATGGATGATGCCGTCGATCTCGTAGACCGGATCCGAATGGGTGGTGGCGTGGCTGGTCTCGAAGCAGCCGCCCTGGTCGATCGAGATATCGACCAGGACCGAGCCGCGCTTCATCGTCTTGAGCATGTCGCGGGTGATCAATTTGGGCGCCGCGGCGCCGGGGATGAGAACCGCGCCGATCACCACTTCGGCCTTCCTGACGGCATGGGCGATCGTCGCCCGGGAGGCGTAGGCGGTCTTGATCTGGCTGCCGAAGAACATGTCCAGTTCGGCCAGGCGGGCGTTGGAGATGTCGTAGATGGTGACGTCGGCGCGCATGCCGACCGCCATCTGCGCCGCGTTGACGCCGGCAATGCCGCCGCCCAGGATCATCACCTTGGCCGGGGCGACGCCGGGAACGCCGCCGAGCAGCACGCCGCGGCCGCCCTGCTCCTTTTCGAGATAATGGGCGCCGACCTGGATCGACATCCGCCCCGCGACCTCGGACATCGGCTTCAGCAGCGGCAGCGAGCCGTCATTGGCGGTCACCGTCTCATAGGCGATGCAGGTCGCGCCCGAGGCCATCAGCCCTTGCGTCTGGTCGGGATCGGGGGCGAGGTGGAGATAGGTGAAGAGCAGATGACGCGGCTCCAGCAGCGCGATCTCCGCGGCCTGCGGCTCCTTCACCTTGACGATCATGTCGGACCTGGCGAAGATTTCTGCGGCGTCGGCGCCGATCGCCGCCCCCGCCTCGACATAATCCCGGTCGGAGAAGTCGATGCCGAGCCCCGCCTTGGTCTCGACGACGACCTCGTGTCCGGCGGCGACCAACTCCGCCACCGAGGCCGGAGTCAGGCCGACGCGATATTCGTGAACCTTGATCTCCTTGGGCACGCCGACGCGCATCTTGCAGGCTCCTCTCAACCGAATCCGGCGGGGTCTATAGCGGGACGCGAGGCCTTTGTCGCCGTTGCGCGCCCCTCGGGCGAGTGCTAGAGCCGCCGCCGCCCTGGCAGCGCCCGGGACCAACAGAGGAAGTCGGACGTTCGTTCCTGACCGATGAGCGACAGCACCGCCCCCGCGCAGCCCGCCGACCGACCGGCCGGGCACCATCCCCAGTCCGGGATCATCAAGCTCGCCGTCGGCGCGGTCGGCATCGTCTTCGGCGACATCGGCACCAGCCCGATCTACGCGTTCCGCGAGACCTTCAAGGGCCACCATCACCTCTCCGGCGGCGACCTTGAAATATTGGGCGTGCTCAGCCTCATTTTCTGGTCGATGATGATCGTCGTCGCTATCAAATACGTCACCGTGATCATGCGCGCCGACAATAAGGGCGAAGGCGGCAGCCTCGCTCTGCTGGCGCTGATCAACCGCAAGTCGTCGGAAGGGCCGGGACGGCGGAAATGGACGGCGGGGATCGTGCTGCTCGGCGTCTTCGCCTGCGCGCTCTTCTACGGCGATTCGATGATCACGCCCGCCATCTCGGTCCTCTCGGCCGTCGAGGGCCTGAACACGGTCCAGTCCGGCTTCGGCCCCTATGTCGTGCCGATCGCGATCACCATCCTCGTTTTCCTGTTCGCGATCCAGTCGACCGGCACGGCGCGGGTCGGCGCGCTGTTCGGGCCGGTGATGATCTTCTACTTCCTCACCATCTCCGTGCTCGGCCTGATCCATATCGCCGGCTCGCCCTGGATCATCCTCGAGACGATCAACCCGCTGAACGCGGTGCGCTTCTTCATGACCGACGGCTGGAGCGCCTTCATCGCCATGGGCTCGGTCGTGCTGGCGGTGACCGGCGCGGAGGCGCTCTATGCCGATATGGGCCATTTCGGCCGCAAGCCGATCGGCGTCTCCTGGCTGTTCTTCGTCATGCCGGCCTTGATGCTCAATTATATGGGGCAGGGGGCGATGGTGCTCTCGCTCGATCCGGCCGGCGCCGACGCCGCGCTCGCCAATCCCTTCTTCTTCCTGGCGCCCGAGGGCATGCGGCTGCCGCTCGTCATCCTCGCCACCTTCGCCACCATCATCGCCAGCCAGGCGGTCATCTCCGGCGCCTTCTCCGTCACCCAGCAGGCGATGCACCTCGGCTTCATCCCGCGCCTCAGGATCCAGCATACGAGCGAAGCGGCGATGGGCCAGATCTACATCCCGGTGATCAACTGGGCGCTGATGGTGATGGTGATCCTGCTCGTCCTGTTCTTCCGCAATTCGTCGAACCTCGCCGCCGCCTACGGCATCGCGGTGACCGGCGCGATGTTCATCGACACCTGCCTGCTCACGGTGGTCCTGTTCTCGCTGTGGAAGTGGAAGCCGTGGCTCGCAATTCCGGTGCTGGCCGTCTTCTTCCTGGTCGACATCGCCTATTTCGCGGCGAACCTGCTGAAGGTGCCGGACGGCGGCTGGTTCCCCTTGCTCATCGGATTCATCGCCTTCACCTTCCTCACCACCTGGGCCAAGGGCCGGCAGCTGATGATCAAGCGGATGAACGAGGCGGCGATGCCCGCCGCCATCTTCATCAAGTCGGCCGCGTCGAGCGCCACCCGCGTGCCCGGCACCGCCGTCTTCATGACCACCGCGCCCGACGGCATCCCGCACGCTTTGCTGCACAACCTCAAGCACAACAAGGTGCTGCACGAGCGCGTGCTGCTGCTCACGGTGCGCATCGAGGACGTGCCCTATGTCGAGGAGGAGAAGACCTTCCATCTCGACGAGCTCGGCTCGGGCTTCTTCCGCCTGATCATCCGCTACGGCTTCATGCAGGAAACCAACGTGCCGAGCGCGCTGGCGCGGGTTGACAGCTGCGGTCCGCAGTTCAGGATGATGGACACCAGCTTCTTCCTCGCCCGCCAGACGCTGATCGCGAGTCCCAGACCGGGCATGGCGATCTGGCGCGAGAAGCTCTTCGCCTGGATGCTCAGGAACGCGGAAAGCGCGATGGAATTCTTCAGCCTGCCGCCCAATCGCGTCGTCGAGCTCGGCAGCCAGGTCGAGATTTGACGGGCCCCATCATCGTCACCGCCTTGTTCGGCGAGGGCGACAATGGCTGGCTGCAGCAGCTCCGGCGCACCCATTATCCGCCCGAGCGCAACCGCGTGCCCGCCCATCTCACTTTGTTTCGCCAGCTGCCGCCGCGCCTGGAAGCGGAGCTGGGGCGCCGGCTCGCCGCCGCCGCCGCGGCGCCGCCGCCGCGCGCGACCGTGGCTGGGATCGTCGACCTGGGCGAGGGGACGGCCCTCCGCATCGAGAGCGAGGATCTCCGAACGATCCGCGACGATCTCGCCGAGGCCTTCCAGGGCCTGCTCACGCCGCAGGACCTGACGCCCTTCCGGCCCCACGTCACCATCCAGAACAAGGTCGACCCGCGCGACGCGAAACGGCTCCAGCAGCAGCTCCGCGCCGCCTTCGCGCCGCGCCCGCTGGCGATCCGCGCTCTGGCGTCATGGCGCTATCGGGACGGGCCGTGGGAGCCGCTCAAGGTGCACGCCTTCCGGCGCTGAACGGGGCGGGACCGACCTCAACCTCCGTCATTCCGGCGAAAGCTGGAATCCCCCTTCTTCAAGGCGCCTGGAACGAAAAGGAAAAGAGATTCCAGCTTTCGCCGGAATGACGATTGGTCAGGCTTGAACTGCCGTCAATCGACCTGCCCGACTCCGTCGCAGCTATAGTCGAACGCCGCCAGCCCGGCGTCGAGATAGCCGCCGAGCAGCGGCATTTCGAGAAGCTCGTCCATCCGCTCGTCGCCGCTGAGGTCGTTCGCTTCGGCAAAGGCCTCGTCCCATTCGCTGGAATCGTAGGTGCCGCGGCCGACCCAGGCCAAAGCGACGATCTCGGCGAGCTGGTCCTCGGCGAGCTCGTCGAGCAGAGCCTGGACCTCCTCCTCGACGCCGTCGTTCAATTCGTCCTCGAGCACCGAGAGCGTCTCGCCGCCCTCGTCGTCATAATCGTCGACATTCTCGGGATCCTCGTCCGGATCCGAAGCGGGGACCTGCGCTTCCAGCTCCTTGGCGCGCAGACTGAGGCGGCAAATGGTTTCGAGCGGGGTCAGCAGGTCCATGGCGTTTTCTCCGTGCCTTTTTGCAAACGACACGGGGGCGCTGGCGGTTCCGGACCTTGAACTTCGCCGCCGGCCGCTCCAGTTGACCGCTCGCGCGCCCCTTCCTATAGCGCCGCGTCCACTTGGGGCGGAGTAGCTCAGCTGGTTAGAGCAGCGGAATCATAATCCGCGTGTCGGGGGTTCAAGTCCCTCCTCCGCTACCATCCCCGTGAATTAATCTTTAGAAACCAATAGCTTAAGATTTCCCAGGCAAAACTAGGCGGTTACGGACTCGCAAGAAACTGCGGAAAACCGCCATTTCTTGAGCCGAGGGTCGGTAGCGGATCGAACCGTCACGACCTCCCGAACGCCGATCGGCTTTCCCACATCCCTGGTCTTGACTTTTCGGGTCCGCGCTCCGATTGTTGCAGATGCGTGCTGAAAGGCCGCGGTGCCGGGGCCGCAAGGTCCCTCAATGAAGCTGGAACACGCTTCGGTCGAGAACTGGATCGCCCTTGAAGAGGGCTACTCGGTGCTTTGAGCGATGTTTGTTCCTTTCGATGTCGAAAGGGACTTTTTTTATGTCTACGTTCATCCTGAAGTTCGCCCATGCATGTATTCAGCCGGGCGGCGACGAGAACTCGATCCGACGCGCCGTCGGGTTCGTGAATATCAACCAATTATTACCCATCCTCGATAGCAAGGCGTTGGCTCCCAACCCCCGCAGCGCGAAGCGCAATCCGATCATCGAAGGCATTTTGGGCACGCTCAACGACACGCCTGAGCTTTTCCGGTTCAAGTCGAAAGGCCTCCTGATTTCCTCTCACAAAGTCGAGGAACTGCAGCGGAGCCGCTTCCGCGTGCTCTTTGATAAGGAATTCGTGGACGGCGTGCTCGACGGGGGTCACAACCTTTTCGCCATCGGGCTCTTCGTGCTGTCCCAGGTGCTAGATAAACAGACCCTCAAGGGGATAAAGACGTGGGAGCAGCTCGACGAGGCGTGGTCAGCGCACCGTAAGGAAATCGAGGGCTTGGAATTCGACGCGGAGCATTTGATTTCCGTGGAACTGATCTATCCGGGGGGGACTGACGAAGCCACGCAGGAGGCGTTCGACCGCGCTGCCTTTGACATTTCTCAAGCTAGAAACGCCAATACAGAAGTACAGACCGAGGCGTTCCAGAACAAACTCGGTTTTTACGACGAGCTGAAAGAAGCCCTGCCGATTGAGTTGAGTCGTCGGGTCGAATGGAAACCCGGCGTGGTTGAGGAAAAAGAAGCGAAGCCGATCTCCGTCCGCGACATCGTTGCCTTGGCTTGGATCCCCCTGAACTTTGCCAACGAGAATAAGCTCCTACCTATCGACATCTCGGTGCTTCCGCAAAATATCTATCGGAACAAGCAAGAGTGCTCCGACAAATTCAAAGTCCTGATGGAACATAGTGCAGTGACGGAGACCATCGGCGGCAAGGCCGGCCAAGTGCATCAGCTGAAGCACGAGGCCGTCGAGTCCTGTCTCGAAATCGCCAGCGACCTGCCGCGGCTTTACGACCTTATCTTTGAGAAGTTTCCGCGCTTCTATAACGACAAGACGCGCCGTTTCGGTAGCCGGAACGTGGTCAAGATGTATGACCCGGAAAAGGTCAAGCAGCTGAAGGCCGACGGGAAGGACGCCTCCGGCTACACGGGTATCCATCCGGTCACCCCATTCTTCCAGCGCTCCTCGAAAGACATGAAGTGGAAGTATCCTGAAGCTCTCATCATCCCTTTTGTGACGGGTCTAACGGCCCTCATGAAGGTGGAAGATGGAAAGGTCATCTGGGCATACGATGACATCGACACGGTGGTTCTGGAGAAGCTCGAGAAGGCCGCGCCGCTGTTTGAGGGACAGCTGGAGGCCTATGATTGGGACTCGCAGCGGTTGGCGAAGAGCCCGTCCAGTCACATGCAGGCCGCCAGTTACTACCGCGTCCTCTGATCCTCTGCGAGGGTGGCCCTTGGCCGCCCTCGCTTTTTCCGAGCCCAAACCCGCGTGGCTGGACGACCCTCGTGATCAATTCTCGCATGAAGCCCGGCTAGGTCACGAGTCAGTGCGATCTGCGTTTCACGGGATAGTCGTGGCGGAGGTGAAACGTCGCTGTCCAGCGACAGCTCCGCGCCATCATAAATTCCATAAAATTCTGTCTTTTTTCCTTGTGTGCCTTATGGCTGCTACGGTCCTCCGCTACCAAATGCTACAGGGCGAAAAGGGCAGGGCCCTTCAAATCCTTGGCGGCGCGCCTATCTTTCCTTCGTGACGTTCAGGCCGCTCCTTCTCGCTTTATGCGCTTGCCTGACGGCGCTGGCCGCTGCGCCCGCGATCGGCCAGGCGCCGGCGCCCGCGGCCGGGCCGCCCCCCGCCAACCCCTTCCAGAACCTGTGGACGGGCTGGAGCGGCGCCAACCGCGATGCGCTGGAGGCCGAGACCCAGACCCAGGTCGAGGCCCGGCCGAGCCAAGCGCCGCCGCCCTCGACCTCGATTCCGGCGGGCTCGCCGCTCTTCTCGCGCAGCCGCGAAGAGGCTGAGGCGCTCGGCGCCAGGGTCGGCCAGATCGTGCGCGGCGGCGATTGCGCCGAGGGCGAGCGAATCGCCCGCGAGGCCGGCGATTTCGCGCTCGTCCAGGCGGTGCGCGATTATTGCGAGCGCCGCGCCGCCCGCTAGGCGCGAGCCAGCGTCAAGCTCCGTCATTCCAGCGGAAGCTGGAATCCCACTTCTTTGATGCGTTGGAAGCGCCGTAAGAGAAAAGAGATTCCAGCTTTCGCTGGAATGACGGTCTGACCGGATCGTCGTTAGGAGTCGAGCCGCTCCAGATAGCCGGCCGCCCACAGGATCCGGATCAATTCGGCGGGATTCCCGTTCGGCAGGTCGGCGGCGGTGAAGGGCGCGCCCGACAAAGCGACGTCGAGCGCGTCGCCTGCCTCGGCGTCGAATTCGAGGTCGCCGCCGGGCCCGATCAGGATCAACTTGCCCTCGTCGTCGGCGACGTTCCACGGCACGAAGCGCCGCCGCCGGTAGCGGTCGTCCGCGCGAGTCACCGCCGAGGCCGAGATCACGCCCGAGACGTTGGGCCGGCGGCCGCGGATGAAATTGTCGGCGAGCAGGTCGAACGCGCTGTCCATCCCGGCGCCGTCGGCGATCTGGCGAACGAGCTTGGCGAAATGGCCGCGCGCCTTCTCGCGGTCGAAATCGCGATTGGCGAAGCCGGCCGGCAGCGAGCGGCGGAAATCGGGCGAGGTCAGGGCCAGCTCGGAGATCGATTCGAGCAAGAGGTCCGCCCAGGTCTTGGTGATCAGCCCGACCGTGATGTGGAGCGACGGCGCGGCCCCGACATTCTCCGCGTCGTGCATGATGCCGCGCGGCAAATAGAGGCAGTCGCCGGCGTTCAGGGTGAAGGATTGGGTGACCTCGCCCGCCTCGTGCCGGCCGAGCTCGAACTGCTCGCCGCGGAACGGCGTCTCGACCGCGGTGCCGTAGATCCGCCAGGCCTTGGAGCCGGAGAGCTGCATCACGAACACGTCGTGATTGTCGTAATGCGGCGGGAAGCCCTGATTGCCGGTGCTGTCCTCCTCCGGCTGCGGCGTCAGATAGATGTTGGTCTGCATGTGGCAGGTGAGGACTTCCTCCAGCGCCCGGCAGAACTCGCCCAGGTTGAACATCGAATCGTGGAATTGCGGCAGGATGATCGTCGATCCGCGCAGATATTCCTCGGCGACGGTGGCGCGGCTGATGCGGCCGTCCTCGTTGATATAATCGTCGCGCTCGATCCGGTTCTTGTGGTTGGTGAGGTCGATCATCCCCTCGCGCAGATCGGCGCTGTTGATGAAATGGTCGAGCATGTCGAGGGTCAGCAGATCGGCATAGCGATCGGGCGCGTTGCGGATGTTGATCAGCGGCTTGCGCTCGTAATAATTCTCGAGGAATTCCTCCTTGCCGATCGGGGCGATCAGGAAGCCGAGCGCGTCCTCCTCCCAGCGCGGCGAGGACGCATTTCCCTCGGCCGTTTCCACCTGCTTCGCGCGCAACGCCGCTTCCGTCATTCTCAAGAGCCTCCCCAAGGAGCGGCGACTCTATCCGGCGGGCGCGGGCTCAGGAAGCGCTTATTTGAAGGCCGATCACTTGAAGGCCAATTACTTGAAGGCCAAATTACCTGAAGGCCAAATTACCTGAAGGGTGGCGGCAAAGGGGAGGGCGGATCGAAGCGATAGGGCTCGAGCGCGGTCTCGAGCAGCCGCAGCGTGGCGGTGGCCGGTGAATTGAGCTGGTGCTGCTCGAGCGGCTCGCGGAAGGCGGCGAGCACGGCGCGCGCCGCCGCGGCGAGCAGGATCTCGCGCGGCTCGAAGCTGGAAATGTCGGCCGTTTCCGACATCACCGCCTGGCTTCTTCCGGCCCGGTCGGCTGCCGGTG
The DNA here is from genome assembly GCA_035543935.1 of Allosphingosinicella sp. GTDB lineage: Bacteria > Pseudomonadota > Alphaproteobacteria > Sphingomonadales > Sphingomonadaceae > Allosphingosinicella. The sequence goes on from DATKIV010000035.1 coordinate 83,354, forward strand.
CGGCGAGGTCAACATCCGTGGGCCAACACGGACGCTGTCGCGCCGGAATTGAACAGAACGAAAAGGGTCGGCATATGGACCTTTCGATGAGAGCGAATCCGGGGGCTTAATTCACCGCTTTTCGCGCAACAGTCAAGCAGGATTTTTCAAAAGAGATGAGTTTTGGCACGCGCCTCGCAGAAGAACGCAAGAGACTCGGTCTCAAACAGGCCGAGTTCGCCGATCTGGTCGGGACCGACGTCCCCAAGCAGAGTCTCTACGAAAATGACCGGCGCGAGCTGCGCGCCGATTATCTTGCCCGGCTCGCCGAGGCGGCGGTCGATATCGTCTACGTGCTGACCGGCCGGCGCAGCGACGGCGAGTGGCTCAAGGAAGGGCCGAGCGATCTGCTGTCGGCCTATCTCTCGCTGCCGCCGGAGATGCAGGAGGCGCTCGAGGGCCTGGCCCGCTCGCTCCGCGACCAGTTCGCCCGCCCGCACGGCACCGCCACCCTCCACGCCCGCAAGACCGACTACAAGCCCGGCGACGAGACGCGCTGAAAGGGGACCGCTGAAAGGGGACCGCTGAAGGGGACAGTTACTATTTTTCGGTGAGGGCGGCCGCTTCACCACGGCTGCGGGGAAAAATAGTAACTGTCCCCATTACGCCGTTACGTCCCCATTACGCCGTTACGTCCCCATTACGCCGTCCCGTTACGCCCGCACCGGAATCACGCCGCGGCGGATCTGGTCGAGCTCGATCGATTCGAAGAGCGCCTTGAAATTGCCTTCGCCGAAGCCCTCGTTGCCCTTGCGCTGGATGATCTCGAAGAAGATCGGGCCGATCATGTTCTCGGTGAAGATCTGCAGCAGCAGGCCCTCGCCGGTCTCCGGCGAACCGTCGATCAGGATCTTGCGTGCGCGCATCTCGCCGATCGAATGGCCGTGGCCGGGGCCGCGCTGGTCGATCATGTCGTAATAGGTGTCGGGGCTGGACTGGAAGCGGATGCCGTTGGCCCTGAGTCTGTCGACGGTGGCGAAGATGTCGTCCGTCGCCAATGCCAGATGCTGGATGCCCTCGCCCTTGTACTCGCGCAGATACTCCTCGATCTGGCTGTGCTCGTCCTGGCTTTCGTTGAGCGGGATGCGGATCTTGTCGTCGGGCGCGGTCATCGCGCGGGAGAGCAGGCCGGTCTGCTGGCCCTCGATGTCGAAATAGCGGATCTGGCGGAAGTTGAAGACGCTCTCGTAGAAGCCGGCCCAATGGTCCATCCGGCCGCGGTTCACATTGTGGGTCAGATGGTCGAGCGTGTGCAGCCCGACACCCGGTCCGCATTCCGCGAT